>CAYJDM010000004.1:1176-89191 GCA_964368945.1 uncultured Candidatus Saccharibacteria bacterium
CCACGGCTCGCTTCACCGCAGAATTGCAGGCCGGGAAAGGCAATAGCAGCACAGCTGCATGGGCTTTTTTATCCCTGCCAAAGAGCATAAGCGCAAAACTCTCATCCGATACAGAAACGACACTAGAAGGCGCGATCAATAATATCCCCTTCCGATCTACCGCAACAGCAGGAGCAAATGCAGATAGCGGCGCGAACACCATGCTCAAAGTCGGCAAAACGATTCATGATTTCACCAAGGCGAATATCGGCGATACGGTTTCCGTAGAGATTACGAAGATCGGCGATGAAAGCGAAACCCGAATGCCTGCGGAATTGACGAAAGCCCTTGCCTCAACATCGCCAGCAAACAAAAAAGCCAAAGCATTATGGGAAGACATTACGCCGATCGCGCGACGAGACTGGATCTTTTGGATCATCACCGGCAAGCTCGAAGAAACGCGCATGAAGCGGACGCTGACAGCGATTTCGAAACTCTCATCTGGTATGCGACGAGCATGCTGCTTCCCTGGCATCAATTGGCTGATGAAGAATGGCAAATAGAAATCGTTCCCTTATTTAGAAATAGACGCCCTCGTCTTCGGACCAAAGAATCCAATCGCAGGCTTGATGCCATTGGCTTTCTGATATTTGATGAGCGCTGCCTTTGTCGCAGAACCGAATAGCGCGGTCTCATTTCCAGGAGATCCTGCCCCGCTTGCGGTAACCTTAAATCCTTTGACATTGAGCATTCTCTGCAAAGCTCGTACGTCTTCCCCTTTCATATTCAAAGACAAGTCTCGCATGAATGCACCAGTAGAAAGCGAGGCGGTTCCAGACGAATTCGTCGGATTGGCAGCGCCCGCAGCTGAACCGGCAGAACCTGCCGCATATATGCACAATTCAGCCTTATGCTGAACATATGACTGATAATTTTGCGCAGCCATATTCTTGCAGCCGAATGTGACACCCGCGGTTGCCGTTTGGCTTCCAGCAGCGACGCCGGAAGCTGCAACTGGCGGCGTGCCGAAGATGGCAAAGATAGAGAAGCTCGGTGACGTACATGTAATGGTATTCGTAGCCTGATTGACCGAGCAATCGCTGAGCCGCAGCCATTGCCCGCTATGATAGTGATAGAGAACGAGTGAGGCTTCGTCCAATCCTTCGATGTCCTCATCCGTATATGTATAGGTGATCGTGACTGGCGCATCGAATGAATCCAATACCTGAGTCGAATTGATGAGTGCGGTGACATCAAAGGCGATATTCGTCGCTTGAGACATGCCTAATGGGATGCCGGTAGTTCCGAGTACCGGATCTGCGTCCATGCTGCGTATCTGAATGACTACCGTTGAAGATGTAGCTGTGAAGTTTGCGGGCGTTGCAATCGCAATAGTTCTGCCGCTCTGAGTCAGAGACGAGGAAGACGTGCCGCTCACCGTAACCGTAGTCGTAGTGGCATTCGAAGGAATCGTGCTTGCCGCGCATCCCGAAGTGGTAAAGAGGCTCGCTGATGAAGTGGCGGCATTCGCGAATCCATCCCTCGATACGACTTTGAAATTATATGTTGTACATGCGACGAGGCCGGTCAATCCTACGCTATGCGAAGCAACTCTGGGACTTGTATCTGCTTCCGCAGTCGTTGAGGCAAAAGAATTTCCCGTAGAATATACGACTCGCGTTGATGCCAATTCATTCGTATCCCAAATGATCGTGGCAGTGGTCGTAGCCAGGCTCGATGTCGCGACATTCGTGATGACGGGAGCCGTCACATCCGCCGTGGTGAAGACCCATGTGCTAGATGCCGTGATTCCCGCGAAAGGATTGCTCGATGCGTCCCTGAATGCCGTTCCTGGCACGATGACATAATAGCTCGTTCCCTCATCGAGAATCGTATTCGGATTGATGGTGATTGAGTTCGTTCCGCTTCCGCTGACCTGTCCGCCAGTCACGAGAATGTTTTCAACCAATGAATCATCAGAGACCTTTTGTATTGAAACATTTCCGCTATTTGGAGTAACCGTCTTGCTGAATCCGATTACGAGATTGGATGTCGTGCTAACCCCTGTCGCGCTATTCGAAGGGCTCAATGATGTAACGGCAGGCACATCCGCAGTGACTACGGAAATATTCGCGGCTACTACGGTCGGCAAATTGCCAGGCGCTCCGAATTCGACCACATAGCCGAGGCCAGCACTACACGGAAGATCGTTCCATGTGCCGTTTGAGACATATGTCTCCGCGCAATCTTCGTCTCCCGACTGATTCGGCTCGCCGCCACTCCAGTTCGCATATTGTCCGTTAACCGTATTGCCGTTGCCTACTCCCTGCCAATACTGCGTGCCAGCTTCAGGTCCCGTCGCCCATCTCCATGCACCCTCAACGGCAGAATCAGTTCCTCCGATCCAGCCATCTCCTGTCATTCGTGCAGAAATGAAAGCATTTTCCCCGGCCGATGTAATGGTAGCGAGATATCCTGTCGCTCCATACGATGTCTGTGCCTGCGCAGCCGTTGATGCGGCATTCCACGTATACGACCCTGCGACGAATGCATAGAGGTGATTATTCGTTGTATAAAAAACCTCTCCCGGATTCACCAATGAGACTTCGAGGGTGTCCGACCCTGTCGATCCTCGCGTATATGTGAGCGTCGACAATGCCGCATTGATATTGGCAACCGTTCCGCTGAAATATACGACCGATCCGGTCGGCGATCCGGTGAATGTAAGGCCTGTCGTTACCGACATCGCCAATGTTCCGCTTGTCGTAAATAACTTTACAGGAGTCGTCGATGCGGCCGGTCCTACGATCTGAAAGCCAGTGATCGATGTCGCAACGCTCGGAGTGGTCGTCGCATTTGTTCCTGCCGTCAGAGTCAACGCTGCATCTGCGGTATTCGGAGCACATAATGCAATTGCGAATAATGCAGATGCAAAAAGAGCGGATGCGAAAATGCGTTTCATTATGCAAATATTATATCACGGTCTTTTTATTCCCGGCTTCATCTTTTCCTCATCTTGATGAAAGCCGTCATCACCGTATTAGTACAGATCATAGCGATAGAATGCAGTGCGGTCGCGATATTGTATGCATTGAGCGAGAAAAGCGTCAGGATATGCCTTGCCACATTCATCCCATAGAGCATCGGCTGCTCGGTCTTCGGATGCGCCCATGTCTTTCGCAATGTCGGAATAAAAGCGACTACATCGATCGAGACGACGATGATCACGGAGATCGTCGGATCCTTTGTCATGGCCCACGGTATCAATCCGAGCAATGCCACGATCAGGAAATACGTATCGATCTTGCGGATATGGCCGACACCTCCTTTGAACAGATATTTCAGGGAGAATATGAAAATGAGTATCGTAAACGCCTCTGCGACGCCGGTTGGCAAAGCGCCTATCCCCGCCCCTTTCTGCAATTGTCCAAAGAATGTCACGCACGAAACGATTGACCAGATGAGCCATGTATATGGATGCGGCCTGATTTTTTCACGCAATACATCCCGCAGATATGAGATATTGCCGATGACCGCTAGGATTGATGCAATGATGGCGAGAATGATTTTATAATCCATTTTATTATGCGCTCACGACAACAGAAAACCCTCCATAAGCCGTCTTTCGCGGATCAAATGGCATCGGCTCGTCACCCATGCTTGCATATTTCTTTTCAAAATATGCCATGACATCCCTATTCACCTGATCTCGATGCTTCTTATTTTTGAATGTTATATATGAAAACCAGACAGTATCGTCAGGCGATGCCTTCGCAAGCTTGATGAATGAAGATGGAGCAGGGCTTCCCATTTCTGGCTTGATAGACAGATCCTCGCCCATGCATTCCTTATAATCCAATGCGCCGTATTTTATCCATGCCTGTTTGCCGATTTTTGCCATCTTCTTATATGCCTCGACATTCTTCTTTGGAAT
Source organism: uncultured Candidatus Saccharibacteria bacterium (assembly GCA_964368945.1). Lineage (GTDB taxonomy): Bacteria > Patescibacteriota > Minisyncoccia > Phycocordibacterales > CAIZLB01 > DALYDD01. The sequence goes on from CAYJDM010000004.1 coordinate 5,090, forward strand.
GATGAGGACGAATCCGTCTACGTATTTCGCTGATGCCTTCGAGGCCTTTGCCGTTTTCGTTGCGATTTTTGTCATGGATAAAATGATAGCATACCCGAAAAAGAAAATCGTCCCAGGGCCACGAGGGTCCTGGGACGCGATTTCAATCTTGATTAACGGACCCACCAGTTCAGGTCGGCCCGATGAGCCTGCTGCCGGATCAGTTCGAGCCATGCGCATCGCGCACTTCGATCATCTTCGCGAGAACCTTATTCCAGGTCTCTGGATCTTCGAGTGTGGCATTCGGGAACATGCAGCCGTCCCAGCATATGTGGCGGATGCCATGCGCGGCGGCGTCCTTCAGCCAGTAGCTGGCGCATCTGACGATATCGAGCTGTCCATTGGGATCATCCACAGGACAATGCTTGCCGGTCTTGTCATGATCGCCGGCGCCATGCACGGTTCCGTCATTCTGCGCGACATGGAAATCGATCGTCCACGGATTGAGTTTGGCAGCAACCTCTTCATATGCAGCCCAGAATTCCTCAGGCGTATATTGTCGATCGAGCGGCAGGACCGCATCTTCCGGAGCATTGTAGCCGAGCATGGCAGTATGCACATGAGCGAGGTCCGCCATGAGCCCAAAGCTCCCCGGCTGGCCGACATCTTCCAGCACCCTCAGCATCTGAGGAATCGAATGCATGCCAGCCCAGCAGACCTCCATCTCAGTGGCAAGACGCTCGCCTTTGTCGGCGGCTATCTTCGCAGCTTTCTTGAAAGTATCCACGATCAGGGCAGTATTGGCTCTCGGATCCTTGCGCCATTCTCCAATTCCGAATTCGGCGGAATCGACGCGCACATTGCCCCATTGCCGGACACCCTTCTTCTTGAAGATTTGCGCGACATGGCAGCCGAATTCGACGGCAGCGAGAAATTTGGCTCGCTCGGCGTAATTTCCCATGGCTGACCCTCCGCCTGCTGCGCCCGGCCATACCGGGGCAACGACAGAGTTGATGAGGAAACCCCTATCGCCGACGGTATCAGCGAACAGCTTGATCTCGTCGTCGCTGGCTCCAAGGCCGAGGCCATGGCGCGCATCGCATATGACGTCAACGCCCAGGAACCTTTCGCCGCCGATATTGGCCGCGAAAGTGAGATCCAGCATGCGTTTGAGTGCAATGTGAGGCTCCTGATCTTCGCCGGTTCCTTTGCCGACGAGGCCCGGCCAGAGAGAATTGGAAAGTACCGGAGATTTCTTTTTCGTAGGTTTTGCAGGTGTTGCTGATAATGCGGGTTTTGTGGATGTGCTCATGATAAAAGACCCCTTTCTAAAGGCCGGTGGTTGTCTGGGTTAACTATCTGACTGCGAGTTTTGTTGATGTGCAGCCGGACTATTTTTATCACATATATTAAAACCTGTATATAGCGTCATGGCCATCGATGCTTGCCATGGCCAAACAGACTGAGAGCTACCTGAATGTCGCCATTCCTCCTCCCTTCTGATTCAAAATCAGCTCGCCTCTCACCGTGAATTCATATGACGCTGCATTTTCAATTAGGGCCGCGAATTCAGCTTCCTGCGAATCGCCGCATGCCATTTCGGTTCGGAAGACTTCAGTGAATTTGATTGCGCGAGGCTCTACATCGCCAGACGCATCTCGCTCTATTTTGTGATCTGCAGCAAATTTTCCTTGCATGCTATTGCAATCCGTCGTGCCGATGAATGATCCGATTTCTGCAGGTCTTGGAGAAAACGTTATGCTGAATTTCTTTTCATCGCCGATGGCTGGACGTATTTCTTTTCCATCAGCAGATCGAGCCATAATCCAAGTCCATGATTGCGATTTGCCATTGGGATCATTGGGATTTCTCATTTCCAAAGTCATGCGCGCAGGATCCGCTTCGCCTCCCGAATCGAGCTCACCGCGATGCGGCATATTCTGCCCATCAGAGCCACTGCTGCTGCTTATCGCATCATTAGAAAAACTTGGCGATGCATCCATGGCGGTATCACCGAGATATTTGAAGCCGGCCACGATGCCGATGATGGCGATAATCACGATGAAGACGACGGCACGGACGACAAAGAAGTTGCGAGGTATCATATGGGTAGTATATCAAAAATGCTCCTTGAACGACTTCCCCACTGTTACCCCGATCGCCGTACCGATCAAAGCGCCTGCAATGAATTCCGACAGCCAATGAATCGCGAATGAGACTCCGATGCCTACATACAATGCATATGCGATCGCGATGATGGCGATCCACTTCTTTTTGGCAGATATTGGCGCAGATGGAGTATGCGAGTTTTCTGATTTTTTGGAAAAAACCAATAGAGCGATCAGCGCGAATGACATGGCAAAAGCGACCGTCGTATGCGATGAAGGCCAGCCCCAGAAAATCCCATGCTGCAAGAATCCGAAATTGAAGCTATGGCTCGAGTCGATGCCGATATTGATGAGATCCGGCTGAACGCGGCCTGTGAATGCCTTGTACGTCGATGAGACCAGCCAGCCGATGAATGCGGCCTGCGCCAGGCACCAGCCCATGATCGATCTTTTTTTATTATGGAAAACCGCGCCGAGAACAATGAGACAGATCGGCAATAGGATTGGCAAAAGACCTCCGATAATGAGCGCAGGAAAGAACGCCTGATTGAGTGCGGGGTTTCGCACCGCAAGGAAATACCGCCAGTCCAATCCGGATTTGAGGATGATGAATGTTGCCACGATCGCAGCTAAATGAAAGAAGACATTTTTGCGGGCAAAGCTTTTGACAATGTTTGGTGGGAGGGTTATGAGGAAGTTTTTCATATTGGAATCAAATCGCCCCGCTCTCCTTCAAGGATCTTACGAAAGGAAACTGGTTCAGATACCCTTCGACGGATACGGATGAATCATCAGGCGAATCAACGATCGTCGCGCCAGCCAAAAGATCCGGATTAAGCACATTGACTTGATTCATTCCGGCATCGATCGCGTCCCGGCCGTCGAGCATGGATTTCGGTATGATAACAGATACGATTTTCATATCAGATGACCCATCGCCCTCCTTGCGATCCTTGAATGATTTTGGAACCTCAAAGGAAGGAGAAAACCAAGTTCCTGCCAATGCTGTCTGTCCACCGAAAGCCTCTTCTCCCTTGTCGCCCTCAGCTCGGTATACGCGAACAAAACCGTTTTCTGCCTGCGATTCGGCATAGGCTTTTATTCTTTCATACTTTTGAATAAGCTCTGTTGGCCCTAACGAATCAGCGGCCTCTGCAGCGGGCTGGGCGATCGCATCAATCGGAGATTCATATGGGTTCGGTTGATTTGGAAATTCTTTCATATAAAAAATGATAGCATGGATCACAATCAATCGGACAGGCCTTCCCGTAACCCAAGGCGAAAAAGCCTACTCGCAATCAAAAGAGCCTCGAGCGAGAGCGAGGAATTCATCATGCCGGACAGGGTCGATATGGTTGTTCCTCTCATAATGCATGGGAATGATCTTGCCGATCTTTTTGAATTGCTTCGCGAAATCAAATGCTTCCTGAGGCCCGAAGGTATAATGCCCGCCAACAGGAATGAGCGCATAATCGACTTCGAGATCCGTCACATCGATTCCAGAAGGATAAAACATATCTCCGGCGAAATAGACAGTCTGACCGTCTGCATTGATCAGAAAACCGAAATTTTCAGGAAGGGCTACAGACACATTCGGCCCATGATCGACATTGAATGATTGCACGGATATTTCATTTATTGAAAAAGTTTCCCCTGCCCTTATTTCCACGATCTCGAAATCGAAAGCCTCTTCTCCCAACGACTCCTTGCATTCATGATTGAGATATACCTGTTTGGGCTGCAGCTTCTTTATCTGCTCAATCGAAAAATGATCTCCATGAATATGAGAAATGAGCACGGCATCGCAAGTTATTCCTTCCAGCTTTTCCAAAGGCGTCTTATTGCCTATATCAAAAGCCAGCTTGAATCCTGAATTCGTTTCGAGAATAAATCCTGATTGCTCAAATTTGGTAAGTTTCATTCCAGTATATTAGCACTAATTTGTGGGCAGGAAATATGGCACCAGCTTGGGCAATGTTCAATGAAAGCTCTTGCCCGTCTTCAGCGTCTCCAATATTGCCTCTGACCTTTTCTGGCGAGTTTCTGGTTTTTTGCAATAGATAAATGGCTGCTGATATTTGACAACGTCACCCTATCTCACGATTTCAGTTGGTTCCATCAGTCTTAGGCCTGCTCTTTGGCCATCGATTGCCATATCAACCTCATCCAAATCATTCTCAATCGCCTCCTTGATTTCCTTTTCCTCCTTTGACAGAGTGCGCTCATGTCGAGTGCGCTGCAATATTTCAAGGTGTCTTTCAAGGCGCTTTTTAAATGTGAGGAGCACCTTTAGATTGTCTCCATTGGACAAAGCCGCGCGCTTCTTGAATCGATTGCGAAGCTTGCTATAGTGAAGCCCGAATTCGAATGCGGCGAAGAGAAGCAAGATAAGCACGGACAAGATCAGTATCGCGAAGTAAAGCGCAGGCACGCTGAACGATCCTATCGAAATCAGCATCGGCTGCTTTGCTGAGGTGCTTGGCAGTGCGGATTCCGATGGATGACTCTCGACAGCCGATACGTTGAAAGCCGCGAGCGACTCGACAGAATTGCCGGCACGGTCAATCGCAACGAGCCTTACCGTATTTTCCCCAGGAGTATTCACGGCCATGCTGTATGCGCCATTTATGAATTCAGAAGATGGAACCTTTTTTATCAAAATATCATTTACATATATTTCGTAATAATCCAGACCTGAAGTTTCATCAACGATATCGGCAGCAATGCTCAATACCTTATTCTGGTCATCATAAGAAAATACGACATCGTTCTTTTTAGGAATCGTATTGTCTACCTGAGCTATATACGTGCTTGTCGGACCCCATGTCCCGTCTTTGCGCGCCCGAACCTTGAAATACCATGTTCCGTCTTTCAGATCCTGCGCAGACTTTTCATTTATGGCCGGACTATGCATTACTCGAGCTGAGCCGGATGCATTATTGTCAATTCCTGTCTGTACCGCATCTGCTCCCTTGGGTACCTTCCATCTGAATAGAGGGCTTGAATCCTTGTACCATGATTCTTGAGAGGGATGGGTCGGCGATGTGATTTGCAAGGCCAACGTTGAAGGCGCCGGTGCCGCGGCAGGTGTCGGTGCCGGAGCTGGCGTCGGCGTTGGAATATTTTCGACTACAGGCTCGCTGCTCTTGGCAATGGTTATTGTTCTGCCTTTTTTGCTCGTGAGAACATCCGTACCGAATCCGTCATTTGCGCGAACAGCGGCATCAGAGAAAAATATATCCGCCTGACCAGCCTTTTTTGCCTTTACCACGATGGATAAGGCCGTGCCGTTTGAGCCGCCAAACCCAGGAGTCGGAACGCCTCCATTGAAGCTGATCGTTCCGGAAGGGTTTGAATATGCAGGCTCTTCCACCCATAGTGAGAAAACAGAATTGCTCTTGCTCACCGATACCACTTCCAATAAGTCGGACGGAAAAGCAATTCTTGCCTCAGCATTGTTTATGGCCTGTCCTTCGGCATTCACGACAATGGTCAATGTAGCTATTCCTCCGGGCGAAAGCGTTGCCGCGCTGGAAGTGATTTGCAAAGTGGCAGCATCCGCTTTGCTGCTGATGAAAAAGAATGCGCTGAGGAAAAAAGCCGTCGTCCAGAATCGAATGTTATTTTTTGTAACTTTTTTTATAAGCATTGTGGAAAATTACATAGAGGACGATGGCTATTAGTAGAATTATTGTAGCATATTTAAATGCATTGCCACTGTCCTGTGAATAATTATTCGCATTATTATCATTCTTGTTATTGTCATTTGTTGCTGTCGCCGTCCCATCGTTAGCGGCACGAAGCTCAAGAGGGTTTGAAGAAACCGATTCTTTGGTTCCTTTCCCATCGTTCAAATATGCATTCCCGTCCACATAGGCAATCGTCAAATCATCCGGCTTTGTCTGAGAGATTTGCAGCCTAAAAAGAAGCCCTTTGGCATTGAAGCCATTCGGAACTCCGCCGACAAATGAAATCGACTTATCCTGCTCGTCATAGAGCGGCGGCGTAGGCCAAATAGGCAAAATAGACTGACCGTTTTCTATGCGAACCGTCAGACCGTCCGCGCCAGGTCCTGAAAATCGTATTTTTCCTTCGACCACATTCAATGATTTTGACTGTGGATCGATATGCACTTCGACAGTGCGAGAATCTGCAGACGCGCTAAAAAGAAGCTCAGCGGCGAATGCGCTGCGCGGCATGAGTATTGTCAGAAGAATGAAGGTTCCTATGAGATATGAAGGTATTTTAAGCATGGTTTAATTATTGTCTCTTGAATAAGGCAGGATTTTTACCCCACTGATAAAGAAGTATCGAGAAATCGACTGAGTTGACTTGCTTGTCTGTATTCGTATCTACGCAGGCATTCTTATATGGTCCTGCAGTCTTCCAGAAAGCAAGCATGATTGAGAAGTCTATTGAATTCACCTTGCCATCGCTATTGAGGTCTGCGCCCACGCATGCTCCGTTTGGCTTTGTCACGACTGGCGGAATTATGATGCTCACGCCTCCGCTGCCGCCGCCACCTCCTCCGCCACCGCCGCCAGTAGGTGGCTCAACGGGAGTGTCTGCCACTGCCGTGAATGACTGATGTGCGACTGATGAATCTGATCCGAACTGAACATTGATATGGAAGAAGTAATTGCCAGCAACAGGAACCGTAGAGTTGAGGATCGTATCGAAGTTTTCTCCAGGCTGAATGAGTTTTGCAGCCGTTGAGCTAAAGACATCATCTCCGCTTCCGCAAAGATTGACAGCGCTGTCCGTTACGCACCATGTATATTGATATTCATATGCAACCGAACCTTCATTGGTAATGCGAACCGCTGTACCGATTGTCGGAGTGATCAAATCGCTGAAGCTCTGGATAAGAACCTGCGCTGGCGCACCCGGCGTCGCGCTTACAACAGAAGACGATGTTCCCGTACCGACGATGTTCTTGGCGTACACTCTAAAGTCATATGAATTGTCATTCGACAGGCTTGTTACTGTCGCATTAGGAACCGTGCTCACGCCATCGGCAAATGTCGTCCATGTTCCGCCTATCGTCAGCTTGTATTGGATGACGTAATCAGTTAGCGCCGAACCGCCATCTGAAACAGGGGCCGTCCATGAAAGATCTATGCTGGAATCCCCGACAACAGCAGCAAGGTTTATCGGCGCTCCAGGCACGCTTGCCGGCGTCACGCCGGCGCTAGAACCAGAAGAAACGCTTGTACCAATAGCATTGGTAGCAGTGACGGTGAATGTATATGTTACTCCATTCGTCAATCCTGTGACTATGGCATTTGTAGTTGTGCTATTGACCGTAATGCCGCCAGGACCCGAAGTGACGGTGTAGCCCGTGATCGCTGATCCTCCATTCGAAGCCGGAGCTGACCAGGTAACGCTGACGCTCGTATCGCCAATAGTTCCTGCGACATTCGTTGGCGCATCAGGCACGGTTGCAGGAGTGACGGAATTGCTTGCAATCGATGCGGTGCTCGTACCTGCGGCATTCGTCGCGGTCACGGTGAACGTATATGCCTGGCCGTTCGTAAGGCCAGTAATCGTGATCGGCGATGATCCTGCAGATGCAATATGTCCGCCGCTTGATGTGACTGTGTAGTATGTGATCGCAGAGCCGCCATTAGATACAGGAGGAGTAAAAGTAATCGTTGCCTGTCCATTTCCGCTAGTTGCTGTTCCGATAGTCGGAGCATCAGGAACTGTCGCCGGTGTAACTGAATTGCTTGCTGCCGATGCGGTGCTCGTACCTGCTGCATTTGTCGCAGTTACCGTGAATGTATATGCAGTGCCGTTTGTCAGGCCAAGGACCGTGATCGGCGAAGATCCGCCGGTTGCAGTGTGGCCTCCGCTTGAAGTTACCGTATATGAAGTGATAGCAGAACCTCCGTTGCTTACAGGCGCCGTGAATGTGATCGTTGCTTGGCCATTTCCTAGAGTGGCTGTGCCAATTGTTGGAGCGCCAGGAACAGTTGCTGGCGTGACGGAATTTGAAACTGCAGAAGCTGTGCTCGTGCCGGCTGCATTAATTGCGGCAACGGTGAACGTATACGTTGTTCCATTTGTAAGTCCCAAGACCGTGATAGGCGAAGATCCGCCGGTTGCAGTATGGCCGCCGCTTGATGTGACGATATAGCCAGTGATTGCAGAGCCTCCGCTATTCAAAGGCGGAGTGAATGTGATCGTCGCTTGTCCATTTCCAGCTGTCGCTGTGCCGATCGTTGGCGCGAACGGAACGGTTGTCGGCGTTACGGAATTGCTTGATGCTGATGCGGTGCTTGTGCCAACTGCATTCGTAGCTGTCACAGTGAACGTATACGCCTGGCCGTTTGTAAGGCCCGTTATTACGATCGGAGAGCTTCCGCCCGTAGCGCTAAAGCCGCCAGTGTTTGAAGTGACCGTATAGTACAGAATATTTGAACCGCCATTGTTCACCGGAGGAGTGAATGTAATTGTCGCTTCGCCATTTCCCAATGTCGCAGTGCCGATTATTGGTGCATCAGGAGTTGTTGCAGGAGTGACAGAATTGCTTGTCGGCGATGGCGTGCTAGTTCCGAATGCATTGCTTGCCGTTACCGTGAACGTATATGTTGTTCCGTTTGCAAGGCCTGTGATCGTGATCGGCGAGCTTCCACCTGTCGCGCTAAATCCTCCAACGTTAGATGTGACTGTGTAGTACGTAATTGCAGAACCTCCGTTTGATACAGGCGGAGTGAATGAAACCGTAGCTTCACCGTTTCCTCGAACTGCAGTTACGCCAGTAGGCGCTCCAGGCACTGTAATAGGGGTAACTGAATTCGTGGCAGTTGAAGCAGAGCTTGTTCCTACGGCATTTGTCGCTGTGACTGTGAAATTATATGTAGTGCCATTTGTGAGGCCGGTAACTATTACTGGCGATGCTCCACTGTATACGACAAACCCTCCAGTGTTTGAAGTCACCGTATAATACAAGACTGATGAATACCCATCGCTCGCCCCTGGAGTGAATGTGATAGTCGCTTCCCCATTGCCAGCAGTTGCAGTGCCGATCGTTGGCGCATCCGGAACAGTTGCTGGAGAAATTGAATTGCTAGCTACTGATGCAGTGCTTGTTCCTACAGCATTCGTTGCAGTTACGGTGAATGTATAAGCCTGGCCATTCGTAAGACCAGTAACGATAAGCGGAGATGAAGCGCCGAATGCTGTCAGCCCTCCGACATTTGATGTGACCGTATAGCCAGTGATCGCTGAGCCGCCATTGCTTACAGGCGCCGTGAATGTAATTGTCGCCTGGCCATTTCCTCGAACTGCCGTTACGCCAGTCGGCGCATCAGGCACTGTCGCAGGCGTTACGGAATTTGTCGCGCTAGATGCAGAGCTTGTTCCGATTGCATTTGTTGCCGTAACAGTGAACGTATATGCAATGCCGTTAGTGAGGCCAGTAACCGTAATCGGCGAAGATCCGCCGGTTGCCGTATGCCCTCCGCTCGAAGTTACCGTATATGAAGTGATAGCAGAACCTCCATTGCTGACTGGTGCTGTGAACGTGATCGTCGCCTGGCCATTTCCGCCAGTCGCCGTTCCGATAGTCGGAGCATCTGGCACAGTGGCCGGAGTTACGGCATTGCTTGTTGCAGAAATCGTGCTAGTGCCAGCGCTATTTGTCGCTGTCACAGTAAATGTATACGTTACCCCATTCGTAAGTCCTGTGACTGTAATTGGCGATGAGCCACCTGTCGCTGTAACTCCGGTATTTGATGTAACCGTATAGTATGAAATCGCTGCTCCGCCGTTTGATACTGGAGGAGTAAACGTAATTGTCGCCTGGCCATTTCCATCAACTGCGCTTATGCCCGTTGGAGCGTCAGGAACGGTCGCAGGCGTTACTGAGTTCGTAGTAGCAGAAGCCGAGCTTGTTCCATATGCATTAGTCGCTGTGACCGTGAATGTATATGCCTGACCATTTGTAAGGCCCGTTACTGTGATTGGCGAAGATCCTCCGTATGCAATAAATCCTCCGACATTCGATGTGACAGTATAATATGTGATTGCTGACCCGCCATTAGATACTGGCGGAGTGAATGTGATCGTCGCCTGGCCATTGCCACCTGTTGCAGTGCCGATAGTCGGAGCATCAGGGATTGTCGCGGGAGTTACCGCATTGCTCGTTCCTGATGATGTGCTTGTTCCATATGCATTTGTCGCAGTAACCGTGAAGGTATATGTTACGCCATTTGTAAGGCCAGTAATTGTGATTGGTGACCCACCGCTTGTCGCGCTAAATCCTCCAGTATTTGAAGTCACCATATACGACAAGATCTGTGATCCGCCAGTATTGCCAGGCGCCGTGAATGTAATTGTCGCCTGGCCATTTCCAGCAAGAGCAGTGACGTTAGTCGGAGCATCTGGCGCAACCTGATAATTGAAATATGGATACGTAGTTGTCTCTGCGATCTTCCAAACAGGAAGAGTGCTGAAATCCCAGTTTGTAAATGTAGCCTGCTGCTTCATTTGAACAGTGGTTTTTCCTGCGGTATTTGTTGGTGTCGTCGCGTTTCCAGCGCCATCAGTTTTGCCCGATGTCGTCGTATCCCAATAGCTTGATGCCCATGTTCCGCTCACTGGGTTTCCGACGATTCCTCCAGCATACTGAAGCGACGCTGATGAGCCGGTAGCGCCAGTCGCGCCATCACTTCCTCCAGAACCGCCAGTACCCTTTGAACCAGCGGCACCACCGGCAGCTCCTGATGTCTTCGTCGCAGTTGGAACGCTTGATGAATATGTATTTGTAACTAGAGAAGTCGCATGGCTACCCAAAAGTCCTCCGACTAAGGCGCTCGCGCCAGCGCCTCCGACGCCTCCGTTTGCTCCGTTGCCATTTGCTCCAACGCTACCTCCTCCTGCCGCTCCTCCGTTTCCGCCATTTCCTCCTTTGCCTCCAAGAGCGGGTGATCCGGCAGTCGCAGTAACACTACCCAATGAATATGCATTGGTAATGACTCCTGTATTATCACCGACGAGGCCTCCTCCCGTCACGGCTCCACCCGCGCCTCCGGTTGCGCCTGCGGCTCCGACTTGACCGGCACCGCCGTTTCCTGAGCCGCCCGAGCCGCCAACTCCTCCATTTCCGCCATTTCCTCCGATGCCTCCCGTTGCGCCATTTCCGCCTGTCATTGTTACAGTCGTCGAAGCATAGCTATTATTGAAAGATCCGGTCGTAAGGTTTGAGCCGATAAGTCCGCCGGCAATGCTTGCGCCTCCGACACCTCCAGCGCTACCTGCGACACTCGTACCGCCATTTCCTCCTGCAAGCGTTCCTCCATTTCCTCCATTGCCGGACAGTCCTCTGACGCCAGCAGTTCCGCCATTTCCCCCCGTTGTTGTAACGCTGCCTGCAGTCCAAGAGTTTGAAACCACTCCGGCAGTAAAGTTATATCCGATAAGGCCGCCGACATGCAATGCTGCGCCGTTTCCAGCATCAGAAGTCGCGCCTTGGTTGCCTCCATTTCCACCCGCGCCAGTCGCCCCTCCGTTTCCTCCGTTGCCGGCATTTCCTCCATTGCCCGCTGCGCCGCCATTTGCTCCGGTAACAGAAACGGCGCCAACTGAATAGACAGTTGCGATCGTGCCAAGGTTATAGCCCAGAAAACCTCCGACATATTTAATTCCGCCCACAGTACCGACTCCGCTCGCGCCAGCATTCCCGCCGGCTCCTCCAGTTCCAGCTGATGCGCCAGCTCCTCCCTGTCCGCCATTTCCGGCATTTCCTCCATTACCTCCGTTGCCACCGCTCAAAGTAACATTTCCTGTCGCATAAGAATCCTTGATCACTCTTGTAGTTTCATTGCGTGCGACAAGCCCTCCTCCGTACGCAAAACCTCCAACGCCTCCAGCGGTCGCTGCTCCGCCAATTCCTCCGTTGCCACCAGCGCCAGAAGTTCCGGCGCCACCGTTTGCTCCATTTCCGCCCGTTCCTCCCTGTCCGCCATTTCCAGCAACTCCAACCACATTTGAAGTAGAGTATGAATATGTCTGAATAGTTCCGTCATTCCTTCCGATAAGTCCGCCGACAAATACAGTTCCCGCAGAACCAGCAGCTCCGCCTGCACCCGCTGCACCTCCAGCCGCAGCAATGCCGGAAGTTCCGCCATTTCCTCCAGTTCCTCCTTGTCCGCCATTTCCGCTCGTACCGCTTACAGTGGCGCCTATTGCATAGCTTGTCGTAACCGTATTCGCAGCGTTTATATTGTAGCCAATAAGTCCGCCTGCATAGCTATCTCCACCGGCGCCTGCAGCGCCTCCAATCGTTCCCGCTCCTCCATTCCCCGTGCTCAAAGACGCATCTGCGCCATTTCCTCCAGTTCCTCCATTTCCTCCATTTCGTGCAAGCGATGTCACTGATCCGGCAGCATAAGAATTCAAGATAACTCCAGTCGCTGCATTGATTCCGACAAGTCCTCCTGCATATGAAGCGCCGCCTGCGCCCATTGCACCCACAGTTCCTCCTGCAGCACCAGTCGTAGCTGTGCCGCTATTGCTTGCGCCTCCTGCGCCTCCGTTTCCTGCCGTGCCAACATTGCCGCTCGTCGAAGTAACGTCTCCTGTAGCATATGAATTGCTTTCAATAATTCCTCCGCCTGCGAGACCGGCTGATCCGTTTGTTCCGACAAGTCCTCCCGCATACGATGCGCCTCCGGCACCCGAAGCGCCTCCTGCTCCTCCAACGCCTCCAATCGAATTAGTTCCACCGGCGCCTCCAATTATTCCAGCGCCTCCATTGCCGCTCGCACCTCCCGTCGCGCTAACTGCCCGCGTAGAATAATTCGCTGTCACTTGAAAGTTATTGCTCGCAGTCGCATTGATTTGAGCAATCAATCCGCCGGCATACGCAGCGCCTCCGGCTCCAGTTGGGCCAGATGCACCAGTTGAACCTCCTGCACCAGTTCCGCCGGCAGCAGATACGCCAGCATTTCCGCCAGTACCAGAAGCTCCTCCGATCGCAGTCACAGTTCCAGTGGCTGAATAATTATTCAAATAGTGAATGAATCCAGTCGTGACGCTCCCGAGCCCGATCAATCCGCCAGCATCCGCTTCACCGCCAATGCCCGATCCGCCGCCCGCTCCGCCTGCGCCTCCAATAGTTCCGCCTACGCCGCCATTGCCACCAGTGCTTCCAGAAGCGCCGATTCCACCCTGAGCGATTACAGCTCCTGTTGCAAATGAATTAATGATTCCGCTTCCCGCTGGGTTAACGGTAATTCTGTGAATACCGATAAGTCCGCCTGCATATGCAGCGCCTCCTGTCGCCGGTGTCAATACGGATCCGCCGCCCGCGCCTCCAGCCGCGCCAGTCGCTGAGTCACCTCCTGTGCCGCTCGTACCCTGATTGCCCGCATCTCCTCCAGTCGCGCTTACATCACCCGTAGCATTTAGCGTAAGGAAATCAATCGATCCTGATGTGAGGTTGCTCAGTCCAACTAATCCGCCAGCGACCGCTTCACCGCCGATTCCTGCAACGCCGCCCAAGCCTCCTGTCGCACCAGCATGCGTACCGCTTCCAGTGGAACCATCTCCTCCGGTTCCTCCCTGACCGGCATTTCCTCCATTGCCTGCGACAACTTCAACATCGCCCGTAGCATTAGAATTTGATATACGCATCACTTGGGTTGTACCGCTGATTCGTCCGACTAATCCGCCGCCATATGCAGCCGCTCCTGCTCCTCCATTTCCACCAACTCCAGCAACCGCTGCAGTACCTGACGACTGACTTGCTCCAGATGTTCCTCCCGTTCCTCCCTGTCCGCCATTTCCTCCATTGCCACTAGTGACAGAAATATTTACTGTTGAATATGAAAATCCTTGAATCGTACCGATTGCCGATAGGAAATCTCCTACAAGCCCGCCAAAGGCACGGATACCTCCCGCGCCTCCGGCTCCGCCGACAGAACCGGCTCCGCCATTATTTGCTCCGACTCCCGCGCCTCCGTTTCCGCCATTGCCTCCATTTCCTCCATTTCCTCCAGCCTGCTCAGTTCCTGAAATAGTCAATGTATCTGAATAAGACGAAGTAATTATTCCTGAGCTAAATCCGATAAGGCCTCCAGCATAAGTTCCGCCCGCTGCGCCACCAATACCAGCGGTACCCAAACCTCCCGCGCCGCCAACGCCGCCAGCAGCAAGCCCTGAACCGCCATTGCCAGCATTGCCGCCATTGCCAGGAGTTCCGCCTGTGATTACGATATTGCCTTTTCCTGAAGCGGAGTCGTAACTTGCATACGATGAAATGACATCAGAGATTGCATAGCCGACAAGACCGCCTGCGTATACGATACCTGATGCACCTCCGGCGCCAGCAACGCTTCCTGCCGCACCCGTATTAGCTCCAGCAGAAATACCCGCTGCGCCATTTGCGCCAGACCCCCCCGTCAGGACGAGCGATGTTTTCGAATATGATTCCGCTTCAATAACGCCCGTCGTATATCCAGCCAGCCCGCCGACATATATGGCACCGCCAGCGCCACCGTTAGATCCGGCGCCTCCGACTCCATATATAGCAGTACCTGTACCAATTCCACCCGTTCCGCCGAGAGCAGATGCGCCTCCATTTCCACCAGTTACGGTAACAGTTCCAGTTTGTGCATAGCTCGAGGTGATTGTTCCGAGGATGTTTTGACCGACCAGTCCTCCAGCAAATATAACCGCGCCGGCGCCACCTGCTCCAGCCGCTCCGCCGGCGCCACCGATATGGTTCGTACCAGCTGATCCGTTTCCACCATTTCCACCCACTCCTCCATTGCCTCCATTACCGCCAAGCGCAGTAACGCTTGTCGTTGCATACGAATTTGTAATAATTGCCAAAACTGCAGTGACGCCATTTCGTCCGGCCAACCCTCCAACAGACACCGTTCCGCCAACTCCTCCGTTAGCACCTGCGCCTCCGGCTGCTGCAGTACCGTTTGTAATGCTTCCTGATGCGCCTCCATTTCCGCCGGCGCCTCCATTGCCTGCATTTCCTCCTATCGCCGTAACGGTTCCGCCTATATGATATGTATTCAAAATCGCAGCGGTGCTATCGCCAACCAAACCTCCGGTAAAATTAGATCCGCTGCTTGCGCCGATGGTCCCTGCAGTTCCCACGGTGCCCGCCACCGAAGAACCTCCAGCGCCTCCTGCTCCTCCTGCGCCTGAATTTCCTCCATTACCAGAAGTTCCCTGCACCGATCCTGTTGTATATGAATTTGAGATTTCTCCTGAAGTCACAAAGCCGATCAATCCTCCAGTATATGATGATCCCCCAATTCCTGCACCTCCGCCCGTTCCGCCGATTCCACCTACCTGGCCTGCTCCGCCCTGTGCACCAGCTCCGCCATTTCCTGCATTGCCACCATTACCAGCAAGGACTGTGACATTTCCTGATGCCGATGTTGATGCAATCGCTACAAGCGAGTTCGTAAAACCGATCAGGCCTCCTCCATATGCAAGTCCGCCGGCACCGCCTGTTCCGCCGTTTGCTCCTGCGCCTCCAACCACTGCGCTTATCGCAGCCGCACCAGCGCCTCCCGCCTGACCATTTCCTCCGTTTCCGCCCGTTACGGTAACATTGCCTGTCGCATAAGAATTAACAATATTTTGAGCGGAGTTAGAGTTATACCCTTCGAGCCCACCTCCATACGCAGCCAATCCGGCTGCTCCTCCTGCACCACCAGCGCCGCCGACACTTCCTGCTGCGCCATTTACTCCAGCAACTCCTGCGCCTCCATCGCCTCCGTTTCCTGCTGTCACGACAACATTGTTTGTCGAATATACCGTATCAATCAGTACGGATGCGAGTGAGCTATAACCGATTGCTCCTCCAGCATATACCGGACCAATCACACCGCCGGTTCCTCCAGCTCCTCCAACTCCATTTTTTCCATTGCCAGAACCCCCCGCTCCACCGGCGCTTCCTGCCCCGCCGGTTCCTCCATTTCCGCCAATAGTAACCGTGATCGTGCCTCCGATCGCGCTAGACTTTTGAATATTTCCATTTCCCTGACCGGCAAGTCCGCCAATGTATACGGCACCTCCAGAAGATCCGTTACCGCCCGCTCCGCCAATGCCTCCCGCATGACCTCCGGTTCCAAGAGATCCGTTTCCGCCAATTCCGCCCGCTCCTCCATTTCCTCCATCTCTTCCAAATGCAGTAAGGCTTCCTGTAACAACCGAATCAACGATGACGCCAGAGTTATCTCCAGCAAGTCCTCCTATATATGCAGCTCCGCCGATGCCGCCAGCTCCTCCAGTTCCGGCTGTGGCCCCAGCGCCCGCAGCTATATTTCCTGATGCTCCGGCATTTCCTCCCGTACCTCCCGTTCCGGCGACTCCGCCTGCCGCAGTAATCGATGTAATCGTATATGTCACATCATGAATTACCCCGGCATTAAATCCGAGTATTCCACCGCTCGCAGCGAGTCCGCCGTTTCCTCCAGCGCCGCCGATGCCGCCAGCGCCGCCAATTGCGCCCGCAGTGCTTCCTCCATTTCCTCCATTGCCTCCGTTTCCACCATTTCCGGCAGTACCGCCAAGAGAAGCTACTGTTCCTGTTGTATTTGGAATTGAAATCGTCGTGCCCAGCACGCTGTCATTGCCGATCACTCCTCCGGCATACGCTGCTCCACCGTTCAATCCAGCTCCGCCAGCGACTCCTGCAACCCCGACAACGCCAGCTCCGCTCGCTCCTCCATTTCCTCCATTGCCTCCGTTTCCTCCATTTCCTCCATTTGCAAATACGCTTCCATTTGCATATGAATCAGATGCAACCGCACCATTGTTCAATCCAATCAATCCGCCAGAAGCAGCAAGTCCTCCTGAAAGCCCGACGCCGCCAGCTATGCCCGTACCTCCGGTGAATGCGCCAGTGGACGTGCCGCCAGAAGCACCCGTGAGTCCATTTGCCCCAGAACCTGCGGTCGAGGTCGCATTACCGCTTGCATGTGATGCGCCTTGAATGCTTCCGTTTGCTGCATTAAAACCAACAAGCCCGCCTGCATACGCTCCTCCACCGAGGTTTGTCGCCGTAGCTCCAGCAGCGCCGCCCGCGCCTCCTGCAGAGGTGCTGCTTGATCCGCCATTTCCACCCGCGCCGTTTGAGCTGCCGGCGCCTCCATTTGCAATTACATCTCCTGTAGCATATGAATTATTTATTATGCCGGTATTTGCCCCGACAGCACCGCCCGCATAGCTCGGAGCGCCTACGAGACCCGCGCCGCCAGTTCCGCCGGCAGCTCCATAACCGCCAGTACCTCCATTTCCACCCGCGCCCGAAGCACCAGAAGTCGAGCTCGCAAGTATGAAAGCGTGAGAATTGCTTATCGTACCTGCAGAGTTGAAGCCAATCAATCCGCCGACGTATCCGATTGCGCCGAAGGCCCCAGAACCGCCAGTTCCGCCAGTCGCACCTAATGCCCCAGTTCCCGCGACTCCTCCTGCGCCGCCAGTCGCTCCGGCGCCGCCAGCACTTCCAACCACAGTCGCTGATCCTGACTCAATATATGTATTGGCAATAATCGCAGTATTCAAACCCGCAATGCCTCCGGCATATGCAACTGCACCAGCGCCACCTGCACCTCCGGTTGCGCCAGCAGCGCCAGTGCTCGAAGACCCTCCCGATGCATTGCTTCCGCCAAGACCTGCGGCACCTCCGTTTGCTCCAGCAGAAGCGGTTGCCAAAATAGTTCCGCTTGCATAAGAATTCTGAATCGTATTCGTATTATTACCTACGATGCCCGCAGCATAGGCGGTGGCACCCGCGCCTCCTGCTCCTCCAGCTCCGCCAATTGCGCCAGATCCGACAAATGTTCCGGCAGAGGCGCCTCCATTTCCGCCGATCCCTCCAACCTGTGCAGTTCCTGCCGTTGAAGTCACATTTCCAGTCGAATATGAAGAAGCTTGAATTACGCCGGCGCTTTGTCCTGCAACTCCTCCAGCTGTTGCCACGGCGCCAGCTCCTCCAGTTCCGGCAATAGCGCCAACGCCTCCGGCAAAGTTTGTTCCGCCGACTCCGCCATTTCCTCCATTGCCCGCAACTCCTCCATTGCCGGCGTTCACGATAATATTTCCCGTATTATACGTTCCAGAAATTACTCCCAAGATAATATTTCCAGCGACCCCTCCTGCGAATGCCGCGCCGCCAGTTCCGCCGGCAGCTCCCGCTCCGCCAGCTCCTCCGGTACCAGCTGAGCCCACGCCTCCATTTCCTCCATTGCCTCCGTTTCCTCCGTTTCCTCCTTGAGCCGTGATCGTGCCGGTTGAATATGAATTTGAAATTTCTCCATTATTTAAAAATCCGACGACTCCGCCAACATAAGCAATACCTCCAGTGAGTCCCACGCTGCCAGCGACGCCTGCAACTCCTGCGGTATTCGTATACCCCGCTCCGCCATTTGCGCCAGCTCCACCTGCACCCGAAGTTCCTGTTACATCAACTGTCGAATACAGATTAAGAAGCGATGTTCCTGTATTGTATCCAACCGCTCCTCCGGCATATACGATTCCTCCGACGATTGCAGCACCTGCTGCACCGGCAGTTCCTCCTGTCCAAGCGCCTCCTGCTCCGCCCGCACCCGCAGAGCCTCCAGCTCCAGCAGTACCGTTTACATCCCCAGTCGTATGATAGCTATCAACGATGGCGAGCGCATTATTTCCTGCGAGTCCTCCTATATATAGTATGCCTGCCGCGCCTCCTGTTCCACCGGCCAGACCCGCGAGTCCTGTCTGAGCCGCTACGCCAGTTCCGCCCGCGCCTCCTGCTCCAGCAGTGCCGTTTACCGCATTTGTAGAGTGTGCAAAACGAATCGTTCCCGTATTGTTTCCAACGAGTCCGCCGGCATACGATCCAGAAACTGCCGCAGAGCCTCCTATTCCGGAAGCTCCGCCTGCGCCCGATGTTCCAGCTGAACCCTTTGCACCTCCCGATCCGCCAGTGCCGCCGACTCCGCCATCGCCGCCGACTGCAGATACGAGTCCGCTTAATGAATTAGCCGTGATGATCGATCCTAGATTTATTGCGGACAATCCGCCTGCGAACGCAGCACCGCCCGCTCCGCCGGCTCCTGCTGCACCTCCGACTCCGCCAGTTCCTGTAGTCGTAAGTGATGCGCTGCCTCCCGCGCCTCCAGCTGCTCCATTTTTTCCATCAGAACCAGTAGCAGTGACTGCGCCAGTAGAATAGACGTTTACTATCGAACCATTGATGAAGCCAGGCGTATTATTTTGTCCAACCAATCCTCCGGCATATGCAATTGCGCCAGCTCCGCCCGCTCCACCAATCGCAGATACGCCAGATGCTGCAATCGCTGACGAACCTGCAGCAGAAGCGCCGCCCGCGCCTCCTGCAGAGGCATTGCCAGCAACTCCTCCGATTGCCTGCACATCCCCAGTCGCATAGCTTCCATTTTCGATAGTGCCTGAATTGTTTCCAACAAGACCACCGACAAATACCGTTCCTGCCGCGCCGCCAGTAGCTCCAGCGCCGCCGAGGCCGCCGATATTTGCGCCGCCCACGCCAACTCCGGCATTGCCTCCTGTACCTGCAGTTCCAGCATTGCCTCCTGCGCCGCCCCTTCCGGTAACATTTCCCGTCGCAGCAGAAGACACGATTGTTCCTGCCTGTACCCAGCCAATAAGCCCACCAACATATGCAAGGCTACCTGCACCGGCGACTCCCGCCGCACCTCCTGCTCCTCCAATGCCGGTACCCACACCTGCTACTGATCCATTGCCTCCATTACCTGCATTTCCGCTTGAGCCACCAGCGCCTCCTGCACCTGTAACAGTTGCAGAACTTGTAGCTGCAGTGATGCTTCCCTGCTGAGAATATCCGGCAAGCCCTCCAACATATGCAACTCCTCCTGTTGCTGCAGCATTGCTTGCTGCCGCTCCGCCAGGACCTGCGATGCTCGAACCCGTCGTAATATTTCCTGCATTGCCACCGTTTCCTCCATTTCCGCCGGCGCCTCCCGCACCGTTAATGTTTCCACTGATACTTACATTCGTAATTGTTCCCGTATTGTATCCAACCACTCCTCCCAAATATAATACGCTTCCCGCCGTACCAGCACCGCCAGCCGTACCGGCTGAAGGCCCGGGTCCGTTTGTTCCGTTTACGCCATTGCTGCCCGCCGTACCAGCAGTGCTCGTCGCGCTGATTGAAACGCCAGAGAGAGTTACGTTTTTTATAAGATTAGTAGAATATGCAAAAAGACCTACATAGCTCGAAGTCGTCGTACTTATATATAGGTTGCTGATCGTAAAATTATTTCCATCAAAGATACCAGCGAAAGGAGTCGAAACGTTTCCGATCGGATCGAATCCTGAGCCAGATGACCAGCCGGTAGTTGTCGCCGCATCAATATCATTGTTGAGCTTGAATGAGCTAGACAGGTTCGTCTTCATGCCCTGCAGTCCGTATACATCGAAAACCAAGAAAGGATCCGCGCTATTCCCAATGCCTGTATAACGTCGAAAAGTTCCCGCAGTGACGTTGAAGCTTCCGCTTACAGTCAGTATATTCGTTCCGGGATTCGTCGCAGTAAAAGTCGCAGCAGATGTCTGAGTATAATTTCCAGACTGTCCGCCTGAGTTCGTCACGGTAAGGTTTGCGTTTTGCAAAATCGTGCCAGCATAACCATTGATGGCAAAAGATCCGACCGTTGCAGCAGTATCAATAGTAATGATAGTTGAGGCCGCACCTGAAGATGCATCGAAAAATACATTCGTCGTGGCATCGGGCAGGTTGCCAGCGCCAGGAGTTCCGTTTGATACCGTTGCCCAGTGGTTTGCCGCATCAGACCAATTTCCCGTACCTCCTACCCAGTATGCATTCGCTGGCGGATCAGTCACATAGTCGACATCGACATTTCCAATTATCTTCAGGTCAAAGACATCCGTAGGCGTTGCAAGGCTCGAAAGGTTGATGCGGTACTTTCCATCATGATCAATATAAAAAGTTCCGACAAGCGTACCGTCCTGTGCATAAGCCTCGATAGTCGCCGGAGCATTGGCATCTGTCGGCCGAGCATAGAGCGTAATGTCATTCGTATTATTGAGGAGCTTCTCAAAGGTCACTCGAATATACTGCCCGTTGAGCAAGCTCACATAATTCTGATCAAGCGAGCCAACGCCAGGAAAAATATCTTCCAAAGCATTTTTATGCTCATCGAGGCGCAATGCATCTGAGATCAAGATGATTTCAAATGTCTGCGTCGAAAGATGCGGGACTATCCATGCGACATGATCCAAGTAGCCATTTCCGTCTTCATCAGTTGCGACGAACTCCATTTCTTGGTTCTCATTATTCTGCCATTTGATTTTTATCTTGCCCTCTTCCCCAACTTTGAATATTTCTGGAATCTCTATTTTGACTGGAACATTCGTCATATGCTCGATCAAGTCTTGTTCCGGCGTAGATGCGACTACGACGATTTTTCCAGTAGCGCTATTTTCTTCTGTGATAGTCGGCAATGACGATGTCGCTGTTGATGTGGCCGTCGATGTCGCAGTGACCTCTGAAATTGATGAGGTCGTAGAGGCTGTAGAAGTCGCGGAAGTTTCTGCTTCGTTAGAAGTCGCGACATCCGATGTCGTTGAAGCCGCATCAGTCGAAGGCTCAGTTGCAGAAGATTGAGTCGGAGTTTCAGTTTGATCTTCTATCGGTGTCGAAGTCGAGGTTGATGTAGAAGTAGAAGTAGAAGTAGAAGTAGATGCAAAGGCGGATTCTGATGTCGATGTTGAGGCCTGCTGCGTATCTGAAGTGGCGGTCCCTTCGGATGTAGTTGGAGCCGTCGAAGTGTCCTCAACAGAAGCGGCGTCAGGGACCGATTCGGGAACGGATTCAGGATCAGGATCAGAATCAGAAACCGGATCGACGCTTTCAGATGTCTCATCTGGAGCTGTTACATTTTCCACCGTCGGAGTCGATGGTTCAGAAATATTATTTTCAGATGGCTCTGATACAGTCGGGCTTGATGTTTCTGGAGCAGCTGCTGGTTCTGATGATGGAGCCGCATCAGGAACCGGTGCAGAAATTTGCGGCGCGCTAACATCTGATGCAGGAGCTGCACTTTCTTCAGCAAATGCTGTTGAGAAAAAACCGCAAAGCATTATTGCTGCGATTAGTGAGAAAGATATTTTTTTGAGACGAGTACTCAGTTGCATTTATGGCCTTAATTATAACAGCAAAGTGTGGATTTTTACGCTCAGAACGGTACTTTTTCATATATATTTTGGGGATAAACCAGGATATTTTTTTGCTATAATATGCAAATGCCAAAGAATGCCAAAAGATCTGTATACAGAGAGAAAGAATTTGAAATGTATGTGCTCTGGAAATCTATGCCGGCATATTTCAGAGGCATGAAAAAAACAGAGCTTCATGCACATGGATTCACTGATCCATTGGTCATGGAAATCGCTGCGATAAAAAGTCAGACAGCGTTTGCAAAAAAATTTCGCATCAAAGATCTCGGAACGCTGACAGATTGGAATGCGAAAATTTCAAAAAATAAAATAAATTCAAACGAATCGCACTCCCCTTTTCAAAAACAAACTATCGCGGTCAATGATGCATTGACTGCGACGCCAGACAATGCACTAAAAATCGAGCTGCATGAATTGCGCAAATTGGTATCAGAACTTAGGAAAGAAAATAAAATATTGGCAGAACGGCTTGGGGTGAATGCTCCGAAAATTCATGCGCGGACAAAGCGCGAACCGGCGCCGGCGGCTGATACTCCTGTCATTTTGCTTGAGCCTAAAATTGTCGAACAAGTTGGTTTTTTCAAAAAAGCTCTGTCTATTTTTAAGGGCAGGAAGTGATATAGATAGCGATCAGCTTAATGCCACGTTTTCGGAGCAGACTTATATTCGGTCAGAAACCCTGTATCCGTAATACGCCTGATCGCCCGTAACTTCAGATAGATCATAAGGGAATTCGGAAGGATCGAACGAACCTCTTTCCTCTTCAGATGCAGCATCGACTTCGAGTATGCGCAGGTCGCTGTCTACGAACTCATCATACTTCATGACAAAAGGCTTCTCATTCTGAACGAGGCTGAATTCATATCGGGTTTTTTCAAGTCTTAGCACGGATGACGCAAGCAGTTCTGCATATTCACCTTCTGATATCTTGGTCTTTTCAGAAACCCTGTTGCCGTCCTTGGTCACCTTCGAAATAAGCAAGATCTGTACATCGCCGTTCGGGTACGTCTTGTGAGCGAGCTTCTTTTCACTTTCCTCATCGGTTATCAGCCAATCTGAAGCAAGGACAAATGATGAAGCGTGGTTGGCTTCGAGAAAAGATTGTTCGATCGGCGCTGAAATGAATTTGCGCGCATTGTCCTCCATGCTTTCTTTTTTCTCAGGATTATGCGGTTGGATTGATTCGGTCATGATTATGTTGATATTAGAATTTCTTAAAAACCGTTAGTAAAAAACATGTCAGTTTGGATATCATCGTAGCGCGAAGTTGGAACCTATCTTAGCATCAGAAAAAATACGATTACTGCCATTACAACCTGAATCGCAATACCAAAAAAATATCCTCTTTAGCCCGGTCACGGGAACAGCTGACAATGCAATGAAGACATCAGAAACCCCTGACGAGTCGCCGGTAGCCCTGTCGCCATGCGTTTTTGGATCGAAAAGATAGACGACTGACGAGAGCGCGAAAATGCCGATCGCGCCGAGGATGACGGCGGAGAGGCCGTTCGCATCTAGCCCGTTGGACAGCCAGGCAACAGCGAACGAGATCACTGCCGCGGTTGCAAACAGGACAAGAAGCGAAAAAGACTTTGATTTGTAGTACATGATTTTATGCTATCAGCCTTTATGCGGAATGTGAAGTCATTACAGAGCACGTCACATTTTTATACGATTGTTAGGACTCGGTCACCGGTTCATTCTGCTGCGCAGAATGCCCGTCGACCCCGCCTCCTCGTTGCGCTTCGCCGTTAGGGGTAATGCAACAATTGTGACAGGTGGCGGCTCACTGCGCAACTTCGTCCGGCTTTCTCGTATCCTATTCCCTGGTCAGGAAAATCAAAAGACCCGGCCTGACGGCTGCGGGTCTTTTGATTTTCCTGATGCTGACTGTCGCGGTCTTGAACCTACGTGATGAGACACCGTAAGGCTTTCTTATGATCCCTTCTACTCCTTATATGAGGCGTTTCGGTCTCTAGGGTGTTTTTATAGACCAAGCAAACTAAGCGTATTTCACCCGTCTCGGTCACTGTCTCATTTTCAAAATGAAGCACTTTCGCTCCGCCTTGAGGAATATGGGTATTCTAGTAAAAATGAGACAGAATAAGACACTTTGGAGGTAGCCAATTTTGTGTCTCGTTTTAAGACTGAAACTCTACTTCGAATGGATACATTCCCATTCCGCACGATCCCTTAAGTGAACCAATTTTCCCACTGCCAATATCTATATCTGTTGATCCTGATTGGGGTAGTGATTTGGTTATATCCAAACTTGGAATACGGACTGAGGATGAGCAATCAAAAGTCCCTTTTGTATTGAATCGAATGATTGTCGGTATTCCTGCCTTAGCAATACTCTTTCGTGGTTGATACCCGCCTCTAGCGGTTATCTCAATAATCTGTTTTCCATCTACAACACTGACATTGTTTGCATTTATAACTTGCCCAGTATCACCACCGTCTCGTGTGAATATGAAAGCTCCCCCGATGAGAACTACCGCCACAATAATTGAAATAATAGTTGCTTTCATAACTGGAATTATACTAGAAATTAAACACTGGCGGTATGACCCCAATTACTACCAGGCTATTAATAAGGTTGAAGAGCGCAAACATGATAACAATCAGTCCTGCTGTCTTGAAGAAGATTCCTGCCTTTGAACTTTTTTGAATACTGAATGAGCTGAAGCTAATGAGAGCCAGAACTGGCAACGTACCAAGTGCGAACGCAAACATCGTTAGTCCTCCAGTGAGAAAACTTCCTGTGGTAAGTGTGTAGAGTTGCATGGATTGTGTGAAGCCACATGGCAAGAAGAATGTCGCCACACCAACAAGAAGCGGAGTAAGAGTGTGGTTGAATTTCGACACACCGTGAGCATGCTTAGCGATAAACTTCGGCATTGACGGCTGAAGTTTTTTTGCCCAATGAAAAGTATCAAGGAGATTGATACCTAGAATAAGCATGACGATGCCGATGATTAGACTCAGGATAAATGTTGCCGAGGTGTTAAGTGTGAATGCTGATCCGATAGTACCTATTACTCCACCGAGTATAAAGAATGATGCAATACGGCCACCATGGAACATGAGTTGAGGTTTTATCTTGTCACCTTCTTTCGCAAACGTAGCAGACATCGAGAGAACCAATCCACCGACAACTGCCATACAGGTTGAGAGTGAAGCAATGATACCTATCACGAATGCTGTGCCATAGGTTACATTTCCAGCACTCACAAGATTTACTATTCCCATTTTCTGTAGCACCACAAAGAGTACTGCAAAGCCGAGAGCAATCGGGACCGCAATCCTGAAGTCTCCCCATTTGGCATTATGCTGTTGTTTTTCAACTGAAACACTATAGCCATGGGATTTTAAAGGAATAGTAAGTTCTAGAGCGATCTGTTCCAGTGTCTTATCACCAAAATCACCAATAACTTCTACTGAATGATTCTTGAGACTCGATTTGACATGGGTGATATTTGGCAGATCACTAAGCTCGCTTTCTGTCATGAGCACACAAGCGTTGCAGTGCATACCGTGTACATGAAAGGTATATTTTTGTGTTTGTGTAGTCATGATAATTATAATTTTTTAGCTTTAATGCGAAGCGAGTTCGATACGACCGATACAGACGACATCGCCATAGCAAATCCCGCAAAGATTGGGTTGAGTAGCCAACCAAAAATCGGATAAAATAAACCAGCAGCAAGCGGAATTCCAACAATATTGTAGATAAATGCCCAGAAGAGGTTCTGCTTAATTCCTCTCATAGTGATTCGTGACAACTTGATAGCTTTTACCAGTTTAGAGATATCACCATGAAGCAGTGTTATACCCGCAGATTCGATAGCGACATCTGTTCCTGTACCCATAGCAATACCAACATTGGCTTGTGCGAGAGCGGGAGCGTCGTTTACTCCATCTCCTGCCATGGCCACTATTCTTCCCTGATCCTGAAGTGCTTTGACTTTATTCATCTTGTCTTCGGGCAATACATGAGCCATTACTTCGTCAATACCAACTTGAGAGGCGATGTATTTTGCGGTCTTCTCATCATCACCTGTAAGCATAATCACTTTTATACCCAATTTATGGAGGCTTGCGATAGCATCTTTTGATTCTTTCTTCACTTCATCAGCTACCATAACAAAACCAAGAAACGTATCTTTGGTACTCATAAGCACTGGAGTTTTCCCTTGAGCTGTGTATTTTTCTAACTGCTTTTGATCAAAAGAAACCCCAAGCACTTCAATCAATTTTGCATTACCGACAAAATATTCTTTTCCTTCAATTACCCCCTTGAGACCCTTTCCTTGAATGATTGAAAAATCCGACGCTGTTTTTAACGATATATTTTTACTTTTTGCATACTGCGTAATAGCGTGCGCGATTGGATGCTCTGATTTATTTTCAAGGGAAGCAATTATACCTATGAGAGATTCGTCACTTAAATCCGATTTATTGTGTATATCAACTACAGACGGCTTGCCGATAGTAATGGTTCCTGTTTTATCTACCACTACAGTATCTGCCTTGTGCAAATGTTCTAGGGAAGCTGCGTCTTTGATGAGGATTCCATTTCGTGCCCCTTTACCTACACCAACAATGATTGCTGTGGGAGTTGCAAGACCGAGTGCACATGGACAAGCGATAACAAGAACACTTACAAACGATAGAATGCCTAGTGATAATGCTTGCGAGAATCCAATAAATTGTGAACCAACTGAAAGCCAGACAACAAGAGAAACAAAAGCAATGATAAGCACTATTGGCACAAATATACCCGACACTCTATCTGCAAGGGCTTCTATCGGAGCCTTACTGCCTTGTGCATCTTCAACCATTTTAATAATTTGGGATAGGAGTGTTTCTTTGCCGACCTTTTTGGCTTCGAATACAAATGAACCGTTGGTATTAATTGTTCCTGCGACGACAGAATCACCAACATTTTTTTCGACAGGAATTGGCTCGCCAGTAATCATTGATTCGTCAATAAATGAACCACCTTCAATAATCGAGCCATCAACAGGTATTTTACTGCCGGGCTTTATCACGATTTTATCACCGTGCACCACTTCATCGATTTTCACCTCCACTTCGTTTCCCTTTCGAATAACAAGAGCTGTCTTTGACTGAAGATTCAATAATTTTTCAATAGCATCACCTGTCTTTTTCTTTGATCGTGCTTCAAGATATTTACCGAGAGTTATAAAACCAATGACGACAATGGTGACATCAAAATATGTATACTCGGGAACACGTAGTAGCACTCCAAGTGATGGTGAAAGTGTAACCAAAATACTGTAGGTATACGCAACAAGCGTGCCGAGACCAATAAGTGTATCCATATTAGCGACTCTGTGCTTAATGAATCTTGTCACTCCAAGCAGATATGGTTTACCTACCCAGAACAATGCCACAGTTGCCAAGACCATAGAAATGGTATTAAAAAGAGCCATCGGAATCGGTAGATTCGGCATCCATGTAGTTGTCCGAGCAAGAATGTCCCACATCATAAGAACAAACACCACCAGTGTAATGGGTATGATAAACTCAGTTTTATTTTTGAGTTCATCAAGTTCATTTTCTTTGGGGGCTGTATGATTATGTTCAGCATTAACCTGATTTTCTCCCATGACAAAGGAGTATCCTAATTCGCTTATTTCCTTATTCATTACATCAATTGAGACACGGCTTTCGTCATAATCAATTTTTGCCTTTTCATTTCCATAATTTACAGAAACAGAATTAATATATGGCACACTCGAAAGTTTTTTGGTGATAATCGAAGCACAGCTGGCACAATGCATTCCTTTCACTTTTAAGATTTGTGTAGTCATGATGATTATATGTTGTACCAAGTAGTTCTAAGACCCTTGAGTGTCTGTAAGCCATTTGAAAGAAATGCTTCGACAGCATCCGCATTATTCAAAACTTCAGCTCGACTTGATTTTGATCTTGTCTCTTTTGTCATAACTATCCCTGCTTCATGGTGAGCAATAATGGCATTAAGAAAACGTAGATCAAATGTATCGCCCGCAGGTCCAAGATTTGCTACGATTGGATCTCTCACTGTTTTAGTGTCTCCATACCAGTCTTTCTTCCAAGCATATAGTTCAGCAATAGTTTTTGGTTCATCATTTAGGATATTTTGTGAGAGAGTCTTCATCTCAGGACGAACAGTATTTTTTCCGAGTTGCTCAGCCAAAAGCATCGCTCCACGATGATGAGATATCATCGCATTTACATATCGCAGATCAAAAGTCCTATCAGCCTGACCGAGGCTCATCGTATTTTTCTCATACATAGAAACTTTGTATTCGGGAGTGAGGTAATATCCAAAGCTAACACCTAACACCGCACCAACTACCATAAGACCGAATGCTAAATATATTGATATTTTCATTTTATTTTCTTTTTAGACGATATACTTTGATAATTTCTTCTGTAGCTTTGGCTGCTTTTCCTTCCTTGATCTGGTTTACAAGACAATGACCAAGGTGATGCTCAAGAAGTTTGTCTTCCACATTAGAAATGCCCTGCTTTACCGCAGAGGCTTGAGTAATAACATCAATGCAATACGCACCTTTTTCAATCATATCTTGAAGACCCCGAACCTGACCCTCGATTATCTTAAGACGCCGAACTAATTTTTCTTTATCTGTTTTCATACTACTCATCATATACCCCCTAGGGGGTATATGTCAACAACACAATTATACCCAGATTCCCATTTCAATAATCTGACTATTTCTTAATTCTTTTAGACGGTGGCACATAATCCGTCTCCAGATACCAATATCTGTACCTCTTCGGTCTGTCTGGATAATCAAAGAATCGAGTTTCTGGAGTACTGTTCTGTACTCGCTTGAGGCTTGGACCATCAACCTTTCCTTTCTTGATATATTCAGCTTCTATCTTCTTCCATCGCTCCACTGGATACCCGTCCTCGTCGTCAAACCACATGCTGAAATTCTGACGCTCGTGTTCTGGAAAGTAATTGATATGTCCCATACCCCACATCGGAGCGGATATCTCAAAACTCTTCGCTGTCTTTCCGCCGACACGGATCGGTTCCATATGCTTTTCCTCCATAAAATCATCGATGCCGACACATGACATGTCCAAGAGATACTCACGAGAGAATACCGTCCAGAGATCATGGTTTCTTGGATTAGGCAGACCTCGTTCTACGTTCTTGATTGCCTTAGCATCTGGATACTTCGCAGACCACAATATACGATTCCTATCATCAAGAAGTGGGTACGCCTTGAATATGCCAGACATCTCGTCATGCTTGATTGCCTTATATAGACGAATCAGTATTGACCTTGGATCAAGTAAGTTTCCCAGAACGACGATGTTGGTTGTCTCATCCCCGATGGAGAGAAGCTCTCCCATGAACCACTCGTAAAGCAGGTCAACCTTAGCTTGATCGGTAAACGAGGTTACGTCTTCGATGTCGTCACAGATAATGAGGTCGGGTCGGTGGTCACGATATTTGAGCCCTCGGATATTTTGATTTGCCCCGATACACATGATCTTCGCTCCGTACTTTGGAATCTCAATCGTGTACGCACCCCAGTCTTCCTTGGTCGCTTGGAACGGACCAAGATCGCTCTTGAGCAGTTCATTTTCTTCTAGCTCCTGCTTGATGTTGTCGAAGTGGGATTGGGACTGGACTCTGGTTTTAGAAACGATCAACACGAACTTCTTCTGGTGCTTTCCGAGGATACTCCACAGAGCATTAGAAAGGTTCAGGATGGTTGATTTTCCTGAACCTCTAAATGCCATGAACACGTTAAGCTTGTGTTGGTATGACTCGGTAATGCGGAACATCTCCTTATGGAACCAAGCGAACTCATACTTCAAATGCCTCCGAAGATAGATACTGCAAAATGCCTCGTGATTTTGATACACGAGTGCGGTTCGCACGGCGGTATCATTGATGACCGCCTGTATTATTTCTGGAGATAGTTTTTTCATTTGAAAAGTTTGAGTGCGTCCTTGAGAATTTCCTTTTGTTGAGCATTCAGCTCAGTTTTCTTTTGCACCTTTCGTATCAGGTCTCTCTTGTCCTCAGACATGAAGCGATGGTGGTTGTTCTTGAGCCACAGAGCAATCGCCTGATATTTCTTCTCTCTGATGAGAGCAATGAGATGAGCTTCGGACATATCGTTTATGTTCTCCACGCCATCGACCTTGGCGTTATCAACGTTTGCCTTGAAGTCTTCGTCTTCATTGCACCAGCGGTAGAACGTGGCTCGTGAGATTCCACCTTTCTTGCATGCCACTTCCACAATCGGAACGGTACGCAGATGCTCCAGCAGAACTTCCTTCTGCTTTTTTATCTTCAGATCTACTGCCATGACTAGCTTATTTTCTTACGCTTCTTGCCAGTCTCTTTCTCCCAGCGATTCATGATGACTTCTGCATAGACGTGAGACTTTTCCATGATGAAGCAACGACGACCCATCTTCACTGATGCAATGAGTGTGCTTCCACTTCCTCCAAATGGTTCGAGGATGAGGTCGTCTCTCTTTGTAAGGACTTTGAGATACGGTACGAGGAGTTCGATCGGCTTCGTACCGAATATAATCTCCTGTCCAGAAGACTTCTTGTCTGCGGCGGTATGCGAGATGAAGTCCGTGGGACAAATTTTCTTTCCTTTCTCGTATGGCTCGAAGTGCGGATGTCCTGACGTTGCGAAGATGGCATTCTCGTACTCGTTTTGAAACAATCCTTCTTCTGGTTCGAGGTTTAGATCTACTTCTCCCGAAGTACCGACAAGGGCGATATCAGTCTTGTTGAAGAACTTGTTTGAAGCTGAGAATCCCTGCATCCGATTTGGCACATGCCACGTTATCGTATTGCGATATTTCCAGTGAACTTCGAGTGCGTTCCAGATGGTGCGAAGGTTCTTCGGATTCTCGAAGATGATTATCGAGAAGTCAGGTTTTTGCACCTTAGCGACGTTTGCCATCCAGAGATCTGAAAAGTTCTCAGGCAACACATCTGTTTCCAGATAGCGACGATTCTTCTTTGAACCGAATCCGACAGTTGGACCATCCTTTCCTCGACCTTTACCTTTGAGATAATCGAGGATATACGGAGGGTCAGTTAGCACCATGTCCGCTTTGTTTTCTCCCATGAGTTTGAGCATATCTGCCTCGACGGTCGAGTCACCAATCATCAATCGTGAGCCGTCGAGATCGTATACTTCGCCTTTCTTTGCATCGACTGTGATATCAAGCTTTTCGAGTTCCTTTTGGAGATCAAACTGTTCCTCGTTCTTTTCCATTGGGAAGATATCGTCAATATCCTCAGACGTGAATCCGATATCGAGGAGCATCGAGCTGTCGAACTCGGCGAGCATATCAAGATCAAACTCTCCTTGGTTTCGATTGAGTCTGAGATTGAGTTCTGCTTCTTTTTCTGGTGTGAGATTCACGAACACGACTGGCATATTCTTGTATCCCAACTCTTTGCACGCTTCCACACGGAAATGACCTCCAACGATGACGTTCATTCTTTCCTCGTGCGTGTTCACGATTATCGGATCGACATTGCCGAACCGATTGATACTTTCCTTGAGCTGTTTCTTTTGCTCGTCCGTCCACTTGCGTGGGTTCTTGTCGTTTGCGACGAGACTGTCGATTGAGACGTACTCAATCTTTAGATTTTCTTTGTTCATATACTTTCTAGATAGTTAGTGAGTAATCTAGAAGCAACAAAAAACCGCCTACGATATCAAAGTTATCTTTAATACCAAAGGCGGGTTCTCGTTTCTATATTTATCGACCTGAACAATAGAAAGACCTTTAACCTTTGGGGGTTAAAAATATTTCTATTGCCAGAATGGTCACCTTCGCCAGTCCACTATCATGAGATAGTTTCTGAAGTTTCTTCCATTTAAGCTACGTTGCATAGAACTTTAACTAAGGATGCTTGCATTAATCCATCTTAGCCGTTTTTAGATATGGGTGATGTATTGGTGCTTCTGTGAGTATTTTAGCACAAAACTCAATACAGCAAGTGTCTTTTTTGAGACAAATACGTGTCACTTTCAAAAACCGCTATGTTTCAAAGTGATTTAGGTAATTGACTGTTGATAACTATTTCCAAAAAGCGAACCTCTTGAAGAATCCGAACACTTTCTGCACGAATGTCTCTTTTAGCGGTTCAGGTGTCTTTACCTCCTCAACTACAGGAGCTTCGACTACTGAAGTCGTGGTAGATTCCACTTTTACTTCTGGCTTCGACTCTATCTTCTTGATTGTCTCAGTTTTCTTTTGAACGGCGGTAGTAGGCACAATCTTTGGAGCTACTGTCTCAGTTGCTTGTGAGAAAAATTCAGGATGTTTTACTCTATAGATATCCTCAATCTTTTTGTAGTTCTCAGGATTCATCGACTTAAGGAGATTCAGTTGGGCAGACCATTCGTCGGGAGGTAGTGTCTCAAGCCAGTCGTATAAATCGTAGATGGTAGCTGATGACTTTGGAATCTCAGTCGCTCTTTCGTACTCGGCAGTCTGCATGTCGTATTCGAGCTGTTTGATTTTCAGTTTCAGCTCGGCAATCTCTGCTTCTTTTGCATTAGTGTCTGACTGAGATTGATACGATGACTTCTGTGATTCGAGTTCGCTTATCTGCGATGCGTATTTTGCGGTTATCTCGGCAACCTTTGCGTCTGCTTGGTTTGAGATTCCACTTTGTGCGTAGAGACCACGGATGTAGTTTATCTCCGCATCTCGCTCTGACTTTAATTCAGATATTCGGGCGTTGATAGTACTGATTGAAGCCGATGGATTATTCGACAGTTGCGACTCAAGACTTCTTAATCGATATTCTAAAGCCGACAGTGCTTCCTTTTGTTTTATCCCAACATCAGCTGGGAGATAATTGTAATCTGTTGCGTGTGCGATTGATGCTTGGAATACAAAGATTCCTAGCACGAACACACATGTTCGTAATTTATTTTTCATAAGCCACTGTAGCGGTTTTAGCCTATTAATTTAATAATAGACGAAGAATCTTGAGTCGTGAGACAGAAGACTCCTCGCCATTGTGATCCAACCTTTCGGTCAGACCCATATACCCTTTCGGGTACACGACCGCTACAGTGACTCTGACGAGGAGTCTTCTATACTGTAGCGGTTTTATATTCCGACCATATCCTAAGGAAACTAAGCGTTTTCTAAGGGGTTAGGTCTTTGTTGTATGTGTACATGATAGCAAAAATCGAGCTATCTATCTAGACTCTAGCTTAGATTCGGAGCCTTGCGAAGCATCGGTTACCAACAGCTGAATTTGAAGACTATGCGGTATCTAAAAGGGCTCAATTTTAGTAAAATAGAAATATGGGAGACTGCTTAAGTACAATGGATATAATCACAATAGTAACCTCAATTGCAACACTTATTGCACTTGGCTTTACTGTATACCAAGCTCGACTCACAAGAGATACTCTTTTAGAAACCAAAAAGAGTATTGATCAAGAAAAAGTTAACCGTCAGATATCTCTACTTCCAAAATTTGAATACATTATCGAGGTGGATGTCGAACTAATGCATTGGCAAGAGGAATTGGAAACAAGAAGTAAGAAACTTAAGGAAGCATTCGCAAGAAAGGATTCTAAAATCTTGGAAGATCTATCTAAAACAAAGACGAAAAATCCAAGCGACTTGAGACTTTCAAGATATCAATATGAGAAGATGCCCGATTGGCTTTCTCAGCTATGGCTTTCAGGAGCACAATACTATTACGACGCTATGGCATCAATGCAATTTTTGTATAAGGATGATAAAGGAGAATTCGGTCTAGCGGAAATGCTCTATCAGAGATGTGACGGCAGTGCATACTCAATAAAAGAATTGCGCGCTTATATTTCTGGAATGATACCTGAAGTTATTCTTGAGACTCCTGCCAGTACAAGAAATAGTGAGTTTTTTAGAGACTAAACAACAGAGTTTAGAGGAGAAAAGTTACCAACTTAATGGGTCTAGGACGCTCTAGACTCCTAGAGCGATCAGCGTCATCAATGTAGTTGTATGAAAATACAAAAACCGCTACAAGTGACTCCTGACGAGGTCGTACCAATTAAGTACTGTCTCTATGCTCGCAAATCAACGGAGCAAGAAGATAAGCAAGCATTATCAATAGAATCGCAGGTTAAAGAGATGATAAGTCTCGCCGAGCGAGAGGGTTTAAAAATAGTCGAAATCAAGCGTGAATCGCACTCCTCTAAGGAGGTTGGGCAAAGACCGGTATATAACGAGCTGATCAATGAAATCAGGCAAGGTAAATTCAACGGTATCCTGACATGGGCACCTGATCGCCTATCGAGAAATGCTGGTGATCTTGGATCGGTCGTAGACCTGATGGATCAGAAGCTTCTACACGAAATTCGGACTTATGGACAGAAGTTCACGAACAATCCAAATGAGAAGTTCTTGCTCATGATTCTCGGATCACAAGCAAAGCTTGAGAACGACAACAAGATGGTAAACGTGAAGCGAGGACTTCGAGCGAGATGTGAGATGGGCTTATGGCCATCAGTGCCTCCAACCGGATATCTGAGCCATTCAGACAGGAACAAGAAGTGTGAGGTGGTGTTGGACGAACAAAGGAGTCATGTGATAAAGCTGATGTTTGAGAAGGTAGCCTATGATGGTTGGTCGGGACGAAAGCTATTCAAATGGTTGGCTGAGGATATACGATTCAAGACCAAACACGGAAAGCCCCTGACACTGAGTAATGTGTATATCATTCTCAAAAGCACCTTCTACTACGGTGAATTTGAATATCCAAAAGAAAGCGGACAATGGTATGTCGGAAAGCACGAGCCGATAATCACCAAAGATTTATATAACCAAGTGCAAGACAAGATAAATAATGATCATCTGACGCGGACTCAAGATAAAGAGTTCGCTTTTACCAAGATGATAACCTGCGGACTCTGTGGATCAGGCATAACCGCTGACGAGAAATTCAAGAAGCTCAAAGATGGTACGACAAATCGCTACGTCTACTATGGATGCACGAAGTTTAAAGACAAGGACTGCCCTTGCGGGTACATCCGAGAGGAAGATCTAATTGAGCAACTAGCAATGGTTCTAGATACAATTTCGCTGGACGAGATCGGAATGAAAGACAGGATCAAGACTGAGATTGAATCACATAATGAATTCCAAGAATCAGTACTGGGGCGAGAGGTCAAAGAGAAAGTGAAGATAAAGGAAGTAGACATCAGAAACTACGCAAAACACATACTAAGAAAAAGACCGCTGTACGAAAAACGAGAACTATTAAGTCATCTGAGAAGCAAGTTGGTACTGAAAGAAAAGATACTCAGTGTGATCAAGAATTAACGAAGCCTTCTCTGTAGACTTTCTTTGAGCTTACCAATTTCTTTCTTTGCAGCAGGCGCAATCTCAAACATCGAGACATCATTCGCCAAGAGCCATTCTATACACTCTTTTCTTCCAAGATTGATATCTCCAACATACTGTGACAATTCAATGGCAGTGTGTCTACTCAGACCGAGATTAATGAGGGATATTTGAGTCCTCTGCGAAACACCGAACTCAACCCACATGTTCAACTGTGGTACAGATTCTAGGAGTTCAGGGTGTTCGTTGCCAAGATAGTATTTGAGAATATCTATGTAACAAGAAGAATATTTTGCAAATTTGAATCTAACATACTCCTCAATATCGCTCATCGTATCTCGGATGATTTTGGAGAGCTTTCTACGTGGCTCTTTTCTGCCCCAATATGTGATGTTGGATCTGATGATTCGTGCAAGTGGATATCCATTCATCCAGTTGATTACCAATATTGCATGGTACGGAGCAAGACCCTCATGATCACCCGAGAGAATCTTGCTTATCCTTTTAATGATCGCAACATAGTGACCTAGAGCCGCGTCTTCTGTGTCTGGTAAAACAGGAATGAGATTTTTGACATCCTTGTCATAGTTCTTGAAATACTCTAAAAGCTTTTGCTGGGCGACAGGGCTGATACCAGGGTTTCTGTAAACGATATCCTCAGGAACTTCTAAGGTTTCCTTTACCCTCGCACACTCAGCCTCAAGCTCAGCTATGTAACTCGCTTCCAAAGGCTCTCCTTGAAGATTTTGATTTTTGAGAAACTTTGTAAAGTAGTAACTGAATGCGTATTCGAGATTGGGCTTGAACGATCCTTCTGAAGTGCCTTTTATGTAATCCAGAAGATCCTCTCGGCTTTCAGATATTTCAGCAATAGCTCTTTTTATAAAATGCTTTGTCTTTTCCCTGACAGGCTTATTATCCCATTCTTCAGGATCAATACAGACGATATTTCCTTGGAACTCTTTCTTTAAGCGACCTGCTCTACCCGCAAGGTTCCAGAAGTCAGACTCTGTCATCGGCAATCGATTACCTCTCTTTGGCTTCCTGATAAAGATAGACTTAGCAGGAAGATTCACACCCTCAAGCAGAGTTGAGGTGCAGACTAAGTATTTTATGTGACCCTCTGTATAGAGCCTCTCAATCTCTTTTCTGATAACCAACGGCATGTTGCCATAATGAAACGCAATCTTTCTCTTCAAGACCTTAGCTAGCAGATAGTCTGTATGTATCAACTTTTTGGTTAGGTCGATAAGCTCCTCTATTTCATCATCTTCAGTTTCCTGTGATTCACCAACAAGGTCAAAGAGTTTTTCTGACACATCTTCAGCGTCAGCCTGTCCGTTTACGTAAATCATGTTACCGCCATCTTCAGACCCAAGCATATGACAAAACATAGGGAGCTTATCTTTTTCTCCAAGAATATCCCTGGTGCTAAGCGTTCCAAGGTTTATAGAGTATGTCTTTAGGCAGAGATCAATACTCCACTGACGAGGATGTCCTGATGCTTGAGAGACCCACACAAGGTTCTGATTAACCGCAACGTACTCTGTGACGATTGTCGATTTTCTTTCAGGATTGGGTAAACCATCGAGGAGTATCTCTGGATTCTGTGAAAATGGACTACAGAACAGCATCTTAAGATCAGGTAAACGGCTGACCAGTTCCTCAATCTTTTGTTGTAGTAAAACACCTCTTCCTCCATCACCAATCTTATGAGCCTCATCAACGATAAGGAAATCAATTCGGTAGTCCTTGTTCTCGTTGAGAAACCAGTGCAATCTCTCTTGGGTGAAGATGAGAAGACTCGGCTTGCTTCCGTCTTCATCGTCAGGCAGTTGAGGTACAGAACTAAGATATACGGAGTGATTGTCGTTTTTAAAAAGCTGATCCGAAAAATCCTGCTCTACCTGATTAATCAACGCTCTTGTTGGCACAAGATATACAATATTCTTTGGATTTCCCAAATCGCTCAACTGCTCCAAAACAAAGGTATTTAAAATAAAAGACTTTCCAGAAGATGTTGGGGCGGATGCACTTACATAACTAGAAGCGTGAGCTTTATCGTAAAAATCCTTTTGAAACTTATTAAGATAAATTGGTTCATTAGTGTCTTTCGTGAACACGATATGTTCAACATCTCGTTGTGTATTTTCCATCTGGAATGGCAGAGGGATGTCACTCTCATAGTCAGCTGGCAAATGCTCTTTTTTGAGAGCAAGTTCTATGGCAGGTCTATTGGTGAGCTTGTGAAATATCACTGAGGATGCAACCCTCTGATTTTTAGTGGTATCAGGATGAGTAAGACAGCATTGTGCAATTCTCAAGGCGGCATCCTGACAGTCTGGATTATCTGAATGAGCCAGAGCACTCGCACACATCAAAAGATGATTCCAGTTCACAGAAGAAAATAGATCATCCTGCTGATTCAGGGCTGGAAAAAGCCTTGTTACTGAATATTTAATAACCTTCAATAGATCCCTTTGGAAACTAACTAAATTGTATATTTTTTCAGGAAGGTTCATAGCTTATTCCGAGTGCCTCTAAAAAATGCTTCCTAAATTCTTCTACTGAGGGAAAAGGCAGAAGAAACACATGGATATCAAATGTGTTCAAGTTTGTATGTTTGGAAATCTGACCTATCACGCTTGTTGACCATGCTTCAATTTCCGCTTGTATCTTCGCTTTGATTTGTTCCGTCGTTTCGCTATTTGCGACCGCAGGATACTTGTCGTAATCAAAACCTATAAGACAAACACCTTTGTAGTTAACCTGATTGTGAAGAGGGTCATCTTTATCAAGATATTTCAAAATCACTGTCCCAAGCCTTTCATCAATAACATCAAGATTGCCTCTGAGGAGCTGGAGATCTCTTTCAGCGGGAGCATCTTCTCCTCCGTCAGAGAGTAAGAACTCCTTGAGGCTTTCGAAACAACTTGAGATAGCACCACTCATATCCTTATGCAGTTTCGATTCTCCCCAATACAGAGAAAGGATGTCCTGTCCGCTTTCGTTAGTCTCTACGGATACATGTATTCCATCAGCACCGTTTACATGAAGTTCTGAATTTGTTTTCAGGGGCATCTTACAAATCAGTTGCGGAAGTTTCAAAAATTCTTGTACAAGGATATAAAGAAGCATCTCACCACCTTCACCTGTCTTTTTTAAAGACGTAAACAATGCTTCGGCTTTCTTTACCAATTGTGTGGTCTTGGTAGAAGTATTGTGCTCACGATCATACTTTTGAGCCTCAGCAAATTCCTTTCTAGGAATAGCGTAATCGGCAACATGCCGTGCGATAAATCTTGCAAAATCTTTTGTCTGAGGTCTTCCGTTTCCATCTAAAGTAAGAAAGTAGCAGTGGGACACTGCTTTAGTATCTTTTAGATTTACATGTGAAATAACCTCAGTTATGTAGCTGTTTATTTCCTGCTCACTGGTTCTAAGGAGTTCAGTGATAAGTTCTGCTAATGTTTTATTATCTTCTGTGTCCATATTAGTGGTTTATAAGCTTAAGGATGTCCGACTTCTTGTATCGACGATCCTTTCTTGTGCCAAATCGGATAGGCACTAGAATACCCTTCTTGTCCCAATTCCTTAGAGTATTTGGATGGCAGTTTAAAATCTCACAAGCTTGTTTAAGGCTTAAGATTTCGGGATATTGACTGTAATCGTTTTTAGTCATATCTTAGACTTAACATAAGTTAACAACAAAAGCAATCCTACAGAAATCAAAAGACCACCCATGTAGGTGGTCTTTTGATTCTGGATACTGCACTCAGCAGGTATGCAATTTACGGAATAGTATCGTGTGATTTGGGAAAGTTCGAGCCCATGACTGGTTCTCAAAACTCTTCCCCCTAAACAGCCATTTTAGGCGTTTAGGTAGGTCTCACATAACTGCTGGGAGATAGGGACTCGAACCCCAATTAAACGGACCAGAACCGTTTGTCCTACCATTAGACGATCTCCCAATAGGCAAAAAGATAACACTTTTGGCCCTAAAAATCAACCCGGACCAGGGCCGAAGAGGCGCTCCATTCTTGCATTGCATGCCCCGAGGAGTATGCTGTTCTCGGAACACAGACCCACAAACCCAAACCCCCGCCCTTTACAATGAACACCTACCCCCACCCGACGAATATCGGCCTAGGCGGCATGCTCGGCTGGACTTGGACACAGTTCGCCGTTTTGTATGCCATCTGCCTAATCATACTGGCCATTTTCTTTGGAGGCCGAGTGATACTGAGAAAAATCAAGAAGCGTAAATCCGACAAAGCAGCCCGAATCCCGCACTGGCATGAGCCAACTGAGAAAACGATCCATATCGATTTTCAATATATGCATGCGACATACATGATCCCGACTGACTGGACCTGTCGCATATCGATATTCGCTTGCAGGCATTGCGACAAGGCAAAGCTTGAACAAGCCCTCATCCGAAATATCACCCGCGCGATGGGACGGTACTGCGAATTCACATTCGTCGCATCGCCTCCCAGACTCCGTCTGAACATATGCGAAAGCAATATCAACCATGAGCGTATGCCCTGCCCTACGGGAGACCATGATCTGCATGTCCGCGACTTCAGCGTGACGAGCCATGCGCCCGACCCTATTGAGCCCTTGCTTCGAAAGATGGCTGCGGATTCTTTTACGCAAGGCCTCGAGAATGCGCAGCGCGAAAAAAAGGAAAAAGAAGATGCCGAAAGGAAATCCCTCTCCGATGCACGTACGGCAGAAATATATGCAGCCGCGCAGAGATATGCGGAGCTGCAGAGCCGCGCAGTGGAATTGGCCCGCGTCTCCAGGGAACTCCAATCGAAGTCCGAAGCGGCTCGCGCCCATGCAGACGAAATGTCTGCTCGCGCCCGCCTTTCTGCCGCTGAGGCCGAGGAGCGTAAAAAGGCGGATGATTGGCTGGATGAAAATCCAGCATGCGAAGACGATGAATCGTATTATTCGCTTGGCGACGATGCCAGGCAAGAATACGGCCTTGGATACGATATGGGCCACGATCCCGATGACCCATGACTCAAAGCAAAAGCCCGGACCTATGCCTATTGATGGCGAGGCCCGGGCTTTTTTATAAAAAACAAATGCAAAATCAAAATTCAACCCGCACTGTATTATTGTAAAAGCTACCTGCGGCGACTTTTACACCTTTACACCTTAAGGTACTTCCTCACCGCAAGATAGCTCGAAATGAATCCGAGCACTGCGCCAGCGCCGATGACGATGCCGAAGACCGAGAAGAAGTTCGCCATATAGAATGCCCAGATATTGATGCCCGTGCCAAGGCTGACCGTGATCGGACCGACATAATATGCGACTGGGAACAAGATCAGAATCGTGAGGATGGCAGAAACGATTCCATACATAAGGCCGACCGTGAGGAATGGACCGCGGATATACATTTCGCTGGCACCGACGAGTCGCATGACCGAGATTTCTTCTCGGAAAACATAGATCGCCAATCGCACGGTATTGAATGTGATGAGGATGGCGACGAATGCAAAGAATACGATGAGCGCGAAGCCGAGCTTATTCGAAGAATCGATGATATTCGACAATGCATCGATGGCCTGCTTATTATTCGCATAGTTCACGCGGTCGATGATGTCTCCTGCGCTGCCCGCTGATGAATCGGAATCCTGGACGTTTTTGATATAGGAAACGATGCCCTCATATTCGCTCGGGCTCTTTGCCTTGATATTGAAGCTTGCGCCGAGAGGATTGCCTCCGATCTCATCGAGAGCGGCAAGCGTTGACTTATCATCCTGATGCCGATCTCGGAACTGTGCGAGAGCCTCGTCTCGAGAAAGGTAAGCGACGCTTTCAACCTGCGGCTGCCCTTCCAATCGCTTCTTGAAAACCATGATATCCGCCTCGGGAGCTTCCGTCTTGAAATAGAGGCTGATGTCCACCTTGTTCTGAATCGTAGTCAGGGTCGACTTGAGCATTGCGCCGAACAGGAACATCGAAGAGATTACGAGCAAAGTCACCGTCATCACGAGCACTGATGCGAGCGAGACATAGCCATTTCTCCAGAAGCTGACGAATCCCGACTTTAATGTTCTTTTTATTTTTGTTATGAGCATGTTTTTGTTTTGTGAAAAAATTTGGGCCGCAGCACCTCATTGCTGCGCGCTCGTCTTATATGACGTACTTCCCATCCGGGCTATCATGCGCGACCTTGCCATTCTTCATCGAGATGACGCGGCGGCCGATATGCTCCACGATGCCGGTATTATGCGTAGTAAGGAGGATTGTCGTGCCGAGATCATTGATCTTTTTCAAAATCTGTACGACTTCATATGTATTGGCAGGATCGAGATTTCCCGTAGGCTCATCAGCGATGATGAGATCAGGCTGATTGACGATGGCTCGCGCGATGGCGATTCGCTGCTTTTCCCCTCCTGACAATTGTCCTGGGAAAGAATGCATCTTGCGGTGCAAGTCCACGAGCTCGAGCACATGCGGTACATCCGCTGCGATCTCCTCATCAGTTCGCCCTGCGGCTTCCATGGCGAATGCCACATTTTCATATGCGGTCTTGTCGGGCAAAAGCCTGAAGTCCTGGAATACCGTGCCGATTCGTCGGCGATATTCATTGATCTCTTTTTTATCCAAAGAGGAAATGTCCATGCTCTCAAAGAGGACATGGCCGTCGGTCGGCTTCTCTTCTCCGAGAATCATCTTGAGGAGGGTCGATTTGCCGGCGCCAGAATGGCCGACGATCGTTACGAACTCCTTTGGCTTTATGTGCAAAGTCACTCCATCCAGCGCAAGCGAATTATCCGTATAAAGCTTGGTTATTTTTTCGAGTCGAAGCATGGGCTATATTTTAGCAATTTGCGCCGGCCGGCGCAATGCGAGTTGAGGGCGCTGCATATGGCCAATTTGAACAACTTTCATCAAAACTTCACAATCATGCTTTATGCATCCGCATCGGCGCCGGCGCCGCCACTCTCGCCTGCCTTATCGCCGCGCTGCATCGCTTCGATGAATCCGTCGATTTCGCCGCCGAGGACTTTGTCCACTTGGCTCGTTTCGAAACCCGTTCTATGATCCTTGACCATCTTGTATGGATGCACGACATATGAGCGGATCTGGCTTCCCCATTCATTGTCCGTCGTCTTTGAAACATACATGCCTTTTTCTTTTGCCAATCGCTCTTCCTCTTCGCGAGCATAGAGCTTGGCCTTGATGATGGCGAGAGCGCGCTCCTTATTCTGCGCCTGAGATCGCTCATTGCTGACATGCGCGGAAATCTTGGTCGGCCTATGCACGATGCGCACCGCTGTCTCGCGCTTATTCACATTCTGTCCGCCAGGTCCGCCCGCTCGCGCATAGGTGATATCGAGATCGTCATCGGGAATCTCCATCGCTTCCGCGCCGCTTTTGCCGCCTTTGCCACCAGTGTCGAATTTCGGAATAGTTTCGACGAGCGCGAAGCTGGTATGCCGCATCTGCTTTGCATTGAAAGGAGAGATTCGCACGAGCCGATGCACGCCGCTCTCATGCTTGAGCAAACCGTACGGCCCCATCCCATTGCTCTTGCCGCTGATCTCGAATGAGATATTTCTATAGCCGCCATGATCGTTCTCATGCTCATGAAGGATGCCTGCGGCCCAGCCTTTTTTCGCAATATATTTCGAATACATCTGAAAAAGCATCGATACGAAATCCTCCGAATCGTCTCCGCCTGCGCCAGCGAAAATCGTGACGATCGCACCTCCGCCATCATATGGCCCGGCATTCGCATCCTTTATGCGCGGACCATTTTCGAGCTCATCCTTGAGATCCTGATATTCCGCGACCACGGCCTGCGCCGCGGCATTGTCAGCCCAAAAATCCGCCTGAGACATCCTCGCCTCGATTTCTTCTATCTTTCTTTGCAGCTCGGCTTTTTCTTCCGGCGTATATTTTGGGATTTCGGTTTCTGTCATTTGTGATGATTAGAGTGAGGCCATTATACTATCTTATGAGAAAAAAGGACCGTCGCCCGTGCTGTGAATTTGTCGTGACCCCTCATATGAGTGGAATAACATCATCAAAAAGCATTATGGGCAACGGTCCACGGCAATGAGCCGGGCGGTATCTGATCTGAGCCAAACCCAGAAACAGAGGGGCTATGCCCTGAGTTCTTTTGGCGGAGGAACGGCCTCCGAGAACAACAGGTACCCTACCTCGCATGATACGGCTTCGAATAGCCGCATAGCCGTTTTGCCAAAGACGGTTCGCGAGAGCTCCGCCTTGTCGAATCGTTGGCGGCGGCCTCCCATTCGACGAAGCAGTAGTAATACTGCCAGAAAATCCATTTTGCGCAATCGCCATCCGCCCGCGCAAACCTCGCGATAGGCGAAATATAAAAAAATATACGAAAAAAGCGTCGCCATTGGCGTCGCTTCTATATTGGTGCGGCATCCGGCCGCAGCGCACTCGCCACCTCGGCGAGTTTTGCTGCGGCCGGAGCCTTTCCTCCCTCCGGTATATGCGGGATAGACTGACGCTCTCCCTCCCCTTAAGAGGAGTAGCGTTGCATCTGACCGGAAGCTGTATCAAAAATCAAAAGATCGAACTTGGAATTGAATGGATCGGGACGCCTGGCCCCGAGCCGGTGATCGCAATAGGCCCTATGGCCTTGCTCACGAATATCAGAGGGAAACCTGCAGGAAACCCATCCTTAACGTATCTTGCAGCGATCACCGGCTCTGCCTTTTTTCACGTACCTCAAACCACACTCCAAG
Source organism: uncultured Candidatus Saccharibacteria bacterium (assembly GCA_964368945.1). GTDB lineage: Bacteria > Patescibacteriota > Minisyncoccia > Phycocordibacterales > CAIZLB01 > DALYDD01. The sequence goes on from CAYJDM010000004.1 coordinate 49,535, forward strand.
CCAATCCGATCTCATCGATCAAGTGCGGCGACCATCGCCGACAACCACGCGCTCGAGCGCCCCCTGCCGCGGAAAGTACCCGGCGCATGGTTGCCAGCAAATGGTTTGCCGCCTCAACTGATGAGAAGATTTCATGCGGCCTCATTGGCGCGCACCGAGCTGAATTTGGCATTGCTGCGCATTCGCTCTCCTGCATATAATCGTATGCCTATGCTGGCCGACTGTCAAATCTCTTGTGGAGGGCGATTGTTGACAAATGTCTGAGCAAAGCTTTCCTTATCATCCTTCTCGACGGAATCGAATCGGCCTTCAAAAGCCTTTGACCACATCGTGATTTCCCTCTTTGTCTTATCCGTACCATGCGAGATGAACCAATGGCCGATCTCATCGTCGGTAAGGCCGCGCGCGACGGACTTCTCGAATTCTTCCGGATCGATATCCTTGAATGCGAATAATTTCTGCTCAAGCGGGCCATTGAACTTGAAGGCGCCGAGCTTATGAGTAAGATGAGCGCGACAGACATCGATGGTTCTAGCAAGGAGGACGAACCCGGCGATTTTTTCATATGGACTTCGCGGAGGCACCAATCGCAAATCGCGGGCATAATGATGAACCAGAGAATTCACATCTATGCTTCCGAGATAATTCGTCTCGAGCACATCCTCATCATCAGAGAACCAAAGCTCAAGCCATCGATGGATGATATTCGAGCTCGCTGGCAATAGATTGAAAAGAATGGCGATCGTAAACACGATCAGCGAGACATTCGTATCCCAGAATCCTACGATGATTGCAAAGAGGGCCGCAAAAACGGGAAATAGAATTCGGATATACCCGCTGCGATGATCCGCCTTGGTGATCGGTACGGTTTCGATGTGAGGGCTATGCTCTGCATGTTTTCTCATCCAGAACAAAACCAATCCGATCAGGATGACATTCACCCCATAGACTACGATCGCTATGATATTGTGATTGTATTGTCCGAGCAGATGCGCGGTGAACGGCACGAATACGATCGTGAGAAAGAAGAGCGCATTGATATTTGCAAAAGGCACCGTCACATTCTTTGAATAGACCGAAGCGATATAGTGATGGGCGCGCCAGTATGTAAAAAGCAAAGCGAAGCTCAGGATCAGGCTGACGAGCACCGGCCAGCTCTTTTCAAGCTCATGCCAGAGTATGCCCGGGCTATTCGAAGCGACCGTCGGCACATGCAATTCGATAGCGAGGAGCGTCATTACGATTGCGAATATTCCGTCGGCGAGCCCATCGAGTCTTTGTTGTTTCATTTGTAAATATTCTAGCATCAAATTTCCGCGCCGCATATGTATTCCCCAATCTTGTCCTCGTCGATTGATTTTTATTAAAAAATTACAAAGTGCCTCCTGCGAAGGAGGGTCGGGAGAGAAATTGGGAAAAAGAAAAAGGCGAAGCGTCCGAATTGGATTTGCTTCACCTATAGGGTGGGCGCTAACGGCAGATGCTTAAGACATATGCAGAGAGCGAAAGAAAGAGCTGGAAAGAACGGTTACGGCTGCGGAATAATCCGCGACTGTTTCTTGTTGGGGGTGGAACGCCCTGGGTCGTTCGAGCCGACCAGGCAGGAAAAGCACTTTTGTGCTGTGACCCAGGGCGTTCCGGTTACCAACAAGTCATGGTCCGTACCTGATGAATAGTATATTACAAACCACAGGCAAAGTCAATAGCCCTGGATCGGCATCTCATTTCCAGGGCGGATTAGAGCCTTTTCCCGCCTATTCAGTCGGTTCGGTATTTTTTTCACCAGGAGGAGACTTCTTGAAAGCGCCGGTCACGGAGTCCCAGAATTTTTTCATAAAGCCTCTCGTATCCTCTACGGGCACAGGCAATTTCTCATCGACGACGACGATAACGCCCTCATCAGCCTTGACCACATCGAATTTTGAGCGGATCTCGGACTCTATCCCCTCTTCGGTTCGGAGCCGGCTATTGTTGGCGGAGACGCTTGCGAGGCGCGAATCGAGCTCGGCTTTCTTTTTTTCCAATAATTCCAACTCCATCCTGCTGCTGCTCTCCTTCGCATAGACGCTGAGCACGCCGCGGCCGATGAAGATGACAATGATAAGCAGCACCAATACCGATGTCTTGGAGTATAGGCGCTTCTTTATCTTTTGCTTGTCTTGAAATTCTCGCATAATGCCTAGATTGAATAGACGTATTATAGTACACTATCAAGCACTTATGCTATTCGACCCCCGAGCCAAGAAAGCCATCAAGATTGTCTGGTATATCCTCGTCATCCTGATCATCATTTCAATGATCCTCTTGTATATGCCAGGAATTTCAGCGTATTAGAGTCTAGAGAGTTTTTATATAAAAAGGCAAGCCCGTATCGGCGAACCGATACGGGCTGTTTATGATTCAATACGGCTAGCATAGCGGCAACCTCCATCTAAACACTGGAAGTAACCGCCCCTGAAAGACGCGGTGTCGGAATCGTCCTCACGAGAATGACCTCGGCATCCATATGACCATAATCGACCAGAAGGATTGCGCCGTCTCTGTTTCTCGCGAACTGTTCAGCCCTCAGAGAGTCACATACTTGCCCAGCCGCTTGATCGAGCCGGGCCAACGGAGATTCGCGGCGTATGTCTTCTTGGCTGACCCTGTCGCCTGATGACTGGATGTTCACGATTCCGAAAAGCAGGCTGCATTTCACGGGCATCACGCGAGGATCATGCGAACGTTTCCAATACGCATATTCCTGACGATTGCTCCGAACCCCTGCTCGAAGGTATTCCATAAGCACGAACTTCATCGGCATATTGTAGCGATGGCGCATTATTGGCCAAAGAATTATTCGAGCGAAGAAGCGTATGAGCCTGAATCTTGCAAACTTGATAGCAAAGGGGCCGGCAATTATCACAAACCGGGTTGTTCCGTAAGCGCATCTGATTTTCATGCTTTCCTTTCTATGCCACGGTAGCGGCAATTTGGTTTTGTTTTTTGGTGTTGTTCTTTGGAAAAAACAACGGAACTTTTTTACACAAGGATATGCCTAGCACACCCGCATGTCAAATGTAAAAAAATGAACCGAGAAAGAACCTTATGCACCTTATGCACTCAAGCCATTAGACAGACGGCTTGCACAGGCATAGACTTATGGTAGAGGAAGCCAGTCGCACGGATATACCTTGGACGAGTTTTCATCTATACAAAACAGACATATTCGGAAAATCAAAGCCATGAACCTTGAAAATGGTGATGTTCCAGACAACGGGTCCCCGACCCATATCCACTCGGGCATTCAGAGAGCTGCGCTCATCATGACCGCATACTCCGCGCTCGATCAAGCAGCATCTGAATCGCGAATCGAAGCCGCATCAAATACCGCGCTGCCGCAGATCATCGCAAAGGATGCGCCACGGCAGAAAGCAGATGCCAAAAGAATAACAGAGCAGGAATGGCGCGATATGCTCGCGGCAGTCCGGCCATTGCCGCATAGTCGCGGCACGATATTGCTCATGCTCTTTCGCCATTGCGTCGGCGAGACCAGCCTATTTGTCCCGATTGAAGCATTGCGCGCTACCAAGAAAGAGCGGATCAAAAGCGTGCAAAGCGTCGAAGCCCTCATTGCCGAAATCAATGACAAGCTGCGAAACCGCACCAAGACGCCCTTTCTCCTCTATCGCACTCCCGCATACGGACCGACGATCACGGGCTATTCTCTCGAGCGCCGGCCGCTTGCCTCATCGAAAAGAGACCGAGGCCGCAGGACACGCGCAGAGACCGAAGCGGATCGCAAAGCCGCATCAGAGACTCATCCGATGCCAGCCGAGGAACCTTCTGCGCCGGCCGCAGCCGAAGCATCAGCGCCCTTGTCTCTCGACCCGCAGCATTCGGATCTCAGCAAGGACCAATGGTCCGCTTTGGGACAATTGCTCGAGCAAAATGCCGAAGATTGGAACTGGCATCCATTGCTCAATCATATATATGAATCGAAGCCGAATCCGGTTCCGCTTGTCGAGCTCGACGTCATTGCCAAAGGCTGCGGCAATTCTTACCAATATGCCTGGGGCACTGCAATCGTGCAGGTCAATAAATGGCTGCAGAAAAAATCCCTGCCCTATCGCATCATGCGCTGCCCATCTGAACGCATCGCGGGCTTCAAGAAATCGCATAACATATATGCCGGCAATGTGACGCTCTATCTGCTGTCGCAATCATGATAGAGATTAAGTTTTGATAAAATTAAAAACAATTGCGGCAAAAACCCAAGGCACCTGGCACCCACCATCTCCAGGACACCTTGCGGCATGCATTCACCGCATGCCGAGCGCGCACCGTGCGTGCAAAAAAACAAGCGCCCACCACCTCACAGGTCGGGCGCCTTTTTAGTTCGCGCGATTTTATTTTTATGAAAAAAGAGAAAACCGGTCCCGGCGCTGAAGCGCACCGGGACCGGCTGATAACAGTTTTATATGCTCACGAGAAGAAATAGCGGACTTACTTTTTCTTCTTCTGCTTCGCTTTGTCGAACTGCGCATCGAAGACGATGTTCGACGGCGGGAAGTCGATCTTTTTGACGTAGGCGCAGGACTCGGTAGCGCCGAACTCGCGATCCATGCCGCCGTCTTCCCATTCGACGCTGAGCGGGCCCTTGTAGCCGATGTCATTCAGCGCGCGGATGATCTTCTCGAAGTCGATGTCGCCGCGGCCCACGGACTTGAAGTCCCAGTAACGGTTAGGCTTGTGAAAATCCACGTGACCGCCGAAGACCCCGGCTTCATTGCCCAGATTCCAGGCCACGTCTTTCATGTGGACGTGGAAAATCCGATCGTAAAACTTGCGGATGAAACCGACATAGTCCACGCCTTGGTAGCCGAAGTGCGACGGATCGTAATTGAAGCCGAATGCCGGATGGTAATCGACGGCCTGGAGCGCGCGCTCGGCGCTGGCGATGTCAAAAGCGATTTCCGTCGGATGGACTTCCAAAGCGAATTTGACCCCGCAGTTCTGGAATTCATCGAGGATCGGACCGAACCGATTTGCGAAATCCTTGTAGCCGGCATCGATCTGTCCCGGAAGAACGGGAGGGAAGCTATAGCACAGGTGCCAGATGCTCGAGCCGGTGAATCCATTGACCACGTTGACTCCGAATTTCTGTGCGGCCCTTGCGGTCAGCTTCAGCTCGTCGGCGGCGCGTTGACGCACCCCCTCGGGATCGCCGTCACCGTAGACATGATCCGGGAGGATCACTTTGTGGCGCTCGTCGATCAGGTCGCAGACGGCCTGGCCAACGAGATGGGTCGAGATCGCATGGCATTCGAGACCGGTGTGCTCAAGCGCTCCGCGAAGTTCAGGACAATACTTTTCGTCAGAGACGGCTTTGCCAGGATCGAAATGATCGCCCCAGCAAGCCAGCTCGACGCCGTCATAGCCGAAGCGTTTGATCATTTCGGCCAGCGGCTTGGCTTGGCCCTTGGCTTCATTGACACCAAAGAGCGAGAAATCGGCCCATTGGCCGGTGAATAGAGTTACGGGTCTTGACATGATATGTAGGAGCGTTCAGCTCGGTTGTAGTTTGGATTGCGGGTTTATCAGGGGATATCTCATACCAATTTCCACGAAGAAGACGTAGCGATTGAGATGAGAAGCATGGGCTTTTTTATACAAAAAGCCGACGATTCTCATCTCAATGCACATGGCAAAGAACCTAGTTCAGGCGAAATAGTACACGAGAAATTCATTTGGTCAATGCCCCTTTTTTTGGGTGGCATTAGCACTAGCCGGAGAATAGAAAAGGGTCCCAGGGACTTTAGTCGTTCGACGGAACGACTACCGAGTAATTTTTCAGCAGAAAAATTACGTTCCTTTGAGGTTGTTTCACTCGCCTGTCTTCATCATCTTGAGGAAAACTTCATGAGGGATATTCACATTTCCCTGTCCTCGCTCCTTCATCTTCTTTTTACCCTTCTTCTGCTTGTCGAGAAGCTTATTCTTTCGCGTGACATCGCCGCCATAGAGATGGCCGATAACGTCCTTGCGCATAGCGGACTTCGTTCGAGATGCGACGATGCGCCCATTGGCCTGAGCCTGGATCTTTGTGACGAACATCTGATGCGGCAATACGGCTTCCAATTTGTCGACGGCCTTATTTCCCTCCTCATCGATGCGGCGCTCCGCAATCACTCGCGTGAATGCTTCGACAGGCTCCCCTGCTACGAGAATATCCATGCGCACCACTTCAGCCTTGCGCAAAGATTCGAATTCATATGAAAGAGATGCATAGCCTGACGAAACGCTTTTCAATTCATCGAAAAAGTTTCGCATCAATTCTCTAAGCGGCATCTTGATATGCATGCTCGTTCGCCCATCGCCGAATGTCTCCGAATCGACAAGCTCGCCTTCATGATCATAGAGCAGCTGATATACGGGGCCGACATAATCCGAAGGAGAGATGATATTGAGCTTCATCCATGGCTCATGCACTTCGAGATAGTTTCCATGATCAGGGAAAAGCGATGGCGAATATACCGTGACTTCCTTGCCATTCTTGAGCTTCACTTCATAGGTGATGCTTGGCGTGGCGATGACGAGCTCGAGATTGAATTCGCGCTTCAATCGCTCGGTGATGATTTCGAGATGAAGCAGCCCGAGGAATCCGCAGCGGAATCCGCGACCTAATGAGCCAGATGATTCTTCTTCATGAGAAAAAGCCGAGTCCGACAATCGCAATCGTCCGAGCGCCTGCTTCAGCAATTCGAAATCGTCAGCATCCTCCGGATATACGGATGCCCAGACCACGGGTGCCGGCTGCATATATCCTGCAAGCTCAGGCAGAGGTTTTTTATACAAAGTAATAGTATCTCCTACCGATGCGATGCCGGGACGCTTGATTCCCGTCACGATATAGCCGGTTTCTCCAGCATTCAATCGCTCAACAGGAACTTCCTCAGGCGTAAAGATTCCGACTTCGAGGGCATTGAATTTTTCATCTGCAATCTTGAATAAGAGATCATCGCCCTTCGCAACGGATCCTTCCATCACGCGGATATATACGATGACGCCCTTATGATTCGAATACTGAAAATCGAAGACCAGAGCGCGCAATGAATTCGAATTCTCGATCTCCTCATGCGGCGGCGGAATATGCTTGATGATTTCCTGGAATAAAACATCGACGCCTTGCCCTGTCTTTCCAGATGTCGCCATGATGTCTTCGGGCTTGCAGCCGAGCAATGTGCACATTTCCTTTTTGATATCGTCGATGCGAGCGAGCGGCGAATCCACTTTGCTGAGAACCGGGATGATAGTGAGACCCGTATCGCGCGCCATGCGAAGCGTCGTCAATGTCTGTGCCTGTACGCCCTGCGTCGCATCAACGAGAAGAATGCATCCTTCTACGGCCTTGAGCGCTCGCGATACTTCATATGAAAAGTCGATATGTCCCGGAGTATCGATGAGGTTAAGCTGAAATTCCTCGCCCGCCTTATACGCATGCGCGGTAACGCTGCCGGTCTTTTCGTCGATAGCCTCTGCATTGAGATCTATCGGCGACTTATATCTCATCTGCACAGGCCGCATCTTGATCGTAATTCCTTTCTCCCGCTCCAGTTCCATATTGTCGAGGACCTGATCCATCATCTTGCGCTTTTCGATGGTATGTGTGAGCTCAAGCATTCGATCGGCCAGCGTAGACTTGCCATGATCGATATGGGCGATGATGCTGAAATTGCGGATATTGGATAGTTTCATCGTGTTTAAGAATTCCTCTACGTCGGGACTTTGCCTTCTTGCGATTCCGCAGGAGTTGTTAGAGCCCGAATAAGTAGGCCGAGGACTTAGCAAGAAGGCAAATGTCTTGAGGTAGAGGGTACTATAAAGGTTTTTCCCCATTGGGGCAATACTTCCTACTGAGGCACCACGTCATAGCATGATTCCGCTGTAGCAGCGCCTGAAGGCTGAGGAACTCCTGAAACTCCGCTGCACTGAAGCAGAGCGGTTGAGCTATATGACAAGCCTGCGAAGTCTGCCAGGCTTCCGGCGCAGATATTCAAAGTCGCAGGAGCATCGGAACCATTTCGAAGGGATTGGTTGTTTTTGTCTTCCAAAGTGGACCCTAGATGATAGCTGGTACACGTTGATCCTCCCGCACTTGTGGCCAGACCTGCATATGCATAAGGCGCAGCAGTCTTGGGATCAACCGGAACGTTTTTCATGAAAGTCGTGCCATTGAGCGTCGTGCCGCAGCCCGCCGCTACATATAAACATTGAGGATATTGGCCATTCACCAATCGATACTGCTCGAGCGCATAGCGTATCTGTCTGATTTGTGAGACGCGATTGCCGTCCCTGCCTTTGATCCTGGCGCTATTCGTCATGGTAACGATTACCGTCGACAATACCGCGATGATCGCGACCGTCACAAGCAATTCCAATACCGTAAAGCCGCGATCGCGATGGTGTTTATTTTTCATATGAATATACCAATAATACACTATCTCCTCATGGATTACTTAATCTTTCCCCAATTCATCAGCGATCTTTCCATGAATGCCATCGAATGCTCCATTGCTCATGACGACGATCACATCGCCCGGCAGAATATGCGGCGCCATTGCAGCGACGAGTTCATCCGTAGTCTCAGTCAGGATTATTTCCTTGCCCAAAGCCTGCACATCGCGCTCGATCACATGCGGATCCAGCAAGTCTTGGCCGGCATCTACTTCAGCGCGGTATGGCGGAGTCTTGATTCCGATGAGATCAGCCGTCGCGAGCGCTGCTGGATATGTATGCTCAAACATCTTTCGGCGGCTGGTATTGGATCGAGGCTCGAACAATGCAACGATGCGCCGATTCGGAAATCGATTGCGAATGCCCTTGAGCGTTTCGAGGACAGCGGTCGGATGATGCGCGAAGTCATCTATGATAGTGACTTTCGCATTGGCATCTTGGCTCGCGCCAGCGTCTGCATTAGAATTCTTTATCAAAATTTCACCCACAACTTCCTGTCTTCGCCTCATGCCCGGAAAGCTTGCCACCGCATCGCGCACTGCCTGAGACTGGATATCGAATCCGGCCTGATGCAGAATCCCGAGAACTGCCACGGTATTGAGCGCATTGTATTCGCCATACATGGGTGTGGTGAATATGCCGAATGATTTGGTTTCGCTGGTTTTTTTATCTCTTATAAAAAGCTCGAACTCCTGGCCTCGATCGCTGACTGCGCCGAGCACCGGACGCAAATCCGGCACGATGCCGTCTTTTTCTTCCATTCCATATACGAGCACTTCGGCTTGATGCGGCACGCTCGCAATCAATTCATTTAAGAGCGGATATTGATCCGAAACGACAAGCCCTTTCTTCGTGACTTCGATGAGATGCGCGAATGCCGTCTTATACTCCTGGATGTTTTCATAAATATCGACATGATCCCATTCGACAGACGTGATGATCGCGAATGACGGTCGATAATGGAGGAACTTCGGGCGAGCATCGAAATACGCAGTATCGTATTCATCGCCTTCGAGCGCGACATACTTCCCCGTTCCGACATGATGGCTGGTTCCCTCTTTGGCGCTAATATCGCCCGCCGCTGTCTTTCTCTTCTGCATTACGCCTCCGATGAGATATGTCGGATCGCAATCAGGAATTCCCGAAGCCGCCAATTCAGTCAGCATATGAGAAAGCAGGCCGGTCGTCGTGGTCTTGCCATGCGTTCCTGCGACTACGATGGAAGTTTTTTCTCCATGCTCATCTGTGCCATCCACATAAAAAGCGCCGATCAATTCGGGCAGAGACATGAGCGGCAAGCCCCGTCGCTGCGCCTCGATGACTTCGATATGCGTCGGACCGCATGCATTGCCCACGACGACGAGATCCACATCATCAGCGATATTGCTGGCATTCCAGCCTTCATAAATTTCTACGCCATTGGCCTTGAGATGGGGACCCATCGGAGGCCAGAATCCGATATCCGATCCGCTAACCTTGAATCCTGAATCGAGGAGCATCAATGCCAAAGTCCCCATCGCCGTGCCGCAGATGGCGATAATATGAATATGCTTGCAAGCGCGTAGGTCTACCTCGCCGACTTTCCTGTCTGGAAAGCGAAGCTCGGGATTGGCCTTCTTGCGCAGCTTGGCATCATAATATTCTTTGAAGAGTTCCATAGAATATACATAGTATATCCGACCATACCTCAAATCAAGCAATCCGTTACGGTCGATCATAAATAAAAAAGACTCCCTCCGCCGGCACTTGCCGGGGAGGGGTCGCGAGATGACAGAAGCGGTGTCAGGCCGCTTACATGAATGCGGCGAGAACGCCATAGCGCTGTGCATGTGTCGCATCGGGGCCGATGATGGGCCGATTGGCAAACCATTCATCGTGCTTGTCCGTTATCGCCGGACGGGTATCAGCGCCAGGACATTCGCCGCCCCAATCAATGTCGAGGAGCAGCGCCAGTTGCGAAGAATACTCCGCATGCGACAAGACAAGAGGAGGCGCGGACGATGCGCGGTGTGTTTTGAGCATTGGTAACAGACGGTTCTTGTACGTCTGCATTTAAGGGTACCACTCAGATGCAACGCGTCAACCCTTTTCCGCATATTTCCGCACTTTTTCAACCCTACTTCCTCCTCTCTTCATGAATCACCCCATCCTTCATCACGAGGACGCGATCTGCCGCAGACGTATATTCCTCTTCATGCGTAACCATGATTATGGTCTGGCCCTTTTTATGCAAATCCGAAAAGATATCGAGGATCATGCCAGAGCTCTCCGTATCGAGATTGGCAGTAGGCTCATCGGCAAAAATGATTCGAGGGTTGTGAGCGATGGCTCGCGCGATAGAAACTCGTTGCTGCTGTCCTCCTGACAATTTCGCAGGCAGATTATGCAATCGGTCGCCGAGGCCGACTTTGGTCAAAGCCTCGTCAGCCATTCTGTATGCAAGCTCTTTGGACTTATTCTGCATGAGCAGAGGCACTGCAACATTTTCTCGCGCAGTGAGATCCGGCAGCAAGGCATAGTCCTGGAAAACATATCCGAGCTGATCGAGGCGGAACTGAGTCTTTTGATCGATCTTCAATGCATGCGTATTCGTGCCATCGATGATGACCTCGCCAGAAGTCGGCTCATCGAGAAGACCGAGCTGATAGAGCATCGTAGACTTGCCTGCTCCTGACCGTCCGATGATGCAAACGAATTCCCCTTCGTTTATCACAGCGTCGATGCCGCGCAATACCTGCGTAATTCTATCGCCGTCGGTGAACGTTTTTGTCAGGCCTTTCGTCTCTATGATTGGTTTTGGCATATATTGGAGGTTATGTGGAGGTTTTATTTTTTATAAAAAATTATCTGCCCAAGATAGAATCCAATGTATTCCTCTTAACAATCATTCTCGCAGGAATATATCCCGCAAGCATCGAGACGACGAGCAGGATGGCCGCCCTAATGAAGGACCCCGCCATTGGCGCATAAATCGTACCATCGCTGAATGGGAAATTGATCGGATGGGCATTGAAGAATGGCACGAGCATTCCATAGAGCAAAGCCATGCCGATTGCAGATCCGACGACAGCATAGAAAATCGACTGCATTACATATGACATCTCGATCGCTCGCGAATGCACTCCGATGCCCTTGAGGATGCCGATGAACTTTCGTCGAGTGATGGCATTCACGAAGATTACGATGAATACCGTGATGCCGGCTACGACCACGCCGATGAAGCCGATCATATTTCCGAGCATGCCGAACATCGCCGTCATATCCTTGAGGAATTTAGGCAAGGCCTCTTCGAATGTCTGGATATTGGCATTGGCATCGAAGCCATTGCGAATGAGGATATCCTTTACCTCGAGCACTTCGGCATACGATGAGCCGGGCTTCAATTTGATGGCGATTTCATCGAGGTTATAGTCAGAGCGGCCGATGAGCTTTCGCAATTCGCTCTGATTCATGATGATGCGGGCATCGACCTGATCGATCTTGGACTTCATGATTCCTCGCACGATGAATTCCTTTGAATTGTTACCCACGCTCACTTTCATCTTCTGCCCTATCTTCACATTTCGAAGCTGCTCGAATCCAGGAGAATCCACAGGCGTCAGCTCTCGGATCAGATAGGCTCCGATCAGGATGCCGTCTCGATCATTGTCATCGAGATAATTTCCTTCGAGCACATATTTGGACAAGCCCGTCTGAGCATCCTCATTGAGCGGCTCGATTCCTCCGATGCCGGCATTCGTAGCATTCGGAGTCTCATCATCGCGCAAGATTCGTCGATAGTCGGCATTTATTTTTCCTCCTGCCACGACGCGGCCAATCACCCCCTCTACCTGAGGCAGATTCTTGATGACGCTCATGATCTCATTCGATCTCTCGATATACGGATTCTGCCTCAGATTAGTGACAACGAGATCCCCTGAATACCTATCCTTGGCTGCCTCGACGGAGCTCTGAATGAGGCCCACGAGCACGCCGCTCACGACGGTGAGGTTGAGGAAGATCAATGTCATGATCAAAATCATCATGCTCGTAGTCCAAATGCTCGCGCGCCGGATCTGCCGCACTGCGAGAAAGAATGCCACGCGTCGATGATTGAGAAAGTTTTTCATGAATTGATTTGTCTGGTTTTTTCCTAATTAGCCTGCATTATATGCCGAGTCTATTCTGTCGCGGCATCCTCCTTTGCCACAGTCTTTATTACTATGACATCTCCGGCATTCAAGCCGGTGAGAACTTCGAGATCTCCTTCCCTGTCGATAGTTCCGGTAATGACTGGAACGAGCGTCGCCTTGGCATCGACATCCTTTGTCCATGCAGCAGTGCCAGCAGGAACCACTTTTACCATCTTCTTTCCTTTCGAGATGACGATTGCCGACTGCGGAACCTTGATGACGCCAGTTCGCTTATCCGTCTCCACGACCACATTCGTAGTGAGGCCAGATTTGATTCGCTCATCGCGAGTCTGGAACTGCAATCGAGTGAGATATGTCACGACGCCATCCTTGATCGTTTCGGAAAGGTCTACCTGGCTGACCGCAGCATCGAATACGATGGCATCGCCCAATGCATCGAGGGTGACCTTGGCAATCTGTCCGATCTTGAGCTTTGGCACATCATTCTCAGAAACAAATGTCTCGATCTCGAATGATGCATCGCTCATGAGCGTGATCACGGCTTCTGCAGCTCCGACCGATTCGCCGGTCTTATACTGAACGCGAGTGACGATGCCATCGAATGGCGCGGTGATGACGGTCTTGCTCAGTGATGCCGATGCGCTCGATATGCTTGCCGCTGCTCCTTGGGCATTTGCGAGCGCCACTTTGATTTCCTCAGGAGTGCTTCCTGACTGCTGCAATGTGAGAGATTGGTTGGCGCGAGCGAGAGCGGATTCCGCATTCTTGAGCGCGGTGGCAGACGTATTGAATGACTGCACTGCCGCATTCACATTCGTTCGAGCGGTATTCACGTCCGCTTTCTTTGCCTGGAACGAGGCATCAGAAGCGAGGCTTGAATTTACGGAAGTGACCGCGGTATTCAAATCCCCTAGGAAGCCCTGAATCACCGCTGCATATCCTTTGGCCTGAGCGATCTGAGCATCGTTCAATGTCGCCACATTCAATTTGGAATTGAGAGCGAGCCAAGCATTCAATGTCTCGGTAACAACGACGCGCTGCTCCTGAAGCCTCATTCGCAATGTCGAATTTCCTTCGACGAAGAATGTCAGTTCGGGATTATTGCTTCGCGGATTCGTGAAGACTGAATCCGACTTATTCTTTATCGCATCGTCAGCCTTTGCGAATGCATCCTTGCTCTCCTCGATTATGCCGACCCGTCCCTGCGTAACGTTCTGCGCCGCCGTATCGACATCCGCCTTTGCTATAGCGATCGATTCCGGTCGATTTCCCTTTTGAATATCTGCAAGCCTTGCCTGCTCGCTCTGATATGCAGCCTGGCTCTTTTGCAGGTTCGCATAATAGTCAGCATTGCTGATATTCGCCAAAGACTGGCCCTTCTTCACCTTCTGTCCAACGACGACATTCACCTTCGCCAAACGCCCGCCTGTCTCGAATCCGAGATCCACTTTCTGAGCTGGCACGACTTTGCCCGTAACCGATACCTCCTGTACGAAATCAGTCGGCTGAACTGCGAGCACCTCATATGCCGCCGCAGACGTATCCGGCTTGAATACGCCGATCAATATGATGATGACGATTATCGTGGGTATCCATACTTTCGGCTTTGTCTTATTGCGCCATAGATATGGGAAAAAATTCTTTAGCTTTGTCATAAATGAAGTTTGCATGTCGGTTTTATAGTATTCGTTTAGTATAGCGTATTTTTTGATAAAGATTCCAGTACCTTATATAGGTGCGTCGCGAGCTGGCCTTTCATCGTCTTGGATACCGGCCTGAATATTCTGCCCAATTCCCTGTCTACCATGCGCATCGTCTTTGAAACGAATACCTTGCCTTTGGCAGTGAGGCCCAGAACCGTTTTCCTCATCTCATCGGGATCGCTTGATCTGGTAATGAGCTTGTCTTTGGCCAGAATCCCTATCTGCCTGCTGATTGCCGCTTCCGAGACTCCCCATAATTGAGCGATGGATGCCTGGCAGCAATCCTGGTTTTTTTTCGATCGCTGGATCGAGAGCAGGATCTTGAATTGAGTCAGGCCATAGCTATTGGAATTCGCCTGCCTGATGAATCCGTCTATATGCCTTTCCAGGATCATGGACGCGGTGAGAAGCGGCTCTATGAAGGCTATCTTTGATTTGCGCGGCACGATACTTGCTATGTTAAGTATTTTGCCAGGGCATGTCAACGCTATGGCAGGGTTTTCTTCATGCTTTTTATGTCCTTATAGATATTTCTCGCATTTCTGCGCCTTTTAGGTTTTTTTGGGCTTTTTTCAGTATTAAAAAACTTCATGAAGAAGCGGTCTGTCAGCTATTGACAAGAACAAAGAATGAGGCGTAAAATATCCTCGCCAAACCACAACTCTGCAAAACACAGTCCAACACCCTGTGTGAAATGCCAGAATTGAAACCGTGGTAGGCAACCAACATAGTACAAAAAGAAATACCGTGATACAGATACAACACAAAAGCCCAACAGCGAAGCAACCGCCAACACTTGCTTCTCTCTCCCTCGCAATGATCTTGGCGTCAACTCCGGCACACGCACGGCTCACCATGCTGCCTGATGCCGATGACGGACCATGTACGGCGCTCGTAACTCTGACCCAGCAACAACACGGCTGGCACGAACTCGACAAAGCCAGCATCGTCTTCCCTGATCAGGTCTTCGGCGCCACGACGGACATCCGCGCCCTGATCGTCGATGAAGTCAGAACGAACCTCAGGCATGCGCGCTCACAATACGCCATCTTCAAGCAGCGCGTTCCTGGCGAGCCAAACCTGGCCTGCTGGAAAGTCCTCAAAAGGACCGGCTCCGGCATGAGCATGCGGTGGGATGTCATCGACGAAGCGCCCGAAGAATGGCTTGTCGGGGACGGCAAGTACGAGGTCCCCACAGACATCCTGGTGCTCAAGAAGTTGGAATTGTCCACGGCTGAAGAAACCCCCTCGATCGGCTTTCCCGTGACCACCCCGCTTCTATGGCAGGAAGCCCATGCAGACCTGCCCAAACCGACCCCGCGGACTCGCAAACAGCCCCATGGGAGGACGACGATGAGCTGACTTCCCCTCGGCCAAAGCAGGCCCAATAATGAAACCCGGCTTCCAGCCTCGACGTATCTCAAAACGTCGCGGCTGGGGCCTTTTCTTTTCCCGCAGCCAGGAAGGGCATCTCTTTGCCTTTTTCTCAAAAACAATGTATAGTGTGCTTCATATTTATAGGCCTAACCGCCTTTTATTTTTTACAAAAATTTATCACCAAATTTAATCGGCGTCTGCTCTGGCCTCGGCGAGAAGAAGTGCGCGGAAGATTTTATCATCAACATTCATATGAAAATTAGAAATATCGCCATCATCGCCCATGTAGACCATGGCAAGACAACCATCGTAGACGCAATGATGCGCGCCACAGGAGCAGTAAAGGAAGGGTCTTCGAGCATGGACTCGAATGCCCTTGAGCAGGAGCGAGGAATCACCATCTATGCCAAGAACGCTTCCCTCATATATAAGGATACGAAGATCAATATCATCGATACGCCTGGTCACGCCGACTTCGGCTCTGAAGTGGAGCGAGTTCTTCGATCTATCGATTGCGTAATCCTTATCGTCGATGCCCAGGAAGGCCCCATGCCACAGACTCGATTCGTTCTCAAGAAGTCACTCGAGCTCGGCCTCCGACCTATCGTCGTTTTGAATAAGCTCGACAAGCCTGCCGCTGATCCTCATCGAGTGCATGACGAAGTTCTCGAATTGTTCATGGAGCTCGGAGCCAATGATGAGCAGCTCGACTTCCCTACCGTATATGCGGTCGGACGAGAAGGAAAAGCGAAATTGAAGCTTGATGAAGAATTCATCAATTTGGATCCGCTTTTCGATATGATCCTCAGCCATATTCCAGCAGCCGATGACGATGCCGCATCTCCATTGCAGGCACAGCCTTTCAACCTCGCATATGACAACTACCTCGGACGAATGGCCGTCGTGCGAATCTGGAAAGGAACGGTCAAGACGAATGCGAATGTTTTTGTAAAAAAGGCAAATGGAGAAATCAAGACAGGCCGAGTGACGAAGATCTATACATTCGAAGGAATGGGCAAGACTGATGCCGCCGAAGCATATGCAGGCGACGTTGTCATGATCGCAGGTATTCCTGAAATCTATATCGGCGACACCGTTACCGACAATGCTGATACAGCTTTGTTGCCGACTATTACCGTAGATGAGCCGACTATCTCCCTCAACTTCTTGGTAAACGACTCACCATTCGCTGGACGAGAAGGAAAGTACGTTACGAGCCGACAGATTCGAGATCGACTCGAGAAGGAGCTCGAAGTAAACGTAGGATTGCAGGTCAATTTCGACAATGCCGACTCATTCAAGGTATATGGCCGAGGAGAACTCCATGTAGCCGTGCTTCTCGAGCAGATGCGACGAGAAGGATTCGAAATGCAGGTATCTCAGCCTGAAGTTATCATGAAGGAAATCGATGGCGTTAAGTCAGAGCCATATGAGGAATTGATCATCGACACTCCTGATGAATTCACGGGAACTATCATTGAGAAGCTCGGCAAGCGAAAAGCCGTGATGACGAATATGGTTCAGAAAAATGGCCTCAGCCGACTGACATTCGATATCCCAACTCGAGGATTGCTCGGATACCGAAGCGTATTCGTAGTCGATACGAAGGGCGAAGGAATCCTTTCTAGCCGATTCGTTTCATTCAAGCCATATGCAGGACCTATCGAGAAGCGAGCCGCAGGTTCGATGATCTCTATGGAAAACGGCAAGGCATTGCACTTCGCCCTCGGATCCCTCCAGGACCGAGGAGCCCTCTATATCGTCCCTGGTACGGAAGTATATGCCGGCATGGTTATCGGAAATACTTCGAAGGGAGATGAAATGGAAGTGAACCCTACGAAGGGCAAGCAGCTTACGAATATGCGAGCGTCAGGAACTGATGCCACGGTATATCTCGACCCTGCTCTCGAAGTCACTATCGAGCGAGGCCTCGAAATCATGACCGATGACGAATATCTCGAAATCACCCCAGAAAGCGCCCGACTTCGAAAGAAGTATTTGACGAAGACTGATCGAGACAAGGCGATGAAGAAGTCTTAGTCCTAAGTCGCGATTAAGTTTTGATCAATGTTTAGATGAAAAAATGCCGCCGCAAGGGCGGTGTTTTTTTGTGGATAAGTTTTCCACATTCGTGCGATTTTCTTCATAAGTACTTGAACTATCATTGTATATAAATACGCCTATGAAAATCCTCATAATCGAAGACGATGAATATCTGAGACTGACGCTGAAGCAAGCGCTCGAGGCCGATATGTTTACCGTCGACCATATGCCCGATGGCGTGAATGGCTCGTATATGGCCAGAACCAATGTATACAATCTCATAGTCATCGACTATATTCTTCCTGGCAAAAACGGCCTCGAAATCGTCAAAGAGATTCGGGCCGCTGGCCTCCAATGCCCCATCATGATGATATCGGTGCGCGGCGAAGTCGAGGACAAGGTCAATCTGCTCGAGCACGGCGCCGACGATTATCTCGCCAAGCCTTTTTCATATCCTGAATTCCGCGCGCGAGTGCACGCCCTGACGAAGCGGAATTATAAGATCTCCGAGGAGATCCTCACAATCGATGACCTTACGATCGATACCCGCCGAATCGAGATCACCAAGAGCGGCGAGCGCGTCTATCTGACGCGGAAGGAATTCGGCATTCTGCAGACCCTCTCACGCAAGCGCGGACAGGTCGTATCCAGGCAGGAAATCGTAGAGGAAGTCTGGGATATGAATTCCGATCCTTTTTCCAATACCGTTGAGGCTCATATGCGCAATTTGAGGAGAAAGATCGACTCCCCTAACCGCCAGATCATCCAGACCATTCCGGGTCGCGGATACAAGATGGTCGAATGATTGGCGCGCCGTCGTTGATTGAACGCACTCTCGCTTGCCGCATAGAATCTTTATCAAAACTTAATATCGACTCAGGTATGATGCTTGCGGGCATGAGAGATAACGGTCACATGCTGACGCTCGGATATGCCCATACTTATCAAAATAACCAATCAAATACATATGATCCAAAGCATCATCGAAGGCAAAGCTTCGACCAGAGAGGCCAAGGCCATGAATCAGAAGAAGCTGAACAGAGCCTTGCAAGCCCCATGGAAATAGATAATCTATATACGCTGCCGATGAGGCTGCCTTAGAACGAAATGCAATAACCGGTCGCAAGGCTGGTTATTGCATGCTTAAAGAAAATGATCAGATATCTCAAGCCCAAATCAATCGAGCCCGACAGGCATAGAAAAGAGCTGATACTGAATACCATACTCGGATTCTGCCTTTTGATGATCTTTCTGTTCCTGATCATGGTTTTGAACAATGATCTCAATGATCGCAGCTATATCGGACTGGGATATTTTCTGATTATCATATCCCCTGTCGCCATCGCATATTACCTATCGAGAAAAGGAAGGATCGCCGCTGCGTCATATCTGACAATCGGATTCTTCTCATTCGGATTGCTGTATACGGCATATAGCTGGGGCGTAATTCTGCCGACGGTATTGCTCGGAATCGCATTCATCAGCACCTGCACAAGCCTCCTCATCAATAGCCGCGCAGGCTTCGTGTATGCGATCATATCCAGCGCCACGATATTCGCAATACATATAATGCATGCCACCGGAGTCCATGCGCCAGATTATTCATGGACGAGCATTGCGCCGGATGCGATGGACATAGCGGAATATTCGATCCTCATCTTATTCATATCCGGAATATCCTGGCTATCGAATAAGCAGACGGAAGCTGCGCTGAATCGAGCCAGGTCATCGGAGCATGACCTCAAGATCGAGCGAGATGGGCTGGAATTGAAAGTGATCGAGCGAACCAAAGCCCTCGAATATGCCCAAATCGAAAAGACCACCGAGATGTATCGATTCGTAGAATTCGGCAAGCTCTCTGCCGGCTTAATCCACGACCTCATGAGTCCCCTAACGGCTTTATGCATGCAAGCCGATGAGAAGAATTCCGAGACAATGAATTCACTGATCGGTGCCAGCCGCAAGATCCAGGACATCATCCATGCGACGAGGAATCAGATCAAAGCGGACTACAAAGTCGAAAAGATAATCCTCGCGCAGATTATCGATGAGGCGACCCTGCTTCATCAGAGCAGGATCAAGAAGCTGAATATCGATATTCGAAAAAGCATTCCAGCCGGCCTGTATCTGAACGGCAGCCCTTCCCTTTTATCCCATATTCTGACCAATCTGATCAGCAATGCCATAGATGCCCTCGATGAGCGAATCAATCATGACAGATCCGCAGGCCAAGATCCCAAGGCAAATCCTCCAACGCTTGAAATCTATGCGATGCGCAATTCGGACCACATAAAGATCATCGTTCGCGACAATGGAATCGGGATCCCTGAGAATATCCGCCAGTCCATCTTCGATCCATTCTTTACGACCAAAAAGCATACCGGCTGGGGCTATGGCCTTTCGGCTTCCAAGCATATAGCCCAGAAGCATTTCGATGGCACTATTTCCATAGAAACCAAGACTTCGCCCAGCGGCCTCAGCAAGACCTCCTTCAATCTGACGCTTCCTTTGAAAAAAGAAAAAAGCCGCTGATAGCGACTCTTTTCTACGATTTTGATCTACCTAATTGCGCGGCTGATGGGTGCTGACCCCACGGCCTCTCCCGTGCGTGACTCCTATATTTTCATATAAGTACGGACTATATCTTTACCATATCTGATTACTCAGGGTTAGGTACTCTGGTATCTAGTCTCTACGGCGCTCTCCCTAAATCAAGATTGATAAAAGGAGTTCCCTCGGTATTCGCATATTACGAGTCATTTGCATGATTCGAACTTAGCCTTCACCGATATCCCAAAGAGTTTCAATCTGCCTTTAAGCAGAAAGCTGCCAATTTACAGGGGAGTGCTCTACCGTTGAGCTACAGCCGCAATTGTGATGAATTTCTCAAATATCGCCCTCTTCCGCCCTAGGAAGAGCGGCGAGGTGAGACCATTATACATAAAACTATAGATTTTCAAAGAGTCTACCCTAGAGAATTGAAGCCTATGGCAGCCAGTTTTGACCGAAAATAAAGACCCTCTGACCCCAAGGATATCCGCCAGACTGGCCTGAATTTGTTCCAAGAAACGTCTTGAACAGGAGGTGAACGCCATAAGCATCGCCACAGATGCATGGGAGGTTTTCCTATTATTCATACCTGTCCAGATATTCCCATCCCCATCGAAAAAACCTCGTATAAAATCCCTTATAAATCCTGACGGGACAAAAGGCACGGCAATGCTATTGGTTTTATTTAACCAAAACCCCAATCTGTGCAGATCGTCACACATTTCCTTGCTTCCAATTTGAAGGCGGTATGTTACTCCACCAAAGCCCTTCTTCTCACGAGCCGAGATACGATGATCCGACCCTATACATGAGCGGATTGATTCAAGTAGATCCTTATCTGCAATTTGGATTGACCAATACTGACTCCCCCGCTTATTCATTGTAATGTATCCATCTGCAGCAAAAAAACCAAGCACATACGCCATATCGGGCGTCCAAGTCTTGAAAAAATCCTTATTAACTTTTCGCATCATCGGCATAAGCAGATTATATGCTCGAATGTGTTTTTGAAAATATTGACAAAAGAAAAGCCGCCGGTAATTGCCTACCGGCGGCCGCAATCTACGTACTACAGATTCATTCTGAGCCACACATTAATCGTATCGCAATTTTTTCACATCAAGCCCAAATTCCAAATGGAATATCCCCTCGACCAATTGGCCGGCAGCCCCCTTCTCCTTGACCCAGGCCGAATGACCTGAAAGAAAAGCCTGTACGGTGGCAGCCTGATCTTTTTCCTGCGTATCGATCACGAGATCGAAACCGACACAATCTTCCCAGAGGCACTTATCGCCATACAGTCGCTTGTAGCGAGGGCTATCATCCTTGAGATCGCGCTTAGTGACGCGCCTCATAGATTCCTCCTCCGAAATGCCATCCCTTATCGCTATGCGCCGGGCGCATTCTTCGCGAGGGCAAACCAGCAGGACCTTGAAAGCTCCGGGCATGAGGATATGCGGAAGACGCCCTTCGCATATCACAAAATCCTGGGTGGCGAAGATATTGAGCATCTGATCCATCTCATTATCGATCCCCCATTCCGGATGCTCGCGATTCTGCTCCGCAAGAATCTCAATCGGAACGCCGCGCTTGGCGGCAACGGCGCGCATGATATCGCCCCCCGAAGGAAACCTGTATGGAGCCTTCTCAAATTCCCTTTTCAGGGCAGTGAGAAGAGCGCTGCTACCACAGCCAGAGAGCGAAGTGATAGATGCCTGATGTCTGAAAAACTTGCTATTCATGTGTTTTTTGATTTGGTGGATTGAGGATATGCGGATTGAACTGAATTTAGACAAAAAACACTGAGCCTGAAAGGATCAATGTCTGCCGCAAGAATACATACCGAAAGCGATATTGGCAAGAAACCCCGCAGGCAAACCTACGGGAAACAGCTCAAAAAAATGTGTCGACGGGTGGGATCGAACCACCGACCTGAGGCTTATGAGTCCTCCGCTCTAACCATCTGAGCTACGTCGACGTCCATGTTTTATAACATATCCTGGGCCTAAAATAAAGGCCGCCCAGGCCAGACCCCCGATCCCCCTTCATTTACTGGCGCAAGACAAAAGCGCGCCTTTCCGGCACGCCTTTGTCTTTGGTCTCTGGCTACTTTGTTGCGGGGCCAAGAATTGCACTTGGTCATCAAGGTTATGAGCCTTGCATGCAACTGTTACACCTCCCCGCAATTGCATTATCTTTGCTGAATATTACTACGATCGGCCCCAGGACTTGCGCCACTGAGACCGAAAGCGTTTTACTATATTGACCGAATTCGCCTATTTAGTCAAGGTTCCGATTCGGTACTTCGCAAAGACAGCCTGCTGTTCCCGTCCGCCCATGCCATGCTGCTCGTGAAAATCAGCGGATCCGTCCTTTCCGCAAAGAGACAATATCGCAATATCGCCGCCCTCATGCTGCCCTACGAAAGATGTCATATCATATACGCTGCCATCGACAGCGACCCAGCAGCTCGACGCATCCTTATGAGAAGAGATATCGGCAAGCGTATACGACGACACTGAAGATGAAGCCGTCGTGCTGGTACTGTTTGTTCCAGAAATATCCGTATTCGTATTCGCCGGAACCGTATTCGGATAACTCACCGCATCAGATTCGGTATTTGCGAATGCCCATGCAATTCCCGCGATGATAAGGACGATAATGATGATTATTGCGACAAGACCCTTTCCTTCAGAACGATTCGCCGTAGCGTTGGCAGCAGCAGTGCTTTCTTGATTTTTTACAATATATTCTAAATATATCATGGGAAAATGAAGATTGCATGAATTTCCCTCTGTTTTTAATCTGGCTCGGGGTATACACTATATCCATGACATATATATACGCATTGCTCATATCCCTGGCTCTTGACGGCTTATGGCTGGGCCTTATTTCGAAGGCATTTTATAAAAAACATATAGGCTATCTGATGGCCGAAAACCCGAAGCTGATATTCGCCGGAATTTTTTATCTCATCCTCTCGCTCGCTATCGTAATGCTCATTATCAATCCCGCTTTGGCTCAGCAATTCAGCACGCTCAAGGTATTCGCCTATGGATGCCTCTTGGGTCTCGTCATCTATGCCGGATACGATATGACGAATCAGGCCATCATCAAGGATTGGCCGCTTATCGTAACCATTGTCGATCTCGCATGGGGAACGCTTATGACCGGACTCGTCGCCCTATTCACTTGGCTCATCGTTTCATAGATCGCCGAATCGGCGCGAATTTTGCATTTTCGCATTTATAAAAAAACAAAAGGCCGTTTCTTGCGATTCCGCAGGTGTAATTCATTTCCGAATTACCACTCCGAGGACTTAGCGAGAAAGGGGCTTTTGTTTTTTATATAAAATAAAACTCTTCGAATACGCGGCGATACAAATCAATGGTCTTCTTCGCCTCATTATATGAAAGCTGATATCCCGCACCCTGATGGGCGATGATATTTCGGACCTTATGCGCCTGCCATGCCGAGTCCAAGGAATTGAAGAAAGTCGAATCGGCGGCCTTGAGCTTTTCTCCCAAATTCTGACCAGGAAGGCCCATCTGCTCAAGCATCTCAAACAAGAGGATATCGGCCTCGATGATGGCGAGCCTCCAATCAGAAGGATTCACCGAATTGATCTTTTGCTCCACTTCAAGCCAAACCGAATTTCCGCCCTGAGCCTCCGGACCATGCACCATGGCCTGCCCCATCTGACCGCTGCTTCCCGGCAATACCACAGCGCCTATAACCGCGCCGGCAGTATTGATTGCCGCAGCTGCACCGCCATTGTTCTGCAGGACGCCCGGCATCTGGCTGGCAACATTCCTCTTCCATGAATCCATGACGCGATTGTATTTGCCCTTTGAGTATGAGATCGCCAGGAAGAATGTCATTGATAAAAATATCGCGATGAATGTGACGAAGACGAATGTCTTTGAGACAATCGTGATGAACATCTCCTTTATATTATTCAAATTGAAAACGCTTGCCGAATCCACATTGAAGAATGACAAGATGGCCGGAATGATGATGAGCAAAAGCATCACTGCAACCCCTACGAATATAAGGAGCTTGCTTTCCAGCGATTGCGTTGGCGCTGCAGGTTTTTTTTCTGGTTTTTTCGCGTCTGCCATATATAAATTATAGCATTATTGCATTTGCATTTCTGTCCTCGCACTAACTTTACGAGACGAGTTTGCTTGCCTCGAACAAAGCCTTTTCGCAGCCCTGAGGAGCCATGAACTGAATCGCAAGCGGCAATGCGGGAGCATCCGCAGCTGCAGTCGTCATTCCCGTAGGAACCGAGATCGCAGGAACGCCTACGAGGTTTGCGGGGACGGTGAATACGTCCTCGAGATACATCTTGATAGGATCAGCGGTATTGGCACCGATCTTGAAGGCAGGGCTCGGAGCAGTAGGCGTCGCGATGACCGAAACGCTTTCGAAAGCCTTTTTGAAATCTGCCTTGAGCAATTCGCGCACAATATTGGCCTTATTATAAAAAGCATCGTAATAGCCGGCAGACAGAACATATGTGCCAAGCATGATTCGCCGGCGAACTTCTTTGCCAAGCAAATGACCTCGCGTATTCATATAGTCAGCAAGCAAGGTATCCCCCGTCTCATTCGCGCCATACTTGATACCGTCGAAGCGTCCCATATTTGAGCTCACTTCCGCAGGCATGACGATATAATATGTCGCCAAAGAATACGAGATATTCGGCAATTCGATCTCCTTGATCTCGGCGCCGGCGGCTTTGAGGTTTTCGATAGTTTCATTGAAATTCGCAAGAACCGCAGCATCGATGCCGCCCATATTCAAGAGGGCCGGTACGATCCCCACCACCATTTTGCCCGAACCTGCCGCATTTCCAGTCGCAGGATTGTCATGCGAAGTTCCGTCATATCGGTCCTTTCCTTTCATTATATTAAAAACGATCTCCGCATCCTCCACCGATCGAGTGACAGGCCCGATGACATCGAGCGAAGAACCCATGGCCATCAATCCATGTCGCGATACGCTGCCGTATGTAGGCTTGAGGCCGACCACGCCGCAATATGCCGCAGGCTGTCGGATAGACCCTCCCGTATCAGAACCGAGCGATGCGATTGCTGAATCCATTGCGATGCTCGCAATAGATCCTCCAGAGCTTCCTCCCGCAACGCGAGTGGCATCATGCGGATTCCGAGTCGGGCCATATGCAGAGTTCTCAGTCGATCCTCCCATGGCGAATTCATCCATATTTGTTCGTCCGATAAAGATAGCGCCGGCCTCCAGCAGCTTTGTAATCGCTGTGGCATCATATGGAGCGACATAATTTTCCAAAATCTTCGAGCTTGCTCCGGCGATTTTGCCCTTGATCAGAATATTGTCTTTGATGGAAAAAGGCAGACCGAGCAAAGGCTTTATCTCAATCCATGCAGCCGCATTGCCTCCGTTCTGCGCCGTGATCTCCGCTCGCTCCGCATCAGCCTTGGCCGCCTCATCGCGCACATCCGCGAACACTTCCCTATATGCATTGATCTCCGCATTCCGCGCCTCGATGACGGACAGATAATAGTCGACGATCTCGACGCATGTGATCTCGCCCGCAGAGATGAGCTGCTGCGCTTTTTTGATAGTTAGGTTTTTGAGTGAGTCTTTCATGTATGTATCAGTTTATTATGGAAAAATTTCGGAACGCTTTCTATCGCCGATTACTGCGATCCGCCGAGAATCTTTTTAACCTGAACGTATTCGTCAGTATGACGCGGAGCAGATTCGACCAAAACCTTCGTATCCGGATTGAGCTCCGAGCCCGTCCCCTTGTCCGCGATATCTTCTCTCATGACATTTCGCTTTGCATATTCGAGAGGATATGTCGCCTTGTCGGTTCGGCGCGCGAGAATATCCGCCGCAGACTCACCGTTTTGGCCGCCCGCACCGCCAGCAACCTCCTGGATCTGGCCGACATACGCCAAAATGCCGCTGATATCCTTTGCAAAGCCTTCCTTTTCCTCATCCGTCAGAGCCAGCCTAGAGAGGTTGGCCAGCTTTTCGATATCGTCCTTGGTGAAATTCACGGTTGTCATTTGAGAGCCATAATAGCATCTCGCATTGGCCTAGGCAAAGCCTTCTTGGGACCACATAGGGCTAGTCATTATTTTTCTTCTTGTTAGCTTTTAGGAATTCCTCTGCAGCCGCATTGCCTTTACGATCACAAAAAGTATGGAGCTCTTGAATCATTATTTGTATGAAAGTATCTTTCGGAAGATCCTGGTTCAGATGAAACCGATCCAGGAACCCCTTAGTCAGTTCTTCCGTCTCAGTATCCGAAAACCCACTTGTTTCGCCTATCATTTTCATATATACCTCAGCCCTTAGGCCAAGAGGTTCGGTATCCTTATCCCTCAAAATATCAGGGTTGCGCTCCTCAAGAGCGGCCATGCAATCATTCATTGATTTTTCACTTGCCCCATAGCCATCGAACAAAGAGCCATCATCTTGGATATTATTCTTCATATCAACAACCAAATCCAAAATTTCATTGTCTATATCATCCAGGGGTCGATCTCGAAGAAACCATAGCGATTCCCTAAAAGTGAAATTACGAATCTCAGGACGGTAATATTCATGCCCTGACCCTGTCGCATCCCCAATGATTGACCTCGATGGTACGTATGTATATTCGGGGGCAAAAGACGATGGATCAAACGGAGGTTCATATGATTCAGGCATGTCTGTAAGTATAGCAAAAATGCCCCCCCGAATCATTGTCAGGCATATCAGGAACCTAGCCCAACCTCTTCAAAAACTCCTTCTCATCGATCACCTTCACGCCCAGTTCCTCGGCCTTGTCGAGCTTGGATCCGGCCTCAGCCCCAGCCAATACATAGTCCGTCTTCGCAGATACCGACCCTGAAACGTCGCCGCCTCGCTCTTTGATCTTGGCCTTTGCCTCGTCGCGGCTCATAGTTTCGAGCGTACCCGTGAGCACGAAAGTTTTTCCTTCAAAAAAAGCGATATCGCCCAAGCCTGCATCGCCTCCATTCGCTCCTGTGCCCGCCGCACCGCCAGACCTGCGCAAATTAGAGCCCTCGAACGTCAAGACCTTGACATGAGTCAAGAGCCTGTCAAGAAGCGCCTGATGCGCCTTGGTCGAGAACCAATCCACGAGAGATCGCGCGACCACATCGCCTACTCCATCGATCGCTGTGAATGCGACAATATCCGCCTTGCGAACTGCAGCCAAAGTCTTGAGCGACTTCGCAATATCCTCAGCGGTTTCTTCCCCGACATGATCTATCGAGAGTGCGAACAAGAATCGCGGCAATGATACCGTGCGAGCCTTATCGATTGCGGCAAGCAAATTGTCTACGGATTTTTCTGCGAAGCGAGGCAGCGCAAGCAAATCGCCTTTCTTTATCGTGAAAATATCATCCGATGAATTGATCAGACCATGCTCGAGCAAGGCATCGATCTGCTTCGGCCCCATGCCATCGATATCGAAGCATTTCTTGGAAACGAAATGATGTAGGCGTCGGCGATGCATGGTTCCAGAATCGCGAACGACGCAGCGATATGCGGCCTGACCTGGAATGCGCTCGATCCGCCCATCGCCTCCGCATTCTTCGACATGCGTCGGGAATTTGAATGGCTTTTCCCTGCCTGTTCGCAATTCGGTGAGCACTTTCACGATATCCGGAATGACATCCCCTGCCTTCTGCAAGATAACTGTATCGCCGATGCGAATGCCGAGCCGCGCTATCTCATCCTCATTATGCAAAGTCGCTCGAGACACGGTCGACCCAGCAACTTCTACAGGACGCAAATGCGCAACCGGCGTAATGACGCCTGTCCGGCCTACCTGCAATTGGATATCTTCGACGACTGTCGTCACTTGCTCTGCAGCGAATTTGAAAGCGATGCCGAAGCGCGGAGCCTTGCCCGTATATCCGATCGCGCGCTGCGCAACGACTTCATTGACCTTTATCACGACGCCATCGATCCAATAATCCTCTTTCTTGGATTTATCATGCCAATTTTTCCAGAATGAGATTATGTCTTCCGGACCTTTCGCGACCTTGGCATGCTGATTGACCTTGAGGCCGAGCTTTTTGAGGAATTGCAATTCATCGTATTGGGTTTTTGGCACAGCGGTATTTTTCGCGCCTAAATTATTTGCCGGATCATATTGAGCGATATCATAGATAAAAACATCCAGCTTTCGGCTCGCCGCAATCTTTGGATCGAGCTGTCGGACTGAGCCGGCCGCCACATTTCTCGGATTGGCATAGAGAGGCAGCTCGTCTTTTTCCTGCTGCATATTGAGCGCCTCGAAATTCTTTTTACCCATCCATACTTCCCCTTCTACGATGATATCGATCGGTTCCTCGAGGGTCAGAGGCACGGACTGAATCGTGCGAATATTATGCGTCACATTCTCGCCGACCTTGCCATCGCCTCGCGTCGCTGCGCAGACAAGCTTGCCTTTTTTATATTCAAAAACCACCTTCAGTCCATCGATCTTGAGCTCCGTCGTATATGTCGGGCCGGCCTTGGCAATCGCGCGCAGCTCCGCAAGCTCTGCAGCCGTGAATGCCTTGCCGCTATAATCCGTACCGCCATTCGCAATGTCCTCTATTCCTTGTGCCAAAAACTTCCGGACTCGCGCATCGAATTCCATGATATCGGTCTCCGTGAATGCATCATTGAAAGACCATTGCGTCACCTTATGCGGAACTTTCTCGAACTGCTTCAAAGGTTCTCCCGCAACGCGCTGCGTAGGCGAATCTGCCGTCACGAGCTCCGGATATTTTTCCTCCAAATCAGCCAGCTCCCGCTTCAAAGAATCCAGCGCCTCAGCCGAAATATCCTCCTTGTCGAGGACATGATAGTTATAGCGATGCTTCTCGACGGCCTTGCGCAAGGCTTCGATTCTGGCTATTTCCGCCGCTGACGGCTTAGTTGAGAGCTTGGCTGAACCTTTTGTCATGCACCTATAATAACCCAAAAGCCGCATCCAACACAGCCGCCTCGGCATGTCTGCGCGCGCGAATTCGGCTTTTAAAAATACGGCAATACACGCCTCTCGCGATTCCGCAGGTGTAACTCGTTTCCGAATTACCACTCCGAGGACTTAGCGAGAGGCGTGTTTTGCCGTATTTTTTTTAGTAATTCTGCAAGATGCCTCTCTCCACCACCCTCTGCCTATCCAGATTGCAGGCCCACCCCCCACCAGATACGGCGACGAGATCAGTATTGTATCCGCGGCTTTCGATTCGGGTAGTTTCTTCGAAGGTGGCAGGATCGTATTTCTTGTATACGACTACGGCGGCGCAGGCCAAATATGTCGGA
This sequence comes from uncultured Candidatus Saccharibacteria bacterium, assembly GCA_964368945.1. GTDB lineage: Bacteria > Patescibacteriota > Minisyncoccia > Phycocordibacterales > CAIZLB01 > DALYDD01. The sequence continues at coordinate 79,161 of CAYJDM010000004.1, forward strand.
CTATACGGATCCTTGAAGTCGATCATGAATGTGGTCGTGGCTGCCAAAGACGAATCGTTGCAGATGGCGGAATTGTCGCAAGTCTTTGTCCATCCTTGGACCTGGCCATTGGGACCGCATTGCACCCCTGTCGAAGGATCGAATCCTCCATCAGCAAGCGTCGATGTGCTGAAGGGACCGAGCGCCCAGGTCGTGCCATCAGCCTTCTTTCTATCCCAATATGTAGCGCATTCGACAGCGCTGTCCGCGGCATAAAAAGCGACGAGGCTTCCTCCTCCACCACCGGCAATCGTAAGCTGCTTGAGCACGATATTTCCGATCGAGAATCCGACAGCGAGCAAGAGGGACGATACGAGCACGGCGACGAAAAGAGTGAATCCGCCGCTCTTTCTCTTGGCTTTTGTGCTCGCCTCATTGGTGGCGCTTCGCTTTGATTTTTTTGAAAAAATATTGATCATGATTTTATTCGGATGCTTATTCAGCAATCTTCCAGTTCTTCAGATAATCGCGGACCTTGTACTGATAATTGCTCAAGCCTTGAGACCATTTCACAGTCACTTCCACCAATACCTCATGCGCGGCAGCCGTATCGCTCGGCACGGCATAGAATGCGATCTCTCTCGTATATATCGACTGAACGATTGTTCCGCCCACTGTGGAATCTCCATATTGCCGAGTAGCGGTATCGAGATTGAGCTTATTGCAAAGGCTGGCTCCTCCCACGCATCGCACGAATTGATAGCCACGCTGTCCATTGCCGGTATTAGGCACGAGCTCCATTTGATATTTCGCAGGAGTCGTCGCCTCGGGAGGGTTGATGACGAGGCCGTTGCCATCAATGCCTCCGAGCCATGATCCCGCCGAAGTCTGAACGAGAGAATTCGTATCTCGCACATTTCTGATATATTCCATCGATTCCTGCGCCAGATAATATGCAGTCATCTGATCTCGCGTCTGGTATGCGGTTCGAATGGCCTGCGATACGATGGACATCGGCCCGAAGATCGAGATTACCAATATGCTGATAGCGACCAATGATTCGACGAGAGTCAGGGCTTTCTGGGATTCTGCGGCACAGGCCCTCCCCTTGCGCGCCTTGGCACCGAGGATCCGAGAATGCATATATGAAATTGGGTTGAGTTTTTTTATCATAGAAAGATCGTGGTCAAAAATCATATATTAAGCACTCGCTGCGATACGAATGACTGCATGCTGAAATCCGATACCTTCGTCTTGTTCACGAAAGCCGTTCCTTTGAGCAGGATGAAAACGCTCGGCTGGCCTGAATCCGTCGGAGAAATTGCCGCGGTCGCTGTCACGGGTCGACGGATGCGAAATTCCAAAGCTTGGATATCGATATCCGGAGATGTGATCGCCACGGAAATATAATTGCCCGCGGGACAAGTCAGATTCGATGCCGGACAGAATGTCTTGTAGATGCTTCCCTTGCCCGGAATCGTCGTCGTATCGAGATAATATTTCACCCATCGCTTATCGCCGGAAATAGTCGAGATGAATGAGACATATGTCGTGACATTCTCATTCGTGGCATTGCATGTGCTTGAATTCTTTGAATATGCAAAGACATCCGTATCTGACAGTATCGAGGTCACATTCTGATCGGCGCATGTATATGCATATCCGGTCTTGATATCTCGGACCATGCTTTCGATCGCTGAATTGAGATTGTTCGAAACCGAATTGATAGCCTGAGTCTTCTTATTCCCATCGACGATGGCGAGAACCGCGCCAAGCGAGATCATCATGACGATGAGAAAGAGCGATACCGAAACCATCACCTCGATAAGGGTAAAGGCGCTCTCGCCATTCTTTGCGATGGATTTTGCCCGCTTATGCATTTGGATAAAAATTTTCATCATGATTTAAGCGCGATTAAGGAAGATTGGCGCAGGCCGGAGTGCTGCTCTGTGCGGATTCGACGCGCACCTGGCCCGTAGGCTCGATAATGACAGCGCGGCAATTCTTTCCCGCAGGCGTATTGACCACGATCATTGCAGTGCCGCCTCTCGCATTGAAGCTCGTGCCATTGTCGGTAGAGACATAGAAAGCGGCTTCAGGATTCGGACGCTTGAACATTATCGTCAATGCATCGACAGTCCCTCCTGCCCCCCACTGGCAATAATACGTATTCGTCGCAACGCATAATGCATTGATCTTATTGCCTCGCTGATTCTGGAATTGATAGACGCTGAAGATTTCATCAAGAAGCGGGTCCACATTCGTATCATATTGGCCATTGCTATTGAGATCCTTGAAGACGATGAGCTTGTCTGCGGTATGCGCCGACGGATCGAGCTTTACATACATGCCGAATGCGCCTTGGAAATTCTTTGCAGTCGCCTCATTCGGTCGAGATCGCACGCCGATACCATAGGCCTGAGTCTCGCGCGTGACGAGGCCGATCTCATATGCGAGATTGCTGATGAGGAGCGTGCTATTGAGTGCCTGCTGATTGGACAGAGCGACGCCCATGATCAAGCCGAAGATGCCGATCACGACGATGAGCTCCACGATCGTAAAGGCCGCAGCGGTCTTGGCTGCAACCTTGGCTTTTCTGCCATGCATGCGGACAGCGCGCGACATAATGCGAGAATTATCGGCAGCCTTGCGATGGATCTTTTTTAATGTTGAAAAAATCATAATGAGCTAGAGCCACATATTCAATGTGAATAAATTATACCCTAAAACGTATACGATGAGGAGTCCGATTATCAGGAAAGGTGCAAAAGGCACTTCGCTTTTCATGCTGAGCGCAGGAAGATGGCCCCAGAGCGCTCTTTTTTTCAAAAAAGGCGTGCTCGATAGAAGGATCGGGATCATCAGGATGACGCATACGGCAATGATGGTGATTTTCGATACCTGCAATACTCCATATTGCATATCCGCCGACAATGCGAGAGCCGTCAGCAAGACGATGAGCAATTTATTGCTGAGCGCAACCTTCGGCCGGAGAAGCATGATCAGGATGGCATATGCAGCTCCTACCCAGAATCCAAAGAATACCGCCGTGCCTCCGAGTGATAGGCCGAGCATCCAGCCGAAGCCAATCGCCAATTTCGCATCGCCCAATCCCATCAATCTCCCTCCTGACAGAAGCCATAATAAATAGAATGGCAGCGCCAGCAATGGTCCAGCCGCGAGCAGCCACCAGATGCTTGGCCACATGGACCCGCCAGTCATGACGACATTCGCATACGAAGTCGCGAACAATGTGATGAATGAGCTCAGCAATGCCAAGCCGCTGAATGTGAATGCGGCGGCATCAGGAATTATCTTGTGGCGAATATCATATCCCGCCATGAATACGAGCAGCGACATTATCGTGCAGTCGAGAATCGATTTGATCAAGAACAATACGATCGCAGGCGAGCCTGTTCCGTCCAATGAGGATAAAAGCGGCGCATTATGCAGATATGCCAGATAGAAAAGAAAGGCGGTCGCGATCTCAACGAGAATATACTGCCTCGATATCTTTGATTTGCATGTCCTGCATCGCCCTCCGGAAAACAGGAAGCTGAATACCGGCCATAGGTCGCGGCTCGTCAATTGCCGCGCGCATGAAAAGCATTGCGAGCGCCCATTGAGCCCTTTGCCGGTATTGTATCTGAGAATGACCACATTGAGGAAGCTGCCTATGCAAAGCCCGAGCACGATGAATACGAATGAAATCATATCCATAGTTTACCATGCGCGCCTCATGCCGCCCAAAGCAAAAGGCCTGAGATCTTCAGGCCTTTGCGCTTCTTTTTTTATCCACATCTATCCGTCACCTGCCTATCGATTGCAAACGGCGGTCGTAGTAGTCGTTGCATAAGCGGTAGCAAATGCCCCCGTAGTGCTCGCAATGAGAATATTCGTAGTATCGATGCAGGCATATCCGCCCGTAGGAAGAGCTGCTGCAATTGCCCAAGCGGTGCCATTGATCCCTACGAAGCATCGCACATTCGCTGCGCCTCCGGCATTCTTCTGCATATCGGTTACGATATTCTTGAGATTTCCAGTCAGCGTCGATGCCATCAAAGTCGTAGTAGTCGTGCAATCCCCTACTGATCCATTCGTACCGAAGCTCCTATTCGTCACATAATACAATTCGGCCTGGCTTCGGATGCTTGTAAAGTTCGACTTGATACCCGCTTCGCTCGCCTTTGTCTTTGACTGACCCAGCGACGCTATGACGATCGCGCTGAGCATTCCGATGATGGCGATAACCACCAAGAGCTCGATCAATGTAAAACCCGCGCCGCTTTTATTTTTTTGGAAATTCATTGTGTGCTTATTTTGAATAATTAATATAAGTATATCACATAATAATTAAGCAAATAAAAACAAAGATCTCCATTTGTGGAGATCTTTGTTTTATCCATCATCGATCAAGAGATCGAATCAAGGATGCAGAGAGGCTTATTTACAAGCTGCCGCAACTCCTACTGCTGAAGTAGTCGCAAGAGAGTTTCCTGCGCTATCCGCACAATAGTGGACCGAGCTGCTGCTCACCATTGGAGCAGAAACCGCCCATGCAGAACCACCGGCATTGATCGCACATGCAGGAATAACTCCCTGTGCATAGATGCTGTCGATCAATCGTCCTGTAGAGTTCAGAGCAAGCGCTCCGGAAGTCGTCGCGAACATGTTTCCAGAACAAGTCGATACGGCAGAACCGGTGCTATTGTACGAGTTACCGTTAGACGCATAGAACAATTCAGCCTGAGCTCGGATGCTTGAGAGCTGTGACTGGACAGCAGCGTCCTTACCCTTAGTTCGCGCAGTTGTGAGTGAAGCAAGTACAACTGATGAAAGAATTCCGATGATGGCGATAACCACCAAGAGCTCGATCAATGTAAAACCTTTCTGTAATGATTTTTTCATTTTTAAAATTTAATAATTAACGTTAATTCCTAACCAAACCCATTTCCCTGGCATCATGATGCCATGAATTGAGATGATATAAGTATAGCAACATATTCAATGAAGAGGTTGACCCAAGCGATTTACATGTGGATAAAAAAAATATCTCGATCGAGATATTTTTTTTATCCACATGTAAATCGCAAATAAACATGAGGAGTTTTTTATCTTCGATAAAAAACGATAGTATTCAATTTGAAAAAGAGAAATCCGCATCATCACCGATGCGGATTTCTCTTTATTCTTTCGGAACGCCAAAGCTTTAGAAAGCGGACGAGATATTGTAAATCGGAACGAGTACCGATACGAGCAGGACTCCTACTCCGAGACCGAGCAATACGATCATGGCCGGCTCGATGAGGTCGATCAATGTATCGACGGCCTGCATCACTTCTCGCTGATAGAACTTCGCGAGGGTCTTGAGGATATTTCCGAGCTCTCCGGATTCCTCTCCGATCTTCATCATCTGCACCATGATTCCCGGAATCTCATGATATTTGCCGAGCGCATCCGAGAGCGCGGTTCCAGCCTTGATCTCCTCGAGGCTGTGATTGATGATATCCTCATAGATCTTATTGTCGATGACGGTCGAAGTAAGCTCCATAGCCTTTACCACCGGCACGCCGCTGGATAGCAGGGTATTCAAGTTATCAGCGATTCGGGACAGATAGAGCTTTCGGAAAAGGTTTCCGATATATGGCGTTGAGATCTTTACATGAGAAAAAGCGATCTTTCCCTGATCCGTGGAACGATATCTCCATAGTATGAATCCGATAGCGAGAAAGACGAGCAGTATCGGCAGCCAGAAGTCGACGAGGAAATCGCTGATCGCGATGACGATGCGCGTATATATAGGAATGGTCTGGCCTGAATCGATGAGGATCTTTGTGATCTTTGGAATGACAACCGTAAGCATCAATGTCATCACGGCGATGAATGTAAAGATTACGAATGCCGGATAGATGAGGGAGTTTCGAACCTTGCTGGATACTTCATAGTTTCGATCGAGGTAGTCTGCGAGGAACTGGAATGTCTCGTCGAGCTTTCCTGATTCCTCTCCCGCCTTTACCATATTCACATAGAAGTTTGAGAAAACCTTCGGATGCTTTCCGAGCGCAATCGAGATAGAGCTTCCTCCCTGAATGTCATCGGATACCTGCGTCAATACATTTCTCAGAGGGCGATTCTCGGATTCAGAAGACAGGAGTCGAAAGATTCGTAAAGCGGAAACCTGAGACGAGAACAGGGTCGACATCTGTCGCGATAGGATTACGACATCCTTCTGCGATACGCGCTCCAGAAGCCCGATTTTTTTATTCAAAATTCCCACATCCTCAGCATTCTTGATCGAAGAAACGACAAGGCCGCGCCGCTGCAATGAGCTGATCGCGATATCTGCATTATAGGCATCGATCGATCCCTCTTCCTCTACGCCCGACTGATTGATTACTTTGTATTTGAATAGCATGGTATATGTCGATTAATCGCGCGGCTATTAGATGAGTCTTTCCAAAACCTTCGGATTGAGCGATCGCTGATATGCATTCTCGATGCTGATCTCCCCCTTTCGGACGAGGTCTGCGAGGCATCGGTTCATATCGATCATGCCTTCCGCAACGCCGGTCTCGATGACAGTATTGATCTCATGCGTTCGCTTTTCTCGGATGAGGTTCGATACGGCGCTATTGGAGATGAGCAGCTCATATGCGGGCACTCGTCCTCCTGAAATTCGAGGGATGAGTCGCTGCGAGAAAACCCCCGACAAAACGCTGGCGAGCTGAACGCGTACCTGATCCTGCTGATTCGCTGGGAACGTATCGATGATTCGGTCGATTGTCTGCGCCGCAGAGTTGGTATGCAATGTGGAAAAGACCAAGTGGCCGGTTTCTGCAGCGGTAAGCGCTGCTGCCATGGTCTCATGATTTCGCATCTCTCCCACCAGGATGACATTCACATCCTGTCGCAATGCTTCTACGAGCGCGATATCGAAATCCTCGGTATCGATGCCGACTTCTCGCTGATCGATGATCGATTTCTTTTGATCATAGAGATATTCCACAGGATCCTCGATGGTAACGATATGCTCAGCTCGTTCCTGGTTGATGAGCTCGATGAGGGCTGCGAGAGTCGTAGTCTTTCCCTGTCCTACCGGACCTACCACGAGAAAGAACCCCTGCTTCTTGCGCGCAAAAGATTCCAGAGTCGCAGGCAGGCCGAGATCAGCCACGCTCTTGATCTGCTTCGGAATCAATCGAAGGGCGATGCCGATCTTGCCCTGCTGGATGAATGCATTGCCTCGGAATCGAGCCACATCCTTATATTGATATGAAAAGTCCAGCTCTCTTTTTGTCAAAAATTTCTCAACGAGCTCAGGCGTAGTCAAAGCGGTAAGCATCCCTTCGAGATCCTTATGAGTCAGAGGCTGCGTCTTGAGCAAAGGCAAAAGCATGCCGGATGTGCGGAGATTGGGATGGCGATCCTCGGACAAATGCAAATCCGATCCGCCTTCCCTGACGACGACTTCGAGCAATGCATCTATTGTTGATTTATAGTCCATATGTTTTGAAAAGAATTTTTTACACCTGCATATTGTGATGCTTATTCGCAAGCATGCGCAATACTTCCGTCACCACTTCCGAAGGAATGGTCGTAGCCTTCACGATATAGCCATCGATATGGAGGCGCTTCGCCTTTTCGATATCGCTCGACTGTCCCTGATTGCTGAGGATGAGAACGGTCGCATCCTTTGCGAGATTGAGCTTGCGCATATTCTCAAGCATTTCCAATCCGTCCATGACCGGCATGACGATATCGAGAATGATGGCATCAGGCTCCAGCCCTCCTTGCAATTTGGTAAGCGCATCCTTGCCATCCCCCGCGGTCGTAACATCGAAATGCTCCTTCTGAAATTTTATCGAATACATATTCAGAAGAAACTTGTCATCGTCCACTATGAGAATCTTATAAGGCGTGCCTTCGTTCATATTTGTACTATTAGTTTATCACAATTAAACTTTATTAACTTCTTCAAATGGAATCTCTTTGCGCAGAGTTCGGATAATGGCATCTTCCTTCATCGTAATCATTCCCTTATTCTCTCGGAGATGCTTGAAGATCGTCGCATCCGTAGGATCCTTGAGGATGATCTTCTCGAATTCCTTATCCATTTCATAGGCTTCGAGCACGGCGATTCGCCCCTTGATGCCCTTTGGACATTCAGGGATCGGATTGACTCGGTAGATATCGCTGATCGCGGGGATTTCGCCGCGGAATTGCTGAGGAAGGTCCGCAAACTGCTTTTCAATCATCATCTTGAAGCTATCATCGACAGGCTCCGACTTCACCGCGGGCGCATATGCCTTACCGACGAGTCGCTGACCCATGCCGAGGATAAGCGTTGGCGCGATCAGATACGGATCGATTCCCATATCGATGAGTCGAGGGATGATGCCGATAGAAGAGTTGGTGTGAATGGTAGAAAGCACCAAGTGACCGGTAAGGGCCGCCTGAATGGCAAGCTGAGCGGTCTCCTTATCTCGGATCTCTCCTACCATGATGATATCGGGATCCTGTCGCAATGTGGTTCGAAGTCCGGCGGCGAATGTATAGCCGATTTCCGGATGCACCTGAGACTGGCTCACGCCTTCCATCACATATTCGATAGGATCCTCAAGCGAGAGCACATTATGCTCATTTCTATCGACTTCTTGCATCATGGCATAGAGCGTCGTCGTCTTTCCTGATCCCGTAGGTCCTGAGATGAGGATCAAGCCATATGGACGTGCGAGAGCCTTCTTGATCATGGCGAGGTTTCGCGGGCTATACCCTAGATTGTCCAATCGCTGAACGCTCTTGTCCGGATCGAGGATTCGCATTACCACCTTCTCCCCCCAGTTCGTCGGGAATGTAGAGACTCGGAAGTCGATCTTTCGATTTTCGATTCGCGCAGAAAATCGCCCGTCCTGAGGCTTTCGGCTTTCATCCAATTTCATATTGGAGAGAATCTTGATTCGCGCGACTACGGCATTGTGAACCTTGGCTGGCAGGATGATGCTGGTATTCAAGACGCCGTCCACTCGGAATCGCACGCGCACCTTGTCTCGCATCGGCTCGACATGGATATCGGATACGTCTCCTTCAATGGCATAGCGAAGCATCGTCGCTACGATCTTTGTGACCGGCGCATCCTCGATGATATTCGGCACGCCCTTCTTCTGATGATCGTCTTCTCGCGCGATCTCCACATCGGCATCCGCGAATTCGCTTTCAAGGTCAGTCAGGGCCTTATTCACTTCCCCGCCCAATCCCTTGTAATAGCCGATAGCGCGGCTGAAATCCTCTTCAGAGATCAGATAGATCTTGAAAGGAATATTTATCTTCGACGAAATGAAGTTGAGGGCATCGCGAGCCTCGATATTGTCAGGATCCACGACGCCCACCTCGAGAACGCGATCGACGATGCCGAGCGGAATAAGCTTATAGTGGAGAGCGGACTCTTCCGGAATATATTTCAAGATCTCAAATGGAATCTCCTTGTCCCCGAGCGATTTCGTGGGGATCTGCATATATTCGCTCTTTGCCTGCGTTATCAGTTCGCCCGAAACGCCGCGATCATGCAGAACATCCTCGACAGTCTTGCCGCCCTCGGTCGCTTCCTGAAGGATATACGTAACGTCATCTTTCGTTATGACCGATTTTTTTACAAGAATATCAAGAAAACTCATATATAGTACGTATATAATACACCGAAAGAAAAATCTAAGCTATGCGATCGCTGTTCATAGCTGATGAAATCAGCATGCGATCCTATCGTCCGCCAGTTCGCGGAGTCGTCGTCGCTCGCGGAGCGGATGAAGTGGCAGAGCTCGTGCTCGTTATCGTGAAAGTCCCGCTGCTTGAGCCGGTGCCATTTCCAGAAGCGCCAGTAAGGCCGGAAGTCGTTCCTCCTACGAAGCCATTATCCTGCCCGATCGGATAGAAAGGATTGGGTCGTCCCACAGGTCGCGTGCCCAAGTCTCGGCTCTGATCGATAAGTCCTCGATATACCGGATCATTGAAGAATTCCGTATTGAAATTGATATTCTGGATGGCGAGGAGCTGGATCA
>CAYJDM010000004.1:89291-138500 GCA_964368945.1 uncultured Candidatus Saccharibacteria bacterium
TCATTGAAGAATTCCGTATTGAAATTGATATTCTGGATGGCGAGGAGCTGGATCACGAATGAATCGCTCAATTCTCCCGCCAACCCATTCGCATTGCTGAATCCGCCAGCGTCATTCGCGACGACCGTCTTTGACAGGCCGCTATCGCCTTCCGATGCTGGCTTCATGAAGCCATATCCGATGAAGATGGCAAAGATGACGAGGATCGCGATGATGATGTATTTGTATTTTGAGAAAAAATTGCTCATGATTGTGATCGTTTATTTTAGCCAGTATGTCTGCAATGTGACATTGAATGTGGAAATGCCCGTTCGCTCCTCAGGCGAAGAGAAGGAAAGGTTCGTGACATCGACCAGTCGGAGGCTATTCTCGAGCTCCTGAAGGAAGTCAATGAATTTGTCATATGTCGTGGTAACTGAGAACGACATGCTGATTGATCCGAATTTCTGCGTATTCGTGCCGGATCCCGTAGTCGACGTTGTGGGCACAGCCCCTGCAATGCTCGGATTCAAAAGCTCTACGCCCTTTGAATTGGCGATATTGTTCAATTCGATGATGAGGCCGATATTCTCGACGCCGTCCGGAAGCATCTTCTTTACTCGATCGAGATCGATCGGAGAAATCGCCTTGTACTTTTCGCCAAGCCGGTTTCGGATATCGCTGAGCTGCTTCGCCTTCTTGAGGGCATCGGTCACTTTTTCAAGCTGGGCATTGTTCTCAGACGCCTCGGTATAAAGCGGCTTCGTATACATGAAGAAGCCGACTATTGAAGCGAGGATCATGATGATTGGAAGGAGGAGTTTCATAATGCGATAGTGTGTTATTGCGATTATCGATTAGTCGGCTGAGTCGGTATAGACTGCGCAGGCGTTACTGGAGCAGGCGTAGTTCCAGGCCTTGTAGTTCCGCCAGCAGCCGGCACTGCGCCCGTAGCCGCGCCGATCTTTGTTCGGTAATAATCAGTCACATATGGATCGATTCCGGATGTGAATGTGAAGACGACCTTATCCTTCACCTTGCTGAAATTGCTGAAAATAGGGCTCTTGAAGGCATCGCTGGCCGCATCCCCGGTAAACTGCTTGGCCTGCAAGGCCATGCTTTCATAATCAGCCGCCTCGCCAGCCATGGTGATGGTGATATTGCCGGCACCTCCATACATATATGAGAAATTATTGTATCGGACGGTCTGAAGCGTATTCAATCCGAGCTTGGGAAAGAGCGCTGATGGCTTGATATGCTTCTTGAGGAGGGAGTCAGCAACGTCGATTCGGTTATCGAGCTTGGTATATACGGCAATGGTATTGTTCTCGAAGCCCTTCTTGCTTTCTGTGAGCTGGGCATTTCCCTCTTCGATATTGGCGAGAATGGTTTTATTCCAGATGAAAACGCCCGCTGCTGATGCGATGCTGATTATGAGAAAAAGGAATCCGATGAGAAAGAGAAGACTCCCTCCTGCGCTGGAAGTACGCTTGGCCGTCTCCGTGACCGGCTGCTTAGGAATGAATGAAGTTTGAAATTTGGTTTCGACCATGAACTTTGAATAAAGTATATCATCGCCCGCGCTTTTTGCTCAATATATATGTGCATAATCAACCCATCTCTTGCAGCTTGCGCAGAGCGACGCCGATCGCGACATCGAATTCGAGGCCGGTGACCTTGAGCACGTCTTCCATGAAGGCCGGCGTCTCGACTTTGGCAAAAGGATTGCCGAGCTCGACGGGAGTCTGGAAGTTCGCGCGAGCCAATTCGAATACGCCCTTCATCGCGCAGCCTCCGCCGACGAGGATCACTTTGCCCAATGGCTTATTGAATTTGCGCTGATAGCCGAGGACCACGCTATTGGCTTCTGAAAAGATATAGTCGAGCGTCAAGGAGATGATCTCGAAGACGTTTTTCTCATCAGAAACGACGCCTGTGCCGAGATTGCGCTTGATATGCTCTGCCCTATCGAATGTCACATTGAGGCCGCGAGAAATGGAAAGCGTCACATCCTGCGAGCCCTTATTGATGATATGGGTATATTTGACGATGCCTTTTTCCAAAATATAAATCTTGGTAGACGAAGCGCCCATATCGAAAACCATGGTCGGCGTCGTCTCGCCTGTCAAAAGCGATCGCGTGCCGCTGAACATCTCGATCTCGAAGAAGCCCGTATTCAAAGCGGCCTGCTGCACGATGGCGCTATATGTATTCAGGGTATCATTATGAATCGATACGACGAGAACCTGCGTCTTTCGAGGCGGCCGAACGCGATTATTGTCCTCATCCTCCGCTTCGGTGAAATCGAGATCATCGGATGCCTCCTTGGGGATGACCCACCAATCAAGCGTCACTTCTGCGATAGGCACTGGTATATATTTGCGGGCTTCGAGCGGAATCATTTCCTTGAGCGCCTTTGGATCGAGCTCGGGCAATTCCATCAATGTAACGAGGCTGGATTTGAAAGGGATAGAGACTCCGGCCGATACCGTTGTCACATTCGCCTCGCGCATCAAATCCTTTACGGCTTCGGCGAGCTTGTCAGCAGGCAGATTCGTTACCTGCCCTACCGATACGCCTCCATATGGGCCGAGAGCGATTTCTCCATATGTCTCGAGAATGGCGCGGCCTTTTTTCTTGCGCAGCTGTACGACCTTGATTGACGAGGATCCAATATCAAGGCCAATGACGCTTTCTTCAGCTTTTTTAAAAATATTTGAAAGGAAATTCACCATGAATAAGGTAGCCTGATGCGGCTCGAAAGAGATATTGCCCTATTAGTATAGCGTACAAAAATTATTATGGAAACGAATAGTTCATCCAGACTTAATATCGATATTCTTGCGAAAGACGAAAATTCATATGAGCGGGATTTCCTCCATGAACATATCATCAAGTATCGCGACGGACCTGGCGCGAATGGAGGAAAATCAAATAAGGACCTGATCATGAGGGCCAAGCTCCTCAATCCAGCCAGCCTCGATCAGGCTGCCGGACTGCTCTATACATATATATGTATGATTTTGGCCCAAACTCCCCATACTGGTAGCCGGATCCTCCTCCTGCATGCCCCTTCATCCGCATATGCCAAAGGCGAGCGAGCCGAGGATCAGGTTCTGGCCGTACTCAAGCGCGTCCGGATGATGTCGATTGCTGATACCGATCCCAGGCTGCGGGACAGGATCGATATCTTGCCGCATTTCTTTATCCTTCATTATGATAAAAGAAATCCGCAGCATGAGGCAGATCGAGCAGGCCGCATCGCCGGAGCGCGCAGCAAATTCAAGATCCTGAAGCGGGCGCCTGAATTATTGTTCGAACAATTTGATCAAATCATAATCATCGACGATGTCTCGACGACGGGACATACATTGCATGCGCTCCACAGTCTCCTGTCGCATGCATATCCGTCGATCGCGAATCGGTTGCGCACGATTTCGATAGCTCATTAATTGATTCGTAGATTGATTAACTATATTGAAAAAAAAGAAAATCCGTCACCTGACGAGGACGGAAGTTCTCGACTGATGACGGACGGACTCTTGCGGGCTATTGTTCCGCTTGGACTTCTGGACGTTCCTCAAGATCAAAGGAGGCAGGAATTCCAAACCTCAGAAATTGAGTAGCGTAGACGCCGGCGAGATTCGGTTGAGAGCGAATATAGCGGAATACTGCACTGGGTATCAATTTCACACCATCGCCTTCCCACCATTCCATATAACCCTTGGATTCGTGGGTTCTGGATCCTTTGTCCTGAACGCATTGGTCGATAAGCTGAAGCGGGCAGGTTACGATCTCGATGACTTCATCGCCTTCCCTAAAAGCGTCGAGCCTCATATATAGATTGTGTCCGAAGGCCACCTTATGAAAGCCGAGGCGCGTAGCCTTGACCAAATTGCCCAGAATGGGCTGGCCTGGCTTGGCAGCAAGCCGAAAGCGTCGTGCAAAATGCTGATTTTTTAACATAAACTGATTCCCTTCTATGGTGTTGGTTGTTGTACTGAAGTTTGGCAATACCATACAACAAATATTGTATAATATCAATAATGTGCAGGTGGTGCACTATTCGAACCTCGCATTCCCCAAAATCTCCTCAGCCTTTGGATTCAGATTGGACTCATCCGCTTTGTATGTGCGGAATGCGAACCAGAATTCATTGCCGTCGACATATGTAGAGAACCACATAGTAACCACCGGCCTATCCTTGAAGCCGCCATAGACCTCGTCCATCAGATACCAATAATATGTATGCCCCGCGATCTTGCTATTGCCGAATGTGCGGAGCGTCGCAGACTGCAGGCCGATTGGCTTGCCTTGCGCGATATAAATAGGGCTTGAGAAATATTCCGTAGACGCATTGCTGGTATGGAATTCCTTGAAGTTTTTTTCCGCAATAGAAATGCAATCCCCTACCGATGCACGCGCCAATATATTGATGATGAGATTATCGAAAGTGAAAGAAGCCAGCTCATCCTCCATCGAGCCATTCGTATACTGCCAATCCGTGACGGGACCATCCAGATCCAAGGATAGACTATAAAAATCGCTGGTCACGGTGCTTCGCATATCTTTGTCGTTCGTTCTCGCAAGCTTGGCATCGCGCATATGCGGCTCGAGGCTTGTCTCTGGATTCGTGCAGATCGGATTTCGATTGCTTGAGCCAAGCTTCGAATATGTGCCGCCGAATACGCGCGTCAGGATATCGGTTTCGGTCGAAGGCTTTTGCGAAGTCGTCGATGCTTCAGAGAATGAAGGATTATAATTCGTCGTCGGCGCAATCTCCCAAGGATTCGGCATCTTGCCCAGCGAGATATATGCGAGCGGAATGAGCACGAAGAGGACGATGCATATTGCGAGGAGGATTATGAGGAATTGCTTCATATATGTTGCGGCCAAGGTTGGCCAGAAGGAGTATCATTTTTCCCTTATTTGAGGAAAAAATCAAGGCTGCCAGCATGTTGTAATACGGCCAAAATGCCCTGCTTTTACCGTAAGCAAGGGCGATTAAGTGCGGATTAAGGGTTTTGCCTAGTTCGACATGACCTGAATGGTCTTTCTTGCGATCTTTGACATGCTGTCGACGACTACGAATTCAACCGTATAGGTCGCAGCAAGAGGAAACTTCACTTCGAAGACCCCCGTTGAATTCGATGCGAAATTGCTTTCAGGATTGCTATTGAGAATCCTTCCGGCCCAGCCTCCATAATACGAGAGCGGTCCGCCTTCTGGATCATATGCTTTCACGGTCCATACGCCAGTATCCCCATACTTGAGCGTGGTCGGGCCGACGATTTCGGTTATGACAGGCTCTTTATTTGCTTCATAAGCAGGATCGACGAGCTTGAATGACTGATCGCTCAAGTCGCAAGACGGTACCGGATCAGTCGTGCAGACCTGGATCTTGTACTCCCCTCTCGGAATTTTTCCATTTGCGATATCAGTTCCTGCAATCCAGTAATATTGATTGCCGCTGATATTTTTATCCAAAACATATGGCATAGGCATCGCTGGATTAACCGGACACGGAGTAACGGTGACAAAGCAATTTCCGGTAAGGGTCTGTATCAGATTAATATCAAACTTCGCATTCGCATGCGCAGCATCAGTCTTCCACTGAATATACTGATTCGAGAGCAGGTCCCATTTATCGCTGCCATTCGGAGATGTGACTGTTACCGCTTGCGGTGTTGGAGGAATCTTGTCGCATCCTGCTATCTCGATTATCTTGGCTCTCGTCATCGGACCGACGAATCCAGTCGCGGGCAAGCCATGCTCGGCCTGGAATTTCTTTACCGCCGCCAATGTAACCGGACCGAATGTTCCGAGAGTATTCGAGCCAAATAGATTTTCCCTCTCCAAGAATAGCTGAAGCACGGTTATCCTGGCTTTCATATCCTTATTCGATACCTGCCCAAATCGCAAATCCTTATCCATCAATGATATGCAATAGCCTGGTGCCCTCGTACTTACAGACGATGCTGCATTCATTGTGGTTGGCGCCATGGCCGGAGACGAAGTCGATGCCAAAGCCTGCGCATGAGAGATCGGAAGCAAGAGCAATACCAGCGAGGCTCCTATCGCCATTCTTGCGAAACCGCTTGTGAGTATGTTTTTATTCATGGATAAAATCATAGCATGGGATTTCCATGCCGGTCTCTGATGCTATACTTTCCCATATGTCACTCACCTATTCCCTATACCTCGATACGGACCTCTCGCCCGGACAGATCATGAAGACGATCGAGGAGCATATCAGCCCTTCTGCCAAAGGCACAGGATTGCAAAGCATAATCGGCGTCGATATGGATGCCTGCATACGCAGCAAGCTGGAGCCGGAACTGCAGGATTTCGAGGGCCCATTCGGCTTTGTCCCAAATAGAGTCATATATATGCGCATGGACAAAAGCCTCCGCCACGAAGGCGGCATAGACAGCATCATCCGCACGACCGCTGCGCTTGCCAATTCCCTGCCTTGCGATATGTTTCTGCTTTTCAATGGAGAATATCCATACCTCGTCAGGCATGCGGGCAAGACGATGCTCAACTCTCAAGGTTCCGAAAAGGTGAAGTTCTGGGATGGTCATGCGCTCGAGCTTCTGAATCTGCCGCCGAATGCGGGTCTGGAGTTCAAGGATATGCGCGAAATCATCGGATAAGCCTCGTCCAGATGGCGATTTTCACATAAATATGCTAGGTTATATGGGCATTTGGAGACGTGTCAGAGCGGTCGAATGTACCTCTTTGCTAAAGAGGCATGGTGCGTCAAAACGCCATCGAGGGTTCGAATCCCTCCGTCTCCGCATCAAATTTAAAACCCCAGTCACTGCTGACTGGGGTTTTAAATTTGACGGAAGATGGATGCATGAGAAAGGCGGAGCGGATGCTGGCTCAGCAGAGCCTGCCGCGAGCCGGGGTCGCGCAAATTCCTGAGCGGCGGCGAAGGAATTATGCGTGACCAAATCCCTTTTCACCAAAAAAAGACCCGCAACACATCCGTGTCACGGGTCTCTGTATTTTTTCGCATAGCCCATCAGGCAGCGACAACAGGCATCTCATGCGTCCTAGCTTCATGGTGCTCACGGAGCTCGGCAAGAATCTGATCAATGAATTCAAGGCTGAGAAACTCCGACGGATCGCTGTGGGGACTAAGCGTGGTCACGCCATGGTTGTATGCGGCGCGGAGGATTTCCCCGATCTGATCCACCGCCTCTCCCGGAGTATCAGCGAAAGGCTGTGAAGTATGCAAGGGCTTAAAGCGATGTCCTGGGCCACGGAAGAAGCCTATCGCGAATTTTTCATTGACATTCGCTTGTGAAAGCTTAATTGTGAGGTCGCGAGGATTGGCGAAGATCTCTAATGCGGTAATGAATCTCATTTTTTCCCTTTCTTGTTGAGGTTTACTATCTGGAAAAAATGGTAGCAGAGATCGCCAAGATTGCAAAACGCTGGACTTTTTACTCGTCTGGCATGACAATCGCCACCAGATGCTTAAAAGGCCGGAATCACCAGTGTTCCAGCCTTTTCTTTTGCTCTATTATTTCAACCTCTTGTTCGTGGCCCAAAAGATCAAATACAACATAACGAGACATGCAAAACCAACGAATAATGCAAATGATTTTTTATCTGAAGTGCCAACATCAAACACAAATTGAAACATTGCGATTGCAAGCTGCATAAGCGCCAGGACCCCTACGACAAATGAAAACCGGCCATTGGTATCATCCAGCTCAACCATCGTCTTCCTGCTCCTTAATGTTGCCTCTACCTGAATTTTCATCATCTCTTTCCTCTGGTGCTCTATAGCCATAGGCGTGTCCGAAATCTCGATATCATTCAGTTTTTTAAGCAATTCCATGTCCTCCTTTAACAGCAACCGTTCGTCTTTTTTCATAATCATTGCGAATTACATTTTTAATGCCGGTATTGTACACTAACCCCCATGCAAACCCTCACTCTCCTCAACCGCCACTCCCTCAAAATCGTCGGCGACCTCCTCACCCCTGAACTCGCCCCGGACCAAAAACCCCGCGGCCTCCTCTTTCTCGAGCATGGCCTCGGCAGCTTTCGCTCGATCCCATCTCTCCTCGCCATCGCCGACGCCTTCCTCGCAAATGGCTATGCCGTCTTTAACTTCGACGCGACCAATGCAGCAGGTGAAAGCGAAGGCAAATACGAGGATGCGACCATACAGCGCCACTACGATGATCTCGTAGACGCCATCGCCTGGGCAAAGACGCAGCCCTGGTTCATCTCCCCTTTCGTCCTCGCCGGCCACAGCATGGGTGGATATTCCGCCGCGCGCTATGCCGAAGATCATCCTGAAGAAGTAAAAGCCGTCTTCCCTTTTGCCAATGTCGTATCAGGCGCGCTCACCCATGAAGCGAACAAGCGATTCAAGCCGCAAAAATTCGAAGACTGGCAAAAGACCGGCTGGTTCACGCGCATCAGCAATTCCAAGCCCGGCCTCGAATTGCGATTGCCTTGGTCACATATGGAAGAAAGGCTCAATCATGATCTCCTCCCCCATGCAGGCAAGCTCACCATGCCCGTGCTCCTTATCGTCGGAACCGAAGACGATTCCATTCCGCCAGATCATCAGCAGATTTTCTTTGATGCCATTCCCGACAATGCAAATCCTCCGAAAGAATTGCATATCATCGATGGCATGCCCCACACTCCCCGCGCCCCAGAGCATTTGACGCAGATGAAGGAGATCATTGATGCTTGGGTGAAGAAGATATAAAAAAAACACCCCGCCCGAAGACGGGGTGTCTTCGAATGAGGTGAGGCCGATAGACCTTAATTATCGCCGAACGAGACGAGAGGATTGCATGTGAAGTACTCCTCCGGCTGAAACGTGACCAAATCCAGCTTCGGCTTTATAATCAAAACATCACCCTTTCCTATGACCAGTCCAGTTTCTCCTGATCCAAAGCCAATCGACATATTCGCCGAAGTCCGCAAGCTGAACTTCCCTTCTGAGCATTTCATCGTGGCAGGAAGCGCAATCATGGCGGTCAAAGGAATTCGGCCAGCATATGATCTCGACATCATCGTCACACCGGAACTTTTTGAAATATGCAAAGCAAATGGCTGGGAATTGAAACCCTGGACCAGGGCTGGCAAAATCGGCAAACCTTGGCTTCAGAACGGCAATACAGACCTCATGCTGGAACTCGGCTTCGAAGACGAAACCCAGACCGCTACCGATCTCATGGAAAAAGGAGTCGTCATTGACGGCATTCGTTTCCTCAGTCTCGAGCAGCTCGTCAAATTCAAAAGAGACTATGGTAGGCCGAAAGACTTTGACGATATCAAATTAATCGAAGCTTTTTTATCACAAGAAAAAAACCAGCCTCAGAAAAACCAAATGACCGAACTCGACAAAAACTTCAAAAGAAAATATCTCATGTCCGACTACGATTCGAATTGGCCAATCAAATTCGAATCGATCAAAAAAGATATTCAAGAAGCATTCGGCGACAAGGCGCTCAGCATTGACCATGTCGGCAGCACCTCTATTCCAGGAATGAGAGCCAAGCCCGTCATCGATGCGCTTGTCATGGTAGAAAACATTCATGAGCTCGCAGAGGAAACACGGCGCATGATTGATCTCGGATATGAATGGGGATCGAATTATATCGCGCCCGATACTTTGATTTTCTTCAAAACCCTGCCTGACGGAAGCAAGCTCGAGAATATCCATATCTGCCATCGGGACGAGCCAAAGACAAGGCAATTCCTCATCATGCGCGATTTCTTCAGGGCATTCCCTGAAAAGGCGAAAGCATACTCCGATCTGAAATTCGCGAATGCCGCAAAGCACCCTGACGATTATCCCGCATATCGCGCCGCGAAAAAGCCATTCTTGGACGACGTGGAGAAAGAGGCATATGCATGGGATGAATCTGGGAGGGTTTAGCACACAGGATAGCAAACGCTTTTAGTAACAAAAAAAAACGCCGTCCCGCTTTCGCAGGACGGCATCGCTTCTTGACAGGCGAATGATAGCTACCAGATCGATCGTCCTAGCGCTATGACGTCGCGCGGCTTGAATTGGTAGTCCTCGGTTAGAACTTCCTCTTCAATGTACCAATTGTGCACGGCCGTCTCGGCATCGCCTCCACTTCTTAGATATTTGATACGCATGAAGACAAATTCGGTCTTGCTATGACATACCCCCACGAAGACATACTGATCCGGGCAGACGCCATGATATGTCTGTGGCCAAATGCCGACAGCCACACTTTCTAGAACCTGAATAGGGTTGAGAAGGGCTGTGCGTAAATTCTTCATGCCGCCGAGACAAGCGATGATTCGCTTCACATCAGGCTGGTTTCCTCCATCAGTTTGATATAGCCATGCTTTGCCGGCATCACCAGGCTTGAAGGTTCTATCCAAGCTCAAAAAGCGCGGAGGCGTATTCATCATGCGGATCAGATCACTTCGCCTGGCGACGGTATCGAAATTGCATTTGAACCAATTCTCGAGCTTTCCTCCTTTTGTCGCCGGCATATCCCGCGCTGGTCCGGCCAGTCTCAATCGACATTGCGCTTGAACCCATTGCCGAAACGCCGTCTCAGACGCCTCTTTGATGGCCTTGGTAAAAGCACCGCTGCCAATAATCCACTGCACATACCCGCTTGGCCCGGATGATGGAATGCAACCATTGATTGCGCCGAACATGGCCTTGAATTGCCCTGGGGACATCGGATCGACTGAGTCATAATCCGGAGCCTGGCATTGTGATGGGACTTGACCCATATCACCTTCCCGGATGCCCGAATCTTTCGTTTCTGGAGATGTTGCTGTCATTACAGTAGTACTCTGGTTTGTTTGTTTTGTTTTGTTCTAGCCCGCGGAGAAGTCCGGAGCTCTGGTCAAACAGTACGATAGAAAATGCTACGAGTCAATAAGGGTCTATACATGCATCCGATAACGAGCTACCATTACCTCAGCCCCAGAAAAGGCAAAGAAATCATGAAAAAAGCCACAATCTGCTTCTGCATACAGGACGATAGGGTTCTCTTGGGAATGAAGAAGGAAAGCTTCGGAGCCGGCAAATGGAATGGCTTCGGCGGCAAAGTGGAACCGGACGAATCTCCGCTCGCTGCGGCTGTGCGCGAGCTCTATGAGGAATCCGGCCTAACTGCCTCGGAGCAGGACCTCAAGCAAGTCGCGCTTGTGCGCTTTTATTTCGACAAAGAGCCGAAATTCGAATGCCATGTCTACCTGACGCATGCCTGGCAGAATGAGCCCATCGAGACGCAGGAGATGCGCCCGCAATGGTTTCCGCTCAATGCCCTTCCCTTCGAGGACATGTGGGCCGCGGATGCCATGTGGATCCCGCTCATCCTCAATGGCGAAGTAATCGAGGCCGAAGTGAATTTCAGCGCAGATGGCAAGACTGTGCTGGATTTCAGCCATAAGCCTGCGAAGTTCGAATAAGTTCATTTGGATAAAAAGAAGAGGCCGGCCCGCTCACGCGGTCCGGCCCTTTTCCTTTTTACAAAAAACTTAAGCCGAGAAATACCCCTTATTCTTCCACAAAGCAACGATGACCCAGATCTCGATAATAAACCGCACGATCGTTCGCGGCGAGACAAAACCGCCTAGAAGCGTCGCGATATCCAAAAGCGCAAGGAGGGCGAATACGCTAACGCTAACCCAGAATAGGACCTTGCTGCGCCGTACGATCGCCAAAAGCAGCGAGACATGAATGATTTCTGCCAGGAGAAAACCGAGGAGCTGCAAGCGGTCAAACTGCGAAATCATCAGCATTATGGCCAAAAGAGGCACGATTGCGAGAATGAATATCGCATAGCCGCGTATCTGTCGCAATGCTCCAGGGATCTGAGCCGTGTCGGGGTTTTGATTTGTCATGGAGAAATAGTAGCATGGCGGATATAATTAGAGCCAATGTCTTTTTATTCCAGATACATCCTCCCCAAATATCTCAACTTCGCAATGAAGAGCAAGGATTTCGAAAAGCAGAGATCCGATGTGGCCGCGCAAGTTACTGGCGACGTCTTGGAAATAGGTTTCGGATCCGGACTCAATCTCCCCTATTACAAAAATATATCGAAGCTATATGCCCTCGACCCTTCGAAAGAATTATTTGATCTCGCAGCAGACAAAATAAAATCAGCAGCATTCCCTGTCGAATATCTGCAGGCATCTGCCGAGCACATCCCCGTTCCCGACAATGCATTCGATTCGATCATCTCGACATGGAGCCTCTGCAGCATCCCTCACTCTGAAACCGCGCTCAAGGAAATGTTCAGAGTGCTCAAGCCAGGAGGCATATTCTCTTTTGTCGAGCATGGAAAATCCGACAAGCCTTTCATCCAAAAAGTCCAAAACCTCTGCACGCCTTTTTCCAAGCTGCTCATCGGAGGATGCCATATGAATCGCGATATTGAGAAGCTGATCGTCGATGCGGGATTTATTATGAAAAAACTCGACAAGACATCATCTGCCGCGAAGCCTTTGGGTTTTACATATAAAGGAGTGGCTATTGCCGATAAGCCATCATTCAAATAAGCAAAAAAGCCCGGGACCTCCGGGCTTTCTCATATTGAATATTTGTACAAGAGAAACCGCAATCCCTACAGCATCTTCTTCATCATCCGCAGATCGATATGATACGGGCTGCTTTTGCCCTGACAGAAATGATGCCTGCGCAGCAGATGCGGATGAAGGTCAGAAAAGACCAGGATCCATCCGGCATCCACCATCCGCTTGAGCTCCGGGGTCGGATGGCGACCGCAACTCCTTTTCAGCTCGGCTATCACCTTATGCACGAATTCGGGATTGATCAGCCATATCTCCGTGACCACGCTGGTGGTATCAAAGACAGACTTGGTGCAAAAATCCCCGAACGGACATATGGGACTATGAATGAAAGGCCAGCGATGCACGAAGCAGCCGCGAAATTCATCGCCTTCGGACAGGA
Organism: uncultured Candidatus Saccharibacteria bacterium; assembly: GCA_964368945.1. Classification (GTDB taxonomy): domain Bacteria; phylum Patescibacteriota; class Minisyncoccia; order Phycocordibacterales; family CAIZLB01; genus DALYDD01. Next base: position 102,226 of record CAYJDM010000004.1, read on the forward strand.
ATAATTCATCAAGCAAGTCGGCGCATTGATCGAATGTGATTCCGAGTTCCGCTGCCAGCCGTTCGCCTTCTTTGACGATATCTTCCTCCTTTTCGCCATCAGCCATGAATCCCCATATGAAATCCCTTGAGGGATAAAAAGACGTACTGCCTTCCATATGGAAATTGAATCGGGTATTGGATCCGAATTTGCTCCGAACGACCGACGACGGATCGTCTGATTCGTCCGGTGCAGTGGACGAGGGTATTTGTGGTTCTGCCATGGTTTTGGGTCTTTCTGGATGTTGGTTATTGGATTGCTTTGTTCTGGGATAAACCTATCAGACCGCAAGGGTTTTGCAAATATGCTACGCTATACCAATGTCCTGGATTGCACTCGCCCTCATCGCCCCTCTCTTCTGGGCCGCATCGAATTTCGTAGATAAATACGTCCTCGGCAAGCATACGAAAGGCAATTATGACTTCCTTTTCTTTTCGAGCATATCGAGCTGGCTTTTTCTCATTGTCACCCTCCTTATATACGGCATGCCGGACATCGCGCTCATCGGTCCCGCCGCAGATCCGCATGCATGGATCCCTGTCCTCACCGGGGCTATGCTCATCTATTCGTATTGGTTTTATGTAAAAGCCCTCGAGCATAGCGATGCCTCGGCAATTGTCATCCTCTTCAAGCTCATTCCCGTCTTCACAGTCGTGCTCGGAATTCTTTTCCTCGGACAGATCCTGACGACGATCGAATGGATAGCATTCATCGTCGTGCTAGCAGGTACGACCATCGCTTCTTTTGAGAAAAAAGCGCGCCGCTTCAGCAAGGGCTTCGGCATGATCCTGATCGCCATCATCATCTGGTCCGCCCTCACCCTCATCACCGACTATGGCCTCGAGAAGATGTCATTCATTGATTATTTTACGCTCGACCTATTCGGCGGCGCATTGGCGGCCCTGACTTTTTTGCCATTCGCATTCATGAGAAAAGAAATCGTCCTCGGCATCAAAACCGCGACCCCAAGCAAATATGGCTGGTTCACTCTCAACAATCTCCTCGACCTCGGCGGCCAGACCGTCCTCAAGCAGGCCCTCATCATCGCTCCTTCAGCCGGCCTCGTGAATGTGATCACCCAGGTGCAGTCTTTTTATGCAATTCTCATTGGCATCGTCCTGACCGTGTTCATGCCGCATGTGATCAAGGAGGATATTTCCAAAAAGACCCTGCTCAAAAAATCAATCGGAGCTGCGATAATGATTGCGGGTATCTATATATTGATTGCGAGGTAGCTGGCGCTTTGCCTTAAACGAGCTGTATCTTTTTACCTACCGCTTGCGCGATCCTGTCCAGTGTAGCCAGAGAAACACCCCTCTTGCCGCTTTCTACGCGAGCAATGACTGACTGAGGCATTCGAGCCTTCTTTGCGACTATTTCCTGAGTCAGCCCTTTTTTGAGGCGAGACAGCCTGATCTCACTGGCGAGACGCAGACGAACGAGTTCCTCATCATATGCCTTAGAAAACTTCTCAGATTTTGACGCTTTCTTGAGCACCTCATCGAAGGTTTTTAGCTTTCCGTTGATTGATCGAATGTTTTCTTTCATTATATTGAAATTAGTTGAATCTTGAATAAATCTCTAGTGCGTATTCTATTTCGTATTTTGGAGTCTTTTTGGTCTTCTTCATAAAGCCGCTGACAAAATACAAGGTTCCGCCTTCCAGGAAGAATACGAGCCTGCATTTCTTAACGATCAGTTCTCTGATGGGCGCCTTGAGTATCTTCGTATGAACGGCCTCAAAATCAGTCTCCATCATCTTGATTGCAGCCAAAACCTTGGCTTTATCTGAATCACCGATTTCTTCGATGAATTCTGAGGCTCTTTCAAAAAATAAGGCTTTGTAATTATTCATTCAGGATATAGTCCCCTGGCTCACGATTGCAAATATAGCAAATATGCTATATTGCTGTCAAGCATTAATTTAGATGGAATTTGTTTTATACTGCAAGCAATGAAATACACGAGGGTGCTAAAAATATCAGCAGTATGTCTGATCGGCGCAATCGCGATCGGCTGCCTTTTCATCTCAATTTACGGCTTCGCTTCAACTTGCAAAGCCGACAAGTCAGGCGTGGTTTCCTCGGACAAAAAAGCCGACGTCCTCATCGTCCTCGGCAATAAGGTATATCCCGATGGCACGATGTCCCCTGTTCTCAAATCCAGAGTCGATGCCGCGCTCGATGCATATCGCGCAGGCTGCGCTCCGCATATCATAACGAGCGGAGGATTCGGCAAGGAAGGCTGGTATGAAGCTGAAGTCATGGCGACGTATCTGATCGCGCAGGGCGTGCCGCAAACAGTCATCACGGTCGATAATTACGGCATCAATTCTCATGAGACAGCAGTCAATGCCAAGCGCATCATGGCAGAAAAAGTCTTCAGCTCCGCGACCGTCGTCACATCGTATTATCATGTTCTGCGCTCTGAGCTCGCATTGCGGCAAGTCGGCATCGAGAACGTAAACGGTATCGGCAGCAGATATCTGGCATTCAAGGACATCCTCGGCATCCCACGGGATCTTGCAGGGGTTTTCGTATATCTTTTAAGATATTGACATTACTTGACGCATGTCAATATCCCTGTCAATCTTATGCCAGACGAGCGATTATCTTTCGCATGTTCCTCAGCAACAAACCCATAACCCGCCTACTGGCTACGACCATGCCCCGACAAACTCCAGCAACCAAATCGAAGGCGCCAAGCCGATACTCGAAACGAGTGTCGCTTCAAGCACAAACCCGCCATGCGACCTGGCCTGAATCTCACCCTGCCTTTGCAAACCCAGACGGCGATATTTTCTTCGAATATAAAGGCCAGCGATTTGCAGTGCCCGCTACGCTGCATGAGGCGGCATTCGGCAAACAAAGGCAGTGGCCGCCATTGCAGAATCAGACACTAATACGATTACCAGACGACACCCTGCTCATGGTTCTCGGATGGACACGCTTCAAAGGCATCCGACCCCACCCCCTTATCAAAGTCGATACTGCAATCGAAGAAAGCATCATCGTTCCGGCCCGACTTCTATCCGTCGCTCTCCTCGCCTGAGGATTCGGCGCAATATGCGGGATTCCGTCCTGTCCTTTTTCAAGGGCAGGCGGTTTTCTTTTGGCGGCAAAAATTGATCAGGGTTTAATGTCCGGCATGTTTTCATGAGCTCATGAAAAATGACATGCCTGATTCGGATACGGCCGAACTCGTCGTACCCGACATTACGGTTGAGAACAAAATTTACATCATTCGAGGGCAAAAAGTGATGCTGGACAGCGATTTGGCTTTTTTATATGGAGTCGAAACTAAAGTTCTGAATCAAGCCGTCAGAAGAAATTCAGCCAGATTTCCAAAGGACTTCATGTTTCAACTTAATAAAGAAGAAATGGGAAATTGGAAGTCACAATTTGTGACTTCCAATCCTGCGCTGGGTATGGGCCTTCGTAAAGCCCCATACGCCTTCACCGAACTCGGCATAGCCATGCTTTCCAGCGTACTGCGAAGCAATCGCGCGATTCAAGTGAATATTCAGATAATGCGAGCCTCTACCCAAATGAGGCATATGCTGGCGTCGAACAAGGAATTGCGGGACAAAATCGATGAACTGGAGACTAGGTATGATGGCCATTTCAAGATGGTTTTCGAGGCTCTGAGGGAACTGATGGAAAAGCCGAGCGAACCCGAGGAACCGAGAGATAAAATCGGTTTTGACCTAAATAATGGCTAATAATAAGGCCTAATCTTAAAATCACAAATTGTGACCTCAAGATGCAACATCTCGCAAACAGTCACGCGGCAGCACCTCCACCATCAACCCTGTCAAGTCTTGTCAAGAGCTGTCCCGGGAAAAAACCCTTGAATTCACTGCATGCCCTTGCGAACTGTGTTATAATCTATCGCATACCAATAAATACAATCATATGCCATCAAAAGCACCAAAAGCTAACTCAGCGTTCATGAAGCCATTGACTGTCAGCGAAGACCTCGCTGCGGTTATCGGCAAGGGACCATACCCTCGATCAGAAGTAGCTGCAAAGATCTGGGTTTATATCAAGTCTAAGAATCTCCAGGATCCAAAGGCTAAGCGAAATATCATCGCTGACGCTGCTCTCCTCAAGGTTTTCGGAGGAAAGAAAGTCGTAGACATGTTCGAAATGACAAAGCTCGTTTCAAAGCACCTATCGTAATCCCCTCTATCGCCTAAATAGCGAAAAGAAAAGCCGCCTCCTGCACCCCAGGAGGCGGCTTTTCTTTTTGGCAAATCCTGATCAATGCCTAATCGTGCAGGATTTCGCCCTGACTCTGGGCAGATTCAGTCTGCTCCATTCCGCATCTCCGCCCTTCAGGCTTATGCCCACCATGCCCTTCTGCTTTGCCTTCCATGCAGCGAGGCGGCTGATATTGCCGAAGCCGCAGATGAATATTATTTTCGCGGCTGATTTTTTTTCATCAATATACGTATCGAGAAAACCCTCGAGATCGTGATACGGGATGTTAATTGCGCCATTTATATGATGCTCATCGAATTCATGCGCATGTCTCAGATCGACTATCGCATAATCATGATGGTGGCCTTCCAGCTCGCCAGAAAGCATATCGCTCAGGGCAATCGGCTCGATCTCCTCGATTCCAGGCACATGCTCCGGAACCGCCGATGGATCGCAAAGCAGATGAGCATTCTGCATTTCGGGAAAATAATCGGCGCCGAGGCATTCGAAATATTCTCCAATATAGGGAAATGGGCTATCAGGACAGATGAATACTGCGATTTTTTCTCGGTCACTATCGCGCCCATTTCCATGCATGCATTCTGGACAGATAAGCGTCGACATATGCTTGAGCAAGCCGGCCAAGGCGAATCCGCTGCTCGGACCTACGAATAATCCATGCCTGCACATTTCGAGGCTCAGCCTGAATGCATCATGCGTGCCGATTTCCACAGAATGATCGACGACGGATTTCCAATCGAATGCGATCTCGTTGAGGAGGCTTTTCGTGCGCACGCCAGGCAAGGGATTATTCGGAGATCTGATAACGCCTATTGTCTGGATATTCGGATTCTGTTTTTTGATAAAAGACCCAGCGCCGACCATGGTGCCGGTAGTTCCCAATCCAGCAGCAAAGAAATCCAAATGCCCGCCGGTCTGATCCCAGATCTGAGGGCCCGTCCATCGCTCATGAGCAGACGGATTATGCGCATTGTCATATTGCCCCGGATTGTACCAGCCATTCTCGTCCGCCCATTGCCGAGCCTTGTAGATGCCGCTTGTCGGATCGCTTGGATCAGGACAAATCGGCTCCTTATTGACGACGATCTCGGTTCCGAGGAATCGAAGCATATCCAGCTTGCCCTTGCTCACATGATTCGAGACTATGGCTTTCGTATGCGGAATGCCCATGAGCCGCGCTATAACTGCCAAGGAAAAAACCGTATTGCCCGATGAATTCTCGATAACCGTATCGATGCCAGTCAGTCCGCCCGCCCGAGATTCATTCTGCAGCATCGAGTATGCGGGCAAGGATTTCACATTTCCGAGCGGCAGCATATTCATCATCTTGGCGAAAATCCTCAGGCCGCTTTTCCTATGCGGATTGAGCGCATCCGGCAATTCCACAAGTGGAGTCGGCGGGCAATTATCAGGGTTCAAAAAATCCAGAACCGAATTCTGCCCTTGGTATACGCTTTTTGAAAATGCTGAAGGCAGGCTATTCATGAGAGAAAGTAAAATCCCGATCAATTTGCCCAGACAGATCTCCGAAGCGCGACCGTATCGATGGCTGGCTTATATATTTTGCATGGAGCGCATGCAATCGTGCCAGTCTCTCGGCGGCGAGTTCGGCGTAGTTCGCGCCGCGGCCATCGAGAATTTTTTTAATATGATAAAAAAGCTCCTTATTCTGATCCTCGATTCGCGAAAAATCCAAAGCCCCTCCCCGCTGATCATGCTCGCGAATATGCGCATCATCATTGAATATGCCAATCAGTCGATCTTGCGGAATATTCTGCGAAATAAATTGCATATCCTGATCATTTCTAACCTTATTTGCGACTACCATAAGGCTATCGATAACGCCGGCTTCTTTGGCCAAGCTTTCGTATTGCCTATACACCTCGACGCTGCGCATCGTGGGCTCGACGACGAGGCAAACGAGATCGAATTGCGAATGCAGAGTTCCTGCAAAGGCATCCGTTCCCGCGACCATATCGGCGATGATGCATCCATCCGAATCATCCGCATGGCTCAATATATTTTCCAGAATCGACAGATTATTGTGATAGCAGCCCGATCCGATATCCGCACCTTCATATGTCCCGACTGTGAATACCGACAGATTGCCCGCCAATGGAGTCTCCGCAGAAAGACGAGACAGCCGCGATGAAGCCGTGCGCAATTCCGAGAGCCGAATAAGATTCGATTTTCGCGTAGGCGGAGTAGTCTTGCGAAAAGCATCGATATTCGGCATATCATTGCCCCCTTTCAGCCAATTCCTTATTTGATTCGCGATTTTTGGATTAGACAAATGATTATCCGAAGAAAGGCGTTCGATTCCGAGCAAGCCATGAACATGCGCATTTATATCGGCATCGAAAAGCGCAACAGGACTCAGTCTTCCGTTATTGTTCTTTTCACAAAGAGACAATGCGAATAGGCATGACATAGTCGTCTTGCCAGACCCTCCTTTTCCCATGAATGCGATTCTCATACGTTCTGGCACTATACATGAGTGCTTTTTTAATTGCAAATGATTCGCATTTATGCTAGCATGCGCATATGATACAAAGCATGAAAAAGCACGCCCGTAATGGCACTGGGGACAAAGAAAAAGCCGCGCAGGATATGATATCGATCCTCAGAAGCGCAGGCCTCAAGGCAACCCCTTCCCGACTGGCCCTGGTTGCCGCTTTTCCAAAAAGCTGCGAACCGGTCAATGCTGAATTTTTGATCAAGAAGATATCGGGCAAGCCTTCCCTCTCCATAGATCAGGCGACGATCTATCGAAACCTGGCGGCTTTCGAGAAAGCGCATCTCATAAAGCGGGTAGATCTGCACAAGGATTCTGCCTATTATGAATTGTCAGTCGCTGGCGGCCATGGCCACGCCCACCACCATCACCATATGGTCTGCACGGCATGCGGGCTGATAGAAGGCTTCGAAGCATGCACCGTCGAAAGCATCACTCGCTCTGCCCTATCGCATTCATCAAAATTCAAGATCATACAGGATCATTCATTGGAATTATTCGGCATTTGCAATTCCTGCAGCAAATAACCAAAAAGACATATGAAGTTTTCATCAAAATTCTCTGCATCGCCGAACAGAAAAAACAAAATTGGAAAGAAGTTCAAGGTCAGAATCCTCGGCATTCTGATCGCCATCGCAGCGATTGTCGGATTTTCCAATTCATCAGACGATGTCCGGCGCGCTGCCCCTGCGCAGCAGCCAAGCATTGCGTCGACGACCCCGCAGACCGGAAATGAAATCCTCGTCGATAAGGTCGAGATAGTCAAAGCGCGAGTCCTTTCGGTCGAGAAAGAGGAAGTAAAAATCGTAGGGAGCACCGGCATCGAGGGAAATTTCCAGACGCTCCGTGTTCGCATACTCGAAGGATCGAGAGCGAATGAAAGCGTAATCGTAGAGAATGACCATATCGGACTGAAGGTTGGCGAAAAATTCTACCTGCGCCACAGCACCGATGCGCTTGATGGCATCGAGTATTATTCCGTGAGCGAGCCATATCGATTGCCACAGCTCGGAATCCTGTCGCTGATTTTCGTTATCGCGGTATTCGCATTCGGTGGAATCCAGGGAATCAGAGGCTTGCTCAGCCTCATAGGCAGCCTGCTGCTCATCGTCTATGTGCTTTTGCCAGGAGTACTCAATGGATATTCGCCGATCCTCATCGCGACAGGCGTATCGTCCCTCATCATCGTAGTCGGCTCATATATTACCCATGGATTCAATAGGACGACATCGTCAGCCGTCATGGGCATGATAGTCACGGTTATCTGCACTGGAATAATGGCAGTCATCGCCGTCAAATGGACTAGGCTCAGCGGTTTCGGATCCGAGGAAGTCCTCTATCTCAACCTCAATTCCGGCGGATCGATAGACGTGATCGGGCTTTTGCTTGGAGGAATCATGATCGGATTGCTCGGCGTCCTATATGATGTGGCGATAGGCCAAGCCATCTCAGTCGAAGAACTGCTCAGGATCGCTCCGCATGTTTCAAAAAAGAAAATATACGAGCGGGCCATCCGAATCGGACGCGAACATATCGGCGCGCTCGTAAACACTTTGGCGATCGCATATGTCGGCGCATCTTTGCCGCTATTACTGCTTTTCTATATGTCCCCCATCGCCACCATTTGGACGACGGCCAATCAGGAAGTGTTCGCCACTGAAATCGTGCGTACGATGATCGGATCCATTGGATTAGTTCTAGCCGTGCCGATAACGACCATCATTTCGGTATGGTTTTTGACAAAAAATACCGCCAAAGGAGGCCATAAGCCCGGCCTGGAGACCATCGAATCCGAAGAGGCCGCATTGGCCAAGATCGAGCATGCAGGACATGGGCATAGCCATGGCGGCCACGGACATCACGGGCACCCTGCAGACCCCGACTCACGTGACGACCATATGCATGTATAATATGGACATTAGCAGCCTGCCGGTCCCGTGCCGGCTTATACATTAAACTTCATACATATATGTTACTTTCTTGGCTCATATCAGCGGCAGCAATCTTTATCACGGCCCTTATCCTGCCTGGCGCGACGGTCGGCGTTTTGTCGGCAATATTGACGGCTATCGTGCTCGGCCTCTTGAATGCCTTTATCAAGCCGCTCATCGTTCTCCTGACTTTGCCGGTGAATATCCTGACATTGGGACTTTTCACATTGGTCATCAATGCGATCATCATCATGCTCGCCAGCGCCATCGTGCCAGGATTCAAGGTTTCAGGCTTTGGCTCGGCCCTGCTCTTCAGCATCGTGCTCGCAATCGTCAATATGATTTTTGCCAAAATCTAATTCAGCTCATACCAAATCAACGACTCATGCCGTCCGCATATACAGCCGCAAAAGCGAAAGTGGAAACAAAGGCGATCCAATCATTTTTGGATCGCCTTTGGAGATTTCATGCCGAGCATAGGCGCAATAATATGCCATGGCGAAAAACCAAAGACCCTTTCAAGATCCTTCTCTCTGAGCTGATGCTGCAGCAGACTCAGGTTTCTCGAGTATTGCAGAAGTATGATGAATTTTTGATCAATTTTCCGGATCTCGAGGCTGTGCATAAGGCCAAGATGATAGATGTGCTGCGAGTCTGGAAAGGGCTTGGATATAATCGGCGGGCTTATTTTATTAAAAAGATTGCCGATACCCTCGCCAATCCGGATATCGATGCCGATAGCAAATACGGAAAATCGGGCAAGCGCTCCAGCGAATCCGTTCGAAAGCCTTTCGCCTTCCCGAATACATATGAAGAACTGATCAAATTGCCAGGAATCGGCCAATCAACTGGAGGAGCCCTTGTCGCTTTCTCATTCGCAGAGAAGACAAAAGAAAAAATCGCATTCATCGAGACGAATATCCGCGTGGTATTCATGCATGAATTTTTCATCAAGAGCGACTCGATAACGGATAAGGAAATCGTCGCCAAACTGGAGCAATGCCTCGCCATAATAGAGCCGAAGGATGTTCGCGAATTCTATTATGCCCTCTATGATTATGGCACTCACCTCAAGGCTACACTGGGCAAAGAAAGAACGACCCTTCATCGGAAAAGCGCGCATTATGCCAAGCAGAGCGCATTCAAAGGCTCAGTCCGAGAAATGCGCGCCAAGATCCTTGATGCGCTCATCAAGGCAGACAAAGCCAAGAGGAAATTCACACAGAAAACCCTCGAGAAAAGCATCGCTGCATCGCCGAAAGAAAGAGAGCGTTTCAAGGCAGCATTTCCGCGCCTTATCAAGGACAAATCCATAGCCATCGGACGAAAAAGAGATATAATAGAAATATGTTAAGAAACTCCGCTATCAATTTCGTCCTAAAAGCAGGGCTTGGCGTTACTTGTCTCGGTTTGGCGATCTTTTCCTTTGCATATCCGAATGTCATCCTGGATTTTTATCCGCAATTCATGCCGGATCTGATCGGAGACTTGGCGACATTGATCATCGGAGCATTGATCGCCCTCTTTTTGGCCATCTGGGTCTTTTCGAGAAAGCATAAGTTCGCATGCGCATTCGTCTTTTTCATACTTATATTGACTGCGATGATCGGCAATATCACTTCCCTACGATTCATCAGCGTCGCATGGCCATTGCTTGTCATCTCTACGGCTCTCGCCATTCGCTATTATCCTCGAGTGCGCATCATCGTCCCTCATAAGGATGGCGAAAGAATGCGAATCGTTCCTATCAAGCCAGACGAGCCTAACGATGAGGAAAATGTCGAGGATGAGGTCGTGATGGATGAGGCAGAATCGAAGCCGTCTGTCATTGCGCCAAAGCAAGAAGCCAAAGAAGTTACCCCGGAAGTCCTAGCGAACGATCCAGCAAAGACCGAGGAATTCCTCAGCAATGAGCATTTCGAGCGAGGCAATAAATTCTTTGAGAATGAGCAGCCTATCGGCGATGATGAAGGCGTCACATCGCCAGGAGCGAGCACCGATGCAGGCCTTGTGGCGATCGATATCGATCCAAAGCCGGTCAAGCCGAAGCGTGCATATAAGCCGCGAGCAAAGAAGCCGAGACTGGCACAGCGAGTATCCAAGCGAGCGCCGCGTTTGCTCGCTGAGACGGACATAGATACGGGATTCAGCAATTCAGATTCGATCGATATACATGAAGCAATCTAAGCCCAACAATTCATCCCAAGAATCACGCGACTTCCTAAGCCAGCCGCTTATAGAATTTCTGACGATCAGGCAGGAACAGAGAGCCGCACTCAAGGTTCTTGGCCTTCATACGATCCGGGATTTTTTATATCATTTTCCCAAAAAATACAATGAAAGCAGCGAAGCCGTCCAGATTCAGACGGCCATAGACAATCCATCAGAAGCCGGCGAAACCACTGTGTTTGGGCAGATCAGCAATCTAAAGATCGGCAAGACGTTCAAAGGCAAGCTCCCTATGGCAACTGCAACCCTGACCGACGATTCGGGAACGGTGAAGCTTATGTGGATCCGCCAGCCGTATATCGCAAAGATGATACAGGAAGGCAGCTTGGTAAAAATCACCGGCAAGCCCAGCCAAAAGAAAAGCGCCGAAGCTGATGCCGATGGCGCAGCCGGCAAATCCGGCCCCGTGACATTCATCAATCCGCGCATCGAATCCGTCGGCGCGATACCGAATCATATCGGGCAGCCGCTTTTCTATCAGTCCGAATCCGCCGTCGATGCCGAAGGAAGCTGCACGCCGACATATGCGGAGACCAAAGGCATAAGCTCGCATTGGTTCTTTCATGCATTCCGCAGGATCTCTGCGGATCCGCGATTCGGCGATCCAAAGCAGATGCCCGATCCTTTGCCTGATGAATTGCTGAAGCGTTACAATCTCCCCTCTCTCAAGACCGCCCTCGTCTGGATTCATGCGCCGCAAAAGGAAAGCGACGCCATGGTGGCGCGGAAGCGATTCGCATTCGAGGAAATCTTTTTCATACAATTGCGCGCACAGATCGAGCGAGCGAAATCAGAGCAGGAAAAAAGCTTCGTCATCGACGATAAGCAGAATGCCGAGGCTTTCATCAAGCGGCTCGGATTCGCCATGACCGAAGGCCAGCTCGGCGCGGTCAATGATATCCTCGCAGATATGAAGCGCGGCTATCCCATGTCTCGCCTTCTCGAAGGAGATGTGGGTTCCGGCAAGACTGCCGTTGCAGCGACTGCGGCATATGCGGTAGTTACGGAGCGCCCAAAGAATCAAAAATACGGCACGCTTCAGGTCGCATATATGGCGCCGACCGAAATTCTCGCCAAGCAGCATTTCGAATCATTCATCCAATTGTTCAAGCATATGCAGATTTCGATCGGCTTGATTACGGGAAAAGAATGCCGCAAATTCCCATCGAAGCTGGCTGGCACAGCGCTCGCACCGAATGGCTGGACGCATATCTCTCGCAGCCAGCTGACGAAATGGGTCAAGAATGGCGAGATCGCCATCGTCATCGGCACGCATGCCCTGATCCAAAAGAATGTCGCCTTCAAGCATCTCGGCCTCGTCGTCATCGATGAGCAGCATCGCTTCGGTACCAATCAGCGCCAAAAGCTCGCGCGCAAGCATGATGTGACGCCCCATTTATTGTCGATGACCGCCACTCCTATTCCGCGAACGCTCGCACTTACTCTCTATGGCGATTTGGATTTGTCGGTGATCGAGCAGATGCCAAGCGGACGAAAGCCAATCATTACAAAGATCATCAAGCCGGAAGGCCTGGGCGCAGCATATGAGCATATGCGAGAGCAGATTCGCGAAGGCCGCCAGGCATACGTCATTTGCCCGCGCATCGATGAGCCAGACGAAGACCCGGTACTTCCTGGAATGAAATATGTCGAGGCAGAAACCAAGCAGATGAAGTCCGTGATCGGCGAAGCCAAGCGCCTGAATAAGGAAGTTTTCCCTGAATACAAGATCGGCATCCTGCATGGCAAGATGAAGCCGGCGCTCAAGGAGGAAGTAATGAATGCTTTTTTGGATAAAAAGATTCATATCCTCGTTGCCACATCCGTCGTAGAGGTGGGAGTAAATGTGCCGAATGCCACCGTAATCCTGATCGAGCATGCCGACCGGTACGGTTTGTCTCAGTTGCATCAGCTGCGAGGTCGCGTCATCCGAGGAAATCATCAGGCATATTGTTATCTCTCAACCGATACGTCGAGCGATAAGTCGATCGAGCGACTCAAGGCAATCGAAAGCGCCAAGAACGGCTTCGAGCTCGCAGAGCTGGATCTCAAGATTCGCGGAATCGGAGAGTTGTATGCCGGCAAGCAATGGGGCGTCACGGATATTGCCATGGATGCAATCCAGAATCTCAAGATGGTTGAGGCTGCCCGAAAGGAAGCGAAGGATATCGTCAGCGAAGGCATCGAGCTCAATGACTATCCCCTATTGCGGAAGCAGTTGGAGACGCAGGAGGAGATTCACTTCGAGTAGCATTGATCGGGGCATACAAAATATTATTTGTGAACTTGTACAAATCTTTCGCGATGCTATGATGGTTTCATTATTCCTTTAGGTCCATCTGGGCTGAAAAGGACCCGAGATTCCCCGTCAGTACCAACAAGATGATCACCGGCCAGTGACCCATCGGTACCAGACGGGGTTTCGTTTTGCTTAAATCCCAAAAACTTGGCATAAGCGATCATGATGAGCCTTGTCTGATCTTTGTCCAATCTTGAAATTTGTCTAGTAAAACGTTTCGTGCTTAATGTTTTTACATGCTGGAATAAAGCAAAATTTGATTTTCCGTCATAACTGATCTCAATGCCGTCTTTGCCCGGACTGATAATGCTAGACAATGGAATACATATAACCGTCTCCCTGTTGAGAACCTTGATTACAAGAACGGGCCGTTCAAACCACTCATTCTTGCCATCCTGTTCTGAACCAATGTTCAATCCGAAACAACACCACCATACTTCGCCTTTCTTGCAATATGGACCATATGGTCTGGCGTCAATCTCCTTTTTCAACTCATTCCATGCATCGTAATTCTTCACCCTCAAACCCTAACAACAATGTGATGAAATCCTCATCAAATCTTGCGCATATACGCGATCAGCTGATTGCGCTTGAAGATGCGGCCATTCACTTTCGGATAGCTGGTCTTTTTTTCTATATGAAGAATCTCAAAGCCCGCATCCTTATACATTTTGACAAAATCATCCCGAGAAAAAACGCGCTCATAAAGATCGAGCTCCTGCATATAATACGTATCGTACTCCTTTCCCGGATGCTTCTTGAGGAGAGCCTTGGCATTATCGTCGCCGTCCTTGCAGAGGGCTTTTACGAAAAAGATTCCGCCCAGCTCGAGCACGCGATATGTTTCGCGCAGATATGATGCCCTGCCCGCCTCATTGAGAGAATTCGAAGAAGTGATATCGATGGCAAGATCGATCGACTCGTCCTTGAGAGGAAATGGCAGGCCCATATCTTGCTTTTTGTATATGAGGACTTTGCCGAAGCCGGCTTCTTCCGCGCGTTCCTGTGCGAGCTTGATCGCCGTATCGGAAATCTCGAGGCCGAGCACCGATGCAGCACCCTGCTCCGCGAAGTAATAGGCGTTGCGGCCTGTGCCAGATCCGAGATCGAGGCAGCGCTTGCCATCCATCTGAAGCCCGAGGGTTTTTCTATAGAATTTATAAAAACGCACCACATCACCCTGCGGCTCATTGGCCTTGCTGAGAAGCTGAGGCTTGCGGTATTCCTTTTCCCAAGCGCGTTCCTGGGCATTGCTGGCACCCTTTGCAGGGGCGTTTTTTCCTGAGATATTGTCGCGATTCATGGGATGACTATACCATGCGATGGTATTTGATATAAAGGCTGTTTTTCGGTACTATAACGAGGCTCAATAAGGGCAAAATTCGCGCGTATAGCTCAGTTGGTAGAGCGGGATCCTTATACGGTCTTGGTCCTAGGTTCGAGTCCTAGTACGCGCACATTTTATTAGGAAAAACCAGCTGAAATCCTCTTTCCGTCTGCATATTTTCGAGCCTCCGGATGCCCATTTGTATAAAATCCCACAAGGGCTGATTACCATATCTGATCATGCAGGTTCCATGTCCAAATCCATTTTTATAAGTTATGGACGAGAATTTGGTATTCTTGATCCTTGCCCTATAGAATTGGGACAGAGGCAACCCTAATATATGCGACCAGAAAAGCATCTCCTTTTCTATGTCCATGTCTGAATACAGTATTATTGCCACTCTCAATTTAGATCTATCAACCCCGAGCACTCTCAGCCATTCGATAAAAAACACTAGCATCTGCGGATTCGTATTCGACAGGGTCGTATCTGACTTAGTAGCCTTACCTCCTTCGCCCCAATACAGAAATAACCCCGAAAGAAATATTTCCCTGTCCGACAACGCCCCGATTCTTTCTGATACGTTCAAATAAGCAATCTGTAAACGCTTATCTTTCTTCTCTTTCATCGTATTTCTGAATCTCTCTACTTGCCTATCTTTTCTTTTTTGAACCATCGAGATGTCATCCTCATCCAACGGCAAGCCTTTTAACCAATTGCTCAGAGTGCTCTTACTTACACCGAGTTCTTTTTTGATCTCGTTATAACTCATATTCTTCATTCTCATTTCTATAGCTTTTTGTTTCAATTCTCTATTCGCCATATATAAGCAGTGTACTACCGTTCACTATTCTGCATACTAGTATTTTTGAAAAAATATTTTGCAATTGTTATTTCATGAAGTAATGGATAATTATTTTGCAAAATAAGAAAACAGCATCTCGGTATGAAATGCTGTTTTCTTTTATTCGTAAATTTATCAGAATTTAATGTCGACTACGCTACAGTTGATTCCGAGCCAGATTCAGGCAGAACCGAATCAGGCTTGAGGTTTGGCGCTTCCACCTCAGAAATTATGTCTTTCTTCTTCAGCTGGATTCCATGAGTGATCAGGATCTGCTCGTATTCAGGCTGCTCCAATGTTTCTGCGGCGATCAAAGCCTTTGCAATCGCATCGAGAACGGCTCGCTTCGTCGTGATAAGGTCGAGAGCGCGCTTATATGAATCCGTCATGATCTTGGCGACCTGCTGATCGATCTTCGTGCTGACAGTCTCAGAGTATTCCCTCTGCTCCATAGCCTGTCCTGTGATAGTTCGACTTGAATGCAATTCGAGAGCGATAGGACCGATCTCTTCTGACATTCCATACTTTGTTACCATATCGCGAGCGAGAGCTGACGATACCTGGAGATCGTTCGAAGATCCAGTCGTTAGATCATTGAAGATATGCTTTTCAACGACATATCCACCGAGAGAAACCACGATATCGTCGAGGAATTCATTCTTTGACTGAAGCTTATTGTCATTGAGCGGAAGCTTGAGCGTATATCCAGCGGCTCGGCCTCGGGAAATGATCGATACCTTATGCACGGGATCAGCATGTTCGAGCACTGATGCGAGGAGAGCGTGACCAGCCTCATGATATGCAGTAAGCTCTTTTTCTTTCTTTGATAAAAGATGACTCTTGCGTTCAGGGCCGAGCATAACCTTCTCGATAGATTGGATGAGGTCGAACTGACCTAGCTTCGTTCGATTCTCCCTCGCGGCGATGATAGCCGCCTCATTCATCAGTGAGTGCAGATCCGCACCGGAAAATCCAGGCGTACGCTCTGCGATCAAAGGCAAATGCACATCCTCGGCAAGCGGCTTATTGCGCGCATGCACTTCGAGAATAGCGAGTCGATCGCCTCGGTCTGGCAAGTCGATAGTCACTCGCCTATCGAATCGCCCAGGTCGCAAGAGCGCCGGATCGAGTACGTCTGGTCGGTTCGTCGCCGCCATGACGATGACAGCCTCATTCGGCTCGAAGCCGTCCATCTCGACGAGAATCTGATTCAAAGTCTGCTCGCGCTCATCATTGCCGCCTCCGATGCCCGTGCCTCGGACGCGCCCGACCGCGTCGATCTCATCGATGAAAATAATGGCGGGCGCGCCTGCCTTTGCGATCTTGAACAAATCTCGCACTCGACTGGCACCGACGCCCACGAACATCTCCACGAACTCCGCACCCGATACCGAAAAGAATGAGACTCCTGCCTCACCCGCCACCGCGCGTGCAAGCAATGTCTTACCTGTTCCCGGCGCACCCATGAGCAGGATGCCTTTCGGAATTCGCGCACCGATATCGATGAATTTCTTCGGATTCTTGAGAAAGTCTACGATTTCAGCGAGCTCCGCTTTGGCCTCCTTTGCTCCCGCTACATCCTTGAATGTGATCTTCACCTTCTCATCATCAGGAGAAACCATGCGCGCGCGAGTCTGTCCGAATGAGAATGCCTGACCGGCATTGCCTCGAGCCTGTCGCGATAGGAACCAGATGATAAAGAAGAAGAAAAGAATCGGCAACAAGAATGGCAGAATCGCGCCAATCCAATACCCTACCCCAGAATCGCTTTTCGTCTCGATCGAAACAGCGGCAAGCTTTGCCTTGTCGACGCCGAGATTGCCGAGAGATTCCGAGAGAGAGCTTTCGGTTTCCTTTTCAGCGGATTTCTTCGCGCCATCCGTATATGCGATTTCGAGATCATTCTCCAGCACCGTTACAGCCTTTACTGTCCCCGCATTGATATCCGTAACGAGCTGAGAGATCGAGATATTCTCTGGAGCCTTGCTCTGATCGCCTAGGATCGAATACAGACCGAACAATATCGCAAAGATAACGATTGCCCAGACTACATTGTTCCAAATGATCGAGCCAAGCGTCTTTTCATGATGCTTATGCGGACCCTTGCCTTTTGGAGGCAGCGGTCGCGGAGGCTTCTGCTGTGGTCGCGGCGGCCGCTGTTCGGCAGGCCGTTCTCCATGATTCTCTCGATGGCCTTCATGATCGTGGTGGTGGTCAGAATGGTGTTTTTTAGACATATATATTGGATGTATTTGATAAAAAATTCAGCTGCAGTTTACTTAATTTGCAGACTCGGCAGATGATGCTTCTCGCGCATCAGTTGCCACAGCTTCTTTGGCAGCCTCTTTCGCAGCGCGTCGTCCCATGACTCGGAATCCATAGAGATTCTTCATGGTGAAAGCCTTTGACACAGAATCTCCGAATCGATTATGCGTTCCTGTTCCTGGAGCGAATGCGAGCACGACCATGAAAGCCATCTGAACCTGATTGAGGAACCAGTATACGAGACCTACGAATGGCATGATCGA
This sequence comes from uncultured Candidatus Saccharibacteria bacterium, assembly GCA_964368945.1. Lineage (GTDB taxonomy): Bacteria > Patescibacteriota > Minisyncoccia > Phycocordibacterales > CAIZLB01 > DALYDD01. Next base: position 120,161 of record CAYJDM010000004.1, read on the forward strand.
CATGAGCGCCTGCAATGACTGCGGAGCGAGGACGAAGATAGCGATCGGCACGACGAAGCAGATGATTCGCAAGACAGACGGCACAATGCTGAACCAAAAGACCACCTTGGCAGACCAAGCGAGATCATGCGCGCGTCGGATATGAATCGGCATGAGGATGATTGAAATGATCAGGATAAAGAGGCAGAAGGCAAAATCCCCCATCTCATATGGCACATGGCCAGAATTGATCATGATAAAGCCCACGATTTGGAACAAAAGGTAAGCAAAAGCATATGCCACGACATGCGAAAGGATGAATGGAAGCCGCGCGATTCGGAGCGGAGCATGATCCGGAGCCACGCCCAAGAGGCGGCGGATTTTCGAATTGGATCGAGTATTTGATGTGGATTTCATAAGACCTATGTTAGCATATATTGGTCATTTGATCAGACGGGCCTAGAGCCCGGATCAGGCACATATATATGTCACTTATCAGGAACAAAAAAGCCACATTCAACTACGAAATCAAGGAATCGCTCGAAGCAGGAATCGAGCTTCTTGGCATTGAGGCCAAATCCATCCGCGCAGGCCTCGGCAACCTCGAAGGCTCATATATCATCATCCGCGGCGCCGAAGCATTTCTCATAGGAGCCCTCATCTCCCCTTATCAGCAGGCCAATACTCCCGATTCGTACGATGAGAGACGAAATCGCCGAGTGCTTTTGCATAAGAAAGAAATTGCCAAGCTCTCGAGCCTGACCAAGGGCGAAGCCATCATCCCTATCTCCCTCTACAATAAGGGCCGAAATATCAAGCTCGAAATCGCCATAGTGCGCGGCAAGAAAAAGCATGATAAGCGCCAATCGATCTCAAAGCGAGAAAGCGACCGCGAAATCAGCCGCGAGCTCAAAGGCAAGCGATAAGCTTAAGCTCCAGCCTCAATTTCCAAAACAGTCTCCGCAGGAGGCAAAAGCGAATCATCAGACATCCGCAATAGGGTTCGGTTCATCATGATGAGGAGCGTAAGCAGGATCACGAGAGATACCGCGATGATGGCGACGATGCGATGGGCATTCGGCTTCTTTGAGCTATGCATATAAAGGAGCGTCGCGAGAAGCACGCATGCGATGAGTATGAACAAAATCGCTTCGATCGTATTTCGAGGCGATGCCACGAATCCGAACATCTCCCCGCTCACCTTGGCAAAAAGGCCAGGATCTTTTTCTGTAAACAAACCGGCGACTTCAGGCGTTCCTTCTGATGCCGCAACAGTCGATGTGGGAGTAGTCGTCGCTCCGGCAATCGCAGGGCTTGACGTGGCAGTCGATGTAGCGGTTGAGCTTGCCGATCCCGCAGACGCAGGCGTTGTTGAGCTCACATCCTGAGATGCCAGAGCAGGATTGGCAATCACGACAGGTCGAGGATTCGCAGCGGCAACAATGACTGGCGCGCTGGTAGCTGATGCAGCAGGCGCAGGAGAAGGCGCGGGCGCGGTTGCCGGAGAGAGCGTGCTCGTAACCGAATTCGTAAGCGTATTGGCAGCTACGACAGCGGGCGCAGCTGGCACAGCGAAGAACTGCACCACGAATATCGTCTGGCGATTATTGAACTGCCCTTCCGCGACGGCCATGCCGATCTCCGTATACTTCTGCTTTACGATATTGGCGCGATGCGTCGGGGATTTCATCCATGCATCGACGACATCTTTGGAATCAAAGAAATCAATGGCGAGATTTTCTCCAGCCGAACCGTATTTGTATCCCGCTGCATCAATCCAATGCCAAGGAGCCGTTCCGTCCGGAGCATAATGCGCGAAATATCCTTTTTCCACCATATCTTGCGCCTTAAGCTGAGCTGCCGCATCGAGATTGGAATTGCGAGTAAGAGCAGGAAGGCTCTCTGAAGTTCGCGCATCGTTCGTATATGCGACGAGAGCGCTGGCGATGACGCTGGCTCGATTCGAATTCAATGCAGCCTGTCGCTGAACATGATCATTGGCATAGATATAAAGCCCGCCTTCGATTATGACGAGGCAGATGAGAAAGGAAATGACCGCCTTCATTCGGAAGATATGCGGATGATGATCGTTTTCCTCATGCGCGATGAAATACTTCTTGAACGTGCGCTTCGTTGCCTGAGCCGCGCGATGCAAGAGATGAGAATTCGATTTCGTATGATTGGCTGTTCCGTTTATATTCATCGATTTTGAGGCCTATTTCTAGGGCTTTTTATGTATAATATTATATCATGATTAGGGTAAAAAAGCAAGTATCAGTCCCCTGCCGGCCATCCTGCCCTGATCTGGTCCTCATCCCCTCTTATGCATTACATTATACACGATGAGAAAACAAAAACGCCCGCTTTGATGCGGGCGCTTCTGTTAAAGAATCTCGTGATGATTATTTCAAATCAGCAGGAGCGATCTGAGGGATGTTCAATGTTGCGCATCGGATCAGATTCATCTTTCGGAGAGTTGTCTTATATACATAACCAGTTGAGGCAGATGCATTCGGAAGCTTGCCGACATTTACCCATGGGATGAGGATATCAGCTGCGTACTTTACCTGGAAGGCTCGTACAGCGGCTTCTGTCTGGCTACCGAAGTATCCAGTAAGAGGGATCTTGAGACCCAACTCTGCATTGAGGAAAGCCTGCAATGCTACGATCTGCGGACCCTTCTGTCCTCGCTTCATATAAGAAAGGAAAGAGATTGAGCAAGATGCAGCATCGTCAGTTGAGGCACCGAGTACGGTTCCCGTAGATGCCGAAGGTCCTCCAGTCGTTACGAAAGAAGAGAATCCTCCTCCGCCAGTCTGCTGACCTCCAGTATCGCCAGTTCCAGTTCCTTCATTTGAAGGAGTCGTAGGAGTGGTTGAGGTAGGAGTAGTCTGGAAGAATGGCGCGCATGATGCTTCAGCCTGATCAACGAGACCATTGTCATCGTTATCTAGGCCGTCGTGGCATGTAGCGTCAGTATTCTCAGCGAGAACGACAGGCTCGAAGAACGGTGAGCAAGATGCTTCAGCCTGGTCAACCAAGCCGTTGTCATCATTGTCGAGTCCGTCGTGGCACGTAGCGTCAGTGTTTTCCGCGAGAACCACTGGTTCCGAGAAGAATGGCGCACATGTTGCTTCTGCCTGGTCGATAAGACCATTGTCATCGTTATCTAGACCGTCGTGGCACGTAGCATCAGTGTTTTCAGATACTACTGGCGGAAGGAAAAAGATAGCGCATGAAGCTTCGGCCTGATCGATGAGGCCATTATCGTCATTGTCATTTCCGTCGTGGCACGTAGCATCTGTGTTTTCAGAGACTACAGCTGGAAGAAAGAAAATCGCGCAAGACGCTTCTGCCTGATCGCTGAGACCATTGTCATCGTTATCGAGACCGTCGTGGCACGCAGCATCAGTGTTTTCTGCTACAGGCTCAGATGAGATAGCGAGAGCTTTGCCGGCCGGAACAATAGCCATTGAAAAGGCTACTGCGAAGGCAAGCATGAGTAATGTGAATTTTTTCATTTGGGATGAATATGGGTAAAAGGCTTGTTTTAGGGCCTGTTTTATAAATAAGACTAGCCGCTGAACTATATCAGCCAATTCATAAATGTCAAGTGCATTATTAAGTAAAATTAATGGAATATACGGCCTTTGCCCAAGGAGTCTGCAAAAAAGAATAGCCCCTCCACGTCGAACGCAGAGGGGCCGATATTCCTGATGATGGCACTATCTGGCAGGGACAGGCTTATTCGGCGGGGTTTTCGGCGCACGGCTTAATGCGGGCGAACTGGCGCGGCTGCGCCATCGGCAGAGTGACTGCATAGTTAGGGGCGCTGCCGCTCAGGGTCGCGCCTTTCAGCATCGATCCCCAATCAGTCAGGTCAGCCGAGAACTGCAAGTCATTCAGCGTCAGCGGCATGCCGTATACGCCGATTACCCACTGCCCTTCCGAGGTCATGCTCGACACAATCCTCTTTGGAGCAACGGGACCTATCGGCAGCGAACTGCCAGCTGCCGTCACCCGGAACATATAGTTAGTTCCGGCAACGTCCAGTCCGGTAACCGTATAGGTCGTCGCATTCGCCGGCAGGTCGGCAATCGTTTCCCAAATCGCGCCGCCATCGAGGGATTTTTGTACCCGATACCCGGTTTCATTCGGGAGATCGGACCAGCGGAGGTCAACGGTAGTATCAGTAAAGCATTCAATGTTCAGGCCGGACGAGGCGGTCGAGGCCTGAGCCACGTACACCCATGCCGTATCCGTCTCGTTGAATCCGATGCCGGCATACGTGCCTTCGGCGCGAAACGTCGTCGCATAGTATTGGCCAGCGGCAGTGAAAAACGGCCGGCGAATGCTTCCTGTGGGTGCAAACCCCCAGGATTCGATCGCGACCATCTGCGCCGAAGCAAACGACGAGCCAGGAACTGGCGCGCCATTCGTCGACACTTGCGTCGTGCCATCCGCTTTGAAAACGCGGATGTGCGGGGTGCTGGCCGTACCGGGGTTGATATAGATTTCGAATGCCCGATTCGTGATCGGAGCATTGTTTCCATCGAGCGCCGGAGCGCTATTTATGGCGAAATCGTAACTCAACCTCGTGATAGTCAGCTGCCCATCGACGCCGCTCTTGGCTTTGATGAGGCAGCCGAAGTTGCCCTTTGCCGTAGCCAGGCTTCCCGACGGGATTTCCGACATCTGGCTCACTGCTCCGGTCCGCATCTGCTCCAGAGTGACTGGCGCGGAATAGGAGGCGAAAGCCTTGAGTGTGACGGGGCTCTCGACCGTGCCGGCAACAGCCCGCGAGGAGCTGAAGCCAAAGATGGCGAGAGTGACAAAGGCGCAAAGCGCCGCGAAGGCCCGAAGGCCGAGGTATTGGTTCGTTTTCATGGTATGTCAGAGTGGGCGCCTTTCTTTAAGGGGGCGCCGTTGGAGTTTGGTTGAATTGACTTGTGTTGGCTTAATGGCTCGAGCCGGCCAGGATGGCAGGAGCGAACCGAGAGAATTCATCATCAGAAATATGAAGAGATCGGCTTGTTTTTGACCCAAATGAAAGGTCATGGCAGGCAAATCGCTTATAACTCAAAGGACGAATTTCGGACGTCACTCTTACATTAATATGGACATTTGTCAAGTATTGTTTTGTCATATATACTCCCCTTACCCGTCATCGTAAGTACGGCCAAGCCGAGGCGAAAGCCAGAGCGAAGCCAAAAGCCATGGGGATGCCAGGCTTCGACATCTGAACTTTTACATATGTGCGCTGCCGAGTACTCTGGAATCTCGTTAAACTTCCAGAAACCCTAAGTGCTAAAGCACGAGCAACTGCTTCACCGTATTATGCGGTGAATGACTTTGCATTCGCGACAGCTCGAGCCTAACGCTCGCTATCCGACATCCGACTCTGGCGTTTCTGTGGCTGGAAATCGGGTGAAATATCAACAGAGTAGGATTGCGGACCTCTTCGCCCGCGACCCGAAACTATAGAAGATCGAATTCGTATTGTCTTGTTTGTTCTATAGATACGAGTTTTAAACAAAGAACTTCCTAGGCAGCGTAGACTCATATGCAAAACTCATTTGGACGGGGGTTCAAATCCCCCCATCTCCACATCAAAAGAAAATACAGCAATCTACAAGATTGCTGTATTTTCTTTTGACTGTGCGAGTACAGGAGCGAAGCGCCTGCGCGCTTCGCGTGGGGATTTGAAAGGCGGAGCGTTATCAAGCCAGCAGGCGAGATCGCGAGCCGGGGTCGCGAAATTTTCGAGCGACGGCGAGAAAATATTCGTGACCAATCCAAAAAACATTATTAGACAACAGAACTCGGTCAGGCTCTCTTAGAATTGCCTAGATATCTAGGCAATTCTAAGAGAGCCTGACCTTCATGTCAAATTTATACAAATTTGATTGTAAATAATAGCCATCTCATATATACTACAAAAGTCTCATCTACCACGTGTAGAAGGAGCATACGAAACCGTCCGCAAGGGCGGTTTCTGCTTTTGTGGGGCTGGAATCATGCCTTTTGTGACTGTTTTTTCTCTTTTTTAAATATCTGAGCTCTTTTTTTTGTTACTGGGTAAGCTGTTTTTAATAAAAAATAGCCATTTCGTTTCGCCAAAATAACTGCATATTCCTGGATTTCACACCAAATTACGATATGGATCTGACCCTTTCTTTTATTCTCCCAGCAAGATATGTTGCTGTCCTTTCCACAATTTGAAATGAGCCAATTAACCCATCCGATTCTCTCACATCTACGCAAATCAGGTGTCCTGTCTTCTTCTCTTTCCCCTTCCGAAATCAAGTGCCAAAAAGCAAAGTGCTTCCCTTTGTATTCCGGTTGTCTTTTGACTGAAACGGCCAACCCTCTGAAAGTCAGGCCACCTTTACAAATTCGGTTTAAAAAAATTTGATAAAGAGCTTCCTGGTATGTTTCCCAGTCGCCTGTAAATAGAAATAACTCCGGAGGATTCGTGTTACTTGTTATTGCTGTCGTGGCTTCCATACAAGTACGTTAAACTTATCATCATCGACAGCTGAAGAAGTAAGCATCTTTTTACCTATGCTTTTTTCGATCTCTTCAACGAGTTGCTCCTTACCTTTATTGCCCTTCAGTCCTCTGTGAGCATATGAGAGAGCTCCTGAGAGAATATCGACAACTTGCATTAATTCCACCTCATGTGACCTAATTTGCTGTGCCTTGCTCACTGCGACATCTTCAACGCTGGCAATATTCAAAATATGCTTTAATTCGAGAACTTTTATATTGCTTCTTGTATCCTTGATGTCTAAATAAAGACTGTATTCTGCACGCTCTCTTATTATTTTGCTTAACAACACATAAAACATTTTGTAATACCAAGTATCGTGATCTTGAGCAAATGCCGAATGATTCAATATCCCTTTATCTGGGACAACTACGGCGCGAAAATGCAAGGCAGGATCATTGAAAAAGCATTGGACCAATTCTGAGTAGTATTCGACCTTGCTCAATGAGACTTTTGTCCATTTTGCCTCGAATCCAGAAGATAGGCCGTGCCTTTTTTTCAACTCCTTCAAATCTTGAAAAATTGATTGGATCCCGCTCTTTTCAACCCAAATAGCCCCTAAAACAAATACTTTGTTATGATCATTTAATAAATGACAACTTTCATCGCAGTATATATTATAATTAGACTTCATCTGTGGCTATAATCTTACACCAAAAGAGTTTGCGCACAATCTTGTTTTTGATCATATTTAAAGCCATGGATTTGAACTCGCCAAATAAATTACAGGCCTGACAGCCGCCGCCTCACCACCAACAAAACCGACAACCCCACATTCCCCGCCACCCACGCCACAATCCACGACGTCGAAAGAAACGTATACGTCTCAACCGCAAATAATGCCAGACCGAATCGCAGCGCATTCGTAATATAAAGCGAAAGCGTTTCCGAATACGGATCATTATAGGATTTGCGAACCGTAGGAATAAAAGCCAGCATATCCGCAACGATGACAAGTATTATCGAAATAACCGGCTGATCTACGGCAATCCAGAAAAATATTGCTGCAAGGGCTAAAATCGCAACAACAGTATCTGATTTCGTAATATCTTTTTTTCCATTCTTGAAACCGAGCACCATGACGCCAATACCCAGCAATCCTGCTGAGGCCGTAACCCAAGTTGCCGCGCCCGCTCCCCCACGTATCTGAATCGCAACTATCAAAATGGTCAGCAGATTCCAAAGCGCCCATGTATATATATGCGGCCGAGTCTTTCCCTTAAAGATATCCCGATAATATGGGATGTATGCAATGAATGTCAGAATGACCGCGATCGCACTAATGATTTCTTTCATGACTATATGATATCACCCATTGTTTTTTTCATTTTAAAAAACATTGACACCCTGCCAAATGCTGGCATCATATGCTCAGAATCCTTGATACAGGACTGGGCATTGCCGCAGTCCACAAGCCGATACACAGCAACACCAAACCAGACATACGCGACATATATGAATCCAATCATCCAGCACCTGAAGGAAGCCAACAAGCGACGCATTTCCGAACTTGAGGAAGATCTGCGAAAAGCCGAGGAGGTCAAAAAGTTACTCGCCGCTGCGCGCAATCCCGATACGCTCACCTACAGCGTAACCCTATCGAGCCTATGGTCAGATAAGGGCGAAGAAGACGTGACGCTGAAGGCCGCAGGCCCCGTGGCCGATATCATCAAACAGGCCGAGGAAGAGTTCAAGAAAATCAACCGGCGAAGCGACGTTCAGGCAGACTATTCCGTTTCTGTCGTCTTCGACAACGGTGAGCAGCGGATTCTGCCAAAAGAACTCTGGAAAAAGTGAATCGCCAAACAGCGCCCCGCAAGAAAAGTCCCACGGACTTCACATCTTGTGAGGGCTTTTCTTTTTATATATTCAAAATCAACAATGCCTATCTACCCAACCCAACCGGCCTCCACCCAAACGGATTCGAAACATCATGCACCCTCCCCTCATTATCCGACACTGCATATACGATGCTGAAGTTTCCGGGAATTTTTTCCGCCTCGAGAATCGTCCGCACTAACGAAACGCAATCCGCATGATCCAAAAAAACATCATGCTCCCTCTCGCCGCCCCTATTCACCGTATTCTCCGCGAATACGCCGCCAAAGCGAATGCAGACAACTTCCAATCCTCTCGACGCAAAATGCCGGCCCATGGTTTCCATGAATACTTTGTCCGCGCCATATGGACTGGTCGGAGTAGGCATGCTATGCGGAGACAATAATTCCGGACCCGCATGATTATAAAAATCATCGGCATGCACCGAGCTCGCCACGATCACTCTGCGCACGCCTATATCCAGCGCAGCCTTATATACATTCGAGAACATCTTTGCATTCAGCGGATTGATATCGATGCTATAGTTTTCATCCCTCTGCGTATTCCAGGCCAGATGGATGATTGCATCATGGCCGTCGATCGCATTCGAAAGGGTCTCCAATCGCGAAATATCATGATGCGGAAGATCCAATCCGAGAATATCGAAATCGCTCAGTCCTTTTTTCAAGACATTTCCTATGACTCCATTGCTGCCCGTGATGATGATGCGTTTTGTCATTGCTGAAATTAGATAAGGCCTGATTATACACGTATTAGGCAATTCTTTTACTTCGTCCAAAAAATCCGCGCCCACCACGGGCATATTTACAAATCGCCCTGACTCATCTAAGATCCCGACATATGAGTACAACGAACCCTACCACAGAAGCTGAAGTCCTCCAGACACTCGAACAAGCCGGAGTAGGAGCAGGCGATGCGCCAAGCGGCATACTCCTCCGATGCATTGTCGACTATGCAAAGACCGGCGAATGCATGTCGGTGAACATAAGCACGGCCGAAGCTGCGCCCATCATCGCCCGCCTTATCGCGCAAATCGGCAAGCGCGACTGAAGCAAAGTCCGGCACAAATCACAAAGGGCTCCGCATCGCGCGGAGCCCTTTTATATTTTCTTTATTTTCGCATTTTGTCGATCAACGGTTTAAATTGCCGCCCCATCCAGCAATTCCCATGTGCACATAAAGAAATTCTGAATCATATGCGCCAGCGTCTTCGACTCGATAATCACGGAATAGGTCTCATTGTCAGTCAGCGAAAATAGCGCCACCTTATTGCGAAAAACATAGAGAGAGCCATCGAAAGCATATTTCGAAGGCATGAGGCGGGATTCGCGATTGCTATCGCTCTTATATACGCCGCGCAGATCGTTCGCATCCGGAGTGACGGTTATCATCTTTGTATGGATGCCGTATTTCTTTTTTATCTTGTCCAGCTTTTCGGGATAGCCATTGGGCAAAATCTTGCTCAGATTGGTATTGCATATGCAGTATAGGTTTTTGAAAGTCTTTATTTCTGTCCGATCGAAGATTTCCTCATATACCAGCTTCACGCCCTCCTTCCCCGTATATGTGCGCACGGCATAATGCGTATTGCCTCCTTTTTTCAAATCCTCAAGCAATGGCAGGATGCTGCCAAAAAGATTCTGCTTTTCATCGAGATCGTTCTGGATGCGATTCGGGCTCTCTGCGAGAAAGTGCAGGACATTATTTATCTTATACGAGTCGACGAGCTTCTTTGCTGAGAGGCGTTCGATGGATAGATATACCGTGCTTCGAGGGATATTGAGGTTCTTTGATATTTCGTATGCGGTGTTTTTGGTCTTATCCAGGCCTACTTCGAGCAAAAACGTATAGATCTTGGACTCGTCAGCAGAGAGCCCGAGCGTCGTGAGATCCATTATTAGCCGAGAATTTGATGCTTGTGTCATAAATTATGACAATAATAGTGCATATTTTAGAGCTTGTAAATAGCCCTAGTTTGTCATATATGCATTTATTGTTCATATTTAATGTACAACATATAGGGATAATTGTAAAGTATTGCCGTCATGAAAAAATCATTCAAAATCGCAATCGCTTTAATCATTATTATCGTCGCTTTCGTCTTGATCAATAATGCAAATCAGGCGCGAAGCCAGAAACAGGCAGACCTATCCCCTATCAAGATAGGGGTATCTGCACCGCTCACGGGAGATGCGGCCAGCCTCGGCGAGCTCGTCAGAAACGTATCCGATATGGCTATAGAAAAAATAAATGGAGATGGTGGCGTAAACGGACGACCAATATCGCTCGTATACGAGGATGATTCCTGCGCTCCAGCGAAATCAGTAAGCGCAGTCCGAAAGCTCATCTCGATAGACAAGGTGAAATTCATCGTGATCTCTACATGCAGCGGCGCAGTCGTGCCGACAATTCCTGTCGCAACTGAGACAGGCACTTTCTTTATGTCTGGCCTCGCGACCAGTCCTACCCTCACTGATATAAGCCCCATGTTCGCGCGTACCGTTCCAAGCGATACCAGCCAAGGCGTCGCGCTTGCCAACTATGCGATCTCCAAAGGATATAAGAAAGTCTTGGTGATCCACGAGACGAGCGATTATCCCGCATCGATCAAGGATGCATTCGCCGGAGTATATGAGGCGGACAAAGGAGGCGCATCATCCAAGAATGCCAGCGACAACAAGCTCGTCATCGAAGGATTCGCAGCTGGTACCACGGATTTCCGAAGTGTTTTGGCAAAAGCGAAATCCGAAAACCCCGACGCGCTCTTCCTCATTCCCGGCTCTCCTGCCACCGGCGACCGATTGATAAGCGATTTCGAAAAGCTCGGCTGGAATGTGCCACTCATGGGCGGCGATATTTTCTCAGGCAATAGCGAAGTCGTGAAAAAACATACGTCTTCTCTCGAAGGCATTGCCATCGCAGAACAAAATCCTGGCCCTGACACCGCTGATTACGTCGCATTTCGAAATGAATATAAAAAGCGATTCGCAAAAGATCTCATCTACGAATCGCGAGCGCAGGCGCAATACGATCTATTCTTTATCCTGCGAGATGGCTTGGCCAAATACGGCGAAGATCCTGCCAAGATCGCAGCCTGGGTTCGGACCATCAAAGACTATCCTGGATTCTCCGGCAGCATTACGATCGGTGCAAATGGCGATCGAGTAGGAAATCATACGGTCAAGGTGATCAAGGATGGCAAAGCAGAAACCCTGTAGTACACTTTGGGTACTATGAACAAATCAAAAGCATGGGTTGTCGTTCTCTTGGTGATTATCATCGCCATCGCGGTGGTCGCGAATAAGCCCAAAAACTCCTCTGGCGAAACAATAAAGATCGGCGGCGCCTTTGCCCTAACAGGAGACGTCGCTGTATACGGAGAAGCGGATCGCGACGGGGCGCAGCTCGCAGTCGATGAGATCAATGCAAATGGTGGAATCAATGGCAAACAACTGCAGCTGATTGTCGAGGATACGAGAAGCACGGCAAGAGATACGGTTACTGCTTTTACCAAGCTGAAGAATATCGATAAGGCAGATTATTTCCTTGTATCATTCGCGGATAGCTATCCAGGCACGGAATCCTTGGTCGACAAAGATGAGATGCTTATTTCTCCCGATGGCAGTCCTGAAGTCATGAATGGAACGGTCATGCACGATACCGTCTTTGGCACGTGGTATAGAACTCAGCCGAAGTCAGAGCTTGCGGTAAGGCATATGGCCGAAATGGGCAAAAAGAAAATATACGTGATTGCAAACAATGATGCTTATTTCTCCATGGTCGTTGATTACACTAAGGAAGCTGCCAAAAAATACGGGCTGGAAGTCGTAGGCGTAGACCTCATGGGAAACAATGCCGATATCAAGAGCCTTTTGCCAAAAGTGAAGGCAAGCGGCGCTGATGCGCTTTTCTTCTCAACTATGGACCAGGGCATCTATGAGGATTTTCTCAAGCACCACAACGCCTGGCTCAAAGATGTAGCGATCTACACTGATGAAGTGGCCACTTCATATCTCGACCCTGCACATATCGCGAATATGGAAAATGTATTCTTCTATACAAATATCGAGCCATCTGCGAAATTCATCGAGGCATTCAAGGCCAAATTCGGACATGAGCCACAAATCACGGCCAGCGTTTCGTATGACTCTGCCAATATGATCGCACAAGTGATAAAGGATTCCCCTTCTGACATCGCAAGCTATATGCGATCGCATACATTCGATACGGTAAGCTATGGCAAAGTCACAATCGACAAGATCGGTGGCATCCAGACTGATGCGAAATATTTCGTAATGAAGCAGGTGAAAAACGGAAAGCCTGTTGAGGTTTTTAAATAAAAAACTGAGGCTGCAAGATGAAAAGCTAGAAAAACAGCATCTTCACGCCCGTCACCAGCACGATCACCCCAACTAGCGGCTTCAGCCATGCATCGCCTTTCTTCAATGCGAATGCTATGCCGAACCAGCCGCCGAGAAACATGCCGACGAATATGAGTATCGTGTATTTGATATTGTAAAAGCCTGCCGCGATGAACACCGTCGCCGCGATCGTGTCGGCAATGATATGCGCAATTCGCGTCACGGCTTTGCCTTGCAGGATGGTATAGCCATAGAAGCGCATCTTGATATATGCCTCGATGACGCCAGAACCAGGGCTGAAGAATCCAGTCCAGACGCGACTGAAGAAAAACAGAATATGCGCGAGCCAGCGCTTCTTGCCGGTCGCCAGCTTTTCTTTTATCCCTAAATCCTTATTGATAAAAAGCAAAGGCAAGATGACGAGCAAAACGATTCCTGTCAGCTTCGACAATTTCTCAGGATCAACCTGAACGACGAATAATGCGCCGATGAAAGTAGCAGGGACCGCGATGAGCGTCAGAATAAGCACATCCCTATTGCTGACGCCCATATTCTTGAACCGCGAAAACTGAATCGTCTGGCTCAGCTTATTCCCTACTCCGCCCAGATTCAGCAAGCCGAGCGCGATATGCGGCGGTATGCCCACGAGCAATAGAAGCGGCACGACGAATAAACCATATCCGCCAGCCATCGAGCCCAAGAATGCGCCGATAAATCCTATGAGAAAAATAGCGAAATCGATCATATATATTCACTATACATGATCGATTTTGCTTTGCATTATTTCATATCCTTTCTAATGCATTGTTGCGACTATAGAGGCGGCTGATTTCCGCTTGAAGGCATTAGGAAAGGACAAGGGTCAGTACTTGACTATTCTCTATTAAAATGGTATTATCTTAGGCGTAAAGCACCTTGCAATCCGGATGGATTCTAGAGGAAAATTTGCTAAGGGATAGAGTTCGGCTAGGCTATTTTGAGCCAATATATTGGCTCCAGATAGTCTAACCGACACTAAATCACCCCTCAAACAAAACCCCAGGAAAACCATCCAACCATGAATACAGACAACAATTCCTCTACCCGCCCTCTCAGCCCCATCAGGATCAGTAATCTCAAAGAGGTTTTCATGTACGGTAGCCACCGCGTGAAATTCATCGGAGATCATTCGATCCTATGCGTCGCCGAAGGCGATCACTGGGAAGGCGACTACGACGGTCCTCCCATTCCTGCGCGCATTCGGATTCATCCGAGCAAGCATCTGCATTCGGCTCCTCCCGCAGCGATCATCGGCGCCGCGAATGAAATCTCGCGGCCGGCCGCCACCCAAGAGCCCATCATGCTCACGGTCGCGCCGGCAAGCCTCACTGTCCTGAGCAACGCTCAGACTAAGCCTGCCGAATCGGCGATGCGACACATTCCCGCCAAGCCCGTCCGCACCTTTCTGGAACGCCAGTTCCTGGAGATGCAGACCGGGCTCGGCGTAACCCTGATCGTCTGGATCGCAATGGCATATCTCACCGTAACTGGTGGGCCGCAAGCGATCTGGGCCTATGGCATCCACCACGCATTCTGCGCGCTGGCTGTCATTATCTGGGCCGGGCTGATGGCGGAGAACAAGCATAAACGGACAAAGGCAGCGAACCGCGCCGCCAACCGGTCGCTCATGCCGTCTCCGCCGCCGCCTGTGTTCCCGAAAGGAAAGATCTGAGTCCAGTCGACTCTATTCATGGAAAGTCCGGAGCACGCTACAGTGACTCCGGACTTTTCTTTTTTCATAAAAATCAAATAGCGCCCAAGTGAAAAGATCGATAACTATTGACATAACTAGTATTATATGTCAATATCCTGCCAGTAGCACATGAAAACCCTGCTCATCCTCGCGCTTTTCATAGCGCTGGTAGGCACAAATGTCATATGGTTCATCCGAGAATGCGAAGCCGAAAGGCTGAAAGATTCGCGAGATACCGAATGGCAGCAAGCCGCCAAGCCAGTATTTGATGCTCGGGGCATCACATACAAAGACCCGACCCCCGATAATCTGCAAACCGCGCTCGACGCCACCCGCCCCCTCCTTCCCCACGAAGGATACAAGGGCAATCCGAAGTGGAAAGAAAGCCACGATTCGCAGATCAGAATCGAACCCGTTCTGAAGAAACAGGAGTACCTGAGAAGGTTGCCTGGAGAAGAACCGGGAATAACGGTCCGCAAGGCCATCATTCCAACAATCAACCAAGAATAGCCGTCTTCGATAGAACCCTACGGGGAACTCGCGAAGCGGCTTTTTGCTTTCATGCGCAATTCGCGCTGCGGCGCCATTTGCTTTGCTATACTTTCATCATGAATCCAAACAATACGCCTCAAGATATTCCACGCACTCCGCCCACTCCGCCCGTGCCGCCGACGCAAATGCCGCCGCTCGATGACAGTCCATATATAGACGTGCACGCCATGACTCCGACACGGAATCCTGCATCAGAACAAACGCCATTGCAGGCCGCCGCTGTTCAAGCTGCTTCGCAGAGAGCTGCATCAGGACAGCCGCCGCAAATCGCTACGCAGGTTCCGCAGCCGCGAATCATGGAGCCGCAGAGATCGAAAGGCGTATTCGCGATCGCTACCCTGCTTCTCATTCCCGCGGTCTTGTTTTTGATCTGGGCACTATTCGCAATAGGCAGCTGCGTACTTGTCTGCGGATTGGGCGGGCAGCAATTCGCGACGGAGACATTCATGGCGGCAGGGATTTGGCTCGTGGCAGCAATTGCGATTCTCTCGCTCACGGTCTCGATCAAGAAGCGCGCGAGCAAAGGAATCTCCACGGGCGCATGGCGCTGGATCGCATTGATCCTGATCTATGGCGCGATAATCGCATATTCATGGAATATGCTCGTTTTCGCCGTGACGGGAAATCCTCGATACGATGGATATAGGCATGAATATGATGCACAGATCCAAAAAAGCTATGCGGGTATGGATTGCAAGACCGTTACGGATTACGCTGGAGAGATCGATTGCTGGAAAGCGAATAGCGATGAATTTTTCTCAGGAGAATTCCACTCTGTAGCCGCCGCAAAGAATATGTGTGACTCTCTCAATGATCCGTACAATAAGGCCGGCTGCAAGGTGGTGCGTGCAAAGAATCAGGAGAAAAACGATCCATACTCGCATTTGCAATTCTGCATGGATTTGAATTTGGAGCCGCGGCCAGGCGATCAGTATTCGCAGGAGCCGCATTTTTATGATCTGCAGAATTCGATTCCTTTCGTGACATATGGCGGCCAGACGAAAGAAAGCCTCAAAGCAGTTTGTCTTGAGCATATCCTCTTTGATGATCCTGCATATTATGAAAACATATATACGAAAGTCGGCTTGGACAATCAGTATCAGGATAAAAGCACCACGATCCCCGATTGGGAAATCGAAAATCAGCGAGCGAATTGCGCTGGCCTCACCGATGCTAGGCTGAAGGATATCTGCTATGCGGTATCGGCACATTCAGCCGGATACAGACAGGAGTTCGGAGGTTTTTGTGAAAAGATCGGCAATACGGTTCCGGGCTTGAAAGAAAATTGCATCGCTTTGAGAGCTGAAAAAGCACTATAAGAAAATAAATGCCCTGGCGAAAAAGCCGGATGCTAAAAAGCCCGCCAGAGCGCCCGGTATGTACCGGATCGCTCATGGCGGGCTCTGTTTGTTGCGCAACCGACCGAAACGGACGACTGCGCACCGATCAGGCTTCAGTGAGTACGGCTGCCGGGGCAGGATCCGGAGGGGTTCCGGCATGGGTCCGTGCCGCCAATTGGGCAGCGGCCAATTTTTCATGCTTTTCAGCGTCTAGCTCCATTGCCCCTTCATGGCGAAATTGGATAATGCAAAGAAGCAAAATCGAGCCCGACATGCATGCTGCGATGCCAATGGTCAGCGACTGGGCATTATTGCGCTCGCGACGCTGCAAGGCAGCGCCCCAGGATTCCTGTACCCAACGCCGCGAGGCTGCGAATTCGACTGCAAAGGCAGGGCTGATGGTTTTCAGCCTGGCCTCAGCCTCCTGAGACATCCGCCGATCGCCGGCGAAGAGGTCTTTTTCCTCGGGCGAAAGCATGGCCTCGGCTGGCATTTGCCTATTTCTCAGCATGAGCATACAGGAGCCAGTGATAACGAGCATCATTGCCACATACGGCAGGATTCTGATGAAGACATTGACGAATGCTGTTGTTTTCATGATCTTAATCGGATTTGGTTGTTTTTTGTTTGCGGTTGTTCTGAATGACGAATCGCTGCCAAATCGGCTGCGAGTCCGTCGCGGTTTTCTGGAAAATGTGGGGAACTTTTCTCCTATACTTGTAATAGCATATTTATAAATGATGTACAATATATTCCATGCCAGCATTCGAGCCCTATAAGAAGCATAAGAGAGGTCGCAATACCTTTATCTACCTATTCCTTACCAAAACCTGGATCCCCAATCTGATCGGCCTCGGCTTCATATATCTCGCATATGCCATGTATTATGGACCCCTTCTCGACTGGTCCACCAACTTCTTTGCAAATCATGCGGATTGGTATATTACGGTGCCCATGTTCGCATCTTGGTGCCTCATTCTCGGATTGATGGTCCTCGTACTATCCGTAATGATCGGCTGGAGATTCTATGTCCACTATAAATTCATCTTTGACGATCATGCCTTCCATCTGCATCGGGGATTCTTTTTCATACGAGAAACCACGATCCCCTATTCTCAGGTGAGCAATGTGCATATCGCGAGGCCGTATACATATAGAATGATGGGCTTGGCGCAGCTCGATATCGTGACAGCCGCTGACAAGAGCCTGACGCATGGCGATAGCAAGGAAGGAGGAAAGCCCAAGCAATTCTTGATCCCGCTCATCGATGCGAAAAAAGCCCGGGCCCTATCGAGTCAGCTCATCGCGTTCTCGGTAAAGATCCGCAAGGGCGAGGAGGCTTTCGACAGCGCCATCGATATGGATCTGGATGACGAGGACGAATTCGAAAATGAGATCGGTGGCGATAATGTGAGCGAGAATGGCTCGGATGAAATTGAGAGCGTCGAGGGTTTTGACAATGATAAAAAAATCCCGGACGACACCGTCGATGACGGAGATACGATCGAAGCCGAGACCATTGCCATAAAGCGAATGCCTCAAGAAGAGATCGATGAGATCGGGGATATCGATGATATAAGTCAGCTCGAGCTGATTCCCGATCAGGATTCCCTGAGCAAGAAAATCAGATAGCCCGACAAATAAAAATCAGACCGCCGAAGGTCTGATTTTTTTATCTATCTAATTGCGACGAATGGTGGACTCGTCTCGCCTTTACCCGCTAGTCTCTCCTCTTTCCCCACTGCCATCGGGGCTTTTCTCCTTTCTTGTGAGAGATCTCGATGAAGATCAATGTGATGAGCCCGAAAGGCACGCCGAATTCCAGAACGACTTGCTTGAAAGTGGAGCTGGGCTCGAGCCACCCTACGAACAATAGGAAGAAGCAGATATAGATTCCGAGCATGAGCCAGCCCTGCCATGAGCATGGCGTCCAGCCATAGCCGTATGTCTTGCGCTTGAACCAGAGTTTTTTCTCATGCGATGTCAT
>CAYJDM010000005.1:0-121098 GCA_964368945.1 uncultured Candidatus Saccharibacteria bacterium
AGAGCGGCGTCGGGCTGCGAAGCGCGCATCGATTTGATGAAAGCGGAAATCGTATTGTGATGCTCCTCCCCTTTCTTGTCATAGCGCAGATGCTTGGATTGCAGAGTTTCCTTGAGGGTCTCAACCGTGACGGTGTCGTAGAGGCGCTCGGTGGATTCGATCATGGCGAGAGCCTGGCGCGCATCGCCATTCGCCATTGAGATGAGCCAGTCCTTGGCTTTTTTATCCATTACTACCTTCTTGTTGCCGGCGCCATTTGTCCCGCGCTTGCCCGCATTCGAGACGGCGCGCCTAATCGTTTTATCATTGAGCGCATGATCGATGATCTCATTCATCTCTTGTTCGTTGAGTTCACTTAGGGTAAAAACGCGGCATCGCGACAAAAGCGCGGAGATCACCTCGAAGCTCGGATTCTCCGTCGTCGCGCCAATCAATGTGATGGCGCCCGATTCCACATAAGGCAAAAGAAAATCCTGCTGGCTCTTATTGAAGCGATGGATTTCATCGATGAAAAGGATTTTGGGTCGCGGCTTCGAGGCCGCATCAAAGTCGAGGGCGCCGGGATCTTTTTTACCCTTTTCCAAAATCGCTCGCATCTCATCCTTGCCCGCCGATACGGCAGAAATCTCATACATATCCGCATCGACGGAATTCGCATAGATTCGCGCCAGCGTCGTCTTGCCTACACCCGGCGGACCCCAGAGAATGAAGGAAAAGATATGCTTTTTCTCAATAGCGATACGCAAAGGCTTGCCCTCTCCGATGAGATGCCGCTGGCCCACATATCCGTCGAGGCTTGTGGGGCGTATGCGAGAAGCCAAAGGCTCGACGCCTTGTTGTTGCGCCGTTTCTTGTTCCGGATCCTTGTGAGAATCTTCTTTTCCAAGCTTATGCTTTCGTAGCATAGGTCAATGGTAATGCTGATCGTGTTTTGGGGCAAATAAACGCCAATTATGACAAACGAAAAACCGCCACTTACTTGCGTAGTGGCGGCCTTTCTTTTTTATCAAATAAATCGCTGCAGATTCAATCCGCGCAAATTTAGATAAACGTCAACGCCATTCCCTTCTTGCCCGCTCGGCCAGTTCGACCGATTCGGTGAACATAGTCGGTATAGGTAGATGGAAGATCGAAGTTGATCACATGGCTGACGCCGCTGATATCCAATCCTCGCGCAGCGACATCCGTCGCGACGAGAGCCTGAACATGATGGGACTTGAACAATTCGAGAGCTCGCTGTCGCTGTCGATGAACCTTGTCACCGTGGATGGACTCGGCCTTGATGCCGGCCTTGATGAGATGATTTGAAAGCTTTTCAGCGCCATGCTTCGTCTTGCAGAATATGATGACCTTATCGAAGCCGTCCTGCTTGAGGAGGTCGATGAGGACTTCGGCCTTATTCATGCCGGGACCGATGCGGACGACATCCTGCTCTACATCCTTCGATGTATCGCGAGTCTTTACCATTACGCGCGCGGGATTATTGAGGAAAGATCCGATCAATCGCTCGATCTCAGGCGACAATGTCGCAGAGAAGAACAATGTATGTCGCACTTCCGGCATCTTTGCAACGAGATATTTCATATCGTTGATGAATCCCATATCCAACATCTGGTCTGCCTCGTCGAGAACGATGGTCTTGAATTTTTCCAATCGAATCTGTCCTCGCTCGATCAAGTCCTTGAGACGACCGGGAGTACCGATGATGAAGTTATTAAAATATCGGAGCTCCTTGAGCTGACCGACGATATTGACTCCGCCGACGCAGCATACTGAGAACAATCCCATTCCTCGAGACAGGTCTTTGAATTCCTGATCGATCTGAATGGCAAGCTCTCGCGTAGGCGCGACGATGAGAATCTGCTCGTCCTTATTTTTTAGCACCTTATTTATGAGGGGCAAAAGGAATGCAGCAGTCTTTCCAGTACCCGTATTCGCGATGCCGACGATATCTCGTCCATCGAGGATGAGAGGGATCGACTGATCCTGAATAGGGCTCGGAGTCACATAGCCCTTGACCACGATCGATCGCTTGATTCGATCGTCGAGCTCAAAGTCCATGAATGTATGCGTGATCGGATGAAGATCGGCTGGAGCAGCTTCGCCCGCAGGTCGATCAGCGGTTCGGTTGATGAACATAGAAGGGTTGATGCTTTCTTCTCGTCCCCTGCCTCGTCCTCGTCCTCCGCCATTGCCGCCTCGTGAGCCGCCTCCGAATCCGCCACGGTTTCCACCGCCGAATCCGCCTCGCTGGCCTCCTCCATAGCCGCCCTGTGAGCCGCCTCCATATGAGCTGCCGCCGCGAGATCCTCCATATGAAGATCCGCCGCCATAGCCACCCTGACCCCCTCGCGACATTGGTCGCGGAGATGAGACGCTTTCCTCAGGATTAAAACCTCCACGGTTATCATAACCGTCTCGGAAATTGAATGCTCGCGCAGATCGAGGGTTTTCTCGAGGTCCGCGATCATTGGCTCCGGCTCGCGGAGCGCTATCCTTCCTTGCGAATTTCGCAGAAGAAGAAACGGTAAAAGGCGGAGCTACATATGTGCTTCCCGCTGTTCGCGGACCGCCATTGCCTCCTCGTGCAGGACCCGCAGCGCGATTCTTTGGAACGTATCCATAATCCGCTGGGTCTACCGAGATCTTTTTCTTTGGAGCCGCTGATGCAGATCCTTCATCGCCCAAATATCGAAAGCCTCCGTACTGATATACGGATCCTCGTGGTCGTTCAAGCTGATTTCCTCCTTTTTCCATTCGTGGCATTTCCAATTTGGATCCGCGAGATCCTCGGCCACCTCGATTGCCGCCCGAGCTTCTGCCTGCAGGTCGGCCTGATGAGTTTGTATTGTTCATTTCTAAGTTTGTCTTATTTTATTTCGAATCGCGCTATCTATTTTTGTTTATATAGTGTGCGGCAATTCGCTGTATGTGTTTTTTGTAAAAATTTCCAGAGCGCGCAATGCAATCCGATGGGCATGAATATGCCGAATGCGATATATGCAAAAAAGCGCAATTGATATGCAACTAAAAAATCAAATGAATGATGCGGCCTAGTGCGAGTCGGTTATGCGATCCGTATCTGTATATCTCTATACGATGGATCGTCGCGATGCGCGATAAAGAGTGGTTGAAGGGATGGAGGCTTTTTGCAGTCTGAGCGCTCTGTCCTTTTTTTGACCCTTAGTGTTGGCCTTGAATATTGCCCCGGCTCTAGAATCCGTTTGGATCAGATGGAGGCCATAGCCTTAGTTACCGATACATTATATGCCTATTTGGGTAAAAAGTCAATCCGCGGCAATCCACATGTGAAAACCGTGAGCGTAGGATCTGTATGAAAAAAAGAAAAGGCCGCTCCCCGTTTCCGGAAAGCGGCCTGTGGCATGACGATACGGCATCGGTCCCTCTGCGACAAGATCGATGAGACAATCGCCCTACTCGCCATCTCCGGCCGCGTCGCCACCATTTTTCAAATCGAATTCCGGAGTGACGATCCAGCGGCCCATGACTTGCTCGCCCTTGTTTATCGGAGCATCTTTTTCCCTCAACTGATACAGAACGATCATTCCGCCATAGAGTTCTCTTGCATCGAAGGTCTTGCTTCTCTCCGACCCTGACAAAAAGACAGGGCGCTTGACCGCACTCGGAACGAATGTCGTCTGCGCCATTACAGACAATGTGCCATCGATGTTGACGGGCTCGCCTTTTTCATTGAGTGCCTCGACCCCAAACGTCGCATCGCCGAGCGCCACAGGCGTGAAGCGCAGGATGACGTGCTGTCCGCAAAGACTCAGGGCGAAATAGAAGGAAATCGACAGGTCGTGTTCTTCGACTTCCTGTTCGACTAGGCCGCGGATAAGAGCGGCGAATGTCTGATCCAATGGCTGATTAACGTATTTAGACATAACGGTAGTTGATATGGGTGGGTGAACGTGCACGCCGCGATTTCGGCAAAATGCATCTGTCGCCCATAATCGAACAAAGTCTACCATTTGTCAATGTCACCCCGATACCGTATGATGGCAGAAATGAGCAAGGAAAAAGGTCTTATTTCGAGCAAAATCTGGGACGTTATTGTCATCGGCGGAGGACCCGCTGGCATGATGGCGGCAGGAACGGCGGCTTCTCGTGGCCTGTCTGTTTTGCTATTGGAAAAAAACCCTGGCCTCGGCAAGAAGCTCCTGATCACCGGCGGCGGCCGATGCAATGTGACGAATACATTCGCGACTGCCACAAGCGCCGCTCCCATCAAGACCGGCGATACCCATCTCACCAATCTGCCTGCAGCATCGGATCTCAAGACCGACAATCTGACCTTCCTCAAGAAATTCAAGGACAGTGACAAGTTCTTGTTTTCTCCTTTTTCCAAATTCTCAATCGAGGACACGCTGCAGTTCTTTGAATCACGAGGCATGCCGACCAAAGTCGAAGCAGAAGGCCGCGTCTTCCCCCTCAGCAATACCGCGCAGTCGGTCTGGGATGTTCTCGTCAATTATATAGAGCAAGAGAATGTCGAGATCCGCACGGGTGCCGAGGTTGATGGTTTTGTTTTATCAGATGAAAAAAGCGACGCGACTGAATCAGAGAGCGGATTAAATTTTAATAAAAAAATCAAAGCCGTAAAACTCAAATCCGGACAAATGCTCGAAGCCCGATCATTTGTCCTCGCAACCGGCGGAACATCTCGTCCCGATACCGGCTCTACCGGCGATGGATTTAAATGGCTCAAGAAGATCGGCCACAATATCGTGCCATCGAATCCTTCCCTCGTACCTGTCGCCATCAAGGATGGTTGGGTCAAGCGATTGTCTGGCGTAACGCTTGCGGATATCACCCTTTCGCTTTCGCGCATCACGAAAAGCGCGGACGGAACCCTCACGCGCGAGAAAATAAAATCTGCCGCGGATAAGTTCAAAGGCAAAGGCAAGATCCTGTTCACGCATTTTGGCATCACCGGGCCGACCGTCCTCAATATGAGCAAGGATGTCGGCGATGCGCTCGAGAATACCGACTATAAGGATGCGCGAGGAAATGATGCGCAGGAAACCGTCATCACCCTCGATCTCCTGCCCGCCCTCGATTACGGCAAGCTGAATACGGCGCTCCAGGAACTTTTTTCCAAAAATGCAAATAAGATGCTCAAGAACAGCCTTGGCGAGCTCATCCCTCATGCGACCTCTCTCGTGCAGACCGTTCTCGACAAGGCGTCTGTCTCTGGCGAAACCAAAAACAATTCCGTCACGCGCGAAGCCAGAATCGATCTCGTTCAGACCCTCAAGAATCTCGATATGCATGTCGCTGAGCTTCTCGGCGAAGACAAGGCAATCATTTCTTCTGGAGGTGTCGCTCTCGGCGAAGTGGATTTCAAAACGATGGCATCGACGATTGCGCCGAATCTGCATCTCGTCGGTGACGTTCTCGATATCGATCGGCCATCGGGCGGATATGGTTTGCAATTGTGCTGGACGACGGGGTTTGTTGCGGGTGAGAGCGTTAACGCGTAATTTTTATGAAAAAAGCCCTGTATATCTTTCGATACACAGGGCCTCTCGAGCTTTGACATGCAGAGCACTGCTCAGGAAGCAATCCCGGCTTTGGGATCCACTTTGAGCGACGCCCATTCGTCCTGGACCTCGATCATTCGCATATAGACGCGAAGCGCGGGCTTTATCGACTGAATCGTCGAATCAGCGACCCACGCCACACGTTGCACGCCATGATATTTCCAGTAGAAGTCATCAGCCGCACCCCACTTGCCGCAGACCAGGATGTGCCTGCCCATAAAATGAGCGAGGCGCTCAATGCGCGGCGCGCTTTGATTATGCAATTCGAGGATAAGCGCGAGATCGCAATGCTCTTCTTCGTCAGCGACGTCAAACGCGAATTTGTCGCCAAATTCTCGACCGAGCCATTCAATCACGGCCAGCATGATCTGCGCATTGTTATTTTCACACCACAATCTGATTGGCTTCTTGTGAGTCTTGGGCTTGCCGGATGCAGAATCGTTTTCGTTCATGATATGTGTTGTTTGAGGTTGGAAAAAGGCCGCGATTCATAAGCTATACGCCAGAAGGTCACGGCACTCCACCCAATCTCAAACACACTCTTCAAGGTTCTTTTTCGTCGAAAGAATACAATTATTATATTTATATGTCAATATATTGTAATAACTCAGGACCTTGGAATCACCCACACTTCAACTACCTCTGCATCTCATTCAATATGAAAATCTTCGCCGCGCGGATCTCGGCATACGAATAGCTATTGCCGAGCTTATGCTTGATCGGGCCGAGGCGGAACATTTTTGCCTCATCATCCTTCCCTTCATCCGCAAGCCGGTCATGCTCTGCCATAAAGGCATCCTTGATGCGCGCGAATCTCGTGCGCGATTTCGCATCGCGATAGATATGATTGCGCAGATATTCGATATCGATATTCTCGCGGCGGATCGTCTGGTCTTCGATCAGCTTTTCAATATGATCGAGCACGGTTTCTTCCTTGATATCGCGAGCCTTAGCAATATCGGCCAGGGATTTTTTCTCCACCAACAAAAGCTTGGTCTGCTCATGCGCTGAGAGCTTGATCGGCTTCTCGGGCTTGATCGGATTGCCATCCTCGTCGAATTTGACGGCGGCTTTCGGATTGGCGCCTTCGACTGCATTGACCTTGATGAAATCGCGCTGCATATCCTTGAGGGATTTTTCGCCATCGCCTTCGATGATTTCGGTGAGCTCGCCGAGCGCCTCATCGGATTTCTCGCGGAGCTCGCGATCGAGCTCGAGGATTTCAGGATGAATCTTGAGCGCCGTATGATTGAATCCCATGAGCTTGAGGCCCGCCAATGATTTCACTCGAGACAAGGCAACGTATCCCATGCCGGCGACGAATGATTTGGAGAGGTCGATCTCGGCTGCGTCGAGGCTCATTCCCTGGGATTTGTGAATGGTGATGGCCCAAGCGAGACGCAGCGGCACCTGGCTGATTTCGGCCTTGATCTTGCCGTCTTCCTCGATGATCCAGCTTTCGCGGTCGGCATGGATTTCGCGGCCATTGGCGATGCGCACTATCGGAGTTGCGCCAGCGCCTGGGAATTCGTCGAAGCCTATGACTACGCCGAGCGTTCCATTGGCATAGCCTTTTTCATAATTATTCCTGACGAACATGACGCGAGCGCCCAATCTCAATCGCAATTCCTGCGGAGCGAGACAGCTCTTGATGAGGGCCTCCACGATATTGGATTTGCCCTTCGAATCCATGAGGAAAATCATTTCGCCCCATTTGTCTCCTTGGGCATTGCCTTTGCTATCCTTGCCGCCAGCGCCGCCGCCTTTTGTCCCGCCTATACCATGGCCTTTGCCTAATTTATCCAGCTCCGCATCATTGATGGCATCGACATCGGCATTATGGCTATATAGCTTCGTAGGAATGATATCTGGAAAAAGCTCCGGGTCTATATCTTTCTTATAGCGCTCTCGCAAGTATTCGAGCGATCCATCCTCGACGCTATCGCTGCGGATATCATTGAGCAATGACAGATAATTATCATCGTTCTGCCGATGCTGCTCGCTGAGATAGCAGATCTTGAGATTCATTTTTTTCCAAACATCGGACTGATATATGAAATATGAAGGCTGATCCCCCATCCTATGCACGGGAGGCAGCTGGAAAAAATCTCCGCATAGAACGATCTGCATGCCTCCGAATGGCTTGTCCGGCTCCCGCTTGAATGCGCGCGAAATTCGATCGAGCATATCGAATCGGAAATGATGCAGCATCGAAACCTCATCGATTATGAGGACCTTGGTCTGCTGATACCGCTTCCAGAGATTCTTTTTTTCCTCCAGCATATCGATATCATGCTCCGTCAGCCGATCGCGTATGCCGAGCCCGCTCCATGAATGTATGGTCACCCCTCCGATATGGGTCGCCGCGATTCCCGTCGATGCGGTGATGGCAACTTCTATATTGTTCTCATGCAGCCAATTTATATAAGCACGCAATGTATGCGTCTTTCCGCTTCCGGCAGCACCCGTGAGGAATACATTGCGGCCGAGCTTCAATATGTCGAGGGCTTCTTTCTGTAGCATGTAAGCACATTATACCGTCGATCATGAAAAAATGATAAAGACGGCCAAAAGCTATATTTTCTCGGCGAAGTCCTTCACATCCGCAGCCGTTTTGAGAGGAACGGTAATCAAGAACGTTGTTCCTTGGCCCTCCTTCGAGGTGAAAGCGATCGTCCCGCGATGCGCCTTGGCATATTGCGCGCAGGTATAGAGCCCTATGCCGCTTCCAGAGCTCAGCTTCTTGCGAGCATTGCTGGCGCGAAAGAATTCATTGAAAATCTTTGGCTGATCGGACTCCGGAATCCCGATTCCATTGTCCTTGACCGAAATATTCAGATTCTGTCCATCGTTATGAATGCTGACAGATATCGCCTTCTTCATGCCATTTTCTCCCAGAGTATACTGGATGGCATTCTCCAAAAGATTCTCGAGTATTATCCTCAGGCGCATGAGATCCACTTCGGCTCCCTTATTATGATCCAGCGACAAGTCGGATGCGAGCTCGATTCCCTTTTGCGCAGAACCGATGGAATATTTTTCCAAGACCTCCTTGAACATCTCCTCCACCTTATCGAGCTTGGTCCATGTCAAAGCGATCTTGAGCTTTTTTATATCGAGAAGGCTCACATCGAGCAGATTGACCGAATGCATGACCGTCGTATGAATCGAAGAAACGATATCCTGCAAGAGCTGGACATCTTCTGCGGACATCGCCTGCTTGTATTTCTTGAGCATGAGATCTATTGCCCAGCCAGTCGAGGTCAGCCCCGTGCGCATCTCATGCGTGATGAGCGCCACGGTCTCGTCGCGGATCTTGGTATTCCTCTTCATCTCGGTCGCGCTGCGATATTCGGATATGGCGACGGAGCAGATAAATCCGATAACCGTCGTTATGGCAATCAGAAAGGTCTCTTCGAGCTTCGTCTCGAACATGGCTGGCATATCGATCGATATGAGGATAAATCCCGCTACCGCGCCCGCAATGCCGCCGAGCAGGTATGTCAATAGTCTTTCGATGGTGTTTTCCATGAAAGAATTACATCGCTGAAGAGGTCGGAGCTGCCGGAGCGCTCGGAGTTCCTGTCGCAGGCGTCGCTGTCGCTGTCGAAGCAGATGAATTTCCGCGCGCGGATTTCAATGAGAAGAGGATGAAGATCGGAGCGAGGAATGCGAAGACCGAGCTTGCGATCATGGCACCCGTAATCATGAAGCCATTCGCCGCTACGCAGCAGCTCACCACGCCGACTCCGCCGCCAAGGGCTTTTTTCTTGAGCATGCCCTCTCGCACCTTGAGGCCGAAAACGAGGATTGAACCGCCCACGATTATTCCGTTCGCAACCAAGTCATACCAAAGAACGAAATGCATGAGCTCCATCTGTCGCGCTGCAGTCTGCATGAACCAAGCGAACAACCCAAGGCTCGCCACGAGAAGGACGAGGAATAGGAGGCGTCGAGTCTTTTGAGTAAGTCCGCTGATAGGAAATTTGAGCATATATGCCGTACCGAGGATAACCGCAGCTCCAGCGATATTCGAATAGACCATCTGCATCGTCTGCATATTCATTCCCATGAAGAACATGCTTATTGCCTGATAGACGAGGAAGGCCAGAAGCGCGCCGACGAGCTCGGTCTTTTCTTTCTTGTATGTCTTCCAAACGAAGAATGCGCAGATTATATAAAAGACGCCTGATGCGATCATGAGCAGCGTATTGAGATGTACCGTTCCGAAAACGATTGGGCCCATATCCATCATTCCCATCCCCATATCGCCATGCATGCCGCCCATATCGGCGCCCATGCCCATATCATGTCCTTCCATTCCTCCCATTTCCATTGAATTGTTCATATAAAAAGTACTCTGTTTTGTTATGTATAAAAGTATTGTGTTAATTGTAATCAAGTGCGGCATTATTAACAATCCACATACCCACAGCTTTTTCGGCCGAAGGTTGCTATACTCTCCTTATCTATGGATACAACTACACAAGCGCCGGCAAGCAAGAAGGTCTTTATCGTCGAGGATGACGTTTTTCTGGGACGAGTCCTATCAAGCCAGGTCAGGGAAGCTGAAATGGATGTGAAATTATTCACGACGGCCGAAGACGCTCTCGAAGCTCTCAAGACCGAGACTCCCAATATCATCCTCATGGACATATTCCTTCCTGGAATCAATGGGCTCGATGCATTGGAGCAGATCCGAAAAATCGAAGCATTGAAAACGCTTCCCGTACTCGTCGTCAGCAATACGGATGAGACAAAAGACCGAGACCGAGCGATCTCTCTCGGCGCTCAATTCCTAATCAAAGGCGCCAGCACGCCGGACGAAATCGTAAAGCACGTGACTGATATCCTCGAGGATTAGTTCGTCTCTTCAAGCTTGGCAGCAGAGGCGGCATTGCCGCTCATCTCATCGAGCAGGGTCGGCAGATCCTTGTATCGGGCAACGATTGCCTGATTTTGATGCATCCAAAAAACGCTCGGATTGAAAGCCTCGATGAATTCATAATCATGGCTAACGAGCAGAATGGTGCTTTTCGATGTCTTGCAGGCATGCAGGAGAATTTCCCAAGTGACTTCGTCCAGATGGTTCGTCGGCTCATCGAGAATGATGACATCGGGCTTCGCGCCGAATGTAATGCCGAATCGCATCCGCATGCGCTCTCCGCCTGAAAGGAATTTGACCTGCGTCATCATTTTGTCGGCATCGAATCTCATGGCGCCGAGAACCGCTCGCGCTTCTGTCTCCATCATATTCAATTTTTCCATCACGACGTTAAGCGGCCGGGCATCCGGATCGAATTCGGTATGCTGATTGAAATACTGCCATGTGATTCCCGGAGTCCATGTGACATCGCCGGATGTGAGCGGATGATCCTTGATGAGAGCTTTGAGAAAAGTCGATTTGCCCGCTCCGTTTCGCCCGAGCAATACGATATGCTCGCCCGATCGGATTTCGAGATTGGTATCGCGGAAAATATCGCTCTTTGCTCCAGAATAATGAAAGCCGGCATCCTTCATGCGGCATAGTAGCTTGCCGCCATGCAAGGCATCTCCCCCTCCATGGATTCGGATGCGCGTCTTCTTGTCATCCGGTCGGCCATTTTCCTTATGATCGGACTTGAGCTTGTCGAGCTCCTCCTTCTTGCGGCGATATGCTGAAATTTCCTTTCCTCGCAAAGCCTTCTGGCGAAGGATGACAATCGTATTCTCGAGCTGTCGAATGCGCTTGGTCTCAGCATCGAAAGCGCGCTGCATTCCGCCGATGCGCTGCATCTTATTTTCTACATAGTCATCATAGCCGCCTTCCGATACATGCATCATGCCGCCTGCGACTTCCGCTACTTTGGTAGCGATGGCATCGATGATGAGTCGGTCATGCGAAATGAAAATAACTCCGCCGCGATATTCCTGAAGCATGCTGATGAGCACCATTCGGCTGACGATATCGATATGGTTTTCCGGCTCATCCAATAATATATAGTCGGGATTCGTCGCGAGCACGGTACTGAGCGCGAGCAATTTCTGCTGACCTCCAGACAAGGATCCGCATGTTCGATCAGAGATACGATCGATATTGAGGCCGAGTTCTTTAGCGATCGAGACGATTCGCTTTGTGACGGTGACGCCGGCCTTTTTTTCCATATAATCGCTCACCTTCAGATCATTGAAGGCAGACTCGAATTCCTGCGGCACATATGATATCCGCATATGCGTGCTCTTGTCGATGACGCCGGATTCTGGCTCGAGCTCTCCGCTGAGAATCTTGAGCAGGGTCGATTTGCCCGATCCGTTCTCGCCGAGTATACAGA
Organism: uncultured Candidatus Saccharibacteria bacterium; assembly: GCA_964368945.1. GTDB lineage: Bacteria > Patescibacteriota > Minisyncoccia > Phycocordibacterales > CAIZLB01 > DALYDD01. The sequence goes on from CAYJDM010000005.1 coordinate 11,876, forward strand.
GCCGCTCCCCTTCTTCGCAACGGAAAGAAACGCCTTTCAGAAGAGGCGTATCGGTATGAGAGTAGACTATGTTCTTGATGGTTATCAGCTTTTTCATCCGGATTTGAGATTTGACTAATATAGCAGATTGATGGCGAATTGTCGCTTTTTTAAATTTACGAAAAAAAGAAAACGGCATGCAGGACAAGTCCTGCATGCCGACGCATTAAACGTATTCTTGGATGTTCGCGACTGCCACGAACTTATTTCCGCCGCCGGCGAGTCAGCATCGTGCCGATAACACCGAGGCCGAGGAAGGCGCTGGAGGGTTCGGGGACGATGGTGAACGTGGCATTGGCGCTCACGAACGGGTTAGCGAACTGGGTGTCTCCGGGGCTGGTGCCCTGGATTTTCCAGGAGTACGTCCCAGGCGTATTGACATCGATGCCAAAAGGCGCCCAGCCGACATATCCCGAATTCTGCATCACCGTCTTGCCGGCGGCTTGTGAAGCGAACGTGCCTTCGACACCGGCAGCATTGGCCGTAGCATTCGTACCATAAGAATTGTCCGGGTAGAGTTCGAGCCTCACATTCACGAAGTTGGTACCAGGACCGGGATCAATATCCCCTGACATGCGCCAGATGAGTTCGGGCAGCGTGCTCTGGCCCGAGTTCGCGGACCAGTCGAAGCTGACCTGAGTACCCAATGGGAAGACGTAGTTTCCGACGCCGTCATTGGGGGCGAAGGTCGTAAACCGTTCGTGGAACCGCAGGCCGGCACTGATGCCGAGGTCATCCATGACCCACCCGGAATCCGGGTTTCCGCCGGTTCCATAGATGGCGGTGATATTGGCATTGTAGGTAGTGACCGCGCTGGCGGTCTGGATAGAGCAGCACAGCGAGCCTGTAAGGGCAAGTGCGGGGAGGATGAGCGTAGCTCGGTGTTTATTCGGTTTCATTTGTGGTATTTTTGGGGTTTGTCTGAATAGCGCCTCCGATTTCAGAGGCACAGGGTTTTGCTATCGTTACTGTTTTTAGTCTAAGCCGAAAAAACAGCCCGAACCTTCTCATGGTTTTTTCCAAGAATATGAAAGAACGGGCCGCGCTTTGCGGTGCATGACTATACCACATGAAATCACACTTCGTAAATAGTGTCTTAATTTAAAATTAATCTTTGATCCCTTTAATCCATATCGCATACCTCCCTGCCATCTTTTCGAATTCGCCATTCTTACCATTTGTGCAGTTCGCAATCACCTGCTTGCCATGCACCATCGCGATATCAGCCTTCAGATCGATGGGTGCGGCGAGGCGCTTCTTTGTCGCGGCAGATGCGCGGACTTTGGCCAGGTTCGCGATTCGGTCTTTCGCATTCTTTTTCATTTTTTCCAATGGAGCCGTAACGACGCGGAGATATGGATCTGCCGACAATTTCTTGCCAGTGATGATGCGTACGAATTCGCTGAAAGTCTTGGATGAGCCTAGTCGCCATGCGACACTCATCTCCTTTCCGACATTTGCATTGTCGACGATATGGCCGTATTTTTTGTAAAAATATTCGCGCCACTGATGCAAGGCCAGAGTCGCAAGGCCGTATCCATGATAAGAGCATGAGCTTTCCCATGCATATATATGAGGGACATTGAGAGCGAGCAGCGAATCCTCGGTCATATCATAGAATTTGCGATATTCGGATCGCGCGATCTGCAGGACTTTTTCCTTGGTCAGCGACTTTGCCTCATAGATCTTTCGCTCGAAATTCGCCACGAACAGTATGCCCTTGATCTCCAATGGCATGGTCGGATGCATCTTGGTTATTTCTTTTTCATATAATTCATATGGGAAAAAATTGCCCGCCGCGTCCTGCGCATATGCCGTGCGCCATTCGACGCTCGAGAAAACGGCATCGAGGAACATGCTATGCGTTTCAGCCCATGCAGCCGACATAGGCGCGTATTCAGTATTCATGCAGACGTCCCGCTGATCGCAGTTCAGGAAATGGGCCGCATGCCCGCCCTCATGGAACAGGGTCTCATAGCCATCAACGCCCGACCCTACCTGTCCCACTGTCACATTGCAGGTGAAGTTCGATGATCCGGGACGTCGAATATACTTGCCTGAATTCTTGCCGTTTTTTGCACCCTTTTCATATATGACGACATCGGGCCAATGACAAAAGCCATTCGCCTCCTTCCCTTTGCGCTCCATGAGATCCAATTGCAGCTTGCCTCCCGCCAAGTCTATGCCCATCATCTGAAAGCTCTTGCCCCATCGCAAGAGCGCATCATCAAATTGAAAATACGGATCCTGCTCTTTGGTAAAATCGCCAGCCATCATATACGAGAAATTCCAAGGCTTGCGGAGGCCGAGCATGGGCGCGCTTTTTTGGCCATTCGCGTTTACAGATCCCTTCTCCAATTGACGGATATTCTTATATGCGAATTCAGTCTTCTCATAGATCGCATCGAAGATAGCGAACAATTCCCTCTTTGACATGCCGTCCTCGGTCTGCGCCTTATATTCGTAGAAATCAGAATGGCCAAGCAGCTTCGCATATCGATTGCGCAGTTCGACAAGCTGCAGATATTCATCGATAGTGCCGGTCGCCATCTTTTCGCGAGCATCATAGCAGGCCTTGCGCAAAGCCTCATCCTCGCTCGTCATGATCACAAAAGTCATCTGCGATTCGGACATCTCGACGAACTTGCCAAAATTCTTGCCCGGCTTCGGATCGAGATATCCTTCTGTGCGGCTATTTCGCTTCTGATGGATGTCGGATTCGATTGCCTGGATGCGAGCCTTGATTTCGAGCGCTTCTGGGGGCGTCTGATATTTTGAGAAAAAATTCTGCCACGCTTCGAAGCGCGCCTTGAGCAATGAGCTCGTCTTGCCGCCTGCTTTCGATTTCATCTTGGCGGTTGATTTATCTTCCTTCAAAAAACCCTCGACCTTCTGCGCCAATTCCAAATTCGCCCGAAATGCATCGCGAGCGGTCTGCGCAGCATTCATCTTTTTATCATTGGAATGATCGCCCATATATGAGACCCAAAAAAGATCCTCATATTCCTTGTGGAGGGTGAAATACGTCGAGTTCAGATAGTCGAGGAATTCAGTGGCAGTATTCATATATACAGTATATAGGATTAACCGAATGTAAACGTAAATGCCTCGAACTCGCCCTCAGGGATCGAAATCTCCAGAACATGCTCGCCATAGCCTGTGCCCTCGAATAGCGTATACAGCTTATTCTCAGTGACAGTGATCTGCTTGACCGATTTGCCATCAATTCGCACATCGATGACCGTCCCTTCAGGCAGATCCGAGCTCGCCACCATATATACATTCTTGGCATTATATTTGAAGACGATTTTCGCAGGAGTCTTTGTCGTCGCCGACTCGGTTGCGAAATTCCAAGTTCCATCGAGATATAATGAATTTGATTTCAGTGCTTCGAAATTCGGAGTAGGGACAGTTAGAGCCTGCTCGCCGGTCTTCCCCGCTATGCCATTCGCCAGATACTGATTGCGCGATGAGCCGAAATAAATCTCAGGGCTTTGCACCGCGCCCTGATTCAGCGCAATCACATCTGAAGGATTGACGATGCCCATAGGGATGACCACATTGCTGCCGGTCTTCATCTTGAGATCGGTAAGCGCCTTCTGGATTTCGCGCTCCGTCTCGGCATAATCGCCTTCGCCTATATGATCATAGACGATTCCGCCATCAGCATTGATCAGATATTTGCGCGGCCAATAATTATTTCCGAAGGCATTCCATGTCGCATATGCATTGTCCATGACGACCGGATATTGGATGCCATCTTCCTTGACTGCGGCTTCGACATTCTTCTGAACTTTTTCAAAAGCGAATTCAGGCGTATGCAGGCCGATTATCTCGAGGCCGGCCGCGCGATACTTCGCATCCCAAGCCTTCAAGTATGGAAGCGTGCGCTTGCAATTGATGCAGCTATACGTCCAGATATCGAGAAGCACGACTTTCTTTCCCTTGAATTGCGCTATCGTTATCGGCTGTCCGCCAGTATTGATATATCCGCTTGGATTGACGAGCTCTGGAGCCTTGGGGAAAACCTTGCCGGCATAGACGCTCGCGATAGCGCCCGCGGACCCTATCGGCTTCGTATTTGTCGCGGATGCAGATGAGGCCGCCGTGGAAACCGACCCATTCCCGCCGACGATTTCTCCGGTAGCTCCATCGATCAATGCCGCATCTTCGAGGCCGTCGATCGCTCGCTCACCCGCGAGAGTCGCTCCGCCATTCTCATCCTTATTCTTTTCATTCAATTGCAGCAATCTCTGCTCCACCCTCGTGATGTCGCCAAGGCCTGAATCCAGAAGCTTCTGCTCGATTTTTTTATCAATGCCAGCGATGACGAGAATTCCAATTATGATAAAAAGAATGCCGAGCCCCTTCTTGAACCAGCCGCGCGTATCCGAAATCCCGCCAAGCCTGTCGACGAGCTTCTGACCTATATATGCGACCAGAAGCAGAACGCCTGCGAGACCCAAGGCATATGCGATCAGATATACGAATCCGAGCAGGAATGATTGCGGCAATACCGTCGCGAGGATTACGAAGTACGTAGGGCTGCATGTGGAGAAAACAGGACCGAGCGAGGCGCCGATGATTACATCGCCCCAGAATCCCTGCCTCTTATAGCCGACAGCCATCAGCTTATTCGAGCTCTGATTGAGCTTGCGAACGAGAGGAATTTTTTCCCAAATAGTTGGAAAAAGGCTGACCAAACCGAAAAACAAAATGATGATGCCTGAAACGATCTGCCAAACCGATGGCGGAATATTGATGAAGATGGTCGCGAATTTGAGCAAGAGCGTAAACACCACCACTGATGCGCCGAGAGATGCCGCGATGACGAATGCCTTGCCGAGACCGCGCTTCTTTTTAATCGGTTGTCCATCTGCGCCAATTTCTGGCTTTGAATTATCAGCAACGGAACTTCCGATAATGACCGGCAAAAGCGGCAATGTGCATGGAGCCAATATGGTCAGGACTCCAGCGAGAAATGAAATGATGAGCAATAGCATTTTGTTTTGATGGTTTTTATTTTTATATTAAGCATCCTCAGTCGTAAGGACGAATCGCGCGACGGATACACCTTGTACATATATAAGTATACTGCGGCTCGCCCCCACTCAAAAGAAACCTATTTCGTAGGCATCAAGACAGTGTCGATGACGAAAGTGACTCCGTTTGAAGAGATCACATCAGCCGTCTGAACCATCGCAGTTCCATTGACCCAGGTCTTTCCATCCTTCTTCATGATCTTGATAGTCTGACCCTGAACGGTCTTGAGCATCTGTCCATCCATGAGGTCTGCGGCTGTATATCGGCCGGCCACTACATGATATGTAAGGATATTCGTAAGCATCGCTTTATTCTCAGGCTTGAGAAGGGTATCGACTGTTCCTGCTGGCAATTTCGCGAATGCATCATTAGTCGGAGCAAAGACCGTGAAAGGCCCAGCGCTCTTCAAGGTATCGACGAGCCCTGCAGCCTTAACTGCAGCGACCAAAGTCGTCACATTATTTGCCATTACCGCATTGTCCACGATGTCCTTATTCTTGACCATCATGGCTCCGCCCACCATCACGCCTTCTTCCTTCATTGAATCATTATTCATCATCTGGCCATTTGTCTGGCCATTCATCATCGCCATATCATTCTTCTTGTTCATTGATACCGCCACGATTATAAGCACTACGACGATCAATACGATCGTTATCCAAGTTCCTTTGTTCATAAATATATTATTTGATTATTTTATAAATATTCAATCTCAGGCTATTTCCCTGCTTTTCCGTTTTCGATAATTGTCTCAAGAACCGTGACATATGAGAGGACATCGCTGATTGCAGATCCGGATACGAGCGGCCTCATCTGGGCCCTGACATGTTTTTCGACTCCGGGAACGAAATCAGTGCCTTTGGTCGTCAAATGCATGATCTTAACCCTGCTGTCTTTCGGATCGGATGCATGATCGACAAGCCCCATTTTCTTGAGCTTGGCAAAAAGGACCGTTATGAAAGGGGCTTCTACGCCCAATTCTTCGGCCAATTTGCTCGCTCTGAGCCCTGCCTTGCAATCAAATAAGAGTCCCAATAATGCCCACTCTATCGTCGAGATTCCATAGTCAGACAATGCCTCCCCCGTCTTGTTCTTGAGAATTCGATACACTTTCGCTTGCAAGAGCCCGACACGATATGTCGTACTATTCTTCGAGGCACTTTGAAGCTTTTTGAGTATCTTTATCATTTCTTAATCGTAGATGTATTCTACATGTTCTGTTTCCCACTCTCAAATAGGCATATGCCGGCCTTTTGGCAGAAATCAGTCGTATTTGATGTCTTTGTCGGGCTTGCATATACATACTTAAGTTACTTAAGTATATTCTCTTGCTCAATATATGCAAGTACTTGCTGGTACGATTGTTGATAAGCTGATTAGTGGATATTTTAAGCAAAGCAGAACCCCGGCATTAAGCATGCCGGGGATTCGCAATTCTGAACGCCTATTCAGATTTCATACATCTTCCCTACTTGATGGGATTCTGGCCTCGGATGACGCGGATCAGGATCATGACGATGGCAACCACGAGGAGGATATGGATAAAGGAATTGATCGTAAATCCGGTTACGAGGCCCAAGAGCCAGAGAATGATGAGAATCGTCGCGATTGTAGTGAGCATGGTGTTTTTTTTGATTAAAATCGATACCGCTTGTAATCGTGCTATATGAGTATAGCTACATAGTAATGGTATGCCCCGAGCCGTTCCATGTCGAGGGGTTTTTCACAAAAATCGCCAAAATCCTTAATCTGAAATTAATAATCAACGATCATATGACTCACTCTGATGCTGAATCGGTATTCGCCATTCGCTATCGCATGCGTTGACATGGCCTGCGGGGAAACATCCTTGAGCTCATATACGAAGTCGCTGTCGTGAGCGGATTTGCCTACCTCCAATTCTTTTTCAAATCCATTCGAATTGCCGATCTTGACCTTGAACATAATGCGCGCCCTACCCGCCCAAATGCATTGCACATCCGATGGGCAGCGGCTGTCCTCAACTACAGCGATAGGCGTGATGGAAAAATTGCCGAATGTGCCGGTCTGATTCAATTTCAATGTACCCTGCCCGTTTTTCAAGATAATAATATCTGAGGGGGTAGTTGCGGGCTTTGGTGGCACTGTGGCAGATCCGGGCGCGGAAGTCGTAGCTACTGAAGACGTTGCGGCTGGAGGTGGCTGAGTCGGAATCATATTCGGATCATTGAGCGAAACGCCATCAGGAAGTGACACCTCTGGGCGGATATTGAATGTTCGATATACGATTGCGATTTGGAACAAAAGTGAGGCGACGAGGATCCAGGCAAGCGCCTTCGTTCCTTTGCCGATGACAAGGCGCACCGCAGCGACCAAGCCAACGATGCCGAAAAGCAAAGCGGCATATCGGGAATATCTGCAGGCATCGCTGATCTGCATATAGCGATTGAATGCGCATGCCGTCAGTGGAAATGCGCTCGCCATGGAAAAGAGGCTGAAAAGGCCTGTTGCGCAGTAGACTAGTATGGAAAGTGTTTTTTTCATGATTGTAAATTGCGGCCAGCGAGCTGGCCTTCATATTTGTAATTGCTTGAGTATTATTTTATCATGTACCCAAATGAATACCCACCAGTCGCCGGAGCATAAGCAGCGACCCATCAAGCCCGCGCCCATCCTTTCCTTCGAGGAATTCGCCGAATTGCGCGAAAAGCTCGAAAGCGAGGGGCGCGGCATGGGCACTATCGTTGCCACGTCCGGCGGTTTTGACCCGGTGCATCCAGGCCATACATCCTCTATTCATGAATCTCACAAGTATGGCGATACGGTCGTAGTCATCGTCAATGGCGATAATTTTTTGACAAAAAAGAAAGGCAAGCCCTTCATCGATCTCAAGACCCGGTCGCATATCATGTCATATATAAGCGGCGTCGATTATGTCATCCCATTCGAGATCGAGGACGATCAAACGGTCTGCGTCGCGCTTCAGAAGCTCAAGCCGCATGTCTTTACGAAAGGCGGCGATCGCATCGACGAGACATCGATTCCTGAATGGCGAATCTGCAACGAGCATGGCATCGAAGTCGTTTCAGGAGTAGGCCTGGATAAAAACTGGAGCAGCTCGGATTTCTTGAAGGATTGGAGGGATTTTTGGAAGGATAATAAATAAAAAAGACTGGCTCGCCGCACCGAAATGCGACGAGCCGTTTTTTTAATCTGAAATACCCACTCGACAGGCAGCCGATCAGGAACGGTGAGCGAGGCTGCGCATGCCGTGCGCCTTTTGCCCAGTGACATTCTCAATCACCCTGACATAGGTCGGCAGCAAGTGCTTGTACGGAAAATCAGGATGAGGGAGCTCGATTTCCGCATAGCATTTTCCCGAATGGCGTTCAGGGCCAAGCACATGATCAATTTCGAGTCGCAAGCCTGTTCCCTTTTCGCCGCGCAAGAAATGCCGGGCACGTAGCTTTTCGATGGGATCCGTGTTCGGTTCGCGCATCTTTTCAGCCATGATCTTACGATAATACTTCTCATCGATCACGGATGGGATTTCGATTCGTTTGCCGGGCACGTCCGTGTCTCGCTTATGCGCCAGATGATACGTGACGCCCCTGCATGCGGACGGGTGTCCGGGGACTTCGCTTTCTGCACGCAGACGAAACTCTTCATTGAGCAGGGAGCCCGACTCTGAGGGCACGAAATAATCCTGTCGCATATGCACAAGCCGATGCGGCACAGGAACCGCCCAGTGATCGCGCAGATCGATCGGTTCAATAAGGAGCTTTACCTCAGTTTCATCGCCATCCCTTACGAATGCCAGGATACGTTCGAGTAACTTCTGCTTCTTTCCTGCTTCATCGGTATCGTTGCCTATGATTTCCACATGCGGATGCATGGCCATGGCGGCAAGCGTTTTCTCGTCCAGCTCAACCGCCAAATCTGGCGACTCAGTACGGCAAGCGTTGCTGAAGTCATAAAACTCAAGCGCGCCATTCGCAGCGGTAACCATGTGAAATGACATATCGTACCGATGAGAACTCACGCCATGGTGATCAAGTCCGTATGACTGAAGGAGTCGGTCGAATTCATTTCTCTGAACATATGCAGCGCCGCCGGCAAGAGGCCGATCAATGATGATAATCGGCTTCAAGCCACGAGCAGCGAGCCGTTTGGCTTGATCAAAAGCAAGGCCTTCGAGGCGCGCGCCAAGATTCAACACATATGCCTGGAATTTGAGTGCCGAAACGCCATCGCGATTCGGCCATATATTGCATTCCAGCATCAAGATAGTGGCAGCTTCTGGGACAATCACCGGCTCATATCCATGTTTAGGAAGCTCACTGTTGAGGTACTCGATCGACTTGCTCTTCAGGGCGCTTGGTCCTCCGTCGATGGCTATGCGCAGGAAATCAGCAGCGACTTGATGAAGGCTGGTCTCAGCGAGCAAACCACGCAGATTCGTCTCGCCGGGTTCCAGACCAGCGTAATAGATGGCGCTTTCAAGCGTGCTTTCGGATGGGGTTATTTTCATATGAAGAACTGGCTGAATTTGATGGTGTTTGGTTGAGGGTTGAAATCCGATATCAAGAGGGCTGTGATTCGGTGTTCCGATATCATCATGCCTTACCATAAGAGCTTTTTTCTAGTCAATTCAATTTGAGTCAAAACGTGCAGACAATTGAGTCAAATGATGCTACGATATGCATATGAGCAAAACCAATACACCAAGCGCAAAGGACATAACCAGCGGAGGCATGCACGATATTCAGAAACATATTCTGAAGAAGCTTTCTTTGGCCAAAAAATGCAAATACTCAGAGCTGAAGCCGGCAGGTGTCGAAAGCAATAAGTTCGCATACCATTTGCAGTCGCTGATTTCCGGTGGATTGGTCGCCGCGAAAACCGCAGACAAGGATGGCGGCTACGCACTCACGCCGAAAGGCAAGCATTATGTCGATACGATTTCCTTCGAATCATTCAAGCCGCGCATTCAGCCAAAGATCGTGACGCTGCTCGTTTTGGAAAATAAGGGATCATACCTATTGTATAAGCGCCGCAAATCCCCTTTCATCAATCATATAGGTTTTCCATACGGAAAAATCCATCTCGAAGAGCGCATCTATGAAGCGGCTGAACGGGAGCTCAAGGAAAAGACAGGCCTCTCAGCGAAGCTCATGCATAAGGGCGATGTCTATCTCACCGTGCACGACGAGACCGAGCTGGTCAGCCATATGCTCTGCCATGTATTCGTCGGTTCGAATCCGAGCGGAGTTCTCAAGGCTGGCGATCCCACCGGCGAATGCTTCTGGTCAAAGATCAGCGATATCCCTCCGCGGCAATTGATTCCGGGCGTTTTGCAGATTGAGAAATTATTCAAAGCGAATAAAGGTAAAAGCAGCGGCAAAGGCGGCGCAAATGGCGCGCGATTCTTTGCCGAATATTTCTTGAATACGACGGATGAGGATTAGGCGAGGATTAATCGAGCGAATCGCAAATTATATAAAAAGTTTCGGCGCTGTCCCTGCGGGACAGCGCCGTATCGCGAAATCATTCGCCAAGCCAATGAATGACCGAGCCGAGCTCGTCCCTGATCGCACTCCGGCTGCAAGCCCCGGTATGCGCGAATACGCTCTCGGAAATATTCGATGAATCAGCATGCGCTGCGTCAGACGGGACTCTTGCCTGAATCGCTTCCGGAAATGCATTCCAGAATCCTTGATCCAGAAAAACGCGCTCGCAATATTCAGCGACTTCCACTCCTGCCATTGATGGGAGCGATTCGATTGACATCCCTTCTGGAAGCGGTATTCCGGCGCTGACAATCTTTGCAAGCACATCAGATGCGGCAATAATCTTTTGGGGCGATATGTTCCCCCATCCTGTACGAGGCCGATTTTTCGTTTTCATAAGAACTGAAGCGGGGTTGGGTTTGAAAATCTTTCTTATCATAGATTGCCATGCGGCGGGATTTTGTCAAAGCCGGAGCCATGATCAATGCCTTAGACCTTTTTCCACATACTACCTTGTTCTACATAGTACTATATGATACGCTAGTACTGATGAAAGAAATCAATATCGAAGAAACGAAAGCCGGCATGAGACGCGGCATGCTCGAATACTGCATCCTGCTCATCATTTCGCGCGGCAAGATGTATGCATCGGATATGCTGGGCAAGCTCAAGGATGCGGACCTGATCGTGGTCGAAGGCACCATCTATCCCCTCCTCAACCGATTGCGCAATGACGGGTTGCTGGACTATACATGGGAAGAATCCAAGTCCGGTCCGCCGCGCAAATACTATACCCTCACCCAGAAAGGCCGAGATAATCTCTCGCAGCTCAAGACGACATGGAAATCGCTGGTCGAATCAATAGAAACATTAATGTAATCAAAATCACCAAAAATCACTTAGGCAAGCTAAAATCAATTTTATGAAAAAAGCACTCACAATAAGCATAGCTCAGACGCTCTTCACCATCGAAGAAGACGCATATGCAAAACTTGATCATTATTTAACCTCGATACGATCTCATTTCGCCCATACAGAAGGACATGCGGATATCCTCAGCGATATCGAGGCGCGAATCAGCGAGAAATTCACCGAATCCAAGAAGCGGATAATCACGCTCGAGGAAGTCGAGGCGGTCATTGCATCGATGGGACGAGTAGAGGATTTTGGCGATGCAGAAGATGCCGCGCATGCGCATAGAAGCCATGAAGGCAACCATGCAAATCATGATTCAAACAATGCTGCACAAGGAGATGCGGCGGCCGGAGATTTTTCTACAGAAAAGAAAAAGAAGCTCTATCGAAATCCTGATGACAAGATCCTTGCAGGAGTGGCATCTGGACTGGGAATTTATTTCGGAGTCGATGCATTGTGGATGCGGCTCGGATTCGTTTTGCTGACGATATTCACCAATGGATTCGGAATTCTGCTCTATATAGTATTGGCGCTCATTATGCCCGAAGCCAAGACATCCGCGCAGAAGCTCGAGATGGAAGGCAGCCCAGTAACGCTCGAGACGATGAGCGAAAACATACGCGATAATTTCAAAAAAAAAGTAAAGCCAAAGATGGACGAGCTGAAGGTAAGGCATGGAAATAGCATTACCCGCCTGCTCGCCCTTCCGTTCAAGATCCTCAAGAAAGTTTTTGACATCCTCGTGCGAACGGTTTTCCCTCTTATCAGAATCCTGATCGGCGCTTTTATCGCCGTCATATCGCTTGGCGGAATCCTTTTCTTCTCATTCATGGCGCCGCTCATTCTCACGAATAGCACGGCATACTTCGACTTCCCTCTCATGACAATAGTCTCCGGCCCGCTTATGTATCTCGCGGTGATCGGAATCTATCTCGCCATCGTCATTCCTTTGGTTATCATATTCATGCTTGCCATCGGTCTTATCAGGAGAAAAAACATCCTCAGCCTCAAGGTAGGACTGACTCTCCTGGCGATATGGTTCGTCGCGACAATATGCGGAGGCGTTGCGGGATTCAATGGCGCGCAGAAGGTCGAGGCATATGCCGATACGAATCCGCTCTATGATAAAACTACCCGCGACTTCGCCATCAGATCAGATCTCATCAAGAATCTCGAAGTTCAGAGCGGCATCAAGCTCAACCTCGTCCAGATTGCCAAAGATGGCGACACTGCAGCGAATAGCGGAGGCGTGGGCACTAGCGCGGGCAGCACTACGGAGCCCAGACTCCAAGCAACAGGCCGAACTCGAATCATCGACGATCTCGTAGTACGACAGGATGGCGACACCCTGCATATAGAGCTGCTGTCTTCCGCTCGAAATAATTTCTGCTTCTTCTGCAATCTCGATGGCATTGAAGCGACTTTGTATCTGCCTGCGCTCGACAGCATTACGGCAAAGCATGGCGCGGATATCTCTGTCGATTCGTGGAAAAGCCCCGCCCCATTCAGCATCACTTTGGAAAATGGCGGGCATGGCGAGATCGACGACCTCATAGCACCAGAGCTTCGCATCAATGTCATCCATGGATCTGAACTCGAATTGAATGCGGACACTTCGACTTCCACGATCGAGATCGAGAATGGCGCGCGACTCGATATGACCGGAACAAGCACGGCCGTATCGGCCAACGTCAAGCATGGCAGCCGCGTTGATTTCACCGATATGCTCATCAACAGCGCCAGCGCGATGGCAGAAAACGGCTCCCGCATCATATTCGGCAGTCTCAAGGATCTCAATGCGAATGCCAAGCATGGATCGAGGATCGAATATTCTGGATCGCCAAAGGTGATTGAAAAAACATCGAATGGCTCGGTTGTGAAGAATACCAGCGACGATTCCGATTCGGACGAGATCGATTATTAAAAATCGTACGCAGAGTAAAACGCAGATTATGTAGAATAGAAAAGCCCCTGGCGAACGAGTCGTTAGGGGCTTTTCGGATTTTCAATTCAGTTGCGCGGCGCGCTGCACGATTACGGCTTGTCCAGGATCCAGGCCGGAAGGACAAAAACTACGGTATCATCGCCGATCGAGGCCTCTCGCACTTCCCATCCAGGATGCACATTCTTCGAGGGTGCTTCAGGCGGATCATACACCATGCCGGAATGTCTCACGCAGTGAGCAGCGACACCATCGGCATCGCAGGCGAGAATCGCGCGTTCAGGCTTGAATTTAGAATGTCGGAAATCATCAGGGAAAAAAGCCAGGCAAGTTCGCGTATGGCCGGTAACCACATGTATTCCATCGAAATGCGTATCGGCTACGCTCGAGACGAGTCCTGCCAAGCCGTCTTTTCTTCTGGCGACGCCCCAAAGGAGGCTTTTTTCGGTGAGCAATTTTAGTAGGTCCATAAGTCAGTGAGTCTAGATTGTGTTGGATTTGGTGAATGCTGCACAGAGGATGACATGGAATGAAAATCCGAGTGTACGAAGCTGTCGGAAATCATTACATTCATATTGCAATAAGTCAAATGGCGCGCCTTAAGGCGCGCCATTCAAGCGGTTTTTTTGCTTTAATTCCGACTAGGCAAGCGTGATTTTCTCGATCACGATGGGATTCATAGGCCTATCATTCGGACCCGTCGGAGACATGCCGATCGCCTCGACGATATCCATGCCCGCAGTCACATGGCCGAAGACAGTATGTTTTCCATCAAGAAAAGCATTGTCCTGAAGGTTGATGAAGAACTGGCTGCCATTCGTATTCGGTCCGGCATTGGCCATGGAGATAGTGCCGGGCGCATTCCGGTTATTTGCATTCGTGCCTCCGATCTCATCAGCGAATTTGTAGCCCGGGCCACCCGTTCCCCAATATGCCGCCTGAGAATCGTCCTTCGTAAGCGGATCACCGCCCTGGATCATGAAGCCTGCAATGATGCGGTGAAATTTTACCCCATCATAGAATCCCTCCCCTGCGAGCTTTGCGAAATTCGCAACGGTATTGGGAGTCTGCTCATTATGGAATGCGATCGTGATATCGCCCTTATTCGTATGGAGGACCGCACTTGATGGTGTGTTTTGCATTTGCACAGTGTATCAAAGCGCTCGCCCATTTTCCACCCTATCGTCAAACCCGTCTCGCGCGCATATGGCATTCGGTTTGATGCTATTATTAATTCATGAAAAATTCAGATAGAAACTATAAGATCATATTGTGCATCCTCCTCATTGCATTTGGAGTATTCCTCTATTGGGCATATGGATGCTATGCATCAAAGACGGGAGGACAAGCGATGCGGCAGCATACCCTGGCCGATGACAATGCGCGAGAGATAGCGGTCCTTTCAGACAAGTCGGGCGAGATTGCCTCAGACAAGAATATAAAGACGGCGCATGACAATGCCGATACGCAGACTCCGACAACCGTATATGCGCCTTATTCTGCGTCGAATCCGCCCAAGACTTTTTCCATACTTGTAATGCCTGATACTCAATTCTATGCGCAGAGCTATCCTGAGATATTCTGCAAGCAGACCGAATGGATAGCCGCGAACAAGGCGAAGCTCAATATCCAATTCGTCTCTCAGCTCGGCGATATCGTCAATGACCACAAGGATCGCATCGATGAATGGGAGACCGCATCGAAATGCATGAAGGTGCTGGACGATTCGAAAATACCTTACGGCATCATTCCCGGCAACCACGATACCGATGGACAATATCGCGAAGGCGGCATGCTGACATATGACGCATACTTCCCCGCTTCCCGCTATGATTCGAATTATTGGTATAAGGGAAATCGAAAGAATAATCAGAATAATTATCAGATCATCAATGTCCAGGTTCCCGATGCCGATGCGTCGGCAGGCTCGATCATAAAGCCGGTTGCTCGCACGATCCAGATGCTTTTTCTCAATCTGGAAATCGAGCCGTCTGACAATACCCTCGCCTGGGCTAATTCCATTGTCAAAAAATATCCGAATATCTATACGGTAGTCACGACTCATAAATACCTGCCGGACAGCATCAGCAATGAGGCAGCGGCGGATGCATATGGCAAGCCCGGAGGACTAACGGCGCCGCTCGATGATAATCGCGCATATAGCCAAAGCGGAAATACCGGCCAGAATATCTGGGACAAGCTCGTGAAAGACAATTGCAATATCCGCATGGTGTGGAATGGCCACTATCATATGACCGATGGCGAATTCATGCTCGATTCCAAGAATGCCTGTGGCACGAATGTCCGCCAGATCATCCAGGATTATCAGGCTCGCGAAGTGGGCGGCAATGGCAGATTGCGAATCTATACATTTGATTTCACTGCAAAAAAGATAAAGGCGCAGACATATTCGCCGCATACGAAATCATACGAGACCGATGCGGACAGCGAGTTTGAAATGGGTTTTGACATCTAGTCGATCGGACTCATGGTGTATCTAACTATCACGTTACGTGATAGTTAGATACACCACCACAAAGACGCAGACAGGGACGAAGAAACCCGGACGTTACGTCCGGGTTTCTTCTACGTATCCTCTTCCCCGAATATGCTTAGATCTTTGTGAAAACCATCTTCTTCGAATCTGTGCCTGCGAATGTCAGCGTATTGCCAGAAAGGGAGACCGTTGCGCCCGTATTCAGCATGGAGCCGAACTGCTGCTCATAATCCATGAGGCCGACAGGAGTCGTGCAATACATCATCGTGCCGATCATACTTGCTTTCATGACATTATTCGTAAGCGCATATGTGCCGCCCATGCCATTGCAGAATTTAGCATTGATCTGATTGCCATTGAATGCCACTGAAGGCTTTGAATCCGTAGCGGCACCGGCTGGTACGGCAGCGCCATTGAATGAAGTCAGGCGAAATGTCTTGCCATCGAGGCTGGCCGAGAGACCTGTCGCAACTCCCGCGGCTGGCGGAGTCGTTGAAGCACCCGCGCCGCCATTGACCGCAGACTGGGCAGGAGTAAGGCCGTCGCGGCAATATCCTTCTGAATTCTTCACGACGATGCAATCCTTTTTATCAGCAAGCCATTTCATGCCGGTATCGGGACCCGTGCCATGATGCAAAGTGAGCGTCTCGAAATTGCGGGTGAATGTGACGCCTTTGCCGTCCGCCGTCTCGTCGCCGATGACGGAGATCGGGCCATCAAGCATGACGAAATTCAATCGGTATTTGCGAGGCGCAGTCGATGCGATATATTCGACAGAGAGCGATGTCCCTTCAGGACCAACCCATCGGCCTTGAAGCTGCAATGCGGTCGTTGAGTCTGAGCCGCCGTTTGAGCCATTGCTCGTATTCGTATTGGCATCAGTGGGAGCTGCAGGAGAATTGTCAGGTGTATTTGCCATGCGAGCGCTCCACATGAGCGCAATGATAACGAGAACGACTACGATGGTCGTAGCGATTGTTGTTTTTTTCATATATAAAATATACAGGTCGGAGATTAAGATTGAATGAACTTGAAGCTCTTTACCATATCTTCCAAAATCCCCTGCACTTTCGCGCGATCGAATTCGGAGATTCCCTGAGACGGATCATAATTGCCTAAATTCGTAGAGTGGATCGTATACTCGACTGCATAGCAAAGGCCATCGCGCATCGTTCGATAGCTTGTCGTATCATAATAATTGCCAGCGCCGGCATCGCCGAGATTGTATTTGCTGAATGCGACGCCATTGATCGTCACCCTGCCAGCCGAGACTGGATTCGTTGCTGAATCGGCAGCAGGATTCGCGACTTCGGGATTATATCCTGGTGTTTCGCCATTCGATGCGCGCAAACAAAGCTCTATCGATTTCGGATCAGCGCTTGAGCCCACGACGAATGTAGCTTCGCTGAAATTCGTCTTTGGCTGGAATGATCGCGGAATGACTACGGTTACGAGACGGTCGCCCATCGTATCAGCATTCGCGCGCCATTGCTGCGAAAGTTCGATTTCGTCGCCGACGACCATGAATTGCTTTGGATATGCGAAAGAGAATGTCTCTGCCTCATTCGTGAACGCATACTTCGAATCAGTGCCGAGCGTGCCTGAATCATCGCTTGCTACATTTCCAGCTACACAATCCGAATAGATGGCCTTATTTTTTTCCATGACCATCGCCGAATCCCCTTTTCCGATGAATGCAATATCGCCCTTCTCATATCTGATGCCGGAGCCAGAAACGACTTGAGGCAAAATGAATTCTCTTCCATCCGCCAGTGCGAGGCTCATCATCGAATCGCCGGCGTTTGTGCCATTGGCACCAGTCGCAGCTGTCTGATTATCGAATTGCGCCGTGACAGTTCCTTCCTTGCAAAAATACATAACTGAATCGTCAGAATCATCGGCATCGTTCGCCGCTCCATTGCCATTATTATTCTGCGTCGTCACGCCATTCACCAAAGAAGGATTCATTACAGCAACCCTATCGATGATGATAACCAGTGCGATGAGAAAAAGCACCGGAATGATTATGTTTTTATATTTCATGCCTCAAGTATATCAAATGGTGACATTGATGGGCGCAGCCGGAGGAAGATCGTCATGATCATGCTGCTGAGCGACCGGTTGCTGCTGCCCGCCCTGCGGCTGTGCAGCGCCTTGAGAACTGCCCTGAGAACCCACCCATCCTACCGGAGACTGGGTTGGCGAGGATGTCTGCACCTGAGGCTGACCAGCTTGCTCGCCAACAGGAGGATGATCCGCGAGCGGAATCTGCTCGACCGCATGAGCCTGCGCATGCTGCTGAGGCGTCATCGGGAAAGGAGCTTGTGGCGGCGTCTCATGAACCTCGCCTGCGACCGGAGCCTGCTGAATGATCGGCGCGCCCGTCATGATGCCGTCGCGCTTCTGATGATGATATGTATTCGCGACTTCCGCATAGAAAGCGGGATTTGGAATATGGTGCAGGATAAAAATCGGAGCCAATTTATCATCAAGGCATTTCAAATCGCCAAAGCGGAATATTTTGCCGAGAAGTCCTTCCTCTATCTGAAAGGATTTCACATTCTTCAGGTCGTATACTGTCTGCGAGCTGAATATGATTCCCTTTTTTATCTTGATGACATCAGGCGAGATCATATAATAGTCATTGATATGCACCATGATGATGCCGACTATATAGAGCAGATATGAGAAAACCAAAACGAAGCTTATGACCAGGCTTGCCGAATTCATCATTGATGGCTGGCCGGCTGAAGGCGCGGCAGAGAATGCATTTGAGAAAAGAGGAATCAAAACCCCTGACAAGAGGACCTGCAAAAGCACCCAAGCGACTATCAGTCCGAGCGTGCCGATTGCGATGCGTGTAATCGGTATGATTATATCCTTGCGGACGATATGGGTATAAAGCACCTGCGGCTGAGCGGGAGCCTGTACGGGCGCTTGAGGAGCAGGCTGCGCCGATTGCTGTGGCTGAGTCATATCTGGTGGCATGCAATAAGTGTACGCTCGAAAAAGAAAAACCGCCACCCGGATGGGCGGCGGCTCTTCTTTCAATTCTGCTTTTATGCAGAATTCTTCATTCTTACATATTCGGAGTCGAGGGAGGATTTGAAGGCATCTCTGGCGCAGCAGCTGACGCTGATGGAGCCGATGGAGCAGCGGGAGCTGCAGGAGCCGCAGTCGCAGTAGCCGTTCGCATGCCCTTTGGATTCGGGCCATACTTATTGTCCGGGCCGCTATCGCCTACTGTGAATACCAGCAATATGATCCATCCGACGAGAGGAATGAGACCGATAAGCATCCACCAGCCGCTTCGATTAGTGTCATGCAATCGTCGTGCCAATACCGCAAGAGACGGAATCAAGACAGCAAGAGAGTATATTGATCCTATGATGCCGATTGACTCTTCCGCACCTGCTTTTCCAATGAAGCCATCGATAAAGCCGAGTACGAAGCTGATAATGATGTTGAATAGGATAAAAAACCAATATTCTGATCGAGTCGCTCGTCCAGAGAACGTAGCGTATTTCTTCAAAACCGTTAGATAATGATTCATCTGAGTTAAATAATGCTAATAAGGAATCGCCTATAAGTATAGCAAATTAGCCCTGTATGCCAGGACGCCCTGGGGATGATGAAGATTGGATGAAGACGATCTTCCTCGACATCGGCACCCACCTCGTCGCATGGATTCGGCCTATTTGCCAAAGACCCCTTTGAGGAATTCGGCAACCTTAGGGTATGCATCGAGACGGTTCTTGAGCTTGCTGAGGCCATGGCCTTCATCATGATAGACAAGCAGCTCTGCCCTGCCTCCTTGCGCGGTGATCTTTTCGACGATCTGCTCTGCCTCATTCAAAGGAACGCGAGGATCATTGGCTCCATGGATTACGAAGAGCGGCGCCTTTATTTTTTCTATATGATTGATGGGAGAAATATCATGCAAAAGCTGACGATCCGTAGCGAGCGATCCATATTCAGCCTCGCGAATCGCGCGACGATATGATGCTGTATTCTCGAGGAATGTGACGAAGTTCGCGATGCCTACGACATCGATTCCGCCAACCCAGCGATCCGGATGAAAAGCGAGACCGGCAAGCGTCATATATCCGCCATAGCTTCCGCCCATCAGGACGACCTTATTCGCATCAAGTTCCGGCATCGTCTTTATATGATCATGCAGCGATGCGATATCGCTCACGGAGTCGAGCCGCTTTTCGACATCGTCCATTGCGAGATATTTCTTTCCATAGCCAGCGCCGCCTCTGACATTCGGTGCAATGACCGCATATCCCTGATATACGAAATATTGAATGAGCAAAGCGAGATTCGGCTGGAATTGCGATTCCGGCCCGCCATGGATATGAATGATGACAGGAACTTTTTCATCGCTCACATTGTTTGCGGCGGCGGGATTTTTTGGCAGGTATAAAAAAGCAGGGACGCTTAGGCCATCGAATGATTCGTACCTGAATAATGCAGGCTCGACGAGATCTTCTGGCAGAACACCTTGTGCGGTATTGGTAATAGGCCAGCTTTTCTTTTCATCGATCGAATACATCCAGATATTCGTCGCATGTCGTGAATCATTCGTCGTGACGATGAGATTCTTTGAATCGCGGGAAAACCTGCATGAAGTAATAGTCGTCTCCTCAGACAAGCCGGTCAATGGGACAGGAATAAAATTATCGGCATTTCGCGCATTATTCGAAATATCGAATAAGCGGAGTTTTTCATATCCATCTTCATTGATCTGAACAGCGAGATATTTGCCATCCAGAGATATTGTGCAGCCATTCACATCCCAATCCGGCGTCATGATATATGCGAATTCTTTTTTCCCAATATCAAAAAAGCTCAGGCCACGAAAGTCCCTGCCTTTATCTGTCCTGGTAAAAAATCCGCTCTCATCAGGAAGCCATGATGCGCCGCCAAAATATTCCGATCCTTCATGGGCATTGATATGCTCGATCGCTGTTTTTCGCCCTTCAGCATCGAGCGTAATGAGATAAAGATCCTTGTCCGTATTGGTATTGCTTGTCCTTACCAGCAGATACGATCTGTCGGGAGAAAAGCCCGCTGAATGTGAATCTCCGCCCTTATCGAATACGCAATGGCTTTCGCCCGTCTCCATATTCATCAAATAGACATCGAAATCGGTTCCATTTCGTCCATTGTGAGAAAATGAGATGAATTTGCCATCTCGAGAAAAGCTCCCGAATGAATGCTTGATTTTAGGATTGTCAGTCAGTGCCTTGGTCGACTTGGTTTCGAGATCATAGAGATAGAATTGCACCTGCTCATCGCCTCCTTTGTCTTTGCCATAGATGATCTGATTTTTGGTCGGAGAAAAAAGCGCGAAGTCGAGCGCGCCATCGTACGAAGTCAGCTGTTCTGCTTTGGCGTGATCATCGTCTTTGCCTATCCCTTCGCTCGAAATCAGATAGAGCTGATGCGTACCGCTGGCATTATTGAGAAAAGAAATCAGGCTGCCATCATGATTGATCGACAGTGAGCCCGAAGCCTGCACTTTGAGAAAATCACTGATTTGATAGGTTTTCATTTCGAGTAATTATACATGCTTGGACGGCTTTCGCATGCGTCCTTATAAGCCCTTATGCATCCTTATGCGACGCGAGAGCTATTGATTTTTTACATAAAATATGCTGTAGTATATCCGATTACGGCAAGCAATTCCCGCCCCGTCATCGCTTCATACACCCAGCCAACTCTAATATGAAACAGTACATTAACTGGCGCCCCATGGCGCTTTTCGCATCTCTCTTCGCTTTCGCCGTGACCATCTCCGGCTCCCTGCTCGGCGGCAATACTGCCGCGGCACAAGACTCGACCCTCACGCTGTCGGAACCGCAGATGCAAATCCCGTCGAGGGCGATACGGATCAATCCCGAATACGGCGCTTATACTGTGCCGATGATGCTCGCGGCCTTCAAGGCCGAGACAGGCGACCTCAAGGTCAAGCGCATCTATGTCGAGGCCGACTCCCTTGCCGTTAATACGTATTATCTCTACAATGGCAATACATTCATCGCCGCCACCGGCGTTGATCCAACACAGGAGACATTCATCGAAGCGAATACCATCATGGCGAAGGATACGCTCTTAATGCCGACCATCAAGGTCAATCTGCGCGAAGACGCTCAGACAGCAAGCCCGACAGGCGCCGTCAGCATCAGAATCAAGCGGGTCACTTATGAGAAACCCGACGGATCCGAAGGCGTGGTGCAGTCGAATATCATCGGTCGCTCCATGTACCCCATGGAATCCGGTGCGATCTACACCCTCCGCAGCGCTCCGACGATCACTGCCACCACGCATATGAATGGCACCACATCATCAGTCATCGCGACCTTCTCATTCGATATGCAGGCTTTCGGCGATACGGTTCTGATGCCGACGCCGGACCTGTACCATATCCGCCTCACCGATCTCGACGGAGTCGATCAATATCTGATGCCAAGCATTGGAGTAGTTACCATGCCAAGCTCCGATCTCGGAGACGGATCCGTTTCAACGGTAACCGTAACGGCAAGCCTGACCGGCAATGCCATCCGCAAATCCGGCCTGTACAAGGCACGTCTCGAGCAAGTCGGATGGAAAATCGGACAGGCGACCACGCTCCAAACCTGGGGCCTGGATGATGCTGTCACCGGCATCCTGCAGATCAATTCCAATGATGTCGCGAATACTCGGATCACCGACATTCGCGCCAATGCTGATCAGACCCTGACGATAACGGCGGTCATCCCCGCCTTCGGCTATCTGCTGCAGCATTCGCCGGATATGGTCAATTGGTCGAATAATAATCCGCCAAACACCACGCGCACATTGATGAGCGTCGCACCGAACGGCATGCAGACGTTTGAGATCCGCACGCCGATGCCGGCAGGCGCTGCCAAGCGCTTCTTCCGCATCGCGGTGACGCCTCAGCAATGATGCCGGGCATCTGGCATGCATTGAAATTCAAGACAAAAAAACAAGGCCGGCTTCCTCGCGGAAGCCGGCCCTATCTTTTTATAAAATCTATTCCTATTTGCTTGTCATATCCGTGTTCACTACGTTCGCATCGACAGTCGGCTTTGCTATTTGCTTTTTTACAAAAAACTTCGCGCCCAGCCACACAGAAGGCACCGACAAAATGACGAGCGCCCAAGGATACCAAATTGGTCCGAGATGACCATTGGCAAGCGCGCCCATGGTCCCGAAGACGATTCCGATGCAGCCAAAGACGATCGCATGCTTCATGGGATTTTGCGGCGCCATCCTGGCGACGATATATCCTCCGAGGATCGTATAGACGGTTCGATACAAGAGAGCGAGCAAAAATGGCGCCGTCGCGAATGATATTCCGGTAGGCATAAGGCCTGCCCTTTCGAGGAGCATATCTGTTGCCACGGAAAGAGCGACGACGGCAATGAATCCGTAAACCACCGCTCTGATGCTTTTGATTGTATTCATATATCAGATGATAGCAGATTCATTGATGCGTCGCACGATTTCATCCCAAGAAAAGACCCTCTCGACATTCGCAGGCAAAACGCCGTCGGGTATCTCGATTCCCTGCTTTGTCATTTCCTTTTTGATCGATTCGATGGCATTCCATGGGGTATCGAGGAGAAAAGCCGTCTTTACGCAAGGGCTGACATCCAGAATGTTCTTATAGTGATCGTCGATGAAATAATCTATGCGCAGATCCGCGCATATATGGGATTTCTTTTTTCGCCTTTCGACAATCTCATGATGAGGATTGGTAAAAACAATATCGCGAAATATGCCCGGCAGGTTTTTATCAATCCACCTATGCGTAATCTCCGCCCTATCGTCTCCGCGCGCAGTCACGATGACCAGATCATGATGCTGCGCTAGCGCTTTCACCCCTTCTATCGCCCCGTCGATCGCCGGGCCATGATGATGCATATCTGTGGCGCAAAATTCATTGACGAAGGCCTCCTCGGTGATTTTGTCCAAGCCCCAAAGAAAGCCCATATAATATTCATGCTGCTCATCCCTCTTGAATGCGGTGCCATATTTCTGATTGATGAACTCGCGCAAATCATCTGCCAGATTGTATACGACATCGTCGAAATCGATGCCTATGGTTTTGCGGGGTATGGGAGATTGCGGGTTTTCGGCGGGTGTCATGCTGGTAGTATATCCAAATGCCCCTTATCATTCCACCCCATGATGCGCCACTTGTTTTTGTCAGAATTGAAGACGAATGTCGATATGCCCGCATTCTCTAGGACCAAAACATCCTGCATTTTTGCGAGAAGCTCCGGCGTCAGCGAATCCCCGATGAGGAGATATGCGAGCAATGCCTTGAGGAAAATGGCATGGCTTACGACAACTATATGCCGCCGGCTCTCATCCACCTGCTCAAGCAGGGCTTTCGTATCGGCAAGCCTCTTGATCAAAACTTCATATGGTTCGTGAAATTCCCAATTGCCTTTTTCATTCGGCGAGGCTTTCACCTCTTTCAAAAATCCATATGCCACGGGTTGGATGCCAGTGACTCTCTCGATCTCCTGCCCGGTCTGCCGCGCGCGAAGGATATTGCTCGTATATATGACATCAATCGATACGCCCTTGAATTGATCGGCAACCGCAATTGCCTGAGCGCAGCCTTTTTCAGTAAGCGAATCCTCTGCCCCATCATGATCGGGATTTATATTGGATTGGCATTCGGCATGCCTGACGATGTATACGGTGATTCTCATGATTCAGCGTGAATTAGGAATACATCTCCGCGATCTTCCGCCTCGTCTTTTCGACCATCGCCCAAGCGACTTCCTGATCGATATCGCGATCGAATTCGAGCTTTCCGCCTGAATAATCCAGCGGCGCAATCACCTTGGTCTTGTACTCAGTGTCGATATCTTTTTTCACAATAAACGTCACGGCAAAATCGCTCATGCTCTTCGAAGAATGAAATGCGCCCTTTGGAACTTCGTAATCATTATTCTGATTGACGATATCCGCCTGCTCCATCGTATATGAAATCACCTCATCTGATGCGATCTGATTCCCGGCCCCATCGCCTCTAAAAATGCGAAATCCGCCCCCTTCATCCGGCCAAGTGCCATACATGCTATTCATGATCTTCCCGACAAGAACGAAGCTGTGTATACCGAATGCATGGTCATGTATTTCGAACATATCCGGACTGCGCTTCGGAAGCGTCGCATCCCAAATATGCAGCTGATATATGCCGGCACGCTTGTTCATATATGCATCCCCGCCTGTGTTGCCGCCCATATCCAAGCTGAGCTGCAGGAAGCCGTTGGGATGCAGGGTGATTTTTTTATCCTGCTTTTGGCGCATCTCTATCGCCTTGTCTATCATTGCCAAAACATCCGAGATCTTCAGCCCTTCGAAATCAAATGTGAATTCCATATGCATACCAGTATACCCAAAAACCGCCACCTGAGTAGATGACGGTTTTGGCACGATTGATGCTGCTGCGCTACTTATTGAGCTGATGCAATTCGCCCTCCGTTCGCTCGATGGCATCGGCATTCGCTTCGCGATCCTTTTCCAGCTTCTCCTTTTCTGCCTCAAGCTCGTTCTCGCGCTCTTCTCTCAACTGCTCCAATTCCTGCTCCCGTTTTTCATTCACTTCCTTGCTCGCCAATTCTTCCTTTTCCATATTCTTTACCTCGTCTGTTGTTGTCATATATGTATTAATTATGGCTAAAAAACCCGGGCCGATGCAACAGCTTCATGAACCCTAGAAATCTGGGCTGCATCGCCTCCTACATGCTCAGCCTAACCCCTGGCCGGATCTATTCAAGCAAGTTATGCAGGTTTTGCGAGAAATGCTTAATGCGAAGTTAATTATCCAATACGCACAGTTTCCCCTTCCCCGACAATATCGACCTTACCATCCACGACCTTCAGTGCCGTATGATCATCGGTTGAATATACAGGATGCGCATAATGCGCCTTATTCGACTCGAGGTTTTCCTTTCTCACATGCTGAAAATAATCCGAATTGAGATGCGGGACGAAAATGAAATCCACATATCCGAAAGGATGCGCCAATTCTTCGAATGACTCCTCCGGATAGACGATGCTCATCAAATCATGCGTAAGGAATTGCCCCATCACCATGCTGCCGGCGCTGATCCCCATATAGACTTTTGTTTTGAGCAATTCGGGTAGCATATCTGCAAGCCCTGTATCTCGCATTGCTTTTGCGAGGTATTGCTCATTTCCTCCTCCAAAGCAGATCAGATCCGCGGCTTCCAAATGCGGCAGCCACTCTTCTTTTGACAAGCCTGCAATATCCAGAATATCGATTCGCTTGAACTGTTGCTTTTGGAATTCGACGAGATTATCGATAAGCCATGTCTTGTCATCAACGAATGAATTCGCAGCAGTTGGGATGAATAAAGCACAGATCTCATTTGCAGGCTTCCCAACGAGTTCGACAACCGCCTTGGCGATATGGTCATTGGTGATTCCGGCTGATGTGAGGAGGAGTTTCATATTGATATATATTAGGATTAGTTTTGCTTATCTTTTTCCCTTGTCTTTGCTTTCGCTTCTTTTGCCAGGTGTTTCTTGTATTTCAAGTATTCATTGAGGCTCATATACGTTTTTGGATCCGCCTTATCGGTAAAAAGGATGCCATCAAGATGATCGAGTTCATGCTGAATGATGCGCGCCAAGAGGCCGCTGGCATCAAGGGTAAAGGGTATGCCTTTTTCATCAAATGCCTTTACGGTAACCGACTCGGGGCGATTGACCATGGCGAAGAGCTGGCCATTCACGACGCTGCCGCAGCCCTCCCATCCCTTGATCTTCTTTTTTGAGAAAGATGTGATCTTGGGATTGATGAAAATGCGAAGCGGATCTTCTGTGCCTTTGGCGATCTTTCGCTTCTTGGTCGTCTTGATTTCCGATATGAAAATGCGAGTGCTTTTGCCGATCTGCGGAGCTGCCATTCCCACGAGATCGTTGTGGCGCATTGAGTCCACGAGATCGCGAACCGTTGCCACATCTTGAGATGAGAGGTGCTTTGTCTTTTTCTCTATTTTTTTATTGAGAAAAAACTTCACGGGCTTTGCCTTTGCCCTAATGACGCTATTGCCTGCTTGGACTGCTTCTTTGATTGCCATGGTTTTTTTAAAAATTCTTAAATTCCTCGACAAGGCCGTCGACCGAATCGTAAAAGATAATCTTGTCCGCTGTGCCTTCTATGGTATCCGAAATATCCGAGCCTGTCTTTGCGATGACCACGATCGGCTTGCCAATTGCTTTCGCGAAGCCGGTAGCCACGCCGAGTCCTACGCCTTTTTCAGAAAATTCCACCAAGAGCATATCGACCCCTCGAATCGCTTCGAAATCCTGAGTCATGATCTGCTTATTCGTGAATTTCAATGCGCCCCATTGCTCGAAGTCTCGTACCGCAACGATAGACTCATGGCCGGCCTTTGTCAAGGCATCGGACAGGCTTTCTATGAATGCGCGATTGGACAGATCTGAATGAAATTTGATTGCGAGGTAGATTTTCATATATCGAGATTTTGCTAAGATCTAAAAAGAAAACTCCACAACCGTCTTGAATGGCTGTACCGGCGGATCATATTCAGGAGAGCCTTCTTCGAACCCTTGTCGCTGGACCAAATATGCCGAATCCCCTTTCACGATCTTGAAGATATCTCCGAAGCCAGCAGCATAGCACTGAACGGCCGTGGTGCTCGCAAGCTTCGCCCCTTTGAAATCTGGCAATTCATTGCAGCCGCCTGGAGCAGTAGCGATCACCATCATCTCGGATCGCCCATCAAGATATTTCGCAGTGAGACGAACATTTGTTTGAGGCAAACCGTCAGGATTGAGCGAATCATCAGCTTCGAATGACCATTTGAAATTCGGAGGCGTAGCCGTATCAGAATTAGCGGTGCTTGTGGCTGTCGGGATATCATTCGCCATCTCTATCGGCTTTTCTGAAGGATTTGAAAAATACATCCTATAGGCGAAAAATCCCACGACTATTACCAGTACGATGATGAGGAAATTTCCCAGAGCATTGGAAGGTTTTGGTTGCATGCTCAAAGTATATCAGAGATCGACTCTGGAGGTTTTTGCCGAAAATAACACCAAATGCTATGCTGACTGCAGCGATAAATCCATCTCATACCTCCAGCGCGCCTGCTCGGCCCACAAACTGGATGATGGTCGCATATCAGAGCAGCTCTATTACGGATCATTCAATCACTATCTATGACTGACTCAACGAATCTCAAGCATAAGGACTGGGAAGGAATTCCCGAAGGCCAGAAGGAATGGTGGATCGAGCATCAGCGCAATTGGCGAAGCTGGGGCTCATGGTTTTCTTGGGGATCGCCTGTAGGCCTCGGCCTCTGGTTCGTCCTCATGGCAGCCGCATTCTGGATCGTTATGCAGGCAATCTAATTTAGGAAAAAAACAAAACCGCCTTCGTGAAGAAGGCGGTTTTGTTATTGATCTTTTTTATTCGAATTAAAGCATGTGGTAATTCCCAAAAGCATAGCATCGAGTTTTTCGCCGACGTTTGCCCAAGACAGATTTGCAGAAGCGAACGCTTCCGCCTCGACACCTATCTCTTGCCTTTTTGCAGTATCAAGCAAGAACCCTCTGATCGTCGAAGTCAGCAAAGGCACATCATCCGGCTTAATCAAGATCCCGCTTTCCCCATTCTTTATCAGTTCTTCATTGCCCATCCCCTCTGAAGCGACTATGCAGGCACCTACAGCCATTGCTTCCGCAACGACCGTCATAAGGCCTTCTTTGTATACGGAAGGAAAAACACATAATGTCGAAGAGTAAAAATAATCTTGAACATTCTCGACAAAGCCCTCAAAATGTACCGAGTCTCTGATACCCGCATCCGCTGACAGCTTTATCATGTTTTCCTTCTCAGGACCATCGCCCAGAATCCATAACGATGCCTCGGGAAATTCTTTCTTTATACCAGCAAAAGAATGTATTAGGTTTTCAACGCCTTTTCCGAGAATGAGTCTGCCCGCGAAAACCAGATTGATGCCTTCCGGAAGCACACGATTGAGCACAGACGGTTTTTCGGCACCTTTTTGAATAATGTAATTCAAAGGGACCTTGTTTCTATCGATTTTCTGCTGCCAGCGCCTCTTGACGTTCTCGCTATTCGATATGGTCGCATCGCAAAACGAAAGGAAGGCATTGTAAATTTCAATCTCATGTTCTGGATGACCACCGAGATAGACAGCGTTTGGGATATCGAGATTGCGAAAAACAGAATCCACTAAATAATAGCTGAGAGCGACGTCAGGCCGATCGTCTTTCATGACATTGTGAATCAGTATCGAAAACAATATCGTCTCGCGATCCCATCTGCTCTGATTCGATTCGGGCGCCTCATCGTAGATATATCGATACTTGTCAGGAATGACCATTTCGACAATCCTAATTTGAGGATTGCTCTTTATGAATGCTTTGTATTGGGCTGAATACACATCATCGACAGGTCGTATCGTATAGAGAATCACTTCATTGTCGAGGCGCGAGAGAAGCTCTGCATGCATCATGCACACCCTTTCGCTGCCACCGACATAATAGGAGACCCTTGGTTGGATTATGCCGATCTTCATAGCGTTTTCTTCAAATCAGCCAATATCGCAATGCCAGTATCGTTTTTCAATAATTCGATATCCATCAATTCTTCAAACGAAACCTCTTTTCTTTCTACCGTTTCAAATCCGTCTTTTTCCGGAATGAATTCTCCCTGGCTTGACACATCAGCGACAAAGCGACTCTGCTTCGAGACAGAGAGGACTTCTCCATTAAGCATGACTTTGACGACGACCTCCCCGAGAAGTCTCGCATTGCTTATTTCAACCTGCGCCTCCTCCCTGACCTCTCTCACCGCACAATCCAAAGGCGACTCATCCATATGACAACCACCTCCGGGCAATGCATGCGAAGCGGCACCATCCTCTCGCACGACAATGAATTGGCCGTCTTCAGTTTTGGCAAATGTAACAGACTGAGTGTTTGGATATTGAACAGGGTCCGTTCCGGCGGGAAGATACGTAAACGAGTAATCAAATGCCTTCTTCTTATATTCAGATAATACGAAATTGTACATATCGAGGAGCTGGTCATTGTCAGATCTTTGAGAAAAAAGCTTCCTGGCCTCATCCTTCTGCAATGCATCCCTTTCGAGGGTTTCTTTTGGCTGCCAAGACCGATCGACTTCCCTCACGAATGACATGGTGACAGGCATCACATTTTTCTTCGCAAACTTGAACTTGCTTTCGTCGCCGCTATTAGTAGCGAGGACATACCCAATAGTCTCGATATGATCTATGAATATCCCCGCCTCTTCATGAGCCTCTCTTTTCAATGCATCTTCCCATGTTTCCCCTTGCTCTATCTTTCCGCCGACGATATCCCACCAGCCATTCTTTTTCTTCACAATGACGAGATTCTGTCCGATGAAAGCGAACGATAGCGGTGTGGACACAGGCAGGCCTTCAGGGAGGTTGCGCGCCTCAAAGAAGACAAATTCTGTCTTTACCCCATTATCTTCTGTTTGGTACTTATTCATGATTTTTATTTATAAGCTCTTCATATGTTTTTAAATTTTGCACATATTCCTTCTCCTGCAGCTCGACGCTGCCTGACCGAGGCGGATGATTCAAATGATACACGCCGCATTCGAGAATGGGAATGACGAAGCAGCCATTTGCAATTAGCCGCGCCCCAAAATACGTATCCTCCAGACCCCAACCGATGAATTTGTCTGAAAACCCCCCAGATTTTATGAACAGGCTCTTTTTCAAGCTCATATTATGCCCTACGACCATCGAAGGCAAATCATAGCCATTTATCATTCTTCCATATCCGAAATCCTTAAATGCATTCGTATCGCTCAGTATTTCATAGACGCCATCAAGGTCGATTTTATTAATCCAATTCTGTCCCTTAGCCGATATTCTCGCCATTCTCTTGTCATCATATTTCGAAGGAATCTCAAGCCCTTCCATTATTCGGTCCGGATTGTTGATGTCGGAATCCCTTTCAATATTTTTCTTCATGGAGACAAAAACCGCTTCGGGATAAAAACGCAGGCGATTCGAATGCTCCGCCAAATAGTTCTTGGATAGCAATATGTCAGAATCAATGAACAAAAGATGCTCATTCGAGGTAGCAGCAACTCCGATATTTCTTGCGGCAGAAAGGCCAGACCTTGTCTCAAGCCGGACGATCTTGAGCTTGAAAGAGAATGAATTGATTCTATCTTTCAACATATCCGAGACCAGGACATTGCTACCGTCATCGACAACGACCACTTCGATCATGCGCTTTTCATCCAAGCTTAGATCCTGACCCTCAATAGCGAGCAGGACCTGAAGGATCGTATCCTCAGAATTATAAGCGGGCACAATTATGGAAATGGGGCGCATCGATTTCGCACCAACCTTAACGAGCCTATTGTAATGATTCGAGAAAACGGAATAGTCATTTGATTTATTGCTCAGACTTGATTTTATGCTGGCACTGCCAGAAGACATTAGATCTATGCCGAATTCATTCCCATATCGGGTAACTTTATGATTGAGAATGCTTGACTCATCGAACAAGGCTTCCTTCCCAACCCCCTCAAACCTTTTGCCGATATCCGATGAGGTCAATTCCCTGTCAATGAATTCTTGATATTCAGCAGCACGATTGCCAGTGAGTCCTTCGTCTACGGTCATGAGATCCCCGATAGGCGTCCCTAAATCGACCTTAATATGATGATCGGCGGCATCAATTTTGCAAAATTCCATCTGGACAACCGTATCGCTTATGTACGCGTCTGAAAATCCGAGATCGTTGATGACCCTAAGGAAATATTTTATATTCTTATTCTGTATCCCTATCGGAGGAGTGGAGCTAAAGACTTCAATGAATTTTTTATTGAGCTCGGAATCAGCATCATGCCGCTGCATATAGCATGATGAGTCAGCAAATGTCACCTCCAATATTTTTTCTTGATGCTCTGTATACATTCCGAGCGAAGACCTGACCGCAGGCAGGCTGTATTCGCCTACAAGCGAGACAAGCAGCTCCTGAAGGCGATCTTTCTTTATCAAATATTTTTTTCTATGACTTTTCATAATTTTTTGGATTGCTCACAAATGATAATTCGTCTATCATGAATGAAATGAGGCCCTCATCGATATCCTCCAAAGGGAATGCCTTCATTCCGCCAAAATCAGCCTCAAGATGGCCTTCCTGCCTAATCCTATTCAAATAGTTTTTCCAGCAAGCCTTCATCAAATCCCCTTTTTCGACAACAACATTGCCGTGGGACATTTCTTGGGCAATATGAAGGAGCTCTCCGAGGATCGACAAAGTAGCCGAATGAGCGAGCAATACGACGTTTACCCCCCTGGACTCGACTTCTCCTCGATGCTCTAGATAATCAACAATGGCCTCATAATATCTTTGACTCAGCGCTCGGTAGCTTTCACCGTACGAGACGAAACTCTCATTGAGCTCGGGATACTTGCATTCGCCAGATTCAAGCGCCACGGGATCGCCGAAGCGGTAGTTTGGATTATTGTAATCGCCGTCTTCATCAAAAGTTTCTGCCCAAAAAGCATTCCACGCATCCTTGAGGAAGCCTATCCTTCTTCCAGGAACATAATCTGGAGGGAGCACTATTTCGCCATGTGAAAGCTCCGCAAATCGATCATCCTTTCTTATCGCCACCCTAATACCCCCGTCTTTTTCTTCGACGGTATCCTTAAGCAAGGACGCTGTTGAGTACGCCCTCTTGCGAGGGGACGATACGATAAGGACCTTCTCCATGCCCTTCGCATGAGTATTATCGATGACCATCTGCGCATTTGCGGCGATCACCTCCATAGATTTCTCATCTACCTCCTTGAGATCGGTATCCATGCCGTCGGTCAAATCATCGACATCTTCGAAATGCCTTCCAACAAGAACAGTATCGGTTTCTGAATTTTGCCCAAAATTATTTTTTTCCATATGTATTACACTTAATCAACGCGACGACAAAGCCTCCGTTAAATTTAATATAGGCCTTTCTTGAAATAAACCATAAAGGAAGGATGAGAACTCTCAGTACCTCCCAAAATGCCTTGCTTCTTTTTGGCAAATGCAGATACTCGATCTTCTCGACCGAGGCCCCAGAAGCCTCCAATAATTGGATAAATGACTTGAGGCTGTAATGGTGGATATGCCCGTATTTCCGCTCAGTCTCCTTCCACGGATCGATCTTTTTGCACGTCGCCCACATGATGAATCTATTTATCGGATTGTCCTCGATAGGCACCTTGATCACAGCGAGTTTTCCTAGCGACAATATTCTGTCAAGGAGCTCTTTATCATTTTCAACATGCTCAACTATATCTATGGCCAAGACCAGATCGAAGCCAGTTCGCTGATAATCAAAAATGCTTAGGGGCAGCCACTCAACAACCCCCTCGCTATCATTCTGCCGAGCGATATCTATTATCTTGCGGGATATGTCTACCCCTACGACATCCTTGCTGCCAAGCCTCTTTGCGATTTCTATAAGGATCTTACCAGATCCACACGCTATATCAATTATGGAATCAGGCTTGAATCCCTTGGGCAAGATGCTCAAAACCGCGCTGCTCTTTGTATGAAAATCGGAATCATGCAAATCCTTATTCAGTTTCAGGTATTCTTCTTGATAGTCCATGTTATTTCATTATTAGGTTAAATTCGTCATTGCCGAGCGATCCATTTTTCCTTTCAAAAAAAGTATGCACGGATTTCCATCCGAAGCCTTTCCCCATTTCAATGCAGGCGGTATCGTCATCGAAAAATAATACCCTACTGGCTTGAGGCAAAGACCGCGAGACCACCTCAAACACTTCGGCCGAAGGCTTTCTGACAAAACCCAATTCGGACTCGCCAAAAATGCGCTTGACGCAATTGACGACACCGACCCTAGAAGCAATGCGAGATGCAAAGTAAGAAGAATTATTCGTGAAGATAATCAAGGGAATATCATATTGTGACAAAACTTTCCATGGCGATGACTCGCCAATGCCCAGCATATCGAGATCCATCGGCGCTATCACCTCTCGGTTGAATTCCTCTTCGTCGACGCCCGACAACAGGCATGCCGCAATCTCTGAAACGGTATTGAATTTCTCCTTTTGGATACGAATGAAATCCTTAGCGTGCTCTGTTTCAAAACCGTATTTCTTAAGCAAAAAAGCATACAACGTTTCGTAAAAAACTTCACGCGCTTTCATGATATCCGGATACAGCGTGCCATCGCAATCCAATACGATATATTCCGGAGAATGTTCCGAGATCAATTCTGATATCCTCAGAGCTGGATCAGGATTATATTTCATTTTTGATCCAGTTATATGTCTTTAAAAGGCCCTCGTCCCAGGCAGTGCGAGCCTCCCAATCCAGAAGCCTCTTTGATTTTGAAACGTCCACGTCTTCGAGAATCGTCTGATTGTTTCTTTGCTCGATGAAGACTATCTCGGATGCCGAACCCGTAATGCGCTTAACATCCTCTGCCATGCGAATCGCGGACACGGCTTCCTTTTGAGAAAGATTGAATACCTGGCATTTTGCATTTTCAGGATTTTCCAGCGGAGCAACTATGCCT
The DNA here is from genome assembly GCA_964368945.1 of uncultured Candidatus Saccharibacteria bacterium. Classification (GTDB taxonomy): domain Bacteria; phylum Patescibacteriota; class Minisyncoccia; order Phycocordibacterales; family CAIZLB01; genus DALYDD01. The sequence goes on from CAYJDM010000005.1 coordinate 46,456, forward strand.
TCTACGAGATCGTCTATGAAAGTAAGCGTTCTTTCTTGAGCGCCATCACCATGTACCGTTATCGGTTCATTCCTAAGGGCCTGACTAAAGAACACATGAAGCCCGAGCGCCTTCCGCATGCCAGGCCCATAGATAGTGGCAAATCGCAGAATTGTCCATGGCATATCGTAATTCTTTCCATAGCCTCTGACGATCCATTCGCCGGCATACTTCGAACATGCGTACAGGTCTGAAGGATTTGGCAGCGTCTCATCCTCAATGGCAGGATGCTTATCCAAGTTCCCGTATACGCATACCGTCGAAGCATATATAAGCCACTTCGACTGCTTTGCGCAGACATAAGAAACATTGTGAGTTCCCTCCACATTCTTCAAGACGCCGTCTCTGCCAACATCAGGATTTGCCGTCATCTTCGTCAAATCAGCTTGGGCGGCGATGTGAAATACCACATCGACTTCTTTTATCGCCCTTTCGACGCAATCCAAGTTCAATAGATCATCCCCTGTCAAAATGTCGAAGCCGCGAACATCGTGCCCCTTCTTCCTGAGATCATCCATGACTTTCGAACCGATGAAGCCGCCGCTTCCTGTAATGAGAATTTTCATATAAAAAAATAATGTGGCATATTCACTATGCCACATTATTATTATAAAAGAAAGGACAGAGAGTCATCCTAGCTCTACGACCCTGAATAGGAATTTGACTCCCAAGGACCATCGGGCACCGGCACGGGCTTGGCAGGCATTAATCCAGCGCCTGCCTTTATTACGCCGGCGGACGCAAAGAATCCGGTGATTTCCAGCCGTGTCTTCAAAAGGTTTCATTGCAAGCCAAAGGATTTCTCCGCAAGGCTGACTGTCGTACAGAAGACGCAGCTGGTATGCATCCTCCGGAAGACAGAGCTTGAGTGCCGAGCCACCCAAATTCTTCTCGCTCCAACGAGCCAAGAAATCGGTATCCAAAAACACGTCGGTCCTGACTGGCTCATCGAATCCGAAAAATTCAAGCGGCAATGCGGCAAGGCTTGCCATGCCACTTGAATTCTCGACGCTGAACGACGGATGCTTGATGAGATACCGCGACCAAATTCCGAGATGGTATTTTTTCTCAACCAGATCGCATAATTCCGAGGCCGTCATATTTCCGACCGGAATGCTCTTCCAGGGATCAATTTTTGTTCCTGGAACATGCCTGATAACCGTTCGCGCCCGGTGCTTTACCGCCTCAAAGAAAAGATGCACTGCTTCAGCGCCATTCCTCAAGGTCCATTCGATGTCTTTGTCTGGGACCTTGCCGAGATAATGGGAATTGCTGAGAAAAAGCCCTGCGATTTCAGCCGCCCTCGGGTCAGCCAACTTTCCATCGCCGCCTTGTGGTCCGCTCAATGGTTCATTCATAGTTTTGGTGAATCTGATTGTTGTGTTTCTGTGTTTCCTGATCTGGTGAAAATATAAAACATATTGTGGATTTTGTCCACTAATCGACAGCACTACATCTTAAGCCCGCTTCACCGCCAGCTTGATGATTTTCTCAAGTTCCTTCGCATCAATATCAGCAAGCCTCTTGATATAGAGGCAACCTCCGCCCTCCTTATATTTGCCGAGGCTCAGAAGAAAATCATTGTCTCCTTTATTTTCCTTCAGCCCGCCATTCGTCATGGTAAAAACCTTCAGGCCATAGAGCGCGATATTCTGGGCTCGCGGTGCGAAGCCGATCTGCATCCATTCTGCAGTCTTGCCATTCGCATATGCATATGTCCTGCGGCCGAAGCCGACGATCGATGCGCCCCACATTTCAGGCTTCGACTTCGAAATCTTTTCCATCATCGCGCAAATAGCGATGCAGTCCTCACGCTTTTCCGCATCCTTTATCGTTCTCAAAAATTTCGAGACGCTTGCCTTATTGAGTTTTGTTTTTAGTTCGGGCATGAATTTTTTTGATAGTATGCCGCCCAATGCCTAAGCCGCTGGCAACTTGCTAAAGTCCATATGAAAAAATTCCCAGACATGCCCATCGAGATCCTCAATCGCCTTCGTATACATGAAGACGAGATCCTCTTCCCTATGTAGCTTGCCACCTGCCGCAATTGCTTTTGCATATATGGCATCAACCTCTTCGCGGCTTTCGCATGAGAGAGCGAGCAGCGCCTCATTCGCAACCTTCGCATCAACCAATTCCTTCTTCGTGAATTGCTTGAACTTTTCTTCCGTTAGGATCATGGCATAGATATGCCCATCATCGATGATGAGGCAGGCTCCGTCATCGTTCGAAAACTGCGGATTGAATGAATAGCCCAGTGCCTCAAAGAAAGCCCTGCTTTTCGCCAGGTCCTTGACCGTGAGATTGATGAATACTTGTTTTGTCATGAGGCAATTATAGTATGGCGTGATTGCGGAGTCGAGAATGCCCAGGCTTCAAGATCGGCATGGTCAAGCAGCGCAGACTCGATGCTACAGTCTAGAGCGAGCGATGATTTCAATTTCACTCTCTTGTAAATTTGGAAATTTTTTCCTGACATCACCCAACCTCAATCGAGCTTCTTTACGAGTCAGGTATCTTAGTCCGAATTTAACTATTTCATTTGGATTTGAATCATTTCTATCATCCTGAGGTGAAAATTCTTCCGCATTTGGATATAAAGGTGTATTAAAAAGCCTTTGGACTCTTTTTATTTCTCGTTGTTGTCTCTTTTCAGGTGTGAAAAAAGCTATGTAAATTAGCAAAATTATTATAATAATCAACGAATAAATCATACTTAAATTTTATCTCTTATTTGCTGGGAGAGAAGGAATCGGACCTTCATTGAGAGCTTCAAAGGCTCCTGTCCTACCATTAGACGATCTCCCAATAGATTTGTCAATACCCACTCAATCGAGGGGAATATACGACATATCGCCCACTACTTTATACAAAAAACTTGAAAAGCGCCAGCTCAATCGGCATCACCGAAACGAAAGTCTTGCCCACCTGCTCCCGATGTGTCAGCAATAATTCGAGCATGCGCATGGCATCTCCGACCTGCTTCTTGCTTTTGACGATTCCCGCCTCGCTGAGCAGGAATGCGCGCAGCTCAGACATGACGAGATCCGCGAAGATCTTCACATCCATATCCGATTCATGGATTTTTTTCAAAATAGAAATTCCTGCAGCGAGACCCGTCGCATCCGCAGAGACATCCTCACTCCCCGCTCGTGCGCCAAGAACAGCATCCACAAAGCTCGCAACCAAAAGATGCGGCGGCACTGAGATTATTTTCTCAACTTCTTCGAGAGAAACTTTCGCAGAATCCTTTCCGCCTGCCTTGGCCATTCCCACGACAGACTGCAGCGTCGACAAGGTATCTCTATACGAGCCATTTCCGACCATGGCGATTACCTCGGCGGCTTTTTCATCCATTTCTACGCCCTCCTTGCGCGCCACATTCACGACATGATTCTTGAGCGTCTCAACAGTGGGCTTGGCAAAATGGAATAACTGGCAGCGCGAGATGATGGTCTCAGGAATCTTATGAAGCTCCGTCGTAGCGAGAATGAAAATCACATGCTTCGGCGGCTCCTCAAGCGTTTTCAAAAAAGCATTGAAAGCGGATTTCGAAAGCATATGGACCTCGTCCAATATATAGACCTTGAATTTCGAATTCAGCGGCAAAGTATATACCGCCTCATTCAGCGTTCGGATATCCTCCACGCTGGTATTCGATGCCGCATCGATTTCATAAATATCCTCAGGCGCTGTCCCGATATTCTGCGCAAATATTCTGGCTATCGTCGTCTTGCCCGTTCCTCTCGATCCCGCGAAAAGATATGCATGCGATGGCTGTGCGGCTGATTCCACCTTCTTTACTTCTGCTTCGAGGATATTGACGATATGGCTCTGACCGACGACTTCGCTGAATTGCGCCGGACGATATTTGCGGTATAGGGATGACATGAGGATCAGTATAGCATTTGATGTTTTTTATGGAAAAAAACACGCCGGCCCTTTCGGGCGCGGCATGCATTATCTAGCGACGAAGCGCAATCGCCTTGCGCGATATCAGCAGCATTCGCATGGAACCAAATGACATTTGGTGCAACGGGGCTTCTTGCGTGGGCGAAGCTCATCGTTCGGAATCATGGCGTCTCGTGCCGCATTCAGGAACTCGGCGACTGTCATGCCGCCTTCCATGGATGCATCTTCCTCCAGATCATCTAGACAGGCAAACACGGTTCGCCAGCCTCCCTTGTCGAGCCTCACGGCCCGAAATCCCGGCAGGCAGATCATCTGCCAGTAATCTCCGAGGTCAGTGGATGCCTCGGCCTGAATCGGCTTGAAAGCATGAGCATAGATCAGACAATGATCCCGCACCGTTGACGATCCGCCCAAGATCCGAAAGAGGCCTGCGGCCAGTTCCTTTATCGTGTCTTCAGGCTTGAATAATCGCGCGATACGCGGATGGATTTCGCCTATCAATTCCCGATCTGTCAGGAAAGCGGCTTCTGCGACTGGTGTTGGTGTTGGCATGGTTCGAGTATCGCCCTCGCCCATCATGGACAAGAACTTGTTTTGGCGATATGCGGATCAGCGATTCGCTGCCATATGCGCAGCACGAATCCCTATCCCGCATATCGCCAAAACCAAGCCGGATCAAAGGGCTATTGTTCTAAAGACACAATACACCATCGCTGCAAGCCGAGTCAAAAAATGCGCGCCGTCCCCACTCGGGGATCGGCGCGCATACTGCGCATGCTTGCGAACGGCCATCTTCAGGCCATGGCTTCCTCGACTTGCTTAGGAGCGAATTGAGGAAACGCCCCATAGATATCGCTGAGCGCGATCGTCTCATTCGATCCCCATGAATTCGTGATATTCCGATTTCTACATGCAAACAGCTGCATCCAGCCGCTATTTTTGATGCGGCGCATGTCCTCAATGGCGACGGGCATCCCGATGAGACCCCGTCGGATCGTTGAGGCGCTTGCGCCCTTGTTCGGAACATACAGTTCGTTGAAATACACCTTGACCGAAATCAGATCGCCGCCGTCATTCCTCATCACTGCCATGACCAGCCCATCAGCAATCCGCTCCAGCGAGGAATTATGGCTTTTTGCAGCCGACGGAAGCACCAGATCCTTCATGATCGCGGCAATAATTTCAAGTGAGACTCCGAGAGAGCTGAGTATTTCTTCTTTGTTCATGCTTGGATATCGCCCTTTCCGGTCATGGAAAGAATTTTGATTGTTTTGGCGATATGCGAAGGCTCGGGCAAGGACAAGGGAAAAAGCAAGGGGCGCCAAGAGCATTCGGATATCGCCAAAACGGCTGAGAGAGCGGAAGGCAATGCAAGTATCACAGAAAGATCATTCGTGAAAACTATACAATAGGCGCAAAAACTATGCCACTGTGCAAAACCATCTCTGACGGGCAGCGAAAATCTCGGTCAGACAGACAAAAAAAGCGCCGTCCCTTTCGGGACGGCGCTCGAATTTCGAGCTCATGCCTCAGCTCGCGGGCATCGATTCAACGGCCTCTACGCGCGGATGGTATTTTTCGAGTCCGAGTGCTACGAGCGTGCGACAAGCGCATGGCTTATTTCCGCAAGCCAGGCAGCCTTTTCCATAAAAATGGTCGACGGCTGTCGCAAGATCGATCTCGAGCATCGAGGAAATGGCGCAAATCCACGTGAATACATCCGCAAGCTCCTGAGCATAGCTATCGGCAATGTCATCCGACGTATTGAGCGGCTGCGTCGCATCGATCTCCAGCATCGCCACTTCGGACACTTCAGAAAAAAGCCGATTGAGCACGCCTTCGATTCCTGCCGCTTGATTATGCGCGCCATATCTTTGACGCAGCGTCTGCTGCCACATCGATATGCTCCATTCCAATTGCGCAGGATCGATCACGCTTTCGCATGGATTTTCCGATCGCGCCTCAGAGGCGCATGTGCATGGATCCGAGTTGCAGTACCCGCATTTGTTCGCAGGAAATTTCCGGCAGAGCGTCTCATTGAAGGGAAAGCCGGCATAGAATCCGTCGATGAAAGCCATCAGCCTCGAAAAGAGCGAAGCGCATGCCTTTCTCAAGACATGCCGATCTCGCTTCTTGCGAATGCAATCGTGAATATAGCGCACTGCCTTGAGCAGGAATGCGCCACGCTCGAGACGGCTCCGCATGAGCAGGGAATTCTTCTTGCCGTATATTTCGGCGAAATGGGCCTGCCATGCATCGATTCCATACGTAGTTTTGTCTGTGGTTTCCGGTGTCGGTATCGCTGAAGAAGATTTCATTCGCGCTCCTTTCAATGCCTGTATGAGGCGGTTGGATGTTGAGGATGTGTAGTGAAGAACTATTCCTTCAAGATCACAGTACCATTAAAATGAGAATCTGTAAATGCCTCAATGATGCGTCGCACATCCGCAGCATTCTCTGCTTTTTCCATCAATTCCATGCGCAATTCCTTGGCGCCGTCGAATCCGTTTATATATGCCTTGAAGTGCTTTTTCATTATGGCGAAATTCTTGATCGCGCCGAGATGCTTTTCGAATAGCTCAGTGTGGCGGATTGCCATCTGCAAACGCTCTTCGATTGTCGGATTATGCGCGGCTGCTGATGACCAGTCGGCATTTTCGCCGGCCTTCTGTTCGTCATTGCCTTTTTTAATATAAAAATTATTCAAACCGCTCCATAGCCAAGGATTGCCGAATAGCGCGCGCCCAAGCATGGCTCCATCGGCTCCCTGCTCCGCCGCTTTCTCCAAACCATCTGGCACAGAAACGATATCTCCATTGCCCATGATGAGCGTGCGGTCGATAGGCGCGAGCTCAGCCTGAATCTGATCGCGGATCGCGACAGCTTCGCCGACATGTTCCCATCTCGCAGGCACGAGCGACATTTCCTTGCGCGTTCGCGCATGAATAGTGATCGCGGCTGGATGCGCTTCGAGCAAAGCAGGCAGCCAAGTCGCCAATTCATTTTTGCCATAGCCGATTCGCGTTTTTACCGATACGGGAATCGGCACGCTTATGCCATCAAATGCATTGCGATCAGATGCGGGAGATTTTCCATCTTCAAAAGCGCGCTTCGCACCGGCCTGCGCAGCGCGAATGATTTCCTGCGCGCGCTTCGGATTCTTGATCATGCCCGCGCCAGCACCCTGCTTCTCGATTGATTTGTCAGGGCACCCCATATTGATATCAATGCCATCAAATCCGAGCGTCGCGACGAGATATGCTGCCTGCTCCATATATTCAGGATTCGATCCGAACAATTGCGCGACGATCGGATGCTCGGTCGGGCCGAACAAAAGATCCGCCATCAGCTTCGCCTTCCCTTCCGGAGTAGCGCGCACGATGCCGTCGGCAGAAACGAATTCCGTCCACATCATATCCGGATTGCCGCATTCGGCGATCAATGTTCGAAAAGCCACATCCGTAACATCCGCCATCGGCGCAAGGACGCTGAGCGGACGGCCAGGTCGAATAACCTCGCCAGTCGCGATGTCTTTGCCATCGATGATTTCAGTTTTTAGCTTTTGCCAGACATGCATACTATATGTATAAAACCCTCCGCCTTTTTCAATCACAATACCAAACGATCGCAGGATTGTATATAAAAAAATGTGACCCGTCCCCCACAGGGTGAGGACGGGTCGTGCTGGTCGATGCATGGGGCTACGGATTTTCGCTCAGGCTTGATGCCGTCGCTAAGTCTATTCAATTCGCAGCCGGCCATGTCCTTTGGACATTGTCGGCAGCACATAAGTATTATAGCATAGTTGCAATAATAGTCAATAGGCATTTTATCTAGAAAAAAACGCCTACAAAATTCGTATTTCCATGCTAAAATGGCGTCTTAAAACTTTTATATAAATAAAAACGTTCAACAGAACACAGCACATATGGCAAGCAAACCAAACCAGACAAAAGCACCAGCGACGAAGGCTCCCGCAGCGAAGGCGTCGGCGAAAGCCGCACCAGTAGCCGGACTTTCCCCTATCAAGACAATCATGGGCCGAGAAATTCTCGACTCGCGAGGAAATCCGACTGTGGAAGTCGATGTCACTCTCCGCGACGGCTCATTCGGACGAGCCGCTGTTCCATCAGGAGCATCCACAGGATCATATGAAGCGATCGAGCTTCGAGATGGAGACAAGAAGCGATATCTCGGAAAGGGCGTGCTCAAGGCCGTAGCGAATGTGAATGGCCCATTGCGAAAGGCATTGGTTGGAAAATCTTTTACGCAGGAAACTCTCGACCGAGCAATGATCGCGCTTGATGGAACTCATAACAAGGCAAAGTTCGGAGCGAATGCAATCCTCGGAATCTCAATGGCTTTCTCACACGCAGCTGCGAAGTCAAAGAAGATGCCTTTGTTCAAATATTTCGCTCAGATCGCAAAGACTGGCAAGCCGATGTCTCTCCCGCTTCCGATGATGAATATCTTGAACGGAGGAAAGCATGCTGAAAAGTCTACGGACCTTCAGGAATTCATGGTCATGCCTGTCGGCGCGAAGTCTTGGTCTCAGGCTTTGCAGATGGGAGCTGAAGTTTTCCATGCTCTCAAGAAAATCCTTCACGATCGAGGACTCGGAACTACGACTGGCGATGAAGGAGGATATGCGCCGTCTCTCGGAAATAATGAAAGCGCGCTCAAGGTCATCCTCGAGGCGATCGAAAAGGCCGGATACAAGCCTGGAAAGGATATCGGAATCGCAATCGATGCCGCTTCGACTGAATTGTACAAGCCAGGCGAAGGAAGCGTTGCCGGCGAATCAAAGAACGGCACATATGAGCTCGCATCAGAAAAGCGAACTCTTTCTACGCCGGAAATGGTTGCCTTCTATGCAGACTGGCTTACGAAGTACCCTATCGTCTCTATCGAGGACGGATTCTCAGAAGACGATTGGCTCGGATATGAAATGCTTACAAAGCAGTGCGGAAAGAAAGTTCAGATCGTCGGAGATGATCTTTTCGTAACGAATATCGACCGACTCAAGACTGGCATCGAGCGAAAGGCTGGAAACTCCATCCTCATCAAGCTCAACCAGATCGGTTCAGTCACTGAGACAATCGACGCTATCAAGATGGCACATAAGGCCGGCATGACAGCAGTCGTCTCTCATCGATCAGGAGAAACAGAGGACACGACAATCTCTCATTTCGTCGTCGGACTCGGATGCGGACAGATCAAGACCGGCTCACTCTGCCGAACTGATCGAGTCGCGAAGTATAACGAACTCCTCCGAATCGAAGAGCAATTGGGTGCGAAGGCGGTGTTTGCTGGAAAGGGCGCGTTTAAGGGTTAGTCGCTGAATTGCAAAACGAAGGACGCCGCTCTCGCATCGATGATGCATGAGAGCGGCGTTTTTTTGGTCCTGCGACCAATCAATCATGGTTTGCATTGAGCTGGCGCGCGCCACCATCGCACTATGGTCCCTGGCGGTCGCGGCGTGAATTTCTTGACAGAACCAGGCTTGCGCGCCCTCAGTTGCTTGCCGAATTTATTAGCCAATCGGGCGGCGGTTCTGCGGAAGCTTTCCACAGCTACCGCTTTCTTGTTTGATTCCAGTTTTTTTGACACGAGTTAAGAGTGGTTTGAAGTTAGCATCCCCTTTCTCAAAGAAGTTGAGCTTTCCTGCCAATAACGATATTCTTAAGTTACGAAAAAAGCAAATGAGTTAGCCGCCGTCCGGGAGTTCCGGGCGGCGGCTTTCTTTGTTTGGTCAGATTCCTACGGTTGAAATCTGCCCATCAATCTCGATATAGCTGTCGTAGTTGCTGAAGTAAGATTCTTTTCTTTCGACTGTCTTCTTACTTCTTCAGATGCTTCCGACGAGCATTCGATCTGGCCTTCGCGATTAGTCCTGGCAACAATAATCAATTGCCCGCCTTGACGCATCAATGTCAGATGCTGCCGCTCGAAAAAACCAGCAGGATCGAGGCCGCGCGCGACGAGCGCATTTTCCTTTGCCTGGCCCAAGATGACCCGATGAAGAGTATCGTCATCCTTGTTGCAGCAAACATATCGGCCAGAGACGACGCTTTTGGGCTTTTGGCCCGATGAGGGGCCTTTGCCTGCTGGCAGGGCCTGTTCCCTGGTCTTCGGTATTGGCCATCCACGATAGTGAGGGTACTTGCTCATATGCTGGGTTTCGGGTTGGGGTTGGGGTTTGACTTATTCCTGCCGACATCATGCCATAAGAATATGGAAAAAAGAAGTGAGCCGCCGTCCGGGAGTTCCGGGCGGCGGCTTTGTTCTAATCTTTCAGGCTGCTGTGCTGTAGAATTCCGGGCTTTTTTCTAATGCCCGCTTCGATAGCTTCTGATGGCACCCATCTTGGCTCTTTCTCCAGGTTTGTAGAATGCCTTATCTCTGGTAAACGCGCTGACATGCGGGTTGTCATCTTGACGCATTTCGTGGCGATCAATATATCGCTTGAGGCTGCGCATTTTCCAGCCCTGACTGCGGCCACTGCGGCGCCAAGGCGGCTTTGAGAGCACGAAACGCCTCTCGATCGCTCGGGCCAGGCCCGTGACGCCTGCCACTTCGTATATTTTATATATTGCCATAATGTGCTGATTTGGGTTGATTTGAATTTGCTTATATGCCAAGCTCTCCCGTTAGGAATTCTTTGCCCCTAGTATTCAACCGTCGCTCCATGACCCATCCTTTGCCATCTCCTCTCCGGCAAAGAATTGTCGAATAGGTTCGGCGTCGTTTGGCGCTTTTCCGCGCCGGCTTTTTCCGGGCTCGCTCATACTTTTGTTGAGGTGTCTTTCTTTTTGCTGCCATACGGCCTCCTTTGGTTTGGTTGTTCTGTTGGCCCCGATGCGGTCGTCGCTCGGTGATTCCGAGAGGTACTATGGCATGCAAATAAGAAACTGTAAAACCGTCGAATGCCATAACGCGATCGATCCCCTTTTCCCAAAATGAAACCCGCGGTAGAATACGGCTCTATGCAAAACGACAAATCGTCCAAGAACAAAAACCAGACCTGCCTCATCGTCCTCGACGGCTGGGGCTATCGCGAGGATACGCAGCATAATGCCGTGGCTGCCGCCAAGACTCCGAATTTCGACAGATACTGGAAGCAATACCCTCATACCCTCCTCGAGGCCAGCGGTTTGGCTGTCGGCTTGCCGGAAGGCCAGATGGGAAATAGCGAGATTGGCCACACGACGATCGGTGCAGGCAAGTCCATCGATACGGATCTTGTGCGCATCAAGAAGTCGATCGAGGCAGACGGCTTCTCAACGAATCTTGCTTTTATAAAAATCTTCGAGCATGTCAAAGCGCATGACTCAACCCTGCATGTCAAAGGATTGGTTGGAAATGGCGGTGTGCATGCGCATACGGAACATCTCATCGCTTTTCTGAAGGCTGCGAAGAAGGCAGGCATCGAAAAGATCGCAATACATGCCTTCACTGACGGACGAGATACCGCACCACAGAGCGCCGCAGGTTTTCTAGAAGAGATAGAAAATGCCATCGAAGAAATCGGCGTCGGCTATATCGCGACTGCATCAGGGCGATTCTATGCCATGGATCGAGACAATAATTGGGATCGATTGGCCAAGGCCGAAGAGGTCATGTTTGAGGGCAAGGGCAAGACGCATCAGCATTCTACGACTTCGAATAAGCCATCTGTTTATGTCCGAGCGCTTCATGCAGAAGGAATCCTCGACGAGCATATGGAGCCTGTCATCTTCCTCGATGAGGATGGCAAGTCATATAAGGTGGAAAAAAATGACGGCATCTTCTTTTTCAATTTCCGCTCGGATCGCGCCCGCATGCTTTCGAAGAATATCGCAAAGAAAGCCACAGAGAACAATTGGTGCTTCGTTACGCTAACTGAATATCAGAAAGATCTCGAATGCCTTGTCGCTTTTCCCCCATCCCTCATCGAGACGACTATGGCCAAGGAAATCTCTGCCGCAGGCCTGACGCAGGCGCATATAGCAGAGACTGAGAAATATCCGCATGCCACTTTTTTCCTCAATGGCGGCACGGAAGAGCCTCATGAAGGCGAAAAGCATATCATGCTCGATAGCCGCAAGGATGTGCCGACCCATGACCTCGCCCCAAAGATGCGCGCGGAAGGAATCGCGGACAAAGCCATCGAGCAGATCAATGAAGGAGCGAATTTCATCTTCATCAATTTCGCCAATCCGGACATGGTCGGACACACTGCCAATGTTCCGGCAATCATCGAAGCCGTCGAGGAAACCGATCTGCAGCTCGGTCGCGTCGTCGATGCCATGCTAGCGCGAAGCCATGTGAAAAGCGTCGCCTCCGACGGACATGAAATCGAAGGCCCAACAGGAATCGCCACTTCCCTTTTCGTCACAGCGGATCATGGCAATGCGGAAATGAATCTCGATATGGAAACCGGCGATAAGCATACTGCGCATACGATCAATCCTGTGCCGGCGATCATCGTATCCGATACATTATTCGAAAGCAAAAACATCGCCACGACGGACGGATCGCTGGTCAAATTGCGATCAGGCGGATCGCTCGCCGATATTGCGCCGACAATGCTCGATATCCTGGACGTGGACAAGCCGATGACAATGACAGGGAAAAGCTTGATTGAATAGCGACAGTGAGTCAATTATGGAAAAAAGAAAACCGCGACTCGATCTGAGCGCGGTTTTCTTTTTCTCAAATAAACGAGCTAGATCAAAGACATGATCACGAGCGTCGCCACGATCAGGCCGACAAGCTCATGAGATGCATCGATCCAGAACAATCCCCAAACATAATCCTTCTTGAGGTTGTAGAGCTTTCGCTGAGCAAGCATCGGGAAAACGAATCCGAGCCACAAGAGGAATGTGACGAAGATCGCCTGCATCCAGCTCGTGCCATAATTGACTACGAAAAGCGAGAGCACGAATGTGCTGACAAGCGTGACGAGGAGGCCCCATAGGATCCATGCCCCGCCATTGCTCTCAGGCTTGAAATCAGGAGCAGTGCCCTGAAGCGTGAGCCACTTCCTTCCAAAAAGACCCTTTGGCATATACCAGATTGCCCCGATAATAAAGCGCGCCACAGTGGCCGCAAGCAAAACCAAAATAAATGATGTCATGCGGATAGTATACCCTTCTTGCGCCGAGTCGAAAAGCGGACAGCGATGGCCGTGACCAGCGAGACTCTGTCGCCCTTCCTAATGCTTGATCGTAGCCTCGAGCTTCGTCATATCCTGCGATCCGCGAGCGATATCGGAATGCAGTCGCTGGATTTCATTCTGCACATGGAATTTATTTTCCTTGAGCTTTTCTACCGCTGCCTCTCGCCTCTTGGCCTCCAATTCCTTTTGCGATTTGACACTGCTCAATCTCAGATATTCGGTCTCCGCATGATGCATATCATTTGTGAGCCGAGCCAGAAGGGCCTTGGTCTCCTCTATATGCTTTCTGAGGCTGTCGACTTCTTCCTTCGCGGCGGCGATCTGATGATGGGAATCCTCGCTAACACGCTTCGCCTCGGTTGCTGCCAAATCCGCTCGCGTCAGCTCATTCGTGAATCTGCGCAGATCCGATTCGCGGCTCGAGAGCTCCAATTTATTATGCCGCAATTTCCGGTCTTCCAATTCGAACTTTTCCTTGGCGCGCTCTTTCTCTACGCGATTCTTTTCCTTGATATTGTGATCATCGCGCATGCGCTCCGAAAGCGCGCCTTCATTCGCGACGAGTGTCCGCCGCGATCCCGACAATCCTCCTCCTGGTAATGGTGCACCGAAGATCATATATGGAGATAGTATAGCATTCCGCAATTAGACATTTTAAATTATGGGAAAATTTCCTGAACTCCTGGCAAGATTCCGAAGTCTATTTTGATTATGCGAGAGCGAGGATTTGCCGGGTTGAGTAAAAGCGCGAATCTGGTTATGCCATTTTCCGTCGAGGTAGCCCAATGCGCATCCGGGAATCCATCATTCGCGAGAGAAAATAACGACACGACAACCCTTGCGCCGGCAGCATGAATGAAGCCGCATTCGATTTCATTTTTGGCCGTTCCAAAATCGCATTCCGCAAAAACGCCAATGCCTTCCTTGCTGAAAACGATCCTCGTTTGATCGTCGCTGACCTCTGCATAATCCGCTATTTGATTCAGATCGTGCAAATAGACCGCAAGCCGAAGCAAAGATGCATGAGTCTCGGCTTTTTTGACAATCAGGCTGAGCCTGTCATTGAAAACCCCTGAAGTCTGAACGAAGATCGAAATCGCAATCGCTATGAGCGCGACTGAGATTATCATTTCGATAAGGGTAAATCCTCGCTTTCGGAGCTTTGCGCTTCTTTTTATCATAATACTCATCAGAATTTGATTATCGCTATCGGCGTAGTCGTGCTCTCCATGCCAACGACAATGTCTCGACCGGCACATGTCATGCTCGTGGTGGTTGCGGGCAATGCGACAGATCGATCCATTGAATATGCGCCAGATTGGTTTCGCTTGAGCAATTCGATGGCTGGCGAAGGTACTTTCGAGAGTGCCAGCAAATACGATCCGCCAAATACCTCCTCGACCTGCAGGATCGTCTTATTCATATCCGCACTTGCGATCGTTGAGAATTTCCAAGGCAAAGGCTTCGATGCCGCAACATCGTCAAGCAGTCCGGAGGTTTTATACAATTCAACATTCCCTACCGTTCTTCCGAAATACGCTTCCTTTTTGTACGTAGCTATCGATTTTCCATTTCCGGATAATCCGGGCGCGTCGAAGGATTTTGCCAATATAAATTCACTGAGTGACTTGAATGGTGTATTGCCGACCATTGTGCTGCCAGTCAATGCCGTAGAGGAACCGTTTACGAATGCAGGGGCTTTTAGCAAATATGTCGAGAATTCGATGGGATTGGGAGACCCGACGATTAGCTCATACGGCGTGCGGGCCATATCGTTTATGCCCGCATTGATTTCAACAGACTGAATTGGGAAAGCATACAGATCATCCTTCTGATCGCCAGAAGGCCGATGTGCGATTTTGCTCGCGTTCAATTCCCTGCTGGTATTTTTATCCAGACCTATGTATATCCAATCTTTAGAGCTCAGAATGCGCAAAGGCAGTCCGGCTGCCACGGGAAACAATCCTGGAAATATCGACCTCACCATCGCCTTATCTATTTGTGGCATGCCAGTGTTGGTCGCGGAATCTGTCGGTACCCATTCGAATAAGCTGTTGATCGGAATCCTGACCACTGGAGAAGTAATGCTTCTTTGAGCTACGAATATATACGAATCAAAGAAATCAAAATCTACCGTGCCCGGGCCGAATTCTATTGAACCAACAGGATCATGCGTATCTGCATGAAAAACATACATATCGGGATCAGTCGTGGATGAGCTATTCGTCCCCAAGACCAAATACCCCCGCCCATTATTCGGAATGTATTGAATAGTCGAAAGGATATTTCTTTGATGAGAAAAGAAATGCGGATACGAAACAATTGGAGTCGTCGAAGATATCGCATATTGCGCCAAAGCCATATCGCAAGAATGCCGATTGGAATATCCGTTTATATTGTCAGGCAAGAACCATTCGATATTGCCTGTAACTATTTCATCATGCGCTATCGATGCCGCTCTAGATTTTTTGATCTGAAATTCCTCGCTTGAAAATATGAACAAAAGTATCGGCAGGCAAATGATTGAGAAAACGGCCAAGGCGATCAGAATCTCCATAATCATGGAGCCTCGGCTTGCTGATATGGCGGCATTATTTTCCATGAATTTTTTATTCATATCCATCATATTATTTGACATGCTGCATCAATCCATAGAGAGGGCTCAAGATGCCGTATGCCAATAATCCGACCAATACTCCGATTCCAATCATCAATACGGGCTCGAGCATTTTCATATATATCTTCGAATAATGATCCAAGGCTTCTGCATGATGCTCAGCCAAATGATCGAACATATCCCCATACGACGACGATCTCTCAGCCACTGAGGCAAACAATGTCCATATCGAAGGAACGATCTCTGTTCCTGCTCGCCTCATCTGTCCGCCTTTCAGCGCATCCGAAAGCTGCATGCCCTTGGTCACGGATTCGGATATTCGGATGAATTCCAATTTGATCGGATGAAGCTTGGTCGTATTCGCGAGCAGCCCGAATACCGTACCGATATCGGCACGGAATCGTATATATAGAGCAATGAATGCGGAATAAGAGCCGAATAGATAGGCTTTCATGAATGAGGAAATTGCCGGCGATTTTAGGATAAAAATATGGAATTTCATCCTAAAGAATCTCAATCGGAAGATGACGATCAATGCGACAATAAGCCCAATAAGCGTTCCGATCACGAGCGGGCTCCTATGGATCAGCAAGTCTGATGCATATAGCATCATGCTCGTCAGCGGATTCAGGGAGACACCAGGCATGCTGATGATGTCCTTTATATTCGGAACGATTACGAGAAGGGTGAACAATGAGAACGAAATCGTCATGAGGAGCACGATGGCTGGATATACGGACAATCCAATAATCTGCGACCTGGCCTTATTCGCATTCGACAGATGGGCCACTATCTTTTCCAATGCGACCGCGATCTGGCCATTCGATTCGCTGATATGGATTATCTGGATAAAAAGAGGATTCTTGCTGAGCTGCGTATGCGAGAACACTTCCGAATATGGCATGCCCGATAGGAACATATCAGCAATCGTTTCCATATCGCGCTTCTGCTTATTTTTCTTTGATGATGCGATATAGAGCAAAGCCTCCCTGGGAGAAATCCCCGCCCGGATCGAATGAGCGAGCGCCTTAAGAGACTGCCTGTCTATCGTATAAATCTTTGCTTTATTTTTCATCATTATCGAATATATTTATTCATCTCATCTTTGGATATCAAACCTTCATGGAACATATTTTCAACCCTATCCTTCAGCAGCATAATCCCCTCTTCCCTAATCGTCTGTGCGAGACTATTGCTACCTGCCCCATCGGAAAACATCAGCGCCGATTTGAATTTCTGATTGAATTGCACGATTTCGAATATGATTTTGGCGCTTGAATGCGTATGGATCTTTCTTTGAGATACGAGCAAATTGATGACCTGTGCGCATGCATCTGATTTGATACCGATCGAATTCAATCGGTCGATGATGCCGAGAGCCGAGACGGCATGAATGGTAGCCAATACCAAATGGCCTGTCAGCGCCGCTTGTATTGCAAGCTCCGCCGTTTCCCTGTCGCGTATTTCACCAACCATGATTACGTCCGGATCCTGCCGCAGCACACTGCGCAGAGCATGCGCAAATCCGAATCCTTGCTCTTGCTGAACGACGATTTGCCTTATATTCGGAATGACAACTTCGACGGGATCCTCGAGCGTTACGATGACTTTGGATTGTCGGGATAGATGTCTCAAGCATGCATAGAGCGTAGTCGTCTTGCCCGAACCAGTAGGGCCGGAGACCAGGATCAATCCGGAATCCTTATGGAGCGCGGATATGAGCATTTCATATTCCTCAGTAGGCAAGCCTATATGCGCCAGATCGAATAAATCGACATTGTTCGAAAATATGCGGCATACGATATTTTCTCCGAACACGGTCGGCGCTGTCGATACGCGAATGTACGCCTTGGTTTCAATATGCGATTCCGCATCTTTGTGTCGGAACGTGAATGCACCGTCCTGGCTCTTGTCATTTATATCCAATCGCAATCTGGCAAGCACTTTTATCCTGCCTACAATCGAGCGGGCAATTTCATGAGAAATTGATGTGCGGTTTGTTATATTCGTGCCGATACGCAAAGTGACCCATGCCGCATATTCGGCAATATCGAGATGAATGTCGCTGGCTTTCAGCAAAATAGCGATTCGACATAATTCGTCGGTTGTCTCGATGCTATCGTTGCCGATCAGGCTTGTCTGCATTGCTGGTTTCAGTAAGCGATCATTCATCGCGAACACTTTAGCAATAGCGACATTAAGTTTTGATCAAATAAAAAAAAGAAAAACCGCCGGTCGTTGCCAACCGGCGGCTTGCATTCTAGAAGCGATGAAACCGCTTATTCCTTAGGCACGCCATGGAAAATCCTCCAAATGAGATGATTGATCTCATCGATCAGCTTGAATCGATGCGTCGGTTTTTCTTTTTCCGAAACAGCGATCGTGGCCGCAGGCTCTGGTTTTGGCTCAGGGTCAAGTGTCCATTTTTCGCCATTGGTAATTGCAAGGAAGCGCAGGAACGGCAGGCTTTCAATAGACTCGGGACCGTAAACGGATTGCCGCATAGGAGTAAAATGCGTATCGGCAAAATTGCCAAGCGCATAATAGTTTCGAGGATCAGTGACACGATCCATCATCGAAGAATCTTTGAAGGCGGCGCCAAAGTAGATATCGGCAGTCGGACGGTCGGACTGACCATGCGAAGGCAAACAAATGGCGACATATAAAAGATTCCAAGGCGACGAATTGTAACGACCGCTCCTAAGCTTACGATAGAGGCAAACCTTGACACTGTATGTTCCGCCCAGATAACTGGTGACGGAAGGCCCGTACATGACCCAGGAACCCTGTGCGTGGACGATACAGGTCTGAATAACCCCCTCCTCGCAACCTTCTGGCGTTGCAGTTTCCCATTCCTCAAGAGGCATTGCCGGCTTCACGACACTCGTATTGGGCTCATCGCCATCCATCCACACCTGTACATCGCAATGATGATAGAAGTGGATGGAGATTTCGTCATGCAGGGCACATGTGCGCTGTTTTACTGCAAGACGTGCGATTTCGAGGGCTGTCGTGACCGCGGAGGTGTGGACCGCTTTGCTTTTCGTTGTATTTTGTAGTTTCATTTTGACACAATCAATGTGCTAACGACCAGACGCTCTTACCTGGAAATCCAGCACCTCAGCATGAGGTGCTGGAAGGTAATAACGCAGACCGTTGTTGCCATCAAGACAACGCATTAGAAGCATGCGAATGTATCCAATGCATTGTCCTGAAACTGCAACCAGTGAAAAATCTCCTTTACAATAATACCACATATATATGGTATTTGTCAAGTATTTATAGGGCTCTATTTAAGGGTAAAATCACCAGCCTTCACCCGCATGATATTTCGCGCAATCGCCCCTACCCCCGCCCTCTGTCCCAGCCAACATGCAAAGCTTCTTATATAGAATCCGCTGCTTACCGTCATGCTGAATTTCATAATCTTGAGCGGCACATTGCAGTCGTCTCTGCCAGGCGCCTCATATTCAGTCTGCCATTTTTTCCATGATTCAATTATTTCATTTTGCCTAAAGTCGCCCTTGATCTGTTGCGCGAATACGATCGATTCGATCGCGAGTTCATCAGGCGAGATTTCCGCATGGTGTAACGAACCATCAAGTAACGTCATAGTTTCTTCCACCAAGTCTGAGATCCGCGACACCTTCTTTGCATCCTTCCCTTGCTCGCGAGAAAGAATTTCAATCTCATATATTTCAACCTCATTCGTCGGCAATTTCGGAATTGTCGCATCGATCCCATGATCTTTTACATATTGAAAAAGCGGAATGCCATCGATCGGCTTCGACGAATAGAATGGATATGTTTGCCGCACTTTGCCCAAGAGATCGTCTCGACCACCAAGCTTGCCGTCATCGCTACCGCCATCTTGATCAAAACTTAATGTCGGCCATGTTAAAAAATCATCGCCGGCAGTATCGCCCGAAGCGACAATGCCGAGCTGGTCGAAAGTGTCCGTCGCGACGCCTAAAACAACCTCGAATTCATATGTCTTCTTTAACCCCAAATATGACTCCTTTTCCTTAATCTCATCGCCCTCAAGGGCGATCAATAATCCGGCCGCTAGAGGGTCGAGGCGGCCTGCATATGTGAGGGATACGGGAACGGGTTTGCCCTCGCTTTGGAGGTCGTTTTTGAGCCTCTGGAGGCATTCCAGGCAGGTCTCTCCCTGTTTCTTGTATAATAGGTGCATAGACGTTAGAATCATAACCATCATGCAAAGAAAGTCCAATACCCTATCGACAGAGCCTTATAAGGGCGTCAGAGATTTTTACCCTGAAGACCTATTCGTTCAGGAGCATATATTCTCTGTCTGGAAAAAGGCCGTCGAGAAATTCGGGTATGCCAAATACGATGCATCGATCCTCGAGCCGACAGAGCTCTACAAAGCCAAGTCTGGCCAGGAAATCGTAAATGAGCAGATGTATACATTCGTCGATCGAGGCGATCGCGAAGTTGCATTGCGACCAGAAATGACGCCAACGGTAGCGCGACTCGTGGCTGGGCGAAGACGAGAACTAGGTTACCCTCTCCGCCTCTATTCTATTCCAAACCTATTCCGATATGAGAGACCTCAGCGCGGACGATTGCGAGAGCATTGGCAGCTCAATGTGGATATGTTCGGCCTCGCCAATACATCAGCGGACATCGAGATCATAGAAGTCGCATCCGAAATCATGAAGGAATTCGGAGCGCAGACTTCGGATTTCAAGATTCGCATCAGCAGCCGCAAGCTCCTCAATTCCCTCTTCAATGATTGGTATGAGCTGGACGAGAATCAGGCGCATGCGATGAGCAAGCTTCTCGATCGCAAGGCAAAGATCCCAGAAGAAACATTCTATTCCGAGGCAGAGCAGATCATCGGCAAGCCTTTCGCCTTCTTGAATTTCGATTTGGACGGCGATCGAAGCCAGGCATTCGCATTCCCGAATATCAAGGCAGCCTACGAAGAGCTCAAGCTCGCAATGGATACGCTCAAGGAACGCGGCATCACGAATGTCGAATTCGATCCGGGAATCGTTCGGGGATTCGACTATTATACGGGCATCGTATTCGAGGTATATGACACTGATCCCGCAAACAATCGCGCGCTCTTTGGAGGCGGACGATATGATGAGCTCATGGACCTATTCGGGGGCGAAAGCATGCCAGCATGCGGATTCGGCATGGGAGATGTAACGATCCGAGACTTCCTCGAGACCCGAAATCTTTTGCCAGCATATAAGCCTGCAGCGAATGTGATGATCTGCATCATGGAGGATTCGACAGGAGCAGCAAAGTCATTTGCGGAAAAAATCGCCCGAGAGCTGCGAGACATCGGCGTAAATATCGCAATGAATTATTCCGAAAGAAGCACCGGAGACCAGATCAAGACCGCTGAAAAGCATAGCATTCCGAATGTCATCATCATCGGAGAAAATGAGGCGTCTGCAAATGCATATGAGATAAAGAATCTCGCATCCGGAGAAAAAGCCTCTGTCCCCAACCCCGAATTTGTAAAAGAGTTCGTGGCTCGTGTATAATGCGCCGATATGCGCAAAATAGTATTTGATATTGAAACCAGAAACGCCTTTCAGGATGTCGGAAAATGGGACCCTACTCTCCTCGACATCTCCGTGCTCTGCACCTACGATACCGAGACCGGTGAATATCAGAGCTATCTGCAGGAAGATCTCCATAAGCTCTGGCCGATACTCGAGCGCGCCGATATGCTCATCACATTCAACGGAGACCACTTCGATATTCCGCTCCTGAATAAATACTATTCTGGCGATCTGACAAAGATAAAGAGTCTCGATCTCCTCAAGGAAATTCGAAAAGCCATCGGCTTCCGAGTAGGTTTGGACAATATCGCCTCTGCGACGCTCGGCAAAGGCAAAACCGCCCATGGCCTCGAAGCAATTGAATGGTGGAAGAAAGGCGAGATCGAAAAGATCATCAAGTACTGCATCAGCGATGTGGAAGTGACGAAGGACGTATACGAATATGCAATGACGAATAAGAAGCTCAAATACAAGGAGGGCGACAAGGTTATCGAATTCGATATCGACCCTACTGACTGGGAGAAAAAAGAAGAGAGCAAGATGACATTCAGCCTGCCGTTCTAGGCATGATATAATCTTTGGCATGAACGCCTCGTACAAGTACACAAAAGGAAATGTCCTTACCCCTATTGCAATCCTCATTGCAGGACTCGCGATCGCTTTTGCCATTTATCTGAACCGCTCCAGCGTCGCAGAGCCAAAGGCCATCTCGATAGACGAGCCTCAGGTTTTGAACAATGATGCTTTCATCCCTGTCGATGACCGCGACCATGTGCTCGGAGATATCGACAATGCATCGCTTATCATCGTCGATTATTCGGATCTTCAGTGCCCATATTGCAAGATGATGCATGAGACATTGAATCAGATATATTCTGAAAATAAAGCTTCTGGCAAAATCGCCTGGGTCTATAGGCATTTCCCTCTTTCCATCCATGCTCAGTCAGGATCTCTCGCGCAAGCATCTGAATGTGCCGCTGATGTAGGAGGAGAGGAAAAGTTTTTCCCATTCATTGATAAGGTATTCGCAGCATCGGATCCGGATATCGAGCCAGATCCAAAGCAATTGCCTGTGTACGCAGGAGAGCTGGGCATCGATGTTGCCAAATTCAATGTCTGCCTATCAAGCGGCAAATTTGCCCAGAAGACAAAGGACAGCTATGACAATGCCATCAAAATGACAAACGTCGAAGTCACGCCTTTCACGGTTTTCGTATCAAAAGACAAAATCATTCCCATCGTAGACTCGAAAGGAAATGGATTCGGCGCGCTTCCATATGGAACGATGAATGCCTTGGTTAAGGAATTTTTGGGACAATAATCTCGCGATTTGACTATTTGCTATTTTATGTCATTCTAAATCACAGAAAGCCCGAACCCCAACACCAACCCCGTCTACCCATGACCATTCTGACATCCCAAATAGAAATGCCTGGCCAGCCCAGGCTGATCACACTTGAAACCCCGCAAGACAAGAACGTCTACGACTGGCTGAAGGAGACATATCCGGAGGCTTGCTACGAAGGTCCGTACGACGTCCCTGAACATCCCCTTACGCTAAAGAATGTGTTGAGCAAGCAGACGACAGGTCCAGCAAGCAGAAAGCATTTTGGACTCATGAGAGTCGCAAACATATTGCCTGCCGAATATGATAAAGATGAGCGAATGGCGATCCAAACGCTCAGGTACATGTTTGCATCCGTAACTATGAAAATTGGGGAAGAAACGTACAGGGCCCGAAACGCAAGGGCTTTGGATCTACTGACATTTTTCACCGCGGATCAATCTGCGACCATGAGACTAATCAAGCAGGATCGTGAGCGCTCCACTTTGATCTATGCACTCGGAGAAACATTCGAAACGCTAGATCGCTCTAATAAAATCATCAACCGACATGCGCTGAGGGCAAATTATTTTCTTGTCCCCCCACAACTAAGCAAGGAAACGGTCGGAGGCTATATTGAAAACAGGAACGAAATCCTTCTCGTTCTCGAAAAGGAAAACTGACACTTCGGCCTTGCGCCACGGTATTGATATCCACCCCCCGACAAAAGCCCCAGCTTTCGTTGGGGCTTTTGTTTTTTTGCCGCATATCTAACGACTATTCGCCGAGCAAGAACTCCTCAAAATCCCTAATCGCATCGAAGTCATTCTTATACTCCCCTTTCGCATATTTCTGCGCAATCTCGGCAGGCATTTCGAAATCGAGCGCTTGGATCCGCTGGTATACGGCGACAGCGAGCTTCTTCAATCGATCCGCATCCTCATCCGTGAGCTCAAGCTCCGCACAATGGATTTCCTTCTTTGTGCCGACCGGCTCTACGAATTCGATGACGCCGAATCTGACATCGGTATTTGCTGCGCCATGGAGACCCCTCGAAGCAGAGCGCAGTCGCGGGAACAATACCTCGCGGCAATACGCAGAATGCTCGATCAATAATTTATAAAAAAGAAGCTGGTTCTTGTAATGATAGCCTTTGATCGCCATCGTCCCAGTCGCGTCCTCAAAAGACTCGAATGCGCGGCCAGTCTTATAATCATGAACCGAAAGCTGATCTTCCGAAATCGAGACCTTGTCTATTTTTCCTGTAATAAAAGCCCTGCCCTTATTTGGGAAATCCTCATGGCCAATGCCATCGTCCGCATAGCCATCGGCATCGGGATCCACGATCAGAATCTGCTCGCGTCCGAAATCCATCTCTGCGATATCCGCATCCTTGAATGTATCAGATCGCTTTGCCATGAATGCCGTCAGGGCTGCCTTGCC
This sequence comes from uncultured Candidatus Saccharibacteria bacterium, assembly GCA_964368945.1. Lineage (GTDB taxonomy): Bacteria > Patescibacteriota > Minisyncoccia > Phycocordibacterales > CAIZLB01 > DALYDD01. Next base: position 70,497 of record CAYJDM010000005.1, read on the forward strand.
ACGCGATAGGAATAGCTTGAAGTCGGCAGGATGGAGCTTTTCCTTTTTCAAAAACTTCTCGAATTCTGCAAGGATATCATCGATCGGCATCAATTCAGCAGCCGCATCAGATTTCTCTCTCTTTTTGCCGCCTGTATCGGCTCCAAACTGAGTCTCGTTCGATGTCTCAGTCTTTTTCTTTAGATCCAAAAGGATGCATTCGAGCGTCGAATGAATCGCAGAACCATATGCGCCGGATGGCGTCTTGCTCTGCGGAAATCGCAGAAGATTCTGCTCAAAGAAAAGCCGCGGTCCGCCCTTCGGAACATTCAGGAAATTATTCAGATGAGTGACCGACAATTTATAGTTCTCGACAAGGCCGCGGAGCAAGGCATTTTCCTCATCCAAAAATTCAGTCGTATGATAAGCCATCTGTGCAGACTCGAGGAGCTCTTCTGCCTCTGGTGCGAATTTTGCTAGTGCCAGCTTGTCGATGCTGCCAACCAAGGCTTCGCTTTCAGGCACGGCATCGACGAGGAATCGCAGACGGCTCGCCTTCTTTCCCCCTTCTTTCACTTCATGCGCAGTGAGAATCAGATTATCCTTCGCGCGAGTTAGAGCCACATAGAATAGCCGCAGCTGATCGTCCTCTGAGTCGCCGGCTGGCTTTACGGGCAGGTTTATAGGAAAAGGAATTCGGTCCGGCATGCCGCGAGAAGCCCAGACATCGTCCTGGCATGAGAGCACAAAGACCGTATCGAATTCGAGGCCTTTGGACTTATGCGCGGACATCAGATTCACTGCGCTTCGAGCAGTCACGAATGGGCTTTCGTCATTGAGGCTGAGATTGTTTTTCTCATACATATCCACGAACTTCACCAGATCCGCAATCGTCAAATGCCCGCTTAGCGAATCAAATCCGTCAAATGCGCGAATGGCATTGATAAAAACCCGCAGGCTCGACAAGAACGAAAGGTATTCGGAACGCGCATGAGAAAACTTTTCGCCAGAGAAATAATGCGCGCGGAAAGGGCTGGTGAATTTCGCATCCGGCTTATCGCTGTCGCGCTCCAAGCCATCATCCAAATCATCCTCCTTATCAGTATCGACGGCCAGTGCGACATGAGCGCCGATGATGCGATCGAGGATGAGCTCGAGCGGAGCGCTTTTGGCCTCCACGGAAAGCTCGATCAGGAACTCAGCGATATCTGCCACGCGCTTGCCATAAGACCCACCATTGGTGTCGCCAAAGCCAGGCTCGCCCATGCTGGCCATGACCTCGAGCCAAGTCTTGCCCGAACGCTTTGCCTCTAGCGAAATATTCCAGACATCGATCCGGCGAATTCCCCAGAATGGAAAGCTCAGGATCGTCGGAAGGAGATCTTCTTGCGCGCTTTCATGCGGCTGCGAGCCGATCACAGATGAAATATACCGAGCGATCATGATGATCTCGCGGATATGCGGCTCGGCGAATACGTTTTGCTCACGCTCATATTTGATAGGCACTTTTTCATTGCGCAAAAAAGGCACGATCGCCTCGAGATTGGCATGCTTGCGCCCGATAATGGCGATATCCTCAGGCTTTGTGCCAGCGTCGATGAGCTCGCGGATTTTTTGCGCCACGAACTTATATTCATGAAGGTGCGTTTCGAAAAGGTGATACGAAACATCGGTCGCAGACCCCATATCGCGTAGAAGAGACTCGGACGTTACGTCCAAGTTTGTTCGATGCCTAGTGACATCTGATCTGTCTTCAGTTTTGTTCGCCGACTTGAAAGACTTGAGCTGCTTCGACAGATCTGGAATGAGATTCTCGAGGCGCTTTTCCCCTTTTCTCATAATATTCATAGCGAGATCGAGAATGCCTTGCGTCGAGCGATAATTGTCCGTCATCGATACGAGCCCCACGTCGATATAGCGATGCCGAAAATCGAGGATATTCGAAAGCTCCGCGCCCTGGAATTTATAGATCGCCTGATCATCATCGCCCACGACCATGATATTCGGCCGGCCGCCATGCTCCGGAGCGCTGGTGAGCAGCGAGAGGATTCGCATCTGCGCATTGTTGGTATCCTGGAACTCATCGACGAGCAGATACTGGTACTGCTCCTGCAATTCATATCGCAGCCGTGCATTAGTAGACAGTGCCTGAATCACATCGAGAATCATATCGTCGAAGTCGAAGTAGCCGAGCCTATGCATTTCCGTCTGATAGGCCTTATACAAAGCAGCGAAGCTCCGCATGCGCCCGATATTCAATGCATCCTTGAAAACCTTCCGGCCATCGTCATCCTTCACTATCCATTTAGCCTTCCATTTTGAGAGAGGCTCGGTCTCGTCTTTTTTGGACGCTTCGCTCAAAGCATCCGCTATCGAGCTCGCGACGGCTTCTTCGATTGAGTGAAAAGCGATGGCGGCAGCGCTTTTCTCCCCTGACTTTACGCCGCTCTTTTCGCCGCCTTTTTCTTTTGCCTCGCGCGCCTCCTTGACGCGCTTCGAGCCCGCATCAGCCAAAGCCTGAACCGCGCGCTCGATGGCACTGAAGTCCTTTTTGCTCAGACGCTCCTCGAATGCAGGCAGAACCGTCGCAGAAATCGTCTCGAACCCCTTTTCATTATCATCGAGAATCTCAACGAGCTCATGCGGCATGAGGCCGGACTTCTTTATATTCGAAATGGCATTCTGCGTGGCCTTGAGATAAACGAAGCCTTCCTCCGGATGGTATGAGCGAAGCGGATCATCATGATCAAGCGCATTGAAAAGATTTTCCAGAACCGAAATCTGCGTAATCGGATCAGCGGCCCTGAATGTCGCTCCATGATAAAAAAACTCCCCATGCTTGCGAATGATATCGACGCAAAAATTATGGAATGTATGAATGGCGACGCCATATGCGCGCTCGCCTATCAGACGAGACAAGCGATCCCGCATATTCTGCGATGCCGAATCGGTAAATGTCAGGCAGAGGATATTGGAAGGCATGGCCTGAGTCTCCTTGAGGATCTGCGCCACTCGCATGCCCAGGATTTCGGTCTTGCCTGACCCTGGCCCCGCGACCACCAGCAAAGGGCCATCTATCGTGTCTACGGCCTTCTTTTGGGCGGAATTGAGCTTTGCATAGCGCTGGCTGAACACATGCTCAAAGCCATGCTCAGGCCCATTCTGGGCATTGTTTTGGGCCTTTGTAGAGGGCTTCATATGCATATCATTATACCGCGCTGTGGATATTGGCTATGGTTGACTTTTTACATAAAAGGTGCTATTATATATATGCCAGATTGTTCCTTAAGCCCTCCTGCATGCAGGAGCAAAACGACCAACCCGCCGGAGCGATCCGGCACAACCCAAAAACCAAACCAGTATGTACAGCTATTGGATCGAAGTGCTCGTCATAGGCATACTTACGGTGCTCTGCATGTATGCGGTGCCCGTAATCCTCAACGAGCTAATCACAAGGCTACTCCGTCGCCGCGCGAAATCGACAGGATATGCGATCGATGATACGGCCTTGCAAAACAAGGCGATCATTATCACCGCAAGTATCATCGCCCTGGCGGTAATCACAGCCTTGCTGATTTCGAGGATCTACCCGATCCTCTGAGCAGGACCACCGTCAAAACCATACGAATAAAGGCCCGGCAACTGCCGGGCCTTTTTGTCGCCATGATGAATGGCGATGCTTTGTATGGGCCGCTATTTGCGACCCGCCTCCCCTTTGCTTTGCGACGAGGGCTTTTGCTTTTCAGGACTGAAGATCCTTTTATGGTCCCGAACGAGATATGCCGCGCCGATGAGCGCGAGGAGAAGGCATGCGCAGACGAAGAGCGCCGCGATCAACCTGATAATCGTATTCCTGTCTGAAGGTGCGAGATGCGTGTTCAATTGCGTGGGTGGTTGCATGCCCTTTCGGGCATCGGTTTGGAGAATTCTGTGTGAAAGAGAGGTCGAAATTCGACTGTGAATCGCATTGGGAGGAACCTGCTCTGACCATCAGAATACAATAGATTCATCATTATATCAATATGTAGCAAAATTGCCCGGGCATGCATTGATATGTCGGGGCCTGATTCTATGTCCGGATTTCATCGCCAGGTATCCCTTACCCGGTAACAAAACGCGCCTCCTTCATGCGGATTGTGTATCTCTACAACAAGCAGAAATAGAAAAAACCTCACCGTTCTGCTTCCTTGCAAAAATGCGCAAATCAGCAGAACGGCGAGGTTTTTTATTTCTGACTAATAGTTCTTCAACCGATTCACCTTCTCATGCTGGCGGATCTTTTCATGAGCTTTGGCTTCGATCTGTCGGATTCGCTCTCGCGTTACGCCGAACATCTTGCCTACTTCTTCGAGCGTATGCTGGATGCCATCCGTGAGGCCATGTCGGAGCGCGAGGATTTCTCGCTCTTTTTCCGAAAGGTCGCCGAGGATTTCAGTGACCTGATCCGCAAGGATTCGTCGAGATGATTCCTGATCAGGAGAGAGGATTTTATCATCAGGGATAAAATCTCCGAACATCGACTTGTCATCGCCATCATCACCGACTGGCGCATCCAATGAAACCGTATTCTGATCGATTTTCTCAATCATATATACCTTCTCTGGCTCGATTCCCATCTCAGTCGCGATTTCCTCTGGCAAAGGCTCTCGTCCCAAATCCTGGAACAATCGTCGCACTACCTGCTTATACTTCGCAATCGTTTCAACCATATGCACGGGAACTCGGATCGTTCGGGACTGATCAGCGAGGGCTCGCGTGATCGACTGTCGAATCCACCATGTCGCATATGTCGAGAATTTGAATCCCTTTGACCAATCGAATTTGTCTACGGCCTTGAAGAGACCGAGGTTTCCTTCCTGAATCAAGTCGAGCAATGTGAGATCAGGGCTTCGGTTCGCATATTTCTTGGCGATAGAAACCACGAGTCGGAGGTTTGCTTTGGCAAGGAGATTCTTTGCCTCCATATCTCCGAGCGCAATTCGCTTTGCGAGCTCTTTTTCCTCATGCGCATTGATGAGAGGATACTGGCCGATTTCCTTGAGATACATCTGGATGGAGTCATATGTATCGCTCTTTGCAGTTCCATATTTTTTCAAAATATCCTCAGCATCCTTATTGAAATCAAGCAATCCTCCTCCTTCGAGAACATCCACCCCGGCAACCGACAGCGTATTGTAGAGCTCTTCGAGGAAGATAACATCGTCCTCGATATGCGGGAATGATTTGAGGATTTCATCATATGTCACGAAGCCGCGATCCTTTCCCTTCTGGATCAAATCAACCGCCCTTTCTTCCATTGACCCTCGAGTGGGCTTTCCTTTCTTTGGATGCTGTGCGGTCTCGATCACATTCGACAAGGACATATCGGCAGCATGAAGACCATGCGTCTTTTTTGACGACTTTGGCTTATAGGCTTTCGGACCTTTCATTTTCGGCTCTTTTACCTTGGCGACTTTTGGCTGTTTTGCTGGCTTCGGCGCTTTTGCTGCTTTCGCAGTCACTTTCTTTGCGGCTTTCTCAGGCTTTGACGGCTTCGATGGCTTGCTTTTGATTTTTGTTTTTTGTGGCATATATTTTATTGGCTTTCTATTAATTGTTTTATGTTATGAAAAATTTTTTGCTTTCCTGTCATCTTTTCTGTCTGTGAAGCTCTGATAGTCGAAGGGAGATTTCTTGACACTTGCGGATTATTTCGTCTGATCTTACCTTATCTCTGGAACTCTCAGCAAGGGATAATTCGGACATATGCTTGCTTAATTTCTGCTTGAGCGATCGTTCTTCGAGCTCATACAGAAGATCGAAGAGATGCCTGCGCAGATTCTCTATCTGCGCTTCTATTTTTCCATCAGACTGGGCGAAAAACGCCTCGCCCTCGAACAATAATTCATCGCGATTATTCGCGCGCAATTCCGCTATCTGCTTTGCCTCATCTCCCTGCACGAAAACAGCGAAGCGCTCTTCGGCATCGTCGCGGACTTTCTTGTATTTTTCAGCATGGGCGGCATTTGCGACTGGCTTGCCCGCATCAGCATCAGCGTTCGTGCCACCCGCCTTTTCCATGAGTGATTCTATATACGTCATGAGAGCCAGAGTCCTGCGCATAGCCACATCGACCGGAGTCTTTGCCTCGATATGGTCTTGGCTCGCATACATCTTTCCGCCCATCACTTTTTCATTGCCGATATAATCAGCGGAATCATTCGATGACCCGGACGATCCCTTTGAATCTGACTTTGAGGCGGATGATTTCGACGATGACGATTGAGAAAAAGAGCTGAGTCCAAGTATTGATTCGCGGCCATCGATGGCGATCTTTTGAACCAGGGCATCGACCTCATCGCTGATTCTCTTTTCGTCGATCTTTGACTTCAGGCCTCTCGCCGCGACAAGCGAGATCAATTCGCCTCGCTTGATAGAGCTTGGCGTAAGGGCGATATCCGGCACGATTTCCTTCTCCAAAGCCTTGATTAATTCATGGCGCATCTTGTCCCCTCCTCTATCATTACCATCCGCATCGACATCCGAATATTTTTCCATCAAGACGCCCAGATAATATTCCACGACATGCGTAGACTTCTTGAGGGCTTCGACGAATGCCGCCTTGTCCTTCACGATGAGAGAAGCCGGATCCTCGCCCTTTGGCAAAGTCACGACTTTCACATCGAAGCCCTGCTCGATCGCCAATCGCTCCCCTCTTCGCGTAGCGCCATAGCCGGCATTGTCGGCGTCGTACATGAAGATGAGATTCTTCGTCATGCGGCCGATTTTTTCCAAATGAAGAGAAGTCAAGGCCGTTCCCGATGTAGCGACGGTATTCTCGACGCCGATCTGATGCGACATGAGCAAATCCATCTGGCCCTCTACCAGAATCACATAGCCCCATTTGCGAATGGCATGCTTGGCGCGATCGAATCCATACAATAGCTCTGACTTATTGAAGACCTGGCTGTCCGGGCTATTGAGATATTTTGCCGAGGCGCCATCCACCGCTTCTTTGCCAAAGATTCTGCCAGAAAACCCTACGACACGTCCTGACGAATCGAATAATGGGAACATGATGCGCGAACGGAATCGGTCATAGCATTTGCGCTGACCATTCTCCAAGCTCTGCTTGATCAAGCCGACCTGCTCCATCTCATCGAGCGAGATCAGATGCCCTTCGATTTTCTGATTGATGAGATATGACGAAACCGATCGCCATTCATCCGGCGCATATCCGATCTTCCAATCCTTGGCGCTTTGCTCCGTCAATCCTCGATCAAACAGATATCTCAAAGCATCTGCTCCAGGTGCCGGCTTGGCAAGCCACAAAAGCCGCGCATAAAACTCCATGGCCATTTCCAGGATCTTGTACTGACGCTCGCTTTTCTTATAGGCATCCGATTTGAATTCATCGAGAGGCACGCCCGCGCGCTCAGCCAGCACCTTGAGGGCGCCTAGGAAATCCATCTTTTCATATTCCTGAACGAAGGTGAAGATATCCCCTTTCTGTCCGCAACCGAAGCAATAATAATTGTTTCGGGATGGCGAGATGAAGAATGACGGAGTTTTTTCATTGTGAAAAGGACACCGCGCCTTGAAATTGGCGCCGGCGCTTTCCACCTTGATATACGAACTGATTACATCAACGATACCGAGTCGTTCCTTGATGCGTTCAGCTGTTGAGGCCATAGGTTTTGGGTTGAGATTTTTTGTAAAGGTCGCCGTGACTTAAGCGAGCCTTTTGATAAATCCCGAGCACATAGTTCTTGACGCGATTACGCGTTCCTATGCATTCAAGTATTCGTCTGTATCTCCGTTCGCGTACGAATCGTGAAGATCCTGGATCATCTTGTTCTTCGGGCTTCCCTTGAATCCGGTTCCGGCAGGGATCAATCGTCCGATGATGACGTTTTCCATGATTCCATAAAGCTGATCCGGCTGTGCCTTCAATGATGCGCCGATGAGGATTCGGTTCGTATGCTGGAACGATGCCGCCGAGAGAACGCTTCTTCGCGAAAGCGATGCTTCCGTGATTCCCATGGCTACATGCTCTCCCTTCGCCTCGATTCCGCTATTGTTTCGAGCCTTTCGGTTTTCTACATCCATTTCTACGCTTTCGACATGGTCGCCGACTGCGAATGGAGTGCTGCCCGCTTCCTTGACCCTCTGTCGTGAGAACATCTGTCGCACGATGATTTCGATATGCTTTCGGTTCAAGCTATCTCCCTGCAACTCGTAAATCTTCTTTACTTCATTGATGATGTATTCCTGAGCAGCGCTCTGTCCGGCATACTTGTAAAGCTCTTCGATATCCGCATGACCGTCAGTGAGGATGTCTCCCTTCGATACATGCTGATTCGCCTTTACAGTAGGAACTCGCGGGTGATGGAAGAGGTATTCCGTCTCGACGATCTTCTTGCCCTTTGCAGGAGCATCAGGAATGATCTTGATGATTCGGTCTCGTCCGGCCTCTCGCACTTCGCTGATGACGCCATCAACCTTTGCGATGATCGCAGGGTGCTTAGGCGCTCGAAGCTCGAACAATTCTTCTACTCGCGGCAAACCGGCTGTGATATCTCCTCCGACTACGGCTACACCTCCTGAGTGGAAGGTACGCATAGTAAGCTGAGTTCCCGGCTCTCCAATCGCCTGTGCGGCAACCGTACCGACGGCTTCTCCGAGGTCTGTCATCTTGCCCTTGGCAAGATCCATACCGTAGCAAGCTGCGCAGATTCCAAGCTCAGTCTTGCAAGAGAGCGGAGATCGCACTGCCAATTCGATGATTCCCTGGCTTTCGAGAACGAGGGCATCGTCCTTTGTCAAAAGATGGCCTCGCTTGAAGATGACTGCTCCATCAGCATTCGTCACATCCTTGGCGACGATTCGTCCAGTGGCAGACTTCACGTATGATTGAGAGATTCCTGATGCGGTCTTGTGGGTGATCGTAATCGATTCCTTCGTTCCGCAATCGTCTTCGGTGATCATGATGTCCTGAGCGACAACGAAGAGTCGTCGCGTAAGGTATCCGGCCTTCGCTGTGTTCAAGGCAGTATCGGTCATACCCTTTCGCACGCCGTGAGTCGTAATGAAGTATTCAATCGGAGTAAGTCCTTCCTTGAATGATGATGTGATCGGAAGCTCGATCGTCTCTCCCTGAGAGTTTTGGATCATACCCTTCATACCCACCATCTGCGTAAGCTGACCCATCGAACCTCGCGCTCCTGAGATAACCATGTCATAGACCGGGCTATTTCGATCAAGAGTTCGAGCTACATGTGATTCAACTTCTGCCTTGGCATCCTGCCAGATTCCGATGATCTTTCGAGTCTTCTCGTCTGCAGCGAGCAATCCATCATTGTAATCCGCAGTAACGACATCGGATTTGACCCGAGCTCGTTCTACTACTTCATGCTTCTCTGGCTGAACGACGATGTCATCGATAGACCAAGTGACGCCTGACTTAGTCACATATTTGAATCCGAAATCCTTAAGCTTATCGATAAGCACAGGAACATTATCAAGGCCTACGAGATTGACGGTATCCTTGATGATTCCGCTCATAACTGACTGTGTGACTTCCTTATTCACATATGCATATGTATCTGCAAGGAGATTGTTGAAAAGAATTCGTCCGACCGTAGTCTCGAATACCTTTCCTTCGAATTCAGCGAACTTAGGAGTCTCAGGAGCGAGGACCTTGATGATCGTTCGGTATGAGATCTGATCGAAGTTCAAAGCCTGAATAGCTTCGTCCGGACCAGAGAAAGCCTTGCCTTCTCCCTTTTCTCCTGGAACATGCTTCGTCATCCAGAATGCTCCGAGCACGATATCGAGCATCTTATTCGTAACAGTCGGCTCTCCTGTTCCCGGCTTCAAGATGTTCTTGCTAGACTGCATGATTTCTCGTGCCTCAAGCTGAGCTTCTTCGGACAATGGAACGTGGACGGCCATCGTATCTCCGTCGAAGTCGGCGTTGAATGGAGAACAAACGAGAGGGTGAACCTGGATCGCATTACCTTCTGTCAAAACCGGCTGGAAAGCCTGGATAGACAATCGGTGAAGCGTAGGGGCTCGGTTCAAGAGAACGTATTTATCCTTGATGATCTGCTCGAGGATTGCCCATACTTCTGGAATACCATCATCGATCAATCGAGATGCGCCTCGAATATTGAAGGCCATTTCTCGCTTGAGCAATTCTGAGATAACGAATGGTCGGAACAATTCCAATGCCATATGCTTTGGAAGTCCGCACTGGTTGAGCTTGAGGTTTGGACCTACGACGATTACTGATCGTCCAGAGTAGTCCACTCGCTTTCCGAGCAAGTTCTGTCGGAAGAGACCTCGCTTGCCCTTGAGGTTATCGGCAATAGACTTGAGCGGTCGTCGCTGAGCCGCGCCCATTCCTGCATATACGGTAGAACCATGTCGGATCGAGTTGTCGATCAAGGCATCTACGGCTTCCTGCAAGATTCGCTTCTCATTTCGAAGGATGACGTCCGGAGCATTGATCTCTCGTAGCTTTCGAAGTCGATTGTTTCGGTTGATAACTCGTCGGTAGAGATCGTTAACATCAGAAGTGGCATGTCGTCCGCCTTCCAATGCAACCATAGGTCGGAGACCTGCTGGAATTACAGGGAGAGCATTGATGAACATCCATTCAGGTCGAACATTCGCCTGAGCGAGGGATTTGACGACTGAGATTCGTCGGAGGATCTTGTCTCGATCGACAGCGGATGCCTTATCGACATTTGATTCGAGCTCTGTAAGGAGCTTTTTGACATCGAGAGTCTTGAAAATATTGTGAACAGCTTCTGCGCCGATGCCAGCCTCGAATGAAGATCCATATCGGAGAGAGAATTTATGGTATGCGACTTCGTCGAGAACGCGTCCGATCTGAATGCTTTCGATATCAGTCTTTGCGCCCATGAGCAATTCGATAAGAGCCTCCTTGGTCTTTTCATCCTGAAGAGTCTTTACCTTATTCTTATATTCGCTATCGAGCTCTCGGAGGAGTCGGGCTTTTTCTTCCTCATTGACCTTGGTGATCAAATATCCGGCGAAGTAGATAACCTTCTCCACTTCTCCAGCATTCATTCCGAGAACCTGTGCGATTCGAGAAGGAAGAGTTCGCAAGTACCAGATATGAGAAACGGGCACGCAAAGCTCGATATGGCCCATTCGCTCTCGTCGAACGATTGATCGCGTAAGCTCTACTCCGCACTTCTCGCAGACGATTCCCTTATATCGAATTCCCTTATACTTTCCGCAATAACATTCGAAATCCTTTTCAGGACCGAAGATTTTCTCATCGAAAAGACCATTCTTCTCGCTTCGCTGCGTTCGGTAGTTCATCGTCTCCGGCTTCGTCACCTCGCCATGAGACCATTCTCGGATTCGCTCAGGAGATGCGAGCTTGAGGACGATTGAGTCGAATGCATCCACGCTTTTTTCCTTGATTGTTCTTGAAGTTTTCATAATTGTGTTTTTTTGTGTAGGTTTTAGATAAAAGTTGGATGCGGCTTAAATCGAATCATCTTCAATCAATTCTCCAATTCGACCGTCTTTTTGGAGTTCTACATCGATGCCGAGACCTCGCAGGTTCGCCAACAATACATTGAACGATGCGGGAGCATTAGGCTCGATCAATCGCTGGCCCTTTACGATAGAGTCGAAAGCCTGAGATCGTCCGACGATATCGTCCGACTTGATCGTAAGCATTTCTCGGAGCATATGAGCGGCTCCATAACCTGCGAGCGCCCACACTTCCATTTCTCCGAATCGCTGACCTCCTGACTGCGCCTTTCCTCCGAGAGGCTGCTGCGTGATCAAAGAGTAGGGACCGATAGATCGCATATGGATCTTATCCTCGACCATATGGTGAAGCTTCAACATATACATGTATCCGACTGATACGTCCTGCTCGAACTTTTCTCCAGTTCGTCCATCGAAAAGCTTCTGCTTTCCAGTCTCAGGGATTCCCTGAGCAACGAGCTCTGCCTTGATTTCCTCAACCGTCGCGCCCATGAATGGAGGGACGATAGCCTGATATCCGCCCTTTGCAGCAGCGAGACCGAGGTGAAGTTCCATGATCTGTCCGAGGTTCATTCGAGAAGGCACACCGAGCGGAGTAAGGATCATATCCACAGGAGTACCGTCAGCCATGAATGGCATATCTTCGACAGGAAGGACTCGTGAGATGACACCCTTGTTTCCATGTCGTCCAGCGAACTTATCTCCGACAGTCGCATTTCGAAGAAGCGCGACCTCGATATGGATTCGCTTGATGATTCCAGATTCGAGCTTATCGCCTCGCTCTCGCGAGAATACCTTGACGCCGATGACTCGTCCTCGCTTTCCATTTTCGAGTCGCTTAGATGAATCCTTAACGTCTCGAGACTTTTCTCCGAAGATTGATCGGAGGAGTCGCTCTTCAGGCGTAAGCTGCGTTTCAGACTTCGGAGTGATCTTTCCTACGAGGATATCTCCTGGCCGAACTTCTGCGCCGATTCGAACGATGCCGTCTACATCGAGGTTCTTGAGCTTGCCTTCTCCGACATTCGGAATGTCATGAGTAGTGACTTCGGGCCCAAGCTTCGTATCTCGAACATTGATTTCGAATTCTTCGAGGTGCACGGTCGTGAACTTCGATTCTCGAACCAATCGCTCAGAAATGATGATGGCATCTTCATAGTTCGCGCCAGACCATGTCATGAATGCGATGAGCGCATTCTGTCCGAGCGCGATCTGACCATTGTCAGTCGTAGAAGCATCAGCGAGAATATCTCCTCGCTTTACTTTCTGATTAGGGAAAACAACCGGTCGCTGATGGAAAGCCGTGAACTGGTTAGACTTTTCGAATGCGACGAGCTTGTATTCAATGTCCTTCTTTGGACCCTTGAAAACGATCTTCTGCGCATCTACATATGTGATAGTTCCATCATCTGGAGCCACGATTACTCGTCCTACATCGAGAGCTGCTTTTTCTTCAATTCCCGTAGCAACGAAAGGAGCTTCAGGAACGATTACAGGCGTAGCCTGCTTCTGCATATTCGATCCCATCAAGGCTCGCGTACCATCATCATTGCTTACGAAAGGAATCATCGATGTAGAGATCGAGAATGCCTGCTCTGTAGCAACGTCCATGAGATCCACATCAGTAGCAAGTACGATCGCAGGCTTGCCCTTGAGTCGTACCTCTACGCGCTCTTCCTTGATCTTCATATTCGTATCATACGGAGTCGCAGCGTGGGCGATTCTGAAGCCTTCTTCTTCGAGGGCGTTCAAATAGATGATTTCAGACGTGATCTTTCCATTCTTTACCTTTGCATATGGAGTCTCGATCATGCCGAAATGGTTGATTCGAGCATATGTAGCAAGCTGAAGAACGAGACCGATGTTCGGACCTTCAGGCGTATGGATCGGACAGATTCGTCCATAATGAGAAGGGTGTACGTCTCGAACTTCGATACCTGCTCGCTCTCGCGTAAGTCCGCCGGGACCGAGGGCTGAGATTCGTCGCAAGTGCTCTAGCTCTGAGAGGACATTTTCCTGGCTCATGAACTGTGATAGCTGGTTCGTCGTGAAGAATTCCTTTACTCGAGCCTGGAGAGGTCGAGGAGAGATGAAGTTCACAGGCAATGTCGCATCAGTATCAATAGTAGACATTCGGTTCTGAATGTTTCGCTTGATCTGAGTCATACCGATTCGAACCTTCTGCTGGAGCATTTCTCCAACCAATCGCACTCGTCGAGATCCCATATGGTCGATATCGTCGATTTCCGCCGCAGGATTATGGTTGAGCTCGATCATATGCATGATGCTCGTAACGAGATCGTCAAGAGTGAGCGCCATCTGGCTGAGATTCTTCTCATCCATAGGCTTGCCGAATCGCTGATTGAATCGGAATCGTCCGACTCGCGAGAATTCATATCGCTCCGTGCTGAAAAGCGCCGAGATATGCTCTTTGGCGTTTTCTGGAGTGGCGAGGTCGCCATCTCGAAGCTTTCGGTAGATTTCTACATATGATTCGTCAGATGTCTTGGCATGATCCTTTGCCAAAGTAACCTCGAGGTGAGGCTTAGCATACTTGCTTGTCTTGAATAGGTCGTAGATTTCCGTATCAGTATCCACTCCGAAGATTCGAAGAAGCGAAGAAACCGGGAATTTTCGCTTTCGATCGATCTTTACCATCATCGCGCCATCCGCTTCCGTCTCGATCTCAATCCATGCGCCTCGTGCTGGAATGATCTTCGTTCCGAAATAGCTCTTTCCCTTGAGTTCATTTGCTGTGAAAAACACACCGTATGATCGCGCGAGCTGAGGCACGATCAATCGCTCGATACCATTGATGATGAACGTACCGTGCTCAGTCATGACAGGGAAGTCGGCCATGAATACTTCCTGCTCCTTCTCAGTATTGAGGATCTTGTTCTTGACTCGAACCATCACCTTGAGAGGGGCTTCGAAGTTGACCTTATTGGCCTTGGCATATGCCTCGTCGTATTTGGGCTTCTGAAGCTCGAATCCCGTAAAGTCGAGCTCGAATTTCTTTCCTGTAAAATCCTGGATTGAAGAGAATTCTCCGAATACGTCTTTCAATCCCTGTTCCTGAAGCCATTTGAATGAATCAAGCTGAGCCTCAACCAGGTTTGGCATCGGTGTCAGCGGCTCCTTAAATTTTGAAAAATATTTCTTTGGGCGCATGTATGCTATGGGTAAAATGAGTAAAATTGGTAGGTTTTTGTAATGAAGATCTCATCAAAAGCGCTTTCAAAGCCGCATAATCTACCCCAAAAGTTATCCACAGAGACCGGTTTTCTCCCCTATTTGCAGCCTTTTTCAAGGCAGAAATCGTTGAGGAATCTCTGTGTTTTAACCCCTAATAAACAAAAAAAATCGCACGGAATTGGGATATCGAGCGAGTTGCTAGTTAGGGATGGGATTTTAAATATGGCCTAGAATAAGCTTAAAATGAAACTTAGTAACAGGAAAGTCTGTCAGGTTCACGCGAAGAGCTGGCGGGAAAACTCATTCGTCTTACGCAGAATACTATTCTTGCATTATTTTTAGGCCCCGTCAACAGGTATCCGGAAGCAAAACAAAAGTCAATCATCTTTTACACATATGGGGATAAAAAGGTTGCATGTCGATTGCTTCTGCCCTGTCTCAGGCATATCATTGACCTGAAGCCATCAAAGCTCTTTGATTTCTTTTCCTTTCGAAACTTCCCCAGTCCATCAGCCAGCACAACCCCACCACCATACTGCCATCATGATCAATTCCGTACCAGGGCTTCTGCCCTTCGTCCCATCAGCGACTCCACGCATTCGCCGGCCGCAAGCGGCACAGTCGCCAGCGAGCATCGTGCCATCTCCCTTGCCAGGACAACTCGTCATAGTGAGCAAAAACGGCATCAGCTCGGCATTCATGCCGCAATCAATGCCATCGCCCCAATCGCCGCCCCGCGATTTCGCCGAAGGCGCACCTGAAGACAATCTTCCGAACGATGAGAGCTGAGGGACCGAATAGGTTCACAAAAACACGCTGCCGGCCCCGCATGATTGCGGAGGCCGGCAGGTTTTTTTTTAAATTTAATCCCTCCAATAAGCTCATTCCATGAAGAAAATATGCATACTAGCTAGGTTTATTCGCCGTCAGCTGGATTATATTCCATCATATAGTGCATATCCGTCGTCTCAGTATCCTTAAATCCGAGCTTTGTATATAGCCGCCTCGCATCTACGTTTTCCCTTAGAACCTGCAGCTTTACAGGAATTCCCTTTGATTTCGCTTCATCTATCAATTCCCGCAAGACCTTGCTGCCGATGCCTTGTCTCTGGAATTCATTTGAGACGACCAATTCATGCAAGAAGATATGATCCGAATGACGCTCAATCGCGCAATATCCGCAATCTCTTTCGTCGCTCATCATCACCTCATGAGGATCCGCATTCCAGGCATTGTCAAAAAATTCATCCTGCATCGCTTCATCCCATTCGCCGAACTGTCTGACTACCGTATCGTGATATCCCTCATGATGAACGCGACGCGCGAAATCAGTATCTTCTGCAGTCGCGGCCCGTCTTGTTATTTTCGGACCTTCTTCAAGTGTTGCCATACCCGGAGCTTTTTCATTCATAGTGAATCAATTATACATTCTCGCTGCCTTTCTTGGAATTCTTGATCAAATCTTCAGCAGCTCTCCATTCCTCAATCTTCTTATGATCGCCGGACATGAGCACGGGCGGGACCTTGTATTTTTTACCCTTATATTCGAGGACATCTGGCCGCGTATATACAGCATGCGATGCAAAGCGGGCCTCTTCCCTGCTATCGAAATTTCCGAGAACGCCAGGGATATGCCGCGCAACGGCATCGATGATAATGAGAGCTGGCAACTCTCCGCCCGTAGTCACGAACGGCCCGACAGATATCGCTTCCGACTTAAAGATGCTATTGACGCGCTCGTCGACGCCCTCATATCGCCCACAGATGATTATGAAATCCGTGATGACTGATTTAGCGAATGCGCCGCTCTTGGCAGCTTTGCCTACCCAATCCATCGCAAGATCATTCGTGAACTGAGTACCGCCTGGTGATAGGAATATTACTTTGAATTTCGGCTTTGTTTTTTTGCCCAAAAAAACGCCCTTCTTCTGCGCAGCTTCAATCGCCTTGATGACCGGTGCAGCCTGCATGACCATTCCCGGTCCGCCGCCATATGGCTTATCATCGACGCGGAGATATGGCTTTTCGTTTTTCTTCTGTGCGCCAGTGGCCTTTACATAGTCGCGAGGATTATAGAAAAAAATCCCGAGCCTCTTCTCAGCCTGCGCCCTCGCCATGATCGATTCCTGAATATACGAAGAACAGCTCTCCGGAAAGAGAGTTATCAAATGGAAATTGATTCGGCGCGTGACTGGAATGGCGGTTGTTTTTGACATAAATAATATTTAAATTTTTTATTTTTATTTAATTGAGCTCGTATTCCCATCCCGGTTTCCATCCTTTTACTTTACGCCAATCCGTAGCAAAAGCCTCTTCCCATGTCATGCCTCTAAGCAAGACGTCGAGTGCTAGCTGAGGTGCCTTATGTCCGACAATCGCAATATGCCTCCCATCATAATCTCGCTTGATATCTGCCAAAAAACTCGCAATCCTCTCTTTCACCATTTCATAGCTTTCGCCATTGGGCATAGACGTAGTAATTGACCGCTCTTGTATAGGCTCTACGATTTCGGAAAGCTGAGCATTGTAATCTCCGTAATTGCATTCCCTGAGACGAGGGTCGTGAATTATTGGATATGCATTTCCCCACGTCAGTTCCGCAGACTTTACAGCTCGCTGCAAATCGGATGTAAAAACCGCATCAAATCGCTTGTCTGCAGTCAGGCTTGCCAGTCGCTTCGACTGCTCGATACCGAGATCTGAAAGCTCAACATCCGCCCAGCCAGAAGAGACCCCTTTCTCATTATCAGTGGTGGTTCCGTGCACGAAATACGTTATGTTTACTGTCATATAGGCAAACTATAGCAAGATAATGTCGCAATTGCCATGTACGCCAGAACGAAAAGCTGCCCCGGAAAAGGGCAGCTTTTCGTCACCAAAATTTGGCGCGATATTGGATTACAAATTCAATCCATCAACCGCATCAGTCAGAGACTGCGTATCGGCTGACTTAGTAGAAGCCATTCCTTCTGGCTCCTTGATTCGAACGCTGATATTCGCCTGGTTCTTTTTGCCAAAGGCCTTCATAATCGTTCGGATAGCCTGAGCAGTGTGGCCATCTCGTCCGATGATCTTTCCCATATCGTCAGGGTGGACCGTAAGCTCAACGAGAACGCCGAGATTGTCTACCGTGCGAGATGTCGTAACGGCATCAGGGAATTCGACAAGTGACTTGACGATATATTCTAGAAACTGCTGTTCGCTTTGGCTATTCATATATGTAAATTTGTTAGTCTGAAATTATTGCTCTCTGTATCGTGAGCTAATGTCTTAAAGTATAGCACTCTATATTGATGTGAGCTGAAAACTATCCACAATGGACTTTTGCATCTTCACACTTCCAAGAAGCTTCTAACCGCTGCGATTTACGCCGCAGTTTCTTCCTTTTTAGCAGGAGACTTCTTAGGCAAAACATTCTTCTTCTTTGCCTTGATAACTCCTTCTGAAACGAGGAGATTGTGAGCGGTATCAGAGATCTGAACGCCCTTGCTCATCCAATATTCGATTCGGTCCTTCTTGATGATGGTACCCGCCTTTCGAAAATCATGTGAACCGAGGATCTCCTGAGCCTTTCCGCTTCGAGCGGCATTCGTATGCTCAATAAGAACCAATCGGAATGATGGGTCGTTCTTCTTTCCTACTCGCTGTAGTCGAATCTTTAACATGGGAGCTATGCTAACAGATATATGCCTATTTGGCAAATAGAATGGCCCGCCCCCCAGGCATGTTAGGGGGGCGGGCCGGTTTGAGAGCTGGAAATCCAGCAAGCAGACGATAATGAGCTGTAGCACGGGATGTCTTCCCGGTAATGTCCAACCGGCTGCAGTTGGACGGAGCAAAGCGGAATTGACTCCGATTAAGCCCAATGACCTCTTGAGGCGGTCATCCCACGCCCTGTGAAAGGCAACCTTATAGGTGCGAGCATGTGGATTCGTCTGCCTGCGAAAACACCCTACCATCCGCTTGTATTCGTGTCAAAGGCATGACACCGCGTAGATGAAACTGAGACGTAACGTACCAGTTTCTTCTACGCGATACAGAGCCTTGTTTCATTAAGCGCATAAAGCAAAAACCCCATAAATCTGCTACTATGAACAGCAATGACTACACACCAGAATAATGAGGCGCCCATACATCCAGAGGATATGCCGGCGTCGGATTTCAAGCCGAGCAAGCCAGGCGCAGAGCGCGGCACGATCTCTATCAATAGCAAAGGAAAAGGATTCATCCGCCTGGATTCGCGAGCCAAGCTCGGCCGCGAAGGCGATGTGCCCGTACAGCCTGAGGATATCGATGGCGCATTCCAGGGCGATATCGTAGAAGTCGAATTGTATAGCGGATATCGCGGATTCGAGCATGCCCGCGTGCTTCGCGTCTTGGAGGCGAAGAAGAATACATTCGTAGGAACGCTCGCAGCTGAGCCATCGAAGCCTAATTCCCTTTTCGTAGAGCCAGATGATAAGCGAGCGAATATTATTTTTGAGATAAAAAAAGACCCGGCCCTCGACAAGCTCCTCGCAGACTCAGGCTTCTCAATGGCAGACGTCACTAATAGCGGCGCAAATGACAATGCCGGAAAGCATATCAAGGTACTCGTCGAGCTCGAAAAATGGCTCCGACTTCCCTACCAGATCACAAAGGATGCGCGCATGGAAAAGCGCAATCGCGAGCGAGACGAAATGGATCGCGCCAATTACGCTTTGCAGCAAGGCAAGCCGGTTCCACCATCGTCGAAGCCAGAAGGCCTTCTTGATTTTTCAATCACCCGAATCGCATCAGGCAAGGTCGTCAAAATCATCGGCGAAGCCGGCAAGAACAATACCGAGATGGAATCGATCGTTCTCGAGCGAGGATTCGATGTCACTTTCGCTGCTGATGTCGTAGCGAGCGCGGAGGAAGCGACGCGAACGCATAGCCAGATTACTCCAGAAGATCTCGCCAAGCGCCGAGATATGCGCGGCACATTCACATGCACCATCGATCCATTCGATGCCAAGGATTTCGACGATGCGCTTTCGATGCGTCCGCTCACGGCAGATGAGCTGGCCAAATTCCCCGGAGCCGCCTATGAAGTCGGAATCCACATCGCAGACGTTTCTCACTTCGTTCGGCCAGGCACAGCGCTTGATGCCGAGGCAAAGAAGCGCGCCTTTTCCGTATACCTCGTCGATCGAACGGTTCCGATGCTTCCTTCAATGCTTTCGAATGGGGCCTGCAGCTTGAATCCTCATGAGGATCGGTTCGCTTTTTCAGCAATATTCATCATTGATAAAAAAGGACAGCTTTACGATAAATGGTTCGGCCGCACCATCATTCACTCCGATAAGCGCTTTACCTATGAAAACGCCCAGGAAATCCTGACTCGCTATAATGATGTCGCCAAGCTCGCCGATTCAGACAGCGCAAACAAAAACCAGATGACGCCAGCCTACGAAGCCGCGCTCAATGATTTGCCTTGGTTCGATGGCCGAGATACCAAAGTCGGTGAGCCTGAAAACGCAGACCCGAAACTTTTTGCCCATGAGCTTCTCGAATTCAATCGAATCGCAAAGATCTATCAGGAAATAAAGCGTGCCAATGGAGCTCTCGACTTCGAGACCACTGAAATCAAATTCAAGCTCGACGAAGAAGGCCGCCCTATCGCCGTCTATAAGAAAGAGCGAATCGATACGCATAAGCTCGTCGAGGAATTCATGCTCCTCGCCAATCGCGAGGTCTCTATGTTTGTCGATATTCATAATCGCGAAGGAGGCGGCAAAGAAGGCAAAGAGAGGCCGGGCGTCTTCCGAGTTCATGATCAGCCGGACCCTGACCGAATCAAGGAGCTTTCATTGTTCGTTCATGCGCTTGGCTTCGATTTCGATACGTCTCATGCAGAAAACACTTCGACGAATGCAAAGAAAAAGAAAGGCATCTCACCAAAGCAATTGCAGAAGCTTCTCAATGATGTGACGGGCACGCCGCAGGAAGGCATGATCAAGATCGCAACCCTGCGATCAATGGCAAAGGCCATCTATGCCATCCACGATCTCGGTCACTTCGGCCTCAATTTCGATCACTATACGCATTTCACCTCGCCTATCCGACGATATCCGGACCTCATGGTTCATCGCATTCTCGCCGATCTATTGGATGGAAAAACAGTCTCACAACAGCGCGCTCCCGAATTCACGAAGATCTGCGCCGACTCAACGCGCCGAGAAATCGAAGCAGCGGATGCTGAGCGCTCTTCGGTCAAATATAAGCAGGTCGAATATATGATGGACAAGGTGGGCCAGGAATTCGATGTCACGATCTCAGGCATCGCGGACTTCGGCATGTTCGTTCAGGAGCCTGAAGCGATGGCAGAAGGCCTCATCCGACTGGTCAATCTCAAGCCCGATGATTATTATTCTGCCGACACCAAGAACTATCGCATCGTCGGAGAAAAGACCGGCACCGAATTCCATCTCGGCGACAAGCTCCATGTCCGCCTTGAGAACGCGAACCTCGAAGACAAGATGCTGGATTTCCGGATTATCTAGTCGCAATTCATCCTTACTCACGATTTAATATAATCGCGCGATTAGCTTATTCTGTTTGTGTTTTTTATATAAAAAAGATCGGCGCACTCCGGTGAAGGAGTGCGCCGTTCGGCGTGTTGGTGTGCAGTCTGCCCGGAGCTTAAGATCCGGCAGGTTCCCCTGGCTTGATCTTATTGATCGTCGGAGGCAGGTCGTTTCGGCGCGGAAGCGGCGTAGGGGCACGATGCGCTTTGTTCAGCGCTCGGCAGGATTCGGCAGGCTTGACCACAGGCGCGGCAACCGGTTGAGAAGAGCCTGTGGAGCTGTACAGAGATACATATTGCGACTTCATGGCTGTGTTGGATTGGTTTGATCTGTGTTGGATTTTGCTTTCATTCGCCCGTGTTGGGAAGCGACGTACGGCTATATATGCTCGATATTTCAAGCCTATGTAGCTATACGCCGCCCAATGCATCCAGATCCATTCATTTGTCCCGTTCGCCTATTTCATCGACTCAATGATCTTTTATATATAGTATACACTCTATATCTATATTTGTCAAGTATACGCCAAAAAGAAAGGTGCGGGCAAATCCAACAAGAAGAAAAACCGCCCATCTAGTCCCGAAGGACGTCGAATGTGACGGTTTCTTGTCAGCCCCTTTCGAGGCTTACTGTCTGTCTAACGGGCAGACTCCGATATTCGTTTGCGAGGGCGATTACTGGGCGGCAGCGGCACCGGGAGGCAGAGGCACGGCAGAAGCGTCGGAAGATTCATCATCGTCATCGGACTTCTTTTCATCTCCGGTTCCGAGCTCATAGTCAAAGATCTCAGGGGTCTCGACTTCGAATTGCTCTTTCTTTTCATTGTCCCAGTAGTACCACTTCATCTTCCGGAGCGTTTCGGCGGGAATCTGCAGGCTTGCAGCCTTTCGGATGACCAAGGCTGGAGGGCCGTGATACGGCAATCCTTCGCCCAGCATGATCGAGTAGATGGTTTCCCGTTCACGATCGAACTTCTCGGCCTTGGCAATCATCCCGGGCAGGTCATGCAGGTACCACGGAGCCGTCATATGACCCCGGAGTTCCAGATTGCCTTTATCATCCAAAGAGCCCTTGAAAACAAGGATATCGTCGGACTGGCACAGATTTCCGAGAACGCCGAGTTCGGGCCGATCTTCATTCCTCCAAAAGATGCGGCCATTTATGAACTCGAGTTTTTTCCAGAAGAATCCGCGCCTGGTCGAGACCTGTTGCCTCATATTGACCCAAAGCCTATGCCCTTGTGTATATGGCATGCCTTTGGAGTTGATATCCGGTCTGTCTTGAACTTCCAAGGCGATCGCAGGGGGACCTCCTTGGAAGTAGTCCGCCTGGACAACCTTGGCTGCAAAGATGATGGTTCTCCGGCGGCCGTTTCCTTGATGTGTTGCGCTCATGTTTTTTTGTTTTCTACGTGTTTGGTTTTTGTTTCCCTTTCGATGTCCGTCTGACTGCGAGACGAACGGCTGTATGCATTCCATCATTGAGATCGAATTCATGCAGCCATTCGCGCGCGGACGAGAGGTCAACCTATTAGAAATTTTTTCAAACAAATAAAAAGCAAAACGATCGAGCTGGTTTTGAGCCAGTATTCGCTATTTGCAAACTATATATGTGAAGAACTTTACGCTATACATTATACACCCATAATAAAGTATTGTCAAGCACAGTCTTTTGTCCATATACTAAAAATAGGCCTATGAATAAGCCTATTTTGTAGCCTTGGCCCAGATGTTTTTGCTCCAATAATGAATCTAGTGCTGAGATGCCATATCCTGGACCCTACTTGGCGACCGCGACAGCATCGTCAAAAGCAATCGAAAGGAGCTTGGAAGAGCCGTCCTTCCCCATCGTGACGCCATAGATGGTGCTGGCGCGGGACATGGTTTCTCGGTTGTGGGTGATGAGGATAAGCTGAGAATGCTTCGAAAGCTGCTCGATCATATCTCCATATCGTCGAGAGTTTGCTTCATCGAGCGCGGCATCCGTTTCATCCAAGATGATGAATGGCGGCGGATTGACCTGAGACATCGCAAATAGAAGCGCGATAGAAGTCAACGCTCGCTCTCCTCCAGACAGCATGATCAGCCCCTTCGTTCGCTTATGCGGCAAGGAAACCTGGATCTCGATTCCCTCTTGGATTTCGACGCGTCCATTTTCATCCGCATCGCCGTCTTCGTCATCGCCATCCTCGTCATCGTAGCCAGTCGCGGCAATGCTATCGAAATCATCATCAGTGACGCTCGACTTCTTGCGCTTTCGCTTTTCCTCGCGGATGAGCTCGAGATTGGCGCTTCCTCCGCCGAACATGAGCTTGAAGAATATGTCGAATTCCTTATTGATCTTTTGGATTCCTTCCTTGAACAATTCGCTGAGCTTGGCGGACAGGTCTGCGATGAGGCTGTGGAGATCTTCTGAGCTTTTCATCAGATCCTCGAGTTCTTTCATGAGAAAAACATCCCGCTCTTCGGTGTCCTTATATTCCTTCATGACGTCTTCGCCTCCTGCCCCTCCGGTTTCTTCGAGGCGGATCTTGATCTTTTCGATCTGGCGGCGGCGGTCTGTTTGCGCGGAGCGAGGTTCATGCGATATGTGACCCCGACCTTCCTGTGCGTCGAAGGAACCTGGACGTAACGTGCCAGTTTCTTCTACGCTGTCTGAGTCTGCGCGTGCACTATTGTGCGCATGAGGCTTCGCATCTTCATATGCCAGCGCGCCGCGACCGACGAGTGCGGCAGCCTCTTGCAATTCCTTTTCGAAATCCGCCTGCTCGATGGCGAGCCGCTCTTCCTCGGATTTGATGCGCGAGATGATGCCATGCAATTCGTTCTGGCGAGACATGATGGTGAGGATGGCCTTTTCGGCTTCGACATTCTTGTCCTTTTCCTTTTCGATTTCTGCGCGGATCGCTGAATATTCTGCACCGAGAGACGCTTCCTTGTCGGCGAATGTGACGAGGTCGCGCTCGAATGATTTGATCTTGCTGCCGACGCGGATGATTTCGGCCTGCTCCTCTTCGGTATTGATTTCGGCCTGCGATGAGCTATGCGTCTCGATGAAAGAGTCGAGAGTGGCGCGGATATCTGCGAGGCCTTTTTTTACATATGAAAAATCATCGGACTGCGCGAGATCAGCGATCGTCCGATTGACGCGGCCGACCGCATCCTCGACCTCGCGGAAATAGATCTGCTTGGTATTGGATTCTGTGGCTTCCTTCTTCTTGCGCTCGATTGCCTTGCCGAGAAATGCGACCTCTCCTTCGAGGCGTCCGATCTCGCGCATGAGCTGATCCTTTTGGCCGCGCACGCCGCGGAGGGAATGCTCGAGCTCGAGGAGCTGATTGGATTTGCTATTCTGTCCTGCGCCTGATTCCGCTTCGCTCGCAGCGATCGTCTTGCGATATTCGGCCAATTCTTCGCCGAGCTTTGAGAGCTCTACGGTCGGAGCATGGCGAGCATCGTGGAGTCTTTTTTTCTCCTCCTTCAAATAATGCGATTCATATGCGAAATATGTCTTGTACTGTTCAGTGAGCTCGGCGCGCAATTGCTCTGCCTTTTCGATTTTCTCAACCTGCTTCTTCAGATATTTGAGATGAGGTGCGATTTCTCGGCGCATGATTTCGATCTCCTTGATATGCTCGCCCGTCTTGCCGAGCTTCTTTTCGCTTTCTTCTTTTTTATACTGATAAACCTTCAGACCGAGCGCTTCCTCGATCATTTCCTTTCGCTCCCTAGGCTGCGCGGACAATAAACGATCCGCTTCGCCCTGCGAGATTATGTGATGTCCGGATGCGCCGATATTGGCATGCGCGAGAAGTTCCGCGATATCCTTGAGCCGCACGAGCGAGCCATTGATAAAATATTCATTCACCCCGTCTCGGTGCACGGTTCGCTCGATCATGACCTCATCGAAATCGATATTGAACATTCGCTCACCGTATGTATCGCCCTTGCCGCTGGGCATATTGTCAAAGACGAGCTTAACCGATGCGCGATTGGCACGCGGGCTATCCTTGCCTCCATTGAAGATGAGATCCTCGCCTTTCTTTCCTCGCATGGACTTGATCGACTGCTCTCCGAGTACGAATCGAAAAGACTCCGCGACATTGGACTTGCCGGAACCATTCGGACCGACGATCGCCGTGATGGCGCTATTGAACATAAGCTCGCCTTTCTTTGCGAAACTCTTGAAGCCGTTTATTTCGAGGGATTTGAGCTGCATGTAAGATTTGGAATCGATTTGAGATCTGGCTGCGACATTGTTATTTTAGCAGATTTTTATCAAAAATTCATATGTGATTCGTGCAAATCCTAGCATGCCCATTATTTGACAGAGTCAGCACCTAGTCGTAATGTGTCGGAGGACGTTCTCTATGGGCCATTGCGACACCTTGCATGACCGCGTCCTTTTTCAACAACCAACGACAGCTGCACAGCAGCGACAAGGAGGAAATTAACGTGATCAAATCATCATTCGTACCAAAAACCGGCACTGGCGCATACTTCGCATCGAACAAGCCACTGAGCCGCCGCTTCAAAGGCGGCAATCAAAAAGCAGGCTCAAATGCCTGGCTCGATCAAAGCTGGGTCGCCGCCACGGATCTCTGCCGATGCCTCGAAGAGGACGATATCGTCCAAGGAAGATCGACACCCTGCTTCAGCGGAGCGCGCAAACCCGGACTGCACCAACAAATGTACCAGCTCTTCCAGCGGTATCAGCCCTTGCTGCTTTCCGAAGCTGTCGCCGCCGCGGATCTGCCCGCGAAACTGAATGCGGCGCAACCTCTGCTATTCGCCGGGTTTATTAACCCTGACGATAGCACGGCTCCTGAGGACTTCAAGTTCGAAAGGATGACGATGGACAATTTCACCGATATGTCGGCAATGAGCGCCTTGTGGGTCCCTGAAGAATGGTCTGATGCCGTCTTGGCGATGTACCGTGACCTCGACATTCATTCCATCGACACCGAGCGGCCTATCAACTGCGGTTTCGCAGAGACCACCCAAGTATGCCTTTACGGGCATTCGCGCGACAAGAAGAGCCATCTGATGTTCATGCGCGTTCACCGTGCCATGAGCATCCAGTCGCCGCTCATCTGGTCATGGACCAATGTCGAGAAGGAGCAAGCCACCCTTCTGGCAGCGGCATGATATAAGCAAATCTCACATTCCGAAGCCCGACCGAATCTCAAAACGGTCGGGCTTTTTCTTTTTTCATCAATTTCCCATGACTTCCCCGGCGACTTCCCTGACCCCTGCTTGCATGATACTCTTTTGTCCAGAATAGGACCTCGACAATTCGACAATCAGTCCTATCCACAACCAGATACCCAGAACATCAGCATTGAAAGAAAACCATGAAAACAAACGCCGCAAACGAACTGGCCAGGACCTTTCCCGGCATCACCCTATCCAATGGACATATCCTTCGATGGATCGCCGCATCCGGAGCTCTCAAATTCGACGGCAAAGGCTGGATGCATGAAAAGATCCTGTACTGGATCGTCTTCGTCCTGACCTTCGGATTCGTCCGAATCTTCGATACGCGCAATATGACCGTTGTCGCCAAGACCGTAACTCTCAATCCTATCGTCGGCAACTACCGGCCATGGAATCCTTTCCGCTGCATCCGCCCGATCTTCAACGGTCTGCGCTGCATCGGATTCGTAAACAAGGTCGGCCTGACCAATATGGGACTGCAGAGATGGATTCGCACCATTGGGAAAAATCCCCGGCGCACGCTGTCTCTCGTCTTCTCCACGTATGGCAATACCGATGAGGAAATAATCGCATGCCTGCGCGGCGCAAACGATTGCCCGAACATTATTGCATCCGAAGTAAATAAGTCCTGTCCGAATATGGGCAAAGGAGTTGCTTCGGATCCGCAAGCAATCGCGGACAGCCTGATCAGATTCGCGCAGATATCCAATCATCCGACAATCGCAAAGCTCAGTGCTGATATGCCCTACGTGGAAATCGCAAGGATACTTTCAGCCCACAAGGCTGCAAATCCTGATGAAAGACACGTGGTGGCAATCTCCTTCAATACCGTTCCATGGACCAAGGTGTTTCCAGGCAAGCGCACCCCTCTTCACGGGCTGGAACAGCGCCTCGTGAATGAAGCGCATGCCACTGGAAAAACTCATGCAGCGAATGGAGGCGGCGTTTCTGGAATTCCTGCTCAGGCATTCAATTGGAAAGCCATGCGTGATCTCATCGAATGCCCGGAGAATACGATACCGGTGATCGGCGGCAGCATGTGGAGCTATGAAGATACATGCAAACTCATCGCTATGGGCTGCCAAGCGATCAGCTTTGGCTCCATTCATATCCTGAAGCCATGGGCACCTACACGGTGGTCAAAGAAATTCGAACGAAAACATTCCGCTAAATAAGCGAAGCAAGCAAACAATCCGAACACCCAGAAATACAGAAATATCATGACACCAAAACCATCCACTCCCGTACGAATCAACTTCGTCGCCATGCTCAAATCTCTCGGCCTGCCCATCAGGCTGATCGACAGAGCCGACGGCGAAAAGATTTCCTTCAGAAGATTCTTCGATTCTCACGGCCATGCGCGTAACCATCGCGATGAGGAGCCCCAATTCATCTCATCAAGAGGAAGATGGCGCATGCTCACCGCGGTCGAAACCACGGAGCCGTTCTGCCAAGCTCAGATCTGGATGCCGAATCTGGCTCCGAATCCGATCACTACGGCAGCTCGTCTTGCCGAATACCATGCACAATTGCTTTCGACTCAGTCTGATCTGCGAGAGCTGCATCCGGAGCGCGATCAGGAATATAAAGTGCGCCACCACATCGCGCTCAAGCTCGACCAGAATACGACCGCTGAGATTCTCAAAGCAGCAGCTGAAAAAATGGAAGAGCTCGGCCTGATCAAGGTCGTCAAAATCTATCCGGACGGAGTCACTACGAATTCCGCCGGCGGATGGTCCGACCTCAGCGTCCTGTATCCAGCAATCGAAGCCGCGATCAACCAAGGATTCATCATTTGCCTCCACGGCGAACAGCCCGGAGCAATGATCGATACCTATAGTCGCGAGCTCCGATTCCTCGATGGATCATTCGCTGATCTGGTAAGGAGATTTCCGACAGGAAAATTCCATCTGGAGCACATCACCACGAAGTATGCCGTCAACGTCGTTAAGTCCTCGCCGCTCAATATCGGCGCGGGCATTACGCTGCAGCACCTCCTGATGACGCGCAACAATTTCCTCGAATGGAGAGAGGTCGAGGGCACGCATCCCGGCTGCAATACGCACCTTCACTGCCGTCCGCCGATTCAGACATTCGAAGATCAGAAAGCGCTCCTCGAAGTCGCTCTTGATGCCCACTTGCCGAAGAATCAGCAATTCTGCTTCGGCTCGGACAGCGCGCCGCATCTCGAGGGGACCAAGCTTTGCTCATGCGGATGCGCCGGCGTCATGTCATCGCCCGTTTCGGCAGCTGCATTGGTTGGCCTATTTGATGCCGCGGGCAAGCTCAGGGAGCCTGCACTCAGCGCATTCACCGGCGACAATGCCGCGAGGTACTACGGAGTCGATCTCGATGCGAATACGCACTTCGAAGTCGAGCACCGGCCATGGAAGGTTCCGGGAGCGTATGGCGGCATCGTGCCGATGTATGCGAACTGCGTTCTGGACTGGGCGCCAACTGTAAGGCACATTCGCCATAAGTACTGATCGGCAAACACGTTGCCACAAGCAAATCGATCGCCGGCAGCCCTCACAGGCAGCCGGCGATTTTTCTTTTTCCACAAAATTGACTAAACCCTGAGAGGGGCATATCCTGACACCGGATGTCTGACAGCTGCGCAAAGCGCGGCGGCGTCCTTTCAACCTAAGCAGTCACCGAGCGGTGACAAGGAGAAATATGATACGAAACAGAAAAATAGACCCACATAATCCAGAACTACCCCCGACCAATGACACTTTCGGCATACTCGCCCTGGTGTCACCCGGCGTATACAAGATGAAATACACGCCAAGCCATGCCAACCAAACTCGATGGGGCTGGGGACGAATGACCGATGTAAATGATACCTTCTATCAGCGACAATTCCTGAAGCCTGATGCAAGGAAAAGGCCTCCTTCCACCTTCAGCGCAGCCGCCCATATCCTATGCCAACGATTCGGCCCCTTGATGGGAGGACGCAATGTGAATCAAGGCGGCGGCAAGATGAATTATATCTTGGTCCGCTCCGACGATGAGTCAAAATTCGATTGCCACTTTGATGTTCCATGCAATGGTACGGAAATTCTGAAGCTCGTAAACGCTGATCCATATCTGCTATTCCTTCCTACCGGCTGGGTGGATACGATCTTGAGATTCGACGCTCAAGGCATTCAATGCGTCGATCGCATCGCGCCACCCGCGGAAGATGTCGCAGGCAACTGGAGGGCTTTCGTCAAGGATGACGAGACAACGCTTTATGCCCATACCGAATCCGGACCGCACCAATCGCATTTCGTCGCGCACCGCAGTCGAGATTGGGATTGGGATCTGATGCCCATCTCAAAACCGCGGCAAGCCTGAGGCGATCTGCCATCGTAAAACCCCGCCCCTTGCGTCTGCAGGGGGGCGGGGTCGATCATTTTCAAAAAACCAATCGGCTTCTTGCATTACCACCCCTTCGTCACAATCGCCTTCTCGGCGGCCTTCTGCTCCGCTTCCTGCTTTGAGAGGCCTTCGCCCTGAGCGATTTCATCATCGCCTACATAGACGCCGACGGTAAAGACCTTATTGTGGTCGGGACCGAATTCCTTTACCAATTTATATGCAGGCGTGATGCCCGTATGCTCCTGCGCGGCTTCCTGGAATTTGCTCTTGCTATCGATGAATGATTTATTGGCGACGATGTCTTCTATCAATGGGAAAATATTCGTGGCGATGAAACTTTCAGCGGCGTCATATCCCGCATCGAGATAGATTGCCCCGATGAATGATTCGAATGTATTGGCGAGGATGAATTGTCGCGCGCGTCCGGTATCCTTTGCTTCGCCTTTTGATAAAAGAAGAAAAGCATTCATGCCGAGCTTCGTCGCAGCCTCTGACAAAGTATACGTATTCACGAGAGCGGATCGATATGCGGTAAGGTCGCCTTCGTTTTTCTGCGGGAATTTTTTATATAAAAAATGCGTGACGACGAGTTCCAAAACTGCATCGCCCAGGAATTCGAGGCGCTCATTATGCTCCATATTCGAGCCGCGATGCTCATTGAGATATGAGCGATGCGTAAAAGCCTGCTTCAGCAGGTCCTTATTCGTGAACGTGATATTGGTGCTGGTCTCAAATACGTCGAAATTCATACAAAATGTTTAGTAAGATCACAATAACACATAAAAGCCCCTCTGCCCAATGGTCCGCAGTGCATGCTTAGTTGTTATTGACTATTTGTGTAAATATGTTATAATCTCAATCAGCAAGTTCCCAGCCGCCAACACATCAAGGCGGGCCTTGCCCAACACCAACCCGTATACACATAATGAAAAAAAGAAGCGCGAAAGCGCCCGTCACGACCAAACGCTCGTATGTACGCCGCAATGGCGAAACAACCCTTGGACGCCTGGAGCCCGGCCAGTGCGGCAAATTGCTAAAAGGTGCCGGCGGCTTTCCCAAGGACTTCATCATCACCCTCGTGGACGTTCCGAAGCCTGGCAGGCCTTTCAAAAGGCATGAGGAAAATTACCTCAAGGTGATGCCTCATGCCGGCGGGCAAATCGTCAGATGCTGCCCAAAGACGCCGGTCGTAGCCATGCGCTACGCAGAGATCACAAATAACTGAGTACACCACGGCCGCCTCAAAAAAAAGCCGGGCCCGTCATATCGACGGGCCCGGCCTAATTTTTTATCTATTTTTTTAAAACTATTTAGCAACCTCCACCTTCTCTTCTTTCACAATCATCTGCACCGCCTTCGTGACGATTGGGAGAATGTCATTATAAAAATTCAAGCCTACGATTTCCTTGATCGGAAACCATTTCGCATCGGTGAGTCCGCCTGATGGACCGAGAGTCAGCGGCGTATATTCTGCCTTGGCCAAGAAATATGTAACCTGCTTTCGAATCTTGCCCTCCTCTGGATGCGATGCGACATATTCATTGAAAGCAAGCTCGTCCTCGATAGTGATATCGATGCCCATTTCTTCCTTGATCTCGCGGATAGTTCCCTCTTTCACGGCTTCCCCTTCTTCGAGCTTGCCCTTAGACAAAGTCCAATGACCGAATACGTCATGGATCATGGCGAGATAGATCATGCCCTCATGCTTGGCATATACGACTGCGCCTCCGAGCTTCTTGATAGGCATCTCTTCGAATGGCACATCCTTCTTGCGCTTTTTGGCCTGAGTCGTCTCATCCTTGCCCGGCTCGCCGAGCTCCTTATATACGGCGCCGAGAACTCCGTTCACGAATTTGCCGGAAGTCTCCCCTCCGAATGTCTTTGCAAGCTCGATGGCTTCATTGATGGCAACCTTGGCTGGCACTTCCTTGCGGTCTGCGAAAAGAAGCTCGTATAAGCCGAGTCTGAGGACATTTCGATCTACGTTCGCGATCTTTGCTATAGGCCATTCTGGAGCAGCCTTCTCGATGATCATATCGAGATCGGTTCGCTTTTTGAGAACTCCGTCTGCAAGCTTTACGGCAAAAGCGGCATCGCCCAATCCTGGAGCGAATTCAGACGCATTGCGAGTAACGACTTCTCCTATGAGATTTTCATTGATGCCTCGAAAATCCCACTCGAAAAGAGATTGGAGAACTATTGAGCGCGCGAGATGTCGGTTTGCCATTGAAGTATGTAGATTTGCTTAAGAACTGTGCCATTCCCTCCTGTGTGGGCTCTTGGCGTTTATTGAATTTTTAGTTGTAACTATATGGTAAACAAAAAACCCCGGGTATGCAAGCGGCATACGGGTGTTTTGTGCATAGTCCGTTTTGGGACGATTATTTAGCAGCCTTCAAAATCTGGGAAATTGGTTCGGTTGCAAGGCGAAACGTCCATTTTCGACTGAGCCGTACTGAACGTAAGGTGAAGGAGGAAATGGACGTTTCAACGATGCAGACGGACCTATTTTGCTGATTTTTTTGATTCCTTTTTTGCCGCCTTCTTCTCTGTCTTCTTAGTCAATTTGAGAGCATCTACTCCCTTGTAAAAACCGCAGTTAGGGCAAGCTCGGTGCTTCTGAGCTGGCATTCCGCATTTTTCACAAAGAATAGCGCCAACGCCATCTAGAGCGTGGTGGCTTCGTCGGTTCCGAGTGTGACCTCGGGTATGTCGCATGTGGTTAACCATATAGGGGGCTATTATACATGGTTTTTTCCAATGATCAAGCGGCGGTCAAGCCTGTCCGGAAGAGGGTCTATTTTGTATAAAAAGAAAAAGCGGGCTCGAGGGATGTCCCTCAAGCCCGCCCGTAATTCAGAGGCATGTGCATCTGTCGCTAGCGGAATAAATTACCGCCGCTTATGACGCCGACCTCCTTTCCGGCGACCGCCGCCGCCATTGCTGCCGCCAGAGCCGGAATAAGACTTGTCAGAATGAACCTGGTGGTTCTTGCGACCAAAGACCCCTTCCTCCCAGCTTTCGCTTTTTTTGCGAGTCGTATGACCCCGCCCTTCCCCGTACGTCGAAGTCGTATGGCGATGGGTTTTGGTCTTGCCTGTCTTGTGGTCGGTAACCGTCCTTTGCCGGACTTTCTTGTCGGGAATGCCGAGAAATGCTTTCAAAGTCGATGGCATAATGTCTCAAGGTTTGTTGTTGAGTGGCTGGTACGCTGGGTTGTTTTATTTCTGTTTTCGGGAGACCTCAGTATCATCGCCGAAGAAGAGATTCGATAACCGAGGCGGCGTATGGCGTTCCACAACCACTTCGTCGTGCTCTCCATCGCTACTGAACATGCCGGGAGTAACGTGCTCCACGCGAGTCGTGAGAGTGCAGCCATTGTTCTGAGGATCAGCCTCCTTTTGGAGATGGGTGGTTTCCCTTTTTTCGAACAAGTTAAACATAACTTTGGTTTTCTTTGGTTTTTTTGTTGTATTGTGCGTTGGTAGAACCATAAGCCATCCTCAAACGGGAGAATGGCTACGAACATGATTCTGACTTAATATTGCATAGCAAAACAAAATTAGTCAAGAGCAACAAGGCCTGTCCAAGGAAATCCTCAGGATGTCGATTTCTTACAAAAACTCCTGCGATGCATATCCGATAAGCCATATTTCTTGATTGCATTTCTGTGCATAAGCGTCCCATACCCTTTATGGATGCCGAATCCATAGTTCGTATAGGCCATCGCCTTCTTGTCCCGAACAGTCGCAGCGCTAATCGAGAGTTTTTTCATAAAATCATCCCTATGCACCTTCGCCAATATCGATGCGAATGAAATGATGGGAAATTTGACGTCGCCCTTGATATGCGTTTCCTGATTGATGAAAACTTCAGGCGCCTTCAGTCCCCCATCCAGCAATACGAGGCATTCGCTCGGGTCGATGACGTATTTCTGCTGCAGCGATTTGAGAGATGATGCGATGAGTGCGCGTATGCAGACGGCAATTCCCTTTTCGTCGATTTGTTTTGCTGTTGCGCTTTTTATTGAGAAAAAAATATCAGCATGCGATTTGGCACGATCGCGAATCATGACATTCCATGCATCGCGATCTTTTTCCTTGAGGCCCTTGGAGTCGGTCAGCTTTTTGATTTTTTTATCTGATGCGGTTTTGGAAAAAACCCTATCGATATTGAGCGATATCGGAATCATGCAAGCGCAGACAGTCACCGGTCCTGCCAAAGGGCCCCGGCCGACCTCATCGATGCCGATAAGATACTTGAGTGAGTGCTTGGGACGCTTCCGTGCGATGGCTCGGATTGGGGTTTTTTTGACGCTTTTCATGCTGTGTTTCCGGCTATATATATTAGACAATAAACCGCCACTAAATCGAAGATTAAGAATTGATCAATTTATTGGTACAATCATACCAAATGGCCGACGCTGCGAAAGATCCAAAAAAAGACTCAAAAGATGCACCCGTAGAAATCGTCAAATCCCCTTTCGTGCACCTCCATGTTCATAGCCATTACAGCCTCCTCCAGGCCTTGCCGAAAGTAGACGAGATCGTAAAGAAGTCGAAGAAATTCGGCATGGATGCCGTAGCGCTTACCGATAACGGCAACCTATACGGTGCGATCGAGTTCTTCAAGGATTGCGATAAGCATGGGGTGAAAGGAATCATCGGCGTCGACTTCTTCGTCGCAGCGCGAACGCGACATGATAAGGAGCCGCGCATCGATAACCGAACCAAGAAGCTTTTGCTACTCGCGGAAAACCTCGAGGGATATTACAACCTCGTCCAGCTCGTTACGAAATCGAATCTCGAAGGATATTATTATCGCCCGCGAATCGACCGGGAATTATTGGAACAGCATAAGAAAGGCCTTATCGCCATCCTTCCGTCGTTCGGAGGTGAAGCTGCGAATGCTATCCGAACCGGCAATGCGGATGAAGCCAAGCAATTCATCCAGCAATACAAGGCGCTTTTCAATGAAGGGCTCAGCGCTGCTGAATCAAAGGATCCGGCAACCTCTCGCCTCTTTGTCGAAATTACAAAACATGAGGATCTCGAGAATCATGATCAGGCCATGGCTCGCCTCGCAGAATTGAGCAAGGAGCTCGATGTTCCTCTCGTTGCGGCCCAGAATGTTTTTTATATAAATAAGGATGATAAAAAAGCCCGAACGACCCTCCTCTCCGTGCAGAAATTCGGCACCGGGCCAGTAGAAGACGATGATGGCGATTTCTCATTCCTGACTGTCGAGGAAATTCAGGCGCTCTTCGTCGATATGCCGGAAGCGGTAGCCAATACGCGAATCATTGCCGATCGCTGCAATGTCAAAGTGAAGCTCGGCGACTGGGTATTCCCAAAGCTCGAAATGGATACGTCGAAGATCGCGCATATCATTTCCGAGGAAGGTCCATATAAGGACAAGCCATACGATGCAGAATTGCGCCGGCTCGTATACGAAGGATTCGAAAAGCGAGGCGTCGAAAAAACCGAGCAATATGTAAAGCGCGCAGAGTACGAGCTCGAAGTAATTCGAAATAAGGGATATGCGCCATACTTCCTCGTGGTAGCCGACCTCTTGCGATTTTCAAAAGAAAATAAAATCCTCTCGAATATTCGAGGATCGGTATCAGGCTCGCTCGTGACCTTCCTTTCCGGAATCACGAATATCAACCCCATCGAATACGCGATTCCATTCGAGCGATTCCTCAACCCGGACCGTCCTTCCGCTCCCGATATCGATATGGACTATGCCGACGACCGACGCGATGAAGTCGTGGAATATGCGCGCCAGAAATATGGCCGCGACAAAGTGGCGCAGATCGGTACGTTCGGAACCATGGCCGCGCGAGGCAGCGTGCGCGATGTGACGCGAGCACTCGGCTTTCATGTCTCAGTCGGCGATCGGATCGCCAAGATGATCCCTATGGGAAAGCAGGGATTTCCTATGACCATCGATCTCGCTCTCGAGCAGGTTCCTGAGCTCAAGGAAATATATGAGGCCGAAGCCGATGTGAAGAAGATCATCGATATGGCCAAAAAAATCGAAGGGTGTGCACGCCATATCTCCGTGCATGCCGCCGGCGTTGTTATTTCGCCTACCGAGATCACGAACTATACCCCGCTCCAGTACGATACGAAGGGAGAAAACAAAGTCATCACGCAATACGATATGTATTCGATCGAGGATGCGGGCCTTCTCAAATTCGACTTCCTCGGGCTCAAGAACCTTTCCATCATCGCTGATACGCTCGATCTGATCGAGAAGCGTCATGGCTTTTATCTAGACCTCGACGTCCTGGATCTCAACGATACCAAGACATATGAAATGCTTCAGCGAGGCGATACCGAAGATTTGTTCCAGCTCAATGGAGACGGAATGACTCGCTTCCTCAAGGAATTGAAGCCGACCAATATCCATGACATCAATGCCATGGTTGCCTTGTATCGTCCCGGTCCCCTGCAGTTCATTCCTGACTATATCGCCCGAAAGCACGATGCATCGAAGATCCCAGAGATGGACCCCGACATTTATAGAATTCTCGAATCGACATTCGGCGTTCTCGTATATCAGGATGACCTTCTGATGATGGCGCATTTGCTCGCTGGATATTCTTGGGGTGAAGTAGATAAGTTCCGTAAGGCCGTAGGTAAAAAAATCCCAGAGGAAATGGCATTGCAGAAGGAAAAGTTCATCAAGGGCTGCATCGCCCATAGCAATTGGACGCAGGAGCGTGGAGACGAAGTATGGAAATGGATCGAGCCTTTCGCTTCATATGGCTTCAATAAGGCGCATTCGGTGTCATATGGTCGCGTCGCCTATATCACAGCATATCTCAAGGCGAATTACCTCTCTGAATATATGAGCGCCGTGCTCACGCATGAATCAAATGATATCGAAAAGATCGGCGTTTCCGTCCGAGAATGCGAGCGCCTCGGCGTCCCTGTCTTGCCGCCTGATATCAATGAAAGCTATACCATGTTCACCGTCGTCGATCAGGTCATCGCCGAAGAAATCCCCGACCCTATCTCTGGAGAAAAACAAAAAGAAAATACAGCGACCGAAGTAAAGAAGCCGACAATAAGATTCGGTCTGAACTGCATCAAGAACTTCGGAGAAGGAATCGCTACCGCCATAATCACTGAGCGAAATGCCGCCGGCAAATTCAAGAACCTTGAGGATTTTCTCCTGCGAATTCGCGATAAGAATCTGAATAAAAAATCCCTGGAATCCCTCATCAAAGCAGGGGCCCTCGATGCATTCGAGGATCGAGGAATCATGATGCATAATCTCGAATCGCTTTTGCATTTCAATAAGGAGCAGCAGAAAAATCTCGCAGGACAGGTTTCGCTTTTCGCCGGATTGATGGATTCTGCGACAGGAAGCGCCGTCGACGGACTCCGACTCGTTCAAGCCGGCAAGGTTGATAAGTCCATAGAATTGGCATGGGAAAAAGAGCTCATCGGCCTCTTCGTATCCGGTCACCCTCTCGATAAGTACAAGCATATTTTCGAACAGCGCGAAGAGAATCTCGATCGCATCAAGCGACAAATCATCGAAGAAGGCGATAAATATAGCGAAGCGAACGCCAAGGAAAAGACCGTCAAAGGAAAGAATGGCGCCTCATTCGTCGTAAAGGAGACGTTCTCTCGCGCAGTCATCGCTGCCGGCATCATCGAGGAGATCAAGGAAATCCCGACAAAGAAAGATCCGACTCAGAAGCTCCTATTCATGAAAGTCGCGGACTTCAGCGGCTCTATGGAAATGGTTGTCTTCCCGAAAATCTATGAGCAGTTCAAGGCCGTCCTTGTTCCCGACAAATGCGTAGTCATGCGCGCAAAGACATCGTTCCGAAACGAAAGCCCGAGCTTGATTTTGGATAGCGTGCGGGTTTTGGTGTAAGCGATCGCTCAAAAAACGGGTGAAAATAAAAAGCTGCCGATCCTTTCGGTCTCGGCAGCTCTTGGGTATGCAATCTCGCTCACGTCATATCATGACAAGCGCTCTCTCCCGAATCGTATCCGCTTCGGCTGGCAACACTTCGCGCACAGCGATCTTTTTGTCGAGTCCGAATTCCAGCAAGCATGATGCGGCGCAGCCATTTGGCCTGAATAGAAGCTGAGTTCCTGGCATCATCATGAATACCTGATCCCCTACGAGCCTGAAGTCATCTTCAGAAATATCGCCATGAACCAGGCGACATGCCGATGCCTCAGTGACCGAAGAAATCGTATGCGCGCACAATACATCGCTAAGCAGAATCATCATGGCGTCAGGCTTCCCTATCCGGCATTTCGTATCGAAGCTTGCGCTTATCAAAAAGAGCGCCGGCTCTTCAAAGATCTCGCCAAGACATATGCGCCCGAACGAAACGGGCTTCTCTTGCCCGCCCTTATTCGCCGCAAGATTGTTAACCGATGGCGGAGTGACGAATGCGATGCGGGCATGAAAGCTGCCATTCCGAGTATCATCCAGCGTTTGAAGGCTCGACACCTTGATACCCAGGGTCGAGACGATCCTGCCATTGGCCCGATCCAAATAGACGGTGAGAAAATTGGCATCGTGACCGACGATATCCTCGTTTTTATCCTCGGAAGGCTCCGAAGAGCCGGGGGTTGGTTCGCTCATTGTATGTTTCTGGGTGTTGGAGGTTGAGTATGTGCTTTGGGCATGGCAATGACGCCATGCAGGAACAAAGTTCATAAATACTTTATACTTTTTCCTTTATGAGTCAATGAATCAATCGCTTGGCAGTCGCTTTTATACATCCCTTTCCAAGGCTTTCCTAAACCCCCAAAACGTACTACTATAGCCCTATTATGTCTGAAACAAATAACCCGAATCTGGAGCATAAGCGTCACACTCTCGCCCATTTGTTAGCGGCGAGCGTGCGCGAGCTTTTCCCCGGATCAGAAAACTCTATTGGACCCGCTATCGAAAGCGGCTTCTATCAGGACTTCGAAATCAAAGGCGAAGTTTCAGACGAGACCTTGACCATGATCGAGGACAAGATGCGAGAGCTTCTCTCTCAGTGGAAAAATTTCGAGCGCAAGGAAGTCTCGAAGGAAGAAGCCCTTGCCGAATTCTCTTGGAACAAATACAAGAGCGAATTGATCGAGGATTTTTCCGCAGAAAACAAGACGCTGACATTCTATACGATCAATGGATTCGTAGACCTTTGCCGCGGCGGCCATTCTGACAATCCCGCAGCCGAAATCGCGCCAGATTCATTCAAGCTCACTCGAATTGCCGGAGCGTACTGGAAAGGCAATGAGAAAAACAAAATGCTCACGCGAATCTACGGAATCGCATTCGATACGAAAGAAGAGCTCGAGGCTTACGAAAAGAAACTGGAAGAGGCCAAAGCTCGAGATCACAAGAAGCTTGGAAAGGAACTCGACCTCTTTTTCATCGATGAAAAAGTAGGAAAAGGCCTCCCTCTTTGGACGCCCAAAGGAACTGCGATGAAGTTCGCAATGGAAGAATTCTCACGCGACCTTGAGCGAAGGCACGGATACGAGCATGTAGAGACGCCTTATCTCGGAGCGGAAGAACTATACAAGACTTCGGGTCACCTCGATCACTATAGCCATAATATGTATGCGCCGATCGATATGGATGGAGAAAAATTCTACCTTCGCCCAATGGCATGCCCTCACCATATCCGCATGTTCCAGCGAAAACCATGGAGCTACAAGGACCTGCCAATCAGATATGCGGAGATCGCAGACTATAATCGATATGAAAAATCTGGCGAGCTCATGGGCATGATCAGGGTGAGAAAGTTCCAGCTCACAGACGGACATATCTTCGTTTCGCCTGAGGGCCTCAAGGAGGAGTTCAAAAACGTCTGTAATATGATTGTCGAAGGAATGAAAGGTCTGGGCCTTCTCGATATCGTTACATACAGATTCTCAAAGCGAGATCCTGCAAATAAGGAGAAATACTATCCTGACGATGATCTCTGGAACAATGCAGAAAGCCTGATGAAGCAGGCTTTGGATGAGCTCGGATTGAACTATATCGAAGCAGAAGACGAAGCCGCTTTCTATGGTCCCAAGCTCGATGTGCAAGCAAAGAACGTAAACGGAAAAGAAGATACGCTATTCACAGCACAGATGGACTTCCTGCTTCCTGAAAAATTCGATATCGAATATATTGATGCGGATGGAAAGAAAAAGCGACCAGTGATGATTCACCGATCGACTATAGGTTGCCTCGAGCGAACATTCGGATTCCTTATCGAGCATTTCGCAGGTGCATTCCCTCTCTGGCTCTCTCCTGTCCAGGTCAAGATCGTGCCGATCGGCGACCGACAGTCAGAATACGCTCGAGACATCTTCAACCAGTTCAAGGCCGCGAATATCCGCGTAGAGATCGATGATTCGAGCGAAGGTCTTGGCAAAAAAATCCGGGCCGCCAAGGTAGAAAAGATTCCGTGCATCATCGTCATCGGTGATAAGGAAATGGAATCGGGCCTCCTCAATCTCGAAGGCCGCACGGAGAAGATCGAAGGCAAGACAACTGCCGAAGCAATCGCTCATATTCGCCAGCAGATCGACTCAAAGGCTTTGTAAGCCACCGAATTCCGCCAAACGAATCGATCATATCCGCGATTAAAAGCAGATGAAGAAATCGCCCGACATCTATTGACGGGCCTTTCTTTTTGTCGTACCCTTTGCCCAGATGTTCTCGATAACGAGGCATTTCCAACACAGTCAATTCAGCCAACACAAACCCCACACCCCGACACACCATGGAAATCACCCTATACTGGTGGCACCTCTACGTGCCCTACTCCATATTCGTATTCTGCGTACTCTTCAGCCGCCAAAAGGACCGCGAGATGCTTCTGGACAAGACCTGCCACTTCGTCGGCATGGTCTGGAAAAAACCAGGCTTTGACTGGAAGCCATGGCGCTGGTACTTCAAGCTGGCTCTGCTGATCGGATACGCCATATGGTTCTGGGCAGCTGGAATCATCCTGTCAATCGTCCTGCTGTGCGAACTCTTCGAACTTCTGGGCGATGTCTGGAAAGACAGGGTCAGGAAAAGAAAGCCAGTGCCAAGCATCGAGGAACCCGTGCCAGCACCAAGACCAATGACATCTAATCCTGCCGGATCGCGTACGATGGTGATCAGCTCGGCGCAAATATTGCCAGCCGCTCCGCCACCTCGGCCATGCGGATCCCTGCCCATATCGGATCCCCCACCCCCGAGTGCAGCAGGTGGCGCGCTGCCACCTCCGCCACCCACTGCAGTACCGCCGCCTCCGCCACCGTCGTCGTCGAAATAGCGCGAGCAAGGATGTCGCGAGTACAAACATGACGAAAACAAAGCCCCGGCCGCATTGTGCGCCGGGGCTCCGCTTTTTTTATACTAAATTCAATCTCTGAACCGCGACTACTGAATCCTATTCCCTACAGGAGCAGGACCGCCTGGAGGCGTATTGTCGAGGCCAACAGTTCGGATGAGCAGATTGACGAGTCCCCAAACCGATACCATGACGGCCAATGCGATGAGTCCCCAGATGATATACCCCCTCGCCTCTTTTCGCGCTTCCGTATTGCCGCCTGATGCAACGTATTTGAATAGGCCCCAGAGGAAAACGAGAAGAGTCAATGTGATGATGAATGGCAGGAGCCGATTCACCAAATCATTCGCCTTCGCGAGAACGCCAAACAATCCATTATTAGTCGCCTGCGCGCTGGCAAGCTGCGGCAGAGCGAGCAATGCCGCGCCGAGAACGAGCGCTGACATTCCTGCGACTTTGCCTGATATGTTTTTTATTGCTTTCATGAAGATTAGTATATCATGCAGAAAAAAACCACTCGGTGAGGAGTGGTTTTTTCCGCTGATTGCGGCTGGGTCAGGAGATGATTCAGTATATTACTGGATCAAGCCCTTCTTTCGCATATTATCAAGCTTGAACTGGTTGATTCGATCTGCAGCCGATGCATTTGAAGGCATTGCTGAGACTGAGGCCGTAGCAAGAGAGGCAGACTGCGCTCGCTTCTTCTTTGATACCATTGCATATCCGAGGTATGCGCTCCACATAAGAAGGCCGAGGAAGAAGAGTGATACCTTCCATCCCATGCTGATTCCAGTAGCTGGAACCTGGCTGAGGTAAACGCCTGATACAGGGTTTCCTGCGCCTGGCTCTCGGATGACCGTCACATTCGAAACCGGAGCTCCGCCCGTGACTGTCATATTGCAAGATGCATAGAGAGTCTGGCCGTTGGCATATACCGTTACTGATGCTGACTTAACGCCGCCAGTAGTATACGCTCTCTGGATCGTCTGAGCGTTTCCATAAGAAAGCCCGTCAGTTCCAGACCAAGAGTATGTATATCCAGTGCTGTATCCGTTATAAGAGTTTCCTCCAGTAACGTATGCTGTCCAGATTACCGTCTGGCCGATTGTCGCAGTCGTAGGATTCGC
Organism: uncultured Candidatus Saccharibacteria bacterium; assembly: GCA_964368945.1. Taxonomy (GTDB): domain Bacteria; phylum Patescibacteriota; class Minisyncoccia; order Phycocordibacterales; family CAIZLB01; genus DALYDD01. Next base: position 112,747 of record CAYJDM010000005.1, read on the forward strand.
TACGCAGTAAACTGACATATTATTGTTGTTTACATAGTAGTTGTCTACATTCGCAGAACATGTTCGGTTGATAGACTGTCCATTTGAATAGATAGTCACATTCGCCGTCTTTGGACCAGGAGTCGAGAATCGTCCTGTGAAAGATCGAGAGTTGCTCGAGATTCCATCAGAGCCAGACCAAGAGTATGTATAGTTTCCATTTCCTCCAGTGGCATTAGCCGTGAAAGAGACATCCTGGTTGACCGTGATATTCGATGGAGAGATATAGCAGTTTCCATCAAGCTGCGACTGCTGAGGAGGGTTGTTCGTACCGTTCACTGGCAGACCGCCATTGATAACGATATTGATCGGGTTATTGTTAACGTTATTGTTGTTATTAACATTATTGTTAGTAGCAACGGCGTTAGAGTTAGAGTTTGATGAATTACTATTTACATTCGTAGATCCTGCAGATGGCTGGCTCAACTGGTATGAATAGTTGGGAGCTGGCGTATAAGAATACGGCCGTGACTGCTGCTGAGGCTGCGATGGCTGGTATGCATACGATGGCGATGAGTACGCTGGCGTAGAATACTGATTGTATGAAGGTGTAGAATACGAAGGAGTCGAGTATGAGGGAGATGAGTAAGACTGATCATAGATAGGATAATCCTGGTAAGAATAATCCGTATCGTATGACTGATAAGACTGATCATAGATAGGGTAATCCTGATAAGAATAGTCAGTATCATAAGACTGATAAGACTGGTCGTAGATAGGATAATCCTGGTAAGAATAATCCGTATCGTATGACTGATCGTAAATTGGGTAATCCTGATAAGAATAATCGCTGAATCCATAGCTATCATCTAGACCCCAATCGTATGTGTCGGCTGAGGCCTTGCTCGGGAGAGCGAAAGCAACCAACATGACGAGGGCCATCAAGGCGCCGGATACGTATGTAATTGTTTTTTTGTTTTTCATCATAACGCTAATACTATATACTATTATAATCATTATGTCAAGCACCCGCATTCCCTTGCCCTGCCGGCCGGACGCTTACATATATATTGAATACATGCGCTTAGCAACGGTGTATGCCGGCAGGGTCCATTTTAACCATATACATAGCCCTATTATCAGGCCTGCGTAGAGCCGTCTTATCAGCATCCCCTCATGCCGCCTTTATATACGGCCATGCAAGAGACTTCTCGCATGCTTATTTTAATGGTGATAGTTGACAAAATCTACATATATGCTATAATAGAAATAGTAAGTTCTTTGCCAGCTTAGCGCGAATATTGGAATGATTATGGATAAAAAGGATACGCTCGTTTGATCGATTTGAAGGATTGAAGGATGCATTTTTACAGCTACTAGATTTCAAGCAAACCTCAAGGACAATTTGAAGTCTGCTAGCTGTAAAAAAGCAAACCAACACTCTCTCGAATCTCAAACCAGACATCCCAAAAACATCCACACCCATGAATACGAACCTCATTAGCAAAACCCGTCGCGCCATCTCCACCCTCTTCGCCATCGCAGCGGTCGGCTTCACAGCAAGCTGCAGCAAAGCCCCTAAAGGGGCCGAAACGAGCGGAAGCAAAGGAGTCAGCGCCGAAGTCAAAGAGATTGCCAATCCCGGCAGTATCGACGATGGAGGCGATGCGGAGCTCGCCGAACGCGTGGACGCAACATCCGGAGGCACCACCTGCATGACTCCCACCGTTCACGATGCTCGGCCTTCCGGCCGGCCTCAGATGGGCGGAAGTCCTCAAGGCCAAGACGGGCCCTTGATTCAGCAGAGCAAGGCCAAATACACTGCACGCGGCAGTGTAGTGCGCTTCGAAGAATGGACTGACCCGAAGACGGGTCAGCGCATCAAGAAGCAGACGGTCGTGCCCGCAGGAACGCCTCCTCGCATGAAAGGAAAGAAAATCGAAACCGAGCCCACTGACGCATTCGTCAATGGGGCGAACGGCGAACGGTTACACGTTCCCGCCGGTCGGGAAGTTCCTGACGACATCATGCAGGCCATATTCCGCAAGCAACAACAGGGGCGCTAAAGCGTCCTGGTCCTTGAGACCGAATTCGAAAGCCCCGGTAGCAGAGATGCGCCGGGGCTTTTTCACGTCTTATTTTTTCATACTAAAAGCATCACTCCAGGAGCAACTAACACATTACAATAAACTTGACTTATATAGATATATGGTGTATAATCCTATACAGTGTCTGAGGCATGCACACAGCATTTTCTTAGGCAAAACGCCCAACGAATAGTTGCAAGCGTCGCACCTTTACACCACAAGCCAACAAACACAATCCCAACCAAATACAGTAATCATGAAATTCAGCATCCTCAAAATCGCCACGGCTATCGCCATGGCGCTCCCTACCCTCACGACGGCCGAAGCGCAAGCTCCGGTCGCACCGCCGCCTCCGTCTCCAGATGAGCCAGCACCGTTATACGTGCAAGCTCCGGATACGAAGTCTGCGGAGCAGCTCCCCATCTTCACCGCCGACGAAGTCGCGAAGATGAACGTTCCTTACGGCACTCGTGCCAAAGGGCGTCCCGGATTCGTGACCAGTCCGTACAATGCATTCCTAGTCGATGTCGCAGGCTGTGCACCGGGTACCGTCGTCAGATGCCCTTATTCTCAAAAGCTGTTCCGCGTACCGGAACCAAGCGATGAGGAAAAAGGCACCAGCGCGAAGGAGGCGTCGAAAAACGCCAAAGTAGCGGCGATCAAATCGCCGTCTGTACCAACTCCGGCCGCAAAGCCCACACAGCCGACAAAGCCCAAAGAGCCGAAGCCCGCAACGGCCACCGCTCCCAAAGCACCGGCAGTCAAGCCGGCTACGCCAGCGCCGAAAGACGTTGCGTCGAAGCCAGCAATACCTGCGCCCGCCGCCAAGCCAAAAGCAAAAGCGGTGCAGCCGGCGGAAGCGACGGAAACCATATCGCCCGAGCCAAAAAAGCTCGAAGCGATCGTCAGGGTCCTGTCAAAGGAAGAAACCCTGATGCTCATGCCGCTGATGGTCAAAGACCGTCCGCTCGCATGGGTGGAGCAGGAACCGAACAAGGAAGGCCGCCAAACCGTCACCGTCGTTGAAAAACGCGGCGCCGAGCTGGTAAGCATTTTTGAACGCTCCTGCACAACCGGCCGCAACTCGCTCGAAGGCGGCGAAAGCCTGCCAACGCCGAGCACATTCGATACCGACGGAAATGTGACCGCAATCAAAATTGTCCGCAAGGACAAAGTGCGGGCAGTGTCCGGTCTCGAATGGGCGATGGAAATAGATCACCGCGACAATAACGGAAACCTGACCGGAACTTGCTTCCATAAGGGACCGCAGCGGTTCTATCCATCAAGCCATGGCTGCATTCGCATGGAGGATCCTGACGCTCGCTGGCTCTTCAATAAAATGGAGGTCGGCGATCCAGTGGTCATCACTGGCCGCGCGCTCAGCGACAACCCTTATGTGAAGTACGTTGACAAGGGCGGGAAACAAAAAGTTCCCGTCTTCAAGATCGACGTTCCCGAAGGGGTGCAGCCGTCCAAAGAGGACATCGATGCCTTCGTCGCTCTTCTCAGATTGCCGAAAGGTGATCCGAAGAAGATGCAGCTAGACCATATGCCCAACGGAGTAATTTCCGCTGACAAGGCAGTGGTCAAGTTTCGCTTCGAGCACATGCCTCGAGGCACAGGCATCACGATGAAGCGAGTCGAGGAGCTGACGGGATTGTCGATGTATATCGGCCCAGTGGTCAGTCGGCCTCCTACCAAAACCAAGAAGTAATTCGCGGTCGGTAGAGGGGTTTCAGAAAAAAACCGGAGAGTAGGCTCATTTGCCCGCTCTCCGGTTATTCTTTTGTCTTTTTTTCAAAAAATTTATTAAAAATTCATGCCGCATCCTTATGAATTCTTCGTCACGCTGACAAGATCCGCCTCAAGCACATAGCGATCCTGATCGCGGCCGAAGCTGTCGCAAGTAGAGAGCGTGAGCATATTGTTTTCGGTATCGAATGTAACGAGCTCCTTGCTTTTGTCGACGAGCTTTACGCTGGTGACTGAATATTGGTATGTGGCGCTCTTTGAGTAGACGGTGATGATGGCGCCAGCTTTGGCATTTTTTATCTTATTAAAAACCTTATAGGCCTGGTTCTGAACCACGCTGAACCCTGTGCTATGTCCAAAGATGAACATATTCCCTATTCCCGGCAAGCCCGACCCTGGATATCTGACCGCGCTCTTTGTCAGGGCGGCATCGAGGACTTCGGCATTCGTGGACTTGGGATTGGCGATTACGGTATCGACGCCGAGCGAAGAGATTACGAGGCGCGTTGGCTCCTCTGCATACATGACCGCGCCTGAATTCGTCTTGATCTGAGTATTCGTATCGATGGCGCCGCTGACCCCATTGCCCATATTCGCATCATTCATATTCGTAGAGGCGTTCGGATTCACATAGTCGCGGCCATACCCTGAATTATTTGCAGGAGTCGAGTTCGCGGGATTAAGCGGATCAATATTTTCGCCATTGGCATTTTGGCCGGCATTGCTGGCAACCTGTGAACCATTGCCATTTGCATTGCCAGACTGCTGGCTGGGATCGAGAGGCTTGCCCTCGACGATTTCGCGCACGGCATCGCGGGTGATCTGCTCGAATGTTTTGCCCCCTCCTGGCGTGAATTCTGAAGGCAGCAGGCCGAACATGGCCAGAACCATGACGCTGAGGAGAAAGATCCCGCAGAACCAGGCTATGAATTGTATCTCATGTCTTTCAAAGAGGTTTTTCATGCTTTTTTAACGTCGCGAACTTATAATCGAATATCGAATCAATATCGAACTTTTATTAGGCATCAGTATATCATATGAGGGCATCTTATTGACAAATACTGGCTTTATAGTATAATAGTAATACTAAGCCGAAGAAGGCTTTGAGACGGACATTATCCGCGAAATAGCCCTTAAAACGGCCATTTTTTACCCAAATTAAGCCCAAAATTATGAATAATACAGTCGAAATAAAGGAGGAGAAAAAGCCGATGCGAACGGCATTGAAAATCGTCATCGTGGCGATCATTTTGATCTTCTTGGTTTTCCTATCGATCGGAATCGTGCGAATCGTGCCAAAGGCGCTCAATTCCCTCGCCTCTGCAAGCCTTTCCATCGGAAATGTTTTCTCAGGAGACGAAGCATCGTCTACGCCCAATACATCAGGCACAAATGGAACAGCTCCGGGAACCAATGGCGCTGCCACGACGACAACGAATGGAACTGGCGGCTTCTCAATCCGAGACCTCACGAATCCATCGACAAGCTCGACCACTCCGAACTGGGTGCCGACAAGCGGCTCTAATACCGGATCGAATACTGGCTCGAATACCAATTCGAATAGCGGAACTAATTCCGGATCAAGCTCAAACACTTCTTCAAACTCTAATACGAATACAAGCTCGAATACATCGAATGACAATGGCCAGGCTTCGAATCCTAACTATCGAACCGTCGGCCCTTCTAATATCGCTGTCACTGTTTTGTCGAAAGGCATCATCAGCAAAGCCAACGGGCAGTTCATCGCAACGAATACATTCGGCGCTGACGATATGGTCGTCGTAAAGTTCAAGGTTGAAAACCGAGGACTCTATGCGACAGGCCCATGGTCTGCTCGAGTCGATATGCCTTCGAACGATCAGGCTGATAAGGTTCGAACCCTCGGACCCGTCAACTCTCTCAATGCTGGCAGCGCCATCACCGGCGAAGCCCGATTCGATCATCCGGTAGTCGGAAATCAGAATGTCACTATCACAGTCGACACTACGAATACGACCCAGGATACTGACCGATCAAGCAATGTCATCACGGTTCCTATCTATACGACGGGGACTAATTATAATAGCGGAAATGGCGGCACATATAATCCTGGAACTACTGGAGATTTGCAGACGACGATCTTGCAGACCGGAACGGTGAATGCATACGGACAGTTCGTCGCGAATGCTTATCCGCGACTTGGAGAAAAGGTAGCCGTCCGATTCCAGGTTACGAATATCGGCGGAACTGCGGTTCCTGCATGGTCATGGCGAGCAGACTTGAGCGGAACTACATACAATACGTATTCATCTGCTGAAGCAGGCCTCGCACCAGGCGCATCATCTCGAATCATCGTAGGATTCGATACATTCAACTATGGCGCATCGACGCTAACGATTACTGCGGATTCGATCAATCAGATTTACGAATCTAATGAGTCGAATAATACCGCGGCGGTTACATTGAGCGTCAACTACTAAGTTGAAGTAGGAAGATTTTATAAAAGAGAAAAGCGTCGGCCCCGTAAAGGATCCGGCGCTTTTCTAGTATGTGATAACAAGATTTGATCAAAACTTCATGATGGATTGATTCTAATACGTAGATGGAAAACACGGACCATCTGCACAGTCTCAAAATGAAGACTCGGACGTATTATGATTCAATTGCAGAAATTTACTGCCCCGCAATTCAGGCACAGGTCATTTTCAATTCCCGAGGATTTAGACATTTAATACGAAACGGAAAAGGCGTGAACAGGAATATTGCTGACCAAATACGCAGGCTGAATCTAGTGCCACATATCGTGTCGATCATTAAGAGCGCTGAAAGAATTGATGAATATAGGAAAATTCAGAGCAGCCAATATATCATCGAATTTTGGTCTTTAGTCGAGATAGTCAAAGATAAAAATCGCAGCATAAGGGTGGTCTTAAAACGTATCGAGACGGGCCAAATACTATTTTGGAGCGTCATGACTCTCTGATCAAAAGAAAAACACCTCGAAAGGCGTTTTCCAACTTGCTATATCCTGCTTGACGTTCTCAGAGAGATCGCTGGCTGGAACCAGGCTTTCGCCCTCACAAGTTATTGCACATTTTAATCAAAACAGATTTTCAGTCAAGTTGTCAGCGCAAATATTTTGTTTCGTGATCAACTAGACATCGAGTCGCGCAGTCTTGGCATTCGTCTGGATGAAGGTCTTTCGAGATGGCACGTCGGTACCCATCAAGACATCTATGACCTTGTCTGCTTCGGCAGCATCCTCGATATTGACCTGCTTGAGGATTCGCTGCTTCACGTCCATGGTAGTCTCGCCGAGCTCTTCGGCATTCATTTCTCCGAGACCCTTATATCGCTGGATATGAGGCTTATGGACTTTCTTGGCAGCGCCCTTCGCATTTTTGCCGGCGGCAGCCCCTGCATCTTCTTCGCCTTCTTCCCCATCCTCATTCGGATCGGCATCGATTACGCCTTCGGTATTTGCTCCGCCGTCTTCGCTTTCGCCTTCTGATTCTTTTTCCAATAATGCATCGGCATCAAATCCCATCTTCTTGAGATGAGCCTGCATATCCTCATCGCTATAGAAATAGCTGATCTCCTTGCCAACCTTGACCTTGAAAAGCGGCGGCTGCGCGATATAGATGAATCCGCCTTCGATGAGCGGTCGGAAATATCGGTACAAAAGAGTGAGGATCAATGTTCGAATATGCGCGCCGTCCACATCGGCATCGGTAGCGATGATGATCTTGTGATATCGGAGCTTGCTGATATCGAAGAGATCTCCGATAGCCGTACCCATGGCTACTACGAGATTTCGAATTTGCTCTGATGCGAGCATCTTATCGAGTCGCGCTCGCTCGATATTGAGGATCTTTCCTCGGAGCGGAAGGACGGCCTGCGTTCGTCGATCTCGTCCCATCTTTGCTGTACCTCCGGCAGAATCTCCCTCTACGATAAAGAGCTCAGATTCCTCAGCGCGCTTGCTCTGGCAGTCAGCGAGCTTTCCTGGAAGAGTCATGCCTTCGAGTGCGCCCTTTCGCAAGACCGAATCCTTGGCTGCCTTTGCCGCTTTTCGAGCTCGCATAGCGAGGAGGCCCTTGCCGATGATTGCCTTGGCATCATCTGGATTTTCCTCCATGAATTCTGCGAATGCTTCTGAGAAAACAGACGCTGTCGCAGCCTGAGCTTCGGTAGATCCGAGCTTGGCCTTTGTCTGTCCTTCGAACTGGATTTCTGGAAGCTTAACTGAGACTACAGCGACGAGACCTTCCTGCACGTCTTCTCCAGTTAGGCTTTCATCGTTTTCCTTGATGATATTGTTCTTCTTGGCATATGTATTGATGGATCGCGTGAGAGCGGTCTTGAATCCGGCGATATGCGTACCGCCTTCGGAGTTATAGGTATTGTTGGCGAATGCGACGATCTTTGGATTGATATCGTCGATATACTGAAGCGCGATTTCTACCTGCACATCCTGATTCGTTCCCTTTGTTTCTTTTTCCGTATAGAAAATGGTTCGATGCAATGGCTTCTGGCTCTGATTGTAGAAAGCAAC
>CAYJDM010000006.1:0-93925 GCA_964368945.1 uncultured Candidatus Saccharibacteria bacterium
ACCGCCTAAAATTCAATTGCCGCCGTCTGTATATGGGGGCGGATCCGACAAAAAAAAATCCCCGGCAGCTCACGCTGAGGACATTTTGTTTTTTTGGAGCCGCCTCCCAGATTCGAACTGGGGACCCACAGTTTACAAAACTGTAGCTCTACCAACTGAGCTAAGGCGGCATTGGTTATTTGGTTGTGAATGCGCGATCTTGGGAAATCTCCTTTCGACCGACCCGTATACTATATCCTATTTTCGATTTATTTCAAGCTTTTTCTGCAGCCTCGGATCGAGGGTTCTCTGCTTCTCATCCTTCAGGTATCCGGCAAGCTGACTCTTATGATGCTGGATATGTTTTAGGAAAAAAGAGACAGATCCCTTGTTCTTTGGCAGGTCCTTTCCGGTCACAACGTCCCGGAGCTTGCCAAACCTATTGAGCAGCCTCGACAGGATGGCCAGCACCCATTTCTCGCTATGGGCAGCGAGCTCATGCATTTTTTCCTTCAAATAAGGCCCGTCAATGAGCCGTATTTGCGTCTCTGCGCGCTGATACATGGCCCGGAGCCGCATATCAAGTGCAGTGCTGCAAATCGACTGGCTGAGCAAGGCAACGCTTTTGACGGCATCGTCTGCCCCATCGACTGATCTCACCGAATGCATATCCTCAAGCGCATCGCGCCGAGAAAAGAACATATAGGCGGCAAAAAGTCCGGACAATACGAACAATATCAATGATGTGATCATAGTATGGGTGCTTTATCGATGCACGCCGAATCGTACCATCTGAGATACGACGATTTTCTCGCCGAATTTCTGAATGGCATTCTCAAGAAGCTGTCGGATCGTGAGATCTGGATTCTTGATGAAAGGCTGATCAAGAAGGACCTTCTCCTTGAAGAAAGCGTCCATCTTTCCTGCCAAAATCTTCTCCTGCATATCAGCCGGCTTATCCTTTACCTCTTCGATAAAGAATTCCTTCGCCTTAGCCTTCGCCGCATCATCGATTTCATCCGATGATACGAACTGTGGATTGGCAGCGGAAACATGCATGGCGATATCGTAAGCCAATGTCTTGAAGTCGGCATTGTTCGATACGAAATCAGTTTCAGATGCAAGCATCACCATCGCTCCGATCGCGCCATTCGCATGAACATAAGCAGCGACAGATCCGGCGCCGAGCTCTCGGTCGCCTTTCTTTGCGGCTACGTCAGCGCCCTTCTTTCGAAGGAACATAAGCGCCTTCTCCTCATCTCCTCCAGCATCCTCGAGAGCCTTCTTGCACTGCATTACCGAGATGCCTGTTCGGTCTCGGAGCGCCTTGATCTGATCCATTGTGATTTCTGCTGTCATAGTGTTTGGTGAAATTAGGGTTTAATTATATCAAATCCAGTGAAGGAAAAACAGGCCATGCAATGTCGCATAAGGCCTGTTCTTCATGAAGCTTTAAACTATTTTTTTGGCTTCTCGGTATGCGTCGGCGATTTTCTGTGTGAAAAACTCGATGCTCTTGATCGCAGTATCATTCGCAACGATAGGATACTGAATCTTGCTGATATCGCAGTCAGATCCAGAGATAGAGATTACAGGGATCTTCTTTTCTCGAGCTTCGAGAACGGCGATGTCTTCCTTCTTAGAATCAACGACGAAGATAGCGGCTGGAAGATTAGACATTGAGACGATTCCTCCGAAAAGGTTTTCCAATCGAGCGATTTCTCGATCGATCATCAATCGCTCTCGCTTAGTGTACTTTCCAAGCTCGCCTCGCTCCTTCTGACCAGTAAGGTCGATAAGCTTCTCGGCTCGCTTTCGGATAAGCTCAAAGTTAGTGAATGTGCCTCCAACCCATCGGCCAGCAACGTAAGGCTGGTTGATAGTCTCGGCGATTCGCTTGATGATTTCCTTTGATTCGCTCTTGCTTCCAAGGAAAAGAATCTGCTTTCCAGTCGTCGCAACGGCCTTGACGAATTCAAGGGCTCGATCGAGCTGTGCATCAGTCTTTTCAAGGTCGAAGATCTCGATCTTGTTCTTTGTTCCGTAAATAAATGGCTTAACAGTAGGATGTCGTCGTGATTTCACGAAGCCATAGTGCGCCCCAGCACCGAACATCGCGTCGATAGACGCCTTGTTTCCGCTTGTTGATGGGCTTGTTTTTGATTCTGTTGTCGCTGACATAGGTAATGAATAAGTTAACATATAAGGAAGGAATGGGCAAGGCCGTAGGGTGGCTTAAAATAAGGCCAAAAAGAAAAGGGTCGGCTCGCCAGATGGCAAGCCGACCCTTGTGGCCCAAAGGCCTGTCTCAAACGGGCATCTCGCTCGGATCCCCTTCATGGGTGCCCAAATACGCCCCTTCGGGAGCATAGGTCTCGTCCTCAAGCGGAACAAGGAACGGAAAGCCCTCAACGGCTTTGGGCGCCCTTGGCGGTGGGGTATACCCCACGCTAATCGGCACCAAGAGCGGACGAGTCGCGACACCTGAGGCACAGGTCGCTGAACGACTGCATGGACATGAACTCTTCATAGTATTCCGGTATTCCGAGTGTTTTGGTTTGCGCCCTTTAGCGACTGGGCATTCGTCGATTCTGTCTATATTGAACCATGCATGCCTGAACGGCGTCAAATGACTTATTCATCACCATCATCACCGCCGCTTCCCATAGTCCCTGATTCAGCGGCCGCATTGAGCGCATCGATGATCGGCTTGATCTGTCCCAACATGATAGTGGGCAGATTGTGCCAGCTCTGCTTGATGCGATGATCCGTTACGCGATCCTGCAAGACATTATAGGTTCGGATCTTTTCTGAGCGATTGCCCGTACCGATCTGAGACTTTCGATCTGCAGAGAACTTGCTCGCCTCTTCCTCCTCCTTCTTCTGCTGCAATTTCGCAAGGAGGATGGACATCGCCTTTTCCTTATTCTTCAGCTGGCTTCGCTCTGCCGTGCTTCTCACATCGATGCCTGTCGGCTTATGGATCAATCGAACCGCGGTTTCAACCTTGTTCACATTCTGTCCTCCGGCTCCTCCTGATCGAGAGAGTTCGGTTTCGATATCTGCAGGGTTGATTTCTACGGTCACTTTTTTTCGTATAGGCAAAACTGCCACGGTTATCGTAGACGTATGCACGCGGCCAGATTTCTCGGTAGCCGGAACGCGCTGCACTCGATGCACGCCGATTTCGAATCTGAAATGCTTATAGATCTCCTGCCCTCGGAATTCGAATGAGGCTTCCTTATATCCGCCGAGATCGCTCTCGGATACATCGACTTCTTTGAAACCGAAGCCTTGTGATGCGGCATAGCCCTTATACATATTGGCCAATTGCTCCGCGAACAATGCGGCCTCTTCCCCGCCTGCTCCCGCTCGAATTTCCATGACCACTTCATTTGGAAATTCTTCCGCCTTCTCTTCTTCCTTTACGATCTCTGCTATTTTTTCCTCTATGGAAGAAAGCTGCTGATCTATCGTAATCGACTCCTCCTTGATCATCTCCGCCATATCCGGATCTCCTGCAAGCGCGTCGAGATCATTTTTCTGCGCCAAAACACGCTCATACTCTTGTGCGAGATATGAAGTCTTATAGTTTTCCTTATGCTGTTTTAATGTTTCGGCGTCTATCATGATATATGGGTTGAGATGAAGTTTTGATCAATTATCGCATATCTTTGCCGGTTTTCCTTTTTGGGATCAATTTCGGCAAAAGAAAAAAGCAAAGGCTATCGCCTTCGCTCTTTTCTACCCAGCTACTTCTTTGAAGTCTCAGCCTTGGCAGCCTTTGCCGCAGTCTTCTCCTTGCTCGCAGCTCGAGCCTTATTGAACTTCTCTACTCGGCCGGCAGTATCGAGAACCTTTTCCTGACCTGTATAAAAAGGATGGCAGTTAGAGCAGATTTCAACTGCAACGTCTTCCTTTACTGAACCGATAACGTAAACAGCTCCACATGCGCATGTGAACTTTGTATTTTCGTTATATTTTGGATGTATATCTGCTTTCATATTTGTTTTTGTAGCTTTTTTGAGCCCGTTTTGGCCGTTTCCAGCCATAATTAAACCTATCTAATGTGGCCTCGTTTATATCATATTTGATAAAAAATGGCAATTCAGTTTTCCTCGCCTTATGCCGAGGCCTTTTTTTACCCTTATTTATAGCCATGCAATCTCCATCCCTACCTATTGACAAACACACCTATATAGTATATAATACACCCAGAACCTTAGGAATCCCTGAAAGTGATGCAGTGCATCATACCGGGGCATCCTGCTCCTTTCAGTGGCCTCAGGCTTCACACCAACCCAACGAAATCCACACCCAAAAGCCATGAATAATCCGAATCCTCCCGCCACGGGCGACCCGAACACAGCCAACATAACCGTGCGTCTCGACAACGACGAATTCCGTCAGAAACTGTCGTTTGGACACTACGTCGTATTGATCCTGCTCACGATCGGCTGCCTCATCGGCGTCGTTTACGCATACAACTACGCGTACAAAGACGGTCAGGACAATCCTGACTTCACCGCGTACAACGCCGCGTACAAGCAGTTCAAGACAACTGAGGTCAAGCGCGACTTCATCGCGATCACGCGCTATGGGGACTTCAAAGTGCCGGCCGGAATAAAGGCCAAGGAAGTCGTCGCTGCCGACGGAGAAATGGTCTGGGAACTTCCCCTCAAGATAAGGGTCAAGGGAGAAATGCTCAACATCCAAGTCCCTGAGCTCCCGGGCGAGGGCCCTCCCACCTCAACCCCTCCGCCGCCTTCCGGCGATACTGCCGTCCCCGCCCCTGACGCTGACGGCCCCTGAACCTGAACCACCACACAACATAACCGAATCGAAAGCCGCCCCAAGATAATTTCAACGGGCGGCTAAATTGTTGTCTGATTTTTCAAAAAAATTCCGGTCTTGATCAAAATTTCATCCGGTGCATGCTTCAATGCATCCACGAGGCGCGCTAATCCCGCAGCCTTTCCATATATACGGACATCGTACGCCGCTTCCAAGGCTTACCATCCTTTATATGCTTATGCGATTTTTTTACCTTATATATCTTGAAATATTTTCCAAAGAGATCATAGACATCGTCTTCCGTTGAGACATGCTCGATGCCTTTTGTCTGCGGATGAATATATGAATTCTGTTCAGGCTTGCCATTCTCATCGCCGAGAGCAGGGTTGCTTTTGACCATATCCTTCGTGATCGGATGCTCGCTTATCATGCGCTTGGCATTCATGTCCCCTTCGAGAAGGAAGGTCTTATAAAAAAGCCAGCCATACGGCTTCACGACGCGGGCTATCTCCGCAGCTAAAGCCTCTCGCTCCGCTTTGACCAGCTGATGCGAAACCATCATATCGAGCACCACATCGACTGAGGCATCTTCGAGCGGCAGAGGATCCTGCGCCGCCTGCTTCTTGAATTCGAGCTTGATTCCCGGATTCACAGATACGCCCTCCTCTTCGAGCCCTTTGATCGTCTCAGGAATAAGCGCCTTCGCCTGCGCGAGAGCGACTTCTGAAATATCGGTGCCGAGGCCATTCATATTGAATTCATAGCAAAGAGGGACGATATTGCGCCCATTGCCGCAACCGATATCGACGATCATTCCATGCTTCGGAAGCGCCGGCCATTCAGCATTGCGATCCGCCCATGCGATGAATTCCACGAGATCGGTCGCAGCTTCAGTGCCCATAGTCAAATGCTCTGGGTTGTCATATTCCTTATTCCAAAATTCATTGGTTTTTGCCTTGGGCTTGAAATGCGTCATATATAGCTATAGCGAATGTATACCTGTTGTGGGCGATAATTACAAGCTTTCCAATACCTTCATATTGGCTTCGAGGTTTGCGACGCGCTCCATAACCTGGTTTCCATATGCGGTATTCGTAGAGCCAGAGCATGCGCGGCCTGAATAATATTTGCAGGCGGCATTTCGCTCCGCTGTATATACCTGCGAGGAGGCGCCTAGATCCGCAAGATACAGGGCTGAGGCCATGAATGCATCCTCAGGATTCCACGGATCAGATGCGGCACGGCCGACATCAGCCGCGATTCGATCGGCAAAGATCATCCATGTAGATGGAATGAATTGCGCAGGCCCCATCGCCCCACCATATCCGCCCACTCCGGCGATAGGACATGATACGACGGTCTTGTACGGATCTCGGCCGATAGCCTTGGTGATAGCCAGGAAAGGCTGGATGTCTCGGCTTGCTTTCATGACGCCGGTAACCGCGGCTCCGGTGCTCTTTCGAGTACCATTGCCCGTCGTCGAGTCAGAGATATAGCATTGCCCTACATTCGCGCCGAGATTGCTTTCCTGCTGAATGATGGCGAGGATATATGCGGCTCGAACGCCGGTCTTTGCGCTGGCACGCTTAGCGAGAGTAACCGCATCGCCGAACTTGATGGCCTCGACATCTCGCAATTTGAACAGGGCATTCTTGATTTCCTGAGCCTTCTTCTGCTTGTTCTGGATATCGGTCTGGTATTTCTGCTGGTCATTCTTATTGATGGTCAGCAGCCGCTTCTTTTCAGCTTCGGCTTCGGCAATCTTTGCCCTTTCTCCTTCCACGAATTTCTTGGTGTCTATCTCCTGGTTTCGCTTGGTATCGAGTTCCTTGCGCGCGACTTCATTCTGAGATTTTGCAGTTCGAACATCTTCCAACTTGACCTTCAGCGAATTCTTGATGCTTGAATACGTGTCGAGATCCACGAAAAATTCCGAAACGTTCTGATTGCTGAGCAATGCCTCTATGACCGAATAATCATCCAGCTCTCGTGTCCGCTGGATGATGCTTGCCATGGATTCCATATTGCTATCGATCCTTCCGCTCAGGGTCTTGATGGTATCCGCCTTGACCGAAATATCCTTGCCGAGCTTATTGATAAGGATATCCTGCGCTTTTATCTTGAGCTGAGCCTGCTTGATCTGAGCATTGAGATTCGCGACTACCTGCTCGAGGGTCGCCCCTTCCTTCTTGGTTGAATCGAGAATCGTCTGCTGCTCTGCGATCTGCGCTTCGACAGATGCCAGCTCTGCTCGCAATGCGGCCTCCTGCTCTGGAGTGAGATTGGTATTGGTGCTCTGCGCGAATGCGCTATCGGCAAAAGGAGCCGCAAATTCAAGAGACAGCATGGTCATTATGAGACCGATGCATAGGATCGACAAAAAACGTTTTCGCATGGGTTTCATTATAACAAAAGAAAAAGCGGATCCCAACCTGTGGAATCCGACTTTCTCTTGAAAATTTCACGCAATCTTCATTATTCAGCAGCCGCCTCTCCTTCCTCTTCCTTCTTGCCCTTCTGATCTGAGATTCCGATAGAATCCATATCGATAGTAGTTGGAGCGTCTTCTGTCTCTTCCTTAGCGGCGTTGACGAGAGCGACGATTTCTTCTGGAGCGATCTTGAGAGATACGCCGGCAGGAAGCTTGATGTCACCAGCAGTAATATGGTTTTCGAAAGTGACGAGTGATGAGATGTCCACTTCGATTCCATGAGGAAGATCCTTTGGCAAAGCCTCGATTTCGAGCTCGTGGATGACCTTGATGAGGATACCTCCGAGATCCTTGACGGCAGGAGCGACTCCTACGAATTCGAGTGGGATGGCAACTTCTACCTTTGTGTTTTTATCAATCGTATAGAAATCGATATGCGTGATCGCATCAGAAACGGGATCTCGAGCTATATCGTGGATAAGAGTATCGTGCTCGCCGTCTGCGCACTCCAATGTGACTACGGTCGATTCGCCGGCAGCCTTCCAGACCTTATTGAATTCAGCCTCTGATACTGCGATAGATGTCGTAGGGTTTTTAGGGCCGTACATGACAGCGGGAATAACGCCTTTTACACGTGATTTGCCGCTCTCTCGAGCCTCTGCTTTGAGTTTTAACATAATGTGGACGATTATACCCTTAAAATCAAAAAATGCAAACGGCCGCCCCGAGGCTTTGCCCCGAAGCGGCCGCTGCCAGACCTGCTTGAATCAGGCCCAAACAAAGCCTCTAAATGCTGCCTGTGCCAGCAAGGCCGGTGATATCTCTGCCATTCGTAATGCCCTGAATGATGGATGAGGGGCCTGCCGCAACCGGTATGCACGATGATGCGGGATCAGTGACCGCAGACTGAGCGGTAGAATACGCGGGGTATCCGATAGCCTGGCATGTGCTTACGAAATCATTATCAGATACGTTTCCCACCGCCATTCCATACTGCACATTGGCCGCAAACGAGCCGGTATGCTTCTTCGTTCTCAATGAGGCGACGATGACGAGAGTCCTTCCATTGTAATATGCCCTGTAGCATGTATTGGGCTGCCCCGCCACGCATTGCGGATCCTGAGGCTTCGTCGTACCCGGCTTGAAGAAGAGTCCATTGACGAAGAGCGAGTCATAATATGCGGTAGACGCTGCGAATGTCGCCGAGTCCGCAAACGCTTCATTTGGCTGCAATGTTATGAATTTGAGGATTGATGATGGAGAAAAAGATGCCGGCGCGCCATCAGACTTAGCGGAATTCTCTGCATAGAATTTTTCATCAGGGATTGCGGCTACGGGGATAGGTATTTTTTCCAGAAGCCGAAGCTCGGAAGCGATCTGAAGCTGTCTCACATCCTGTGCCCGCTTGGTTTCATATGCCTTTTCCCTTCCAGACTGAACTGAAAACAGAACGACTGATGAGAGCAGGCCGATAATCGCGATGACGACGAGCAATTCGATCAATGTGAAGGCTCTCTCTCCTGCGCGAATCGCCATGCTTACAGAACGCATGCCAACAAGACGAGATCCATGATGTCGATTATGTTTATTGCGGAGTGTTTTTTTCATAAAATAAAATATAAGAATCGAAATTATATCGTGACGGTAGGGCTCTGGAATGAAAGGAAGAAAAATACCGCAGCCGCAATGATAAACAGTACGACCCCCAACAAAATCAGCTTCTGCGCCTGTCGCTCATTCTTGACGATATGGCTCTTGATCAATGCTCGAATCACGAACGGCAGCTCAGTGCTTGGCTGGAATCGGCTATAGAGCACCGAAGCATGCGGCGCCATGCTCTGGTTTCCGAACGTCGACGAGCTCAAATTTATTTCTTGTTCGTTAATATTTTCTGGCATACATAGCTAGTTATTATGCATAATGTTTTTGCTCCTATCATTATACCATCTTATTCATGATGAGAAGCTTTTCTTCCACAACTTTCGAAACGGCTTCAGTCGCGGTCTTTGTCAGCTTGTATGGAGTGGTTTCTTCCGGGTTTTCTTGGATAAACTTCGCAAGAGCCTGCTCATATGCGACGCGAAGCTCGGTATTGTAATGCACGATTCGCACGCCGGCGTCTACTGCTGCCTTCAATTCATCGAGCCCGATGCCCGATGCCCCATGCAATACGACGCCCGCAGGAGATGCGGCTGTGATTTCCGCAATGCGCTCTATATTCAATTTCGGATTGCCGCCCTTGATCAGGCCATGGATATTTCCAACCGCAGGCGCGATGAGATCGATGCCGGTAGCCGCGACGAATTCCGCCACCTCATCCGCATGAGTCAGCGATTCCGGATCGAGGCCTACGCCATCGGGGATTTTGTCCATAACCTTCGACGACTGACCGATATAGCCGAGCTCTGCCTCTATCAAAATGTCCTGACCTGTGAGAGCGCCCACCTGCTTGGCATATTCGACGCATTGCTTGGTAAGCGCGAAATTTTCTTCTTTGGAAAGCTTCGCGGCATCGATGATCACAGAGTCATATCCGGCATCGATGGCTTCCTTGACCCGCTCAAGCGAATACGTATGATCCGCATTGAGGAAAATGGGATGTTCAAGCTCGAATGCTATCGATGTCACCATCGCGCGAGCCATCGGAACGCCGATAGCGTCTCGCTCCCCTTCCGATACGCCGATGATTACCGGCACATTGAGCTTTTTTGCGGCATTCGCGATCGCATGCAATGTCTCGAGATTCGAAATATTGAAATGGCCGATCGCCACCTTATTTTTTTTGGCCCATTCGATGCATGAGCGGAAATTCGTAATGCCATCGAGGGAGATTCCCGAAACCTGCGCCGTATTTGTCTCTGTATTGATATCTGTCATATGGGAAAAGTATAGCATGGAGCGCCTTGCCAGCCAGGGCGGCTCAAGCCGCCTTGTCTTAATGTTGATTTTGCGGCCATGTTATACTTTTTCCATATGAATACAGAACAAAATAATCAGCAGGGCTCAGCAGGACAGACATCGCTGGATTTCATCGCCATCGGCGATATGGTTATCGATGCCTTCATCAGATTGAACGATGACTCCAAGGCTCGAGTCATCGATAAGGAAAATGGCGGACGAGAGCTTGCCATGCCATTCGGGGACAAGATTCCTTTCGAATTCGCAGAGGAAGTAGTCGCCGTGGGAAATAGCGCCAATGCAGCGGTGGCGGCTGCGCGGCTCGGACTAACGAGCGGGCTCGTAGTGAATGTGGGCAAAGACCGCGATGGCGAAAAATGCATCGCTCAGCTGAATCGCGAGGGAGTCTCCACGGCTTTCGTAAAAGAATATGAGGGAAAGAAGACGAATTATCATTATGTGCTCTGGTATAAGGATGAGCGAACCATCCTCATCAAGCATGAGACATTCGACTATACTTTGCCCGATATCGGTCATGGAGCCACCGCTCCCAAATGCATCTACCTCAGCTCGATTTCCGAAAACGCTCTTCCCTACCATGACGTGCTCGCTGACTACCTCGAAGCGAATCCTGAAGTGAAATTGGTTTTCCAGCCAGGAACTTTCCAGATCAAGTGGGGCACGGACGCTCTCAAGCGAATCTATAAGCGTACCGATGTCTTTTTCTGCAATGTGGAAGAAGCTGAAAGAATCCTGGGAACGAAGCAGGAACTCATCAATAAGGATCATATGGATGCGGCCCTATTGCCGCCCAATCCGAATGGCGCGCCAAATCATTCGGCGCCTTTCATCAAGGGCTTGCTCGATGGACTGCGAGCACTCGGACCGAAGCTCCCTATCATCACTGATGGGCCTAATGGCGCATATACATATGCAAGTACTGAATCGAACGATGCCTCCGGAGCCGCAGGCGACAATGCTATTGCGACATTAAATTTTGATAAAATAATCCATCTCGGAATCTACCCTGATATCGCCCCTCCATACGAGCGAACAGGTGCCGGCGATGCATTCGCCTCTACATTCTCAGCAGCATATCTCCTCGGCAATTCGACTGCGACCTCTCTGAAATGGGGCTCGATCAATTCAATGAATGTCTGCCAGCATGTGGGTGCGCAGAAAGGCCTGCTGAAGCGGGTTGATATCGAAGCATATCTCGCGAAAGCTCCGGCTGGGTGGGATGTTCAGACATTAAGCTAAAACATATGGATATCCTATCAAGAATCATCAATTCGATTGCTGAAATCAATCAAGGCTCGACGATCGCTTGTATTATCGGCTTATTGCTTTTGCTGAATGGCAGACTATTAGACAGAAAAGGCTATCTCTACAATGCCATTGGCGTAGGGGAAGGGTTGAGCAAGAAGAAAGACCCTATCTTGTTTAGGAGGAAAATATTTCAGTTCTATAAAGCGGGAGGCTGTTTGATAATACTTTCGATGATCTTGTATATAATTTTCCATTAACTTAAATCCCTTCTGACCATTTGAAAAAAGCACCCTACGGCGCCTTTCACATCACAGCCCTCGCCAACAAATACGCCGTCGTCGACTCAGCGCCCTGATTCAAATTGATATACCCTTCCCCGAGCCCGTCATAGCAGCCGCCTGACATTTCCGAATAGACGACCTGGCCGAGGATATTATTTCCGAGGAACCAATCGAAGGCCTGTTCTTTTTTCTCAATATAAAAATCTCGAGATCGCGGCGCATATCCCGCAACAGGATCGGCATGATCGAGATCGCTTGTGCTGCCCACAATCTCCGCTGCAGTATGCAATGCGAGAACGAGCGCGGAAACCTCTTCGGGCTGCTGATCATAGAGAGGCTTCTGTACGCCGATCCTGAACCAGCCTTTCTGGCCGACAGGAACGCACATTTCACCGTCGAATGAATATTTGATCAAGAAATCCAAGGATTCGATGCCGATATATTTGTATTCGACATTTCCCGTCGCCTTGAATGCGAGCAGCATGGCTTCGGGCAAGAGGCCGTTTGAATATGTCAGACTCTCTTCGAACCAATGCCATTCGCCGTTCTGGCTTCGTCGATACAAGTCCGCGAGATTTTCTGCAAGCTCGATGATGCGAGCCTTCGGCTTTTCATCATCGGGACTGATCGAGAGCCAGAGCGATAATGCCTTGATCGTAAAGGCGATAGCGCGGGGAGATCGAGTGGCGCGCTCGAGAATCAGAGCGCGCTGCTTCGACATCATATCCTGCGCCTTTTCGATGATGAAGCGCGCAGTCGGCACTTTCGCAAGAGCCGAATTCATTCCGCCCATCGAAGCAGCAACGGCGAGAGCCCAGACAGCGCGAGCATTCGCATCCTCGAGATTTTCAGTGGAGTTTCGATGCGAGTCTGATTTTTTGTCCAGATTGAAATAATTGTCAAAACCCTCGACGCGCGCATCATGAGCGGCAACATGAGCGGCGCCCTCTCCAACGACGCCCTGCCCGCCCTTCTTGCGCATCGCATGATCCAAGAAATTCAGATAAATTACCGCGAGATCGAGCAATCGCGCGCGCTCAGCCGCATTGTCCGAAGATTGCGCAAGCCAGCATGCCACAACCATCGCCCGCGCATTATCATCGATCGTATATCCAGAGGCGGGATCAGGATCCGTAAGCACGGCGAATTGGAATAGGCCGAAATCATCGGTCATCTTTCTGAGATGATCCAGCTTTACGAATGGTATGCTTTTTTCCTTTTCTGCCAATTCGCTCGAAAGCTTCTTGAACTCCTTCATATATGACAATGCGACATTCGACCATGTCATATTGCGAGTCCTGAAATATGCCGTGCGGCTCATCCAGTCATGCCGAGCAGGATCATCGAAAAGCGCTATGGCCGCTTCGGAAATAGTCAGATGATCATTGAATTTGACGAGAAGCCCAGTCTCAGGAGTGACGACTTCCCTCGCCTGCGCGAATGGCGTAGAGATCACAGGCCGCCCCATGCCGAGCGCATATGTCAAAGTTCCCGAGACCGCCTGATCAGGATTCTGCGAAAGCGAAAGATATAGATCGGTAGCCTGCAAGAAATCAAGAAGTTCCGATGTCTCGATATATCGATCGATGAAGACCACATGATCCTGCATGCCGAGCGATGCCACGCGATCGCGCAATTGATTGATATAGACAGGGCCTTCATTCTGCAAGACGACAGGATGCGTGGTTCCTATGATTGCATAGAGGGCATCGGGATATTTTTTCACAATTGCTGGCATGGCATCGATGGCGAATTCGATTCCTTTTCCCCTGCCCAATAATCCGAATGTGGAAAGCACCCGTCTTCCGCGGAATCCGATCGCCTGAGTCTGCGTAGGCTCTGCGAATTTTTCCTTATATGCATTCTCGGCATTTGCCGGAGCATATGGCCGCGGATGAATTCCATGCGGAATTATCTTGATCTTTTCTGGAGGGGCGGCATATGTGAATTCGAGAAGGTCCCGCGAGCCCTGCGTCATGACGATCAGCCTATCCGCGCGAGTGATGATATCGCTCATTATTCTTCGCTGATTTTCTGAAGGATGAGGCAGTACCGTATGCAGAGTGACGGTGACAGGCTTCTGTATTTCTTTCAGAAACAAAAGAACCCTCCCCCCATCATTCGATCCGAAGATTCCGAATTCATGCTGTATCGAGACTATTTTCACATGCGGCAATTCATTGATCTCGCGAGCGACGCGGATATAATCATCGTCATTATCCTGATCGATCTGCCACATCACTTTTTCAGGATATGCCATACGGATCGGCGCTTTTTTGTCCGCGCCAGCATGCGTATTGTGGCCGATATTCATCGCGATTATCTTCGTCTCTTCCGATGGCACGAATTGCTGATCGAAATAATTCACGAGATCCTCAGTGAATGTGGCGAGGCCGCATGCCCTCGGAGGAAAGGTGCCCATATATACGACCCACATCTTTTCTGGGCTTTTCTTGCGGCTGAATATATTTCTAAAAAATTCGCTAAGCGGTTTCATGATGTGTTTTGCCTCCTATACCTTCGCTCTTTAGCTCTGCCAACAATTCCGAGACCGATCCAGTGGCCAGGCAAATCGTCAAATCAGAAGCGCCATAATATACGAATAGCTCATCGCCTTTTATGAATCCTCCGGTTGGAAAAACGATCTGCGCGCCATTTTCCATTTCATATGGCTGTTTAGGGGCCAGGATATCGTAAGGTAGCTTGCCGATTATGCGAGACGGATCATTGAGGTCGAGAAGGGCGACTCGCATCGAATATCTGAATCTCTTTGGATTTTCCAACTGATCAACATGGTGATAGATCATCAGCCATCCATCCGGCGTTTCGATAGGCGGAATGCCCGGACCGATCTTGGCATCGATGGCATGAGATGGCGAAAGCAGCAGGCGGTGGTTTCCCCAAGTAATGAGATCGTCCGAAGTCGCAATCCAAATGCTGGGCAATGTGGGCAGATCCTCAGGATGAGGCGCGCATTCGGGCAAAGGCACATGTACGGCTTTCGCATATTCGCTTGCGAACCAATTCTTGCTCCAGCGATTGGGCCGGTGCAGCATTACGTATTTGCCATTTATCTTTTTGGGAAAAATGACGATGTCCTTATTGTCGGAATGCGTAGGAGAGATTATTCCCAGATTATCGAATGTCAAAAAATCCCGAGTGCGCAGCAAGGCAGTCGAGGTCTCGAGCGGCAAGATGCGCGCTGGCGCTTTGCCATCAACCATGATTCTATCAGGCACCGCCACATATGTTATATAAAAATCCTTGCCGATCTGAGTGATGCGGCAATCCTCTGTAGCCCATCGATCATATGCCATGCTTGGCCCGAATACGGGCTCAGGCAGGACTTTCGGAGCGCCAAGCACTCCTATGATCCCGGCCTGGCGAGGGCTATTGTGCTTTTTCACATATCTCTCAAACAATATGCCGTCCTTGCTCTTTGCCAAGCCAATATGGGAGACATATGCATCGCGCTCACCCACCGCGCGATAGAGCATGGCGACTTCGTCATTGCCTGATGCATCCGAATGCAATGCGACGCCCGGATTGAAAACGCCTTCCTTCTCCCAAGCGAGATCGGGATGCGGCCGCAATATGGGATTTGCGCTATTTCGCTTGAGTTGGAACATCGGTATTTTTTATAAAAATAAATAGATAGATAAGAAAGTGCGATCAAAATCCTGTCGAGCATGGCCATCTGTCGGCCCTCGCGCAAGGCTAGCCCTGATCAGTAGGCCTGCCATATTTGTCCTCGAAGCGGACAATGTCATTCTCATCGAATTCGCCCTGAGCGATCTCGAGAATCTCAATTCCATCTTCGCCTGCGGACAGACGATGCTTGGCGCCTGTCTGAACTTCGAATTCATCGCCTTTCTTGGCCTCGCTTTTCACGCCATCTATTTCCACGATTCCGCTGCCGCTAACGATATGCCAGAATTCTGATCGCGATACATGACTCTGCAGGCTCAGCGATTCATTCGGCTTGACGGTTATCAGCTTTACGGTCGATGGCGCGTTTTTTGTAAACTGCCTGAAATCGCCCCATGGTCGCTCTTCCTGATACGGCTGTACTGGATTCTGTGTCATATATATGCAAATTATAACTTTTTCAATCTATTCAAGCCAGCTCTTTATCAAGTTCGCAGTCTCAGCAGGATTTTTGACCATGATCGTATCGATTCCCGCCAATGCGACGGAATAATCATTCCCGCCTTCGAACAAAGCATCGCCGACGAATGACATATCGGCTTTCGTCAGCGAATGC
Organism: uncultured Candidatus Saccharibacteria bacterium; assembly: GCA_964368945.1. Taxonomy (GTDB): domain Bacteria; phylum Patescibacteriota; class Minisyncoccia; order Phycocordibacterales; family CAIZLB01; genus DALYDD01. The sequence goes on from CAYJDM010000006.1 coordinate 15,917, forward strand.
GCTGCGAGCATGCCTTCAAGGCCAGTCGCCTTATTCTGGCCTTTCGGCAAAATATCGATCGATGTCATTCCTCCCATTGAAATGTCGGCATCGGGCAGCAAGGCATCGAGATGTGCTTTTATTTTCTTTCGCTTCGCTTGATCAGGATCCCACGTCCTCTTGAGATCGACGGGAGCTTTTTGGCCCAATGCTGAAAATGTAATCTGCGTCTGCCTGTCCTCTACTATGTCGCCGAATGATTGAGCCGGGAGCTCGAAAGGGTTTGCACCCACATTGGCCGGATTTGCCGCATCCTCACCTGCCGATACAGATCGAGTCGCGAGCACATCAGCCAACGCGTCGAGTGTTTTTTTCTTGAGATCATCCGGGAAATGCGATAAATGCGTCATCTTCCATTCTGCCGACATCAAATCATATTCATATCGCATGCTGCCCGCCGCAGGAAGCAGAGAGAGATTCGCGAAATGAGGCAAAGCATTCCCCGACGCCAATGCGCTTCCTGCCTGCGCGCCAGTAGGCAGATTCATGATCTTCGCCACCTCATTCAGCGATGAGAGAATCTGCTTATTGAATTGCTCGAATGAGCCGCCTGATATGATGGCGACCCTGGATTTTTCCATAAGCTTCAAAAGCAGCTCTCCCATATCATAGCGAAGCTTCTGCTTGCTCTCGGTCAGCGTATCGTCGATATCGAATGCGAATATTTTCTTATTTTGAGGAATTGGCATGTGCTCTTTGGATGGCTTTCTTTGCTGCTTCCTTGATTGCAGGAGCGTCCATTTTATAAAAAGATACGAGCTCATTCGGCTTGCCCGACTGCCCGAATTGATCATGCATGCCGATGAATTCTATCGGAGATGGCCGCGAAGAATTCGCCGCGAGGCATTCTGCAATGGCAGATCCGAGGCCTCCGGCAATCTGATGCTCTTCTACCGTAACGATTGCCCCGCATTCATCAGAGAGAGCGACAACCGCCTGAATATCGAGAGGCTTGATTGAGTGTATATGCAGGACTTTTACCGCAATGCCCTCTGCTTCGAGCTCGAATGCCGCTCGGAGCGCATTATAAACGAGCGAACCCGTAGCGATGATTCCGACTTCGGCTTTATTTTCGCGTGAAGCAAGCTTGGCTGCGATTGCCGGCTGTGCAGAATCTGGAATGAAATATGCTTGCGCTTTTGTGGCAGCCTCGAGGCTTGATGCATCGAATGGGGTTTCTTCCGTCGTGATGATCGGGGTTTTTTCGCGAGCGAGGCGGATATATGCAGGAGTCTTTACGGCATCAGTGAGAACGTATTCGGTTATTCGTCGCGCTTCGATGGCATCGCATGGAGAAAAAACCGCCATATTCGGAATGACTCGGGTCAGAGCTATGTCCTCGACGGCCTGATGAGATCCGCCATCCGGACCTACCGATACGCCAGCATGAGATCCTGCAATGATCACCTTCTGATCGTTATAGCAGATCGTCGTACGGATCTGCTCCCAGTTTCGTCCTGGGCTGAACATGGCATATGAGGTAATGACAGGAATCTTGCCCATGGCCGCTACGCCTGATGCCACTGAGGCCATATTCTGCTCGGCGACGCCCATCTCGATGAATCGCTTCGGGAATTTTTCCTTGAATGCGAGCATCTTCGTAGATTCGGTGAGGTCAGCGCATAGGCCTACGATGCGAGGGTCTTTCTCTGCCGCAACAAGGAGTCCTTTGCCAAGGCCTTCGCGAATCGGAGCCTGTTCGATCTTGGTTTCGTCGATGGAGAACAGATTCGGATTAAGTTTTAATAAAGGATTGAGCATTTTTTAAAAAGATTAAAAGAGATGAGAAAATATCTTATTATGGTCATATTCTATCATATAAGCGATATCGTTCGCCTATATTTTTATCAAAAGCAAACCCGGCGCATCCTGCCAATGCATCAGCCGATACATGAGCAGATGCATGCACGATGACGAATGACAATGCATGCTTCGATGCGAAATCGCCTTTCTCCTGGCATGTCTTAAGCCCATTGAATTCGGCGAGCGTCGGCCCGTCAAGAGTTATGAATGATGGCGATGCCGAGAGCGGTCTCAGGTTCGTCGTCGCGCCGATAGCCAGGCTCATATAGGGATCAGCGATGAACGTCCCCTTTTTTTCCACAAGAGCATCCTCGAATCCGCGTGGAAGCATGCTGAGCATGATCGGCCGCGAAGGCACGGGACCGACTAGGAAATCCACATCCGCAGTCACCCCTTTCCATGCTGGGATGCGCTGATATGCGCCTGACACGACCATGCAGATCGCCGCCACGATCAGGACAAGCGGACCATATGCCAATGGCATGATAAGGCGCTTATTTTTTGACAATTTCTTCCATGCCGAATCGATGCTGAAGGAGGCCATCACGATCATCAGGATCCACAGCAGAAATACCGTCCGCTGATGGCTCAAGATGATTTCCTTATCGAATAGATAGACGAATTCTGTCATTATGCCGAGCCCAAACGCACCGAAGAGAAGCGTTTTTTTCTGAAAAAGCCCCAGCTCCGCTCTCATCATCGCAATCCATAATCCAATTGCAGCGATTATAAAAAATACTGCCGGGATAAATGACCATACCGCCTCGGTTGCAGCACCGACCCTCGGCCTGACGAGCATTTCCCATGCCGCATGCGCGAGACCTCCGAACCCTGCGCTGCTGAACCCCGCTCGCATCCCCGCTATATATGCGATCAATAGCGCAGCGCATGCGGCTCCTGCGATAGTGAATGCGAATTTCTTTTTTGTCTGACCTGATCTCAAAACAAAGCAGATGAAAACGAATATCAGATATGGCGGATAGATCAGTGATGCCAGCGCGAAGTTCGCCCATATTCCTATAATGCCGGCCGCACGCATCAGACGTGTTTGCCAACTCCCAGCTTCGTCCATGCCTTCATCCTTGCCCGTATCCAGCATTCCATTCGCCAATGTCAGCCCCATCATCGCGAATAGCAATCCGACATATGCAGGCAGCATGATCCATATTCCCGGCATGAGATTGCTTTCGGGCAAGCATATGAATAAAACCAATCCGGCCAATGCTCCCGCCCTGCCGATCCCGAAAGATCGGATGAATGCATACAGCGCCAAGATGAAAGCCAGATGGAATGCGAATACATACATATAGTATTGGTCGACGGCATCAATGCCAGTCGAGATCATCATGCCCGATATTCCGGCCACATACGGCAATAGAAAATTTCCCGGCAATGCATTGCCTGATTCCGCGCCTCCGAATGGATCGAACAATGGGAGATCTCGCCTCTCCGCCGCCTTGCGCGCGAATCCTGCATATAGCCATTCATCGGAAAAAACCGGCAGCACGATCCTCTCGCGAGAGATGTCGGACACCATGACGCCATCGTATGCAGGTCCGCCATAGCTGAGCCGCACCGACCATAAGGCAAAGATGCATAATGCGATCGTCAATGCGGCTGCGAGGCGCGGCCACGGTGCATGCAAGCTTTTTTTCGCCTGCCCCGCTTGCGACAACTTATCCTTCGCTGGCTTGTTTTTCGCAAGCAAAAAAACAAATGACCCGATCCATGCAAGCGCGATCAGAGAATCGCCGATGATATATGCAGCCCTCGATTCGATATTGAGCCAGAGCAGCCCTATCGCCAAGAACATATGCAGCAATCCCGCGATAGGCGCGGTGATGAGGAGCCACATACTCGGCGCCATGCTGATTGCATCATTGGATTTCACGCATCCAGTATATCATTCGGACCAGATCGCAAATATGCTACTATTTGCTAGAAACCAACTACTTTATGTCTCAAGATTCCTATCCGGAAATCAGCATCATCATCCCTTGCCTCAATGAAGAAGAAGGCATCGCTTATTGCCTGGATCAGATCGAATCGACCCTCCCTTCGATCGCATCATCTGTCGAGGTCGTAGTCGTAGACAATGCATCGACGGATCGCACTGCAGCGATAGTGCAGGAGAGAATGGCCAGCCGCCCATGGCTGCGACTCGTCACTGAGCCGGTCAGAGGATATGGAGCCGCATACCTCTGCGGTCTCAATAGCGCGAAGGGGAAATTTTTCTTCATGGCAGATGCTGATGGCACATATGATTTCAAGGATATGCCTCGTTTTATGGAAAAGCTGCGCGCCGGAGCCGATATGGTGATCGGAGACCGATTCGCAAGCGGACTCGCCAAAGGAACGATGCCTTGGCTTCATCGATATGTCGGCAACCCGCTTTTGTCATCGATAACCCGGCTTTTTTTCAAGATAAAAATCCATGACATACATTGCGGCGCCAGAGGAATGACGCGAGAGGCATTCGAAAAGATCACGCTCTATACGACGGGCATGGAATTCGCATCCGAGATGATCATCAAGGCCGCAAAGGCCCATCTCAATATCGTCGAGACACCTATCGTCTATGCGCCGCGCATCGGGGAATCAAAGCTCAACTCCTTCGGAGACGGCTGGAGGCATCTCCGATTCATACTCCTCTATTCCCCGCTCATCCTATTCACATTGCCTGGCATCCTGCTCTTTCTCGTCGGAGTGATATCGATGACGCTCTTGTATTTCTGGCATCTGACGATTTTCGATATACAGCTTTTCGTTCATCCGATGTTCTTGTCAGCTATCCTTCTATTGCTCGGATATCAGCTGATCTTCTTTGGCGGATTTGCAAAGACGTATGCAATCACTCATCTCGGCGATACGAATACGACGCTTCAGTGGATGTTCAAGCATCTGACCATAGAAAAGGCCGGCATTGCAGGAATCCTGCTCACCTTCCTGGGGCTCAGCGTATATGCGGTCATCTATGCGCGATGGTATCAGTCAGGATTCGGATCTCTCAATGAAATCAAGAATTCCATCGTCGCGCTGACTCTGTTCGTCCTCGGCATACAGACATTCTTCTCCGCATTCATGCTGAGCATCATCGGAATAAAGGAGCGCCGAGCTTAAGCTTTTATCATAGTATCTATCATTATTATCATGGAACGCATCAGATCATATATCCGAAAAATAATATCGCGCGACGGCACAATGAAAGCAGAAACGCGGAATATATGGGTGATAGCTGCCGGATACCTGGTATTCCTGCTTCTGTTCCTATCGCATTTCGGATTCAATCCGAGCGCGACCATCAATCTCGGAGAAAAGCATTTGGAAAATTATGCAGGGACGGTGCCGTCCGGCATAGTGATCCATCACAATGACGGATTCGATGGGCAATACTATTATTTCATGGCGCTCAGCCCATCATTCGCGGATGTGCGCGGCATCGCCCCGAATTTCCTTCAGCGAATATTCTATCCATTCTCCGCGGTCGCGCTATCTCTCGGATATGCGCCGCTTTTCCCGATCATGCTTCTGCTCATCAATTTCGCATGCGCGATTGTTTCCAGCCTGATGCTCATGTCTCTGCTGCGCAAATATGGATCGAACCAGAATTGGGCGATGGTTTGGGCATTCAGCGTCGGCATCCTGATTTCCCTGAGCTGCAATCTGACCGAGCTTATGATGATCACATGGGTGATTGCGGCGATTTATTTTTTGGAAAAAGACCGAATCTTGCTTTCGGTTCTCGCGCTCGCCTGCGCATTCATGACGCGCGAATCCGCACTGACGCTCGGAGTCGGATTCGTTTTCTATTTCCTCATGCGCCTCCGTTTTTGGCGCGCGCTTCAATATGCGCTCGCGTTTATTCCGTACCTACTATGGGAAATGTATTTTTCGCATAGATTCGGGACCGTTCCTTTTTTCAGGACATCCCAGGCTGTGTCCATGCCGAATCTCTTCGCCGACAGCAACTCAGCCGCACCAGGATTCGTGAATACCGCCTTTGATAATGTGAGCGGGCTCAAGTCGATCCCGGGCGCCATGCAGCCATCCACGATGGAGACGCTATCGCATATCTATCAGACGCTGAGCCCTTGGCCGATCATCGCTTTCATCCTGATCATCGCCTGCATCGCGATATGGAATTTTTTCAAGGAAAAAGGCATGGCGAAAAAGTTCAGCCTCTACACCGTCCTCCTATTTTCCCAGCTCGCATTCATGGCAATCATAAATCCCAAGATCATGATGACCGAAGGCGTCGAGGCGACCGGCAGATATGCCCTCGGCCTCTATACGATATCATTCCTCTACTATGCGGAGCGCGGCAAAAAATACAGCAAGATCCTCGCCTTCCTGCTCATCGCCTCGGCCGCCGCCTATATTTTCCAGAGGGCAATAGTCCCGAAAGAGAGCTACCATATCTCATCATCTGAGGCGCAGCCCGTCTTAATGAACGACCAATAGGAGATGCTATACTGATGCCAATCCAACCATGGCAACGAAGCAATCGACCAAGCATCGGCAATCCATCCGCAAGACCCTCGAGCTGGCATTTCAGCTCGCCAAGGCGGAATTCAAGCTGAGGAATGAGGGCAGCTATCTCGGCATATTCTGGTATCTGCTCAATCCTATTTTCACATTCGGCATCCTTTATCTGATCTTCGCGGACAAGCTCGGAGGCGACATTGCCGCATATCCCGCATATCTCCTCATCGGAATCATCCTGTTCAATGTCTTCCAATCGACGACGGTCGAATCCGCCAAATCGATCCTCAAGGAATATCACTATCTGATCAAGTCGATCCAATTCCCTCGCGAATCGCTCGTGCTCGCCATCGTCATCAAGAATATTTTTTCCCATATATTCGAGATCATCCTGTTCGGACTCCTCCTCATATATATGCATATCAGCATCATCGGCCTCATCAGCTATCTGCCTCTGCTGATCCTGTTCGCTGCATTCATATACGGCGCATCGCTTCTCATCGCGGCTCTGACCGTTTATTTTGTGGACTTGGACAATATCTGGAACTTCGCGGTGAGGATCATCTGGTTCGGGACGCCTATCTTTTATTCTATCGGGAATCAGGCAGGGCTTCTCGCGCTGAACAAGGTCAATCCTATGTATTATTTCATAACCGCTGCGAGAGACTTGGTCGTATACGGACGCATGCCCTCTGCAAGCATCCTCATCGGCACGATCTGCTTCAGCTTGGGATTCATTGCTGTCGGCACTCTGGTATTCGGAAAGCTCAAGCATAAGTTCGCCGAATTGATATAGATGACATAGAAATATCATGAAAAAAATCGAACTCAACGCCATCACCAAATCATTCAATATCGGCATCGAAAAGAAGCTGAGCGCTTTGGCTGCGCTCATATCGTCAATGTCATCAAGGGAATCGAAAAAGCGATTCACTGCCCTCGATGGCATATCGCTCAAGATCAGCTCCGGCGAGATCGTCGGCATTACGGGCAATAATGGCTCGGGCAAATCTACCCTGCTTCGCATCATCGCAGGGATTTATAGGCCAGACAGCGGAACGATCTCGATCGATGGGAAAGTGATCTCTATCATCAACCTCGGAGTAGGCCTGATAGAGCGCTTGCCCATGAGGGACAATATCTTCATCGTCGGATCGCTGTTCGGCATGAGCCGCAAATCCATCAGGGAAAAATTCGACTCCATAGTCGAATTCTCAGAACTTCAGCAATTCAAAGGAACGAAGATATATCAATTCTCTGCAGGCATGATCCAGAGACTGGCTTTTTCCATCGCCATCCATGCTGATCCCGACATCCTCCTCCTCGACGAGGTATTCGAAGTCGGCGATGAAAGCTTTCGCAAGAAAAGCAGCGAGAAGATCAAGGAGATCGCTCGCGCTGGTGCAGCTGTAGTGCTCGTCAGTCATGACCATGAATTGATCGAGCGCAATTGCACATCAGTTATCCGACTCGAGCATGGCAAGGTCATTTCTATTTCTCCTGCTACCGTATCGTAGAGCGCTTTGATAGTGCAGAGTTTGCAGCGATCCAAAGATCAGAAGCCATAGTTCGCGCCTTTGCCGCGCAGAGCAATGCGATATATTTCCAATACCTCAATCCATCGCGCGGCGTGAGGTATCGTAAGCGCAGCGCATCCCCTATCATGCCGACGAGCCGCCTGAATTTGGTTAGGCCAGCATAATGCTTGATGATAGGAGCGCTAGGAGCAGATTGGCTCGCCGCCGTTCCGCGAGCAGAAATATGAGGTATGAAATTCCAAGCCTCATCCAGCCATCCGATATGCGATCCCGCTTCGGCGCGCTGCTGTCCCCGCACATACCCATCGAAGAGCCTTTTCTCATCTTCAGACAAAGTATCAATCAAGCCGAAGTATTCCATGAATGCGGCCTGCTCCCACCATGGATGATTCGCATATTTTTCCATGCTCCACATCTCACTGAGGAGCCGCTTCGTGAATTCGGAATTACGCGCGACGATGATGCCGAGGTTTGGGCTTTTTTTGCCATTGATATCATGCCTTGCGACAAAGAAATCCCGCTGGCCTCCTGCCCCATATTCGATACGCTCAATTTCCGCGAGGATATCCTTGCTTAGATCAACGACCATCGCATCGGCATCGATGCAGAAAACGAATTCATAGCCATTGTCGAAAGCCTGCTGCATGAGGGGTATTTTTTCCCATGAATGCGGACGATCGCTCTGCTTCTCTCTGAACCTGCGGCAATCATACCCCGCCGCCTCGGCATATCTGCGCATCGATTCCCAAGCCAGATCTCCCATCTGCGCGAAAGATGCATCATAATACGTGACGATGCAGATATTCGATTTCCTTATCATGTCGCTTGCCGGGATCTCAGGCTTGTTTTGCATGGTGACTTATCGCCGCTTCTTGATGCGGCTTATTCTTTAAAAATCGATATGCTCTCGGCGAAAAGCGCCTGATGAGTATGCCGCAGAGGCCGATCATCATTTCCGCATTTCCGATCAGTCTATTGCGAAAGCGCTTGAATATGCCCTTCCTATATCCTTCCTGATACCAGCGCTCGATATCTCGAATCTGCGCTTCGGGCATTATATGCGCGACCGGATATGCATCGATCAGTTCCGGAGACAAGAGTGGCTTCGCTGGAGAATTGCGCGCCGCATTGCATGCCACAATCCATTCGCCATGCTGCGGATGCGAAGGGACCCATGGCTTTTCAATTATAAAATGCGTCATGATCGGCTCAATATCAGAGATATCCAGATGCGTCTCATGGCGTATCGAAAACGGATATATATTGTATGCATTCGGCAATGCATGCCATTTCGGTATCATGAGATTCAATATCGCCTGCTCTGGCACGATGATCATCTCGCCATATGCGCGCCTGAGCTCCATCGCTTTTTCGAAAGCATCATCAGGAATCGCCGATGTCGGAAAAGCCATGAGCCCGCAATTGAATGCAGGATTCGCGAGGTCGAATGTTTTCGCCATATCGATTCTCTTTCGCGTATCATATCCCCTGATCATCGCGCCCATTGGAGTCAAAAGCTCGTCGCGAAGGAGCTGATTAGAAGACACCGCCGAGAATTCATGCACATTCGCAAGATTGGTGATGCTGGAATGTATAAGTATGTCGCCATCCAGAAACAGCAATCGCTCCCACTGCCTGAAATATGGCTTGAGAATATGAAGCTTATGCCAGACGACTTCTGGCCATTTATATTGCGCGCAAATGTCATTTGCATATGGCAGATCCGGACAATGATAGACCTGTATTCCCCGGTCTTCGAACCATGAAAGATCATCGCCCTCAAGCTCATATGCGAGGAGCAGCAGATCGCCTCGCCATCCGCCTTTTGTCACGGCGCTATGAAAAAGCTGCATCGCCTGCTCGAGATATCCCTTATCCGCAAGTGTTATCAGGACTTCCTTGTTCATGCTATTTCGCAGCCTTGCGCTGGTATGCCTCGATCTGGTCTTTTATTTTCTGTATAAAAACCTCAACGTCGAACTCCTCCGCCCGACCGATGCAGTCATGGCGGTACTGATCAGGATTGAGGCGCAGCTCTGCGCTCATCTGCTTGATGGCATCAGCAAGCGCTTCGGAATTCTTGGCCAAAGCCTCCGCATTTTCCGCAGGCGCATTGATATAGTCCACGAGCTTGCCCGTCTTGCCATCGATGATCGATTCCTTGTATCCGCCTTCATTCGATGCGATCACGGGCTTGCCGCATGCCATCGCCTCGACCACAGTCAATCCGAAATCCTCTTCCTTCGATGTGGCGATAAATCCCTTGCATTCCGAATACAGCTTGCGCAAATCGACATCATCGAGCCAGTGCACGAGTTCCACATTCGCCGGCTTGATGCTTTCTACGAATGCCTTATATGCCTCGAACTGAGCTGCGCCCTTTTCATAGCTTCCGACCATTATCATGCGCTCCTCTGGCAAAAGGCTCATAGCCTTCATCTGGATCTCGACCCGCTTATGACTGAACAACCGATTGACCGATAGCCAATATGCAGAGTCTCCCTGCAGGCTCGGCTTCGCCTCGGACTTTGACATGATGACAGGCGGATTGATGACGACCGATTCGACTCCGTAATATTTCCTCGTCCTCGCCTGCACATTGCGCGAATTCGTGACCCAGATGCCGACATGCTTGGCATAGCCTCGAGTGAGCTCCCGATTGAACCATGTGAAGATATCGAACAATGGCCGCTTCATCGGCGAGAGCAAAGTCTGGCGAATCCATTTGCTGAAATGCCAGAGCTCATTGAGCGGCGAATGCACGTACCACATATTCGGCTTATTCTTGACTGCGGCGCTCATTGCCCAGTCTCCTGCGATTATGAAAAAATCATATGGCCGCGCGTCTGCCTCAGAAATCTGCTTTCCCGATTCTTTCTGCTGCTTGATTTTTTTTGCCAAAAGCTTATTCGCGTCTATCGTGCGCATCTTCCAAAGCGCGAGCTGCTGGCGAAAGGGCGCCATTTTGGGCACTGCCCCGACCGAAGTGATGCGAGGCGCGATATCCGCATATCCCATAGCTTTTATCTTTTCGACATTCAGGCTGGTCGTATATACGTCAGCATCGAAGCCGCGAGCCAGTGCCAGCGTAACCAGCTCCGCCCCGCCGATATTGTCCATGAAGTTGTGGAAGATTGCGATTTTCATTGATTTATTTGTTCAGGCCATTATAGCAAAAACGGCCCCTTGGGCCGCCTTCCTGCCTATTTCCCCAATGCCATCGCCTCTGCCTTCAATTCCCCGAGCGCGGCCTCCGTCTGCTTTCCCTTCTCCGGAGCGCCGGCGACCTCCTGAATGCCTGGCGGAGTCCCATGCCATTCGAAGCGCTTTTCCATATAGCTGACGCCGCGGCCAGGAATCGTATGCGCGATGATCATCGATGGCTTATGAAAGATCGCCTGCGCAGTTCGCACGGCATTGACGATGGCTTCCATATCATGGCCGTCGATCTCCTGAACATGCCAGCCAAACGCTTTCCACTTATCATATAAAGGCGCAAGCGGCATGATGTCCTCAGTATATCCGTCGATCTGTATATTGTTGCGATCGATGATAGCGATCAGGTTGCCGAGCTTTTCCTTGCCGGCAAGCAATCCCGCTTCCCAGATCTGGCCTTCATTATGCTCGCCATCAGAGAGCAGGGCATAGATATGCCGTGGAGCAATCTGTCCATAATCCATTTTGTCTGAGATCGCCATTCCGACTGCTTGCGAGAGGCCTGAACCAAGCGGACCAGAGCTGGTCTCGAGCATGGGCAAAAATTCCCGATGAGGATGACCTTGCAATCGCGATCCGAATTTGCGGAGCGTCTTTAGTTCTTCTACGGGAAAATATCCCGCATGCGCCATCGTCGCATACAATACCGGACAGATATGGCCGTTCGAGAGGACAAGTCGATCGCGCTTTTCCCAAGACGGATTCTTGGGGTCATGATTCATCAGATTGAAATAGAGCGCAGTAAAGACATCGGCCATTCCGAGCGGGCCTCCGCTATGGCCAGACTTCGCCTCGGCAAGCATCTCGATGATCGAGACGCGGACATCGTTCGCTTTTTTTTCTAGATGCAGTTTTTGCGCATCGGTGAGTGACATGCGCTTATTATAGCGCAGTTTTAGTTTTTTTGTCTTGCACAAACTGACAAAAAAGGTACCATGGCACCAGCAATCACGTACAAATCAACAGCACACAATAGAAAGGATGCAAAACGATGAGCAGAATTCTAGTATTAGAGGACATACCACGATGGCACCATTTGGTTTGGGACGATAAGACAGAGCAGCTCCACCTGGAGATTCACAAGGCGATGCTTTCATGCCTTTCGCATAGCAATATGCAGGCATGGTTCTGGAGAGTTCCCGAATCCGAGACGATTCTCCCACTCTTTGAAAAAGTGGAACCAGCTCTTGGCAAGGAGACCTTTGGAATCAACAGAGCGCTGACCCTGGTTCGATCGGAGGGAGATTGGCTTATCTACGCAATCAAGATCCCAATAGTGAAGAACCGCACGGGCATGACATGCCAGCATTGCGGCGGTACAGGCAAGAAGACATATGAAGGATGGGAAAACGAAGACTGCGACTGGTGCGATGCCGACGGATGCGAGTACTCGCATGACAATTTCGAGCTTAGGCAAGTGACGGCAACCCTGTCCATACTCTTCTGCCTACTTCATTATTCCGATATCTCAGTCGAGTCTGATCGCTGGCAGTTATTTTCGCTCGAGTCTCGAGCCGAGGACGGCATGCATGGGCATTCGGTCGGAGGATACTCAAGCCCGATTTTCGCGAAGTGGATCGAGGGATTCTCAGATGATGCCAAGAAATTCGTGCAGTTAGGCGATGTCGAAAATACCATGAGGCTGGTGCATGCCAAAATGTTCGGGACAACTCGCCATCCAGAACGCTTTACGGCTTGGATTCGACGGGGGCAATTCATGCTTGACTGCCCGGGCAACGCTTGCGAAATCCACGTTGATCCTGACCTGCGATATGGTTCCGGCGAAGGCAATCGCATCGTCTGCCATAACCTTGACGGGGCATGCCAACAGATCGTCCTGCTCGCAGGCATGGGCGGATTGGCTCTCAGATACGATAAGGCGAACATCGCAAAAGCCGTATAGACTTAGTCGTATTTAAAAAGTGAGAGCAAAAAGCCTCCGGCGTCACAGCGCGCCGGAGGCCTTATACTTTATCTTTTTAAAAACGCCTCTCAAAAAAAACGTTACTCCCCGCTTATCTCCGCAAATCGGTCGAGTGCCTGAATCACCGAATCCGCATCATATACCGCAGATCCCGCGACGAGATAGCTGGCGCCTGCCTCGAATAGCTTGCTGGCAGTATCGAAAGAAACGCCACCGTCTACCGAGATCTCGAGCGGCAATCCTCGCGTATCGATCTCCTTGCGAAACATGCGCACCATGTCGATGACGGCAGGATCGAATTTCTCATGCTGATGCCCAATATGGTCTATGCCCATGCACTGGATGCCCGATAGCCTCGCCGCGATTTCCCAAATGAAATCGGCAATCGCGGGCGCGAGCGGCAGAAGCTGAGGCAAAACCGCGACGGAAATCTGCAAGCCGCGCAACGCCGCCACATCGATCGCAGCGCGAATCGTCTCTATATTGTCGCTGACAATGCCATTTTTTTCTTCGGAATGAATATGGAAAATAACGCGCGTGGCGCCAGCAGACGCCCAATGTTCAGCTGCGGCCGCAGGATCCGAAACCATGAGATCGATTTCGAAATCGAATTCTTCCCAGCAAGGCAGGCCACGCTCCTCGTTCACGATGGACATGAAATCCTCATCAAATTCCAAATGCCCGCTTTTGGTTCGCCGATATGGCCATGCCATTGAATCCGTGAATTTGCCATCCATGGTGTCGATTTGGACCCATTTGACGAGGCCGCTGACCTGAGTGATCTTTTCCTCGGCGTCGGCGAAATCCGATGCCATAACGGCCGGGACCATCTTTTCATAGGGAGCGCGAGGCTCGTTTTGATTGCGATCAGCGTTTTGACCGCCCTCTGCCGCCTGATGTGGAGTCTTTTTCATATGGCTTGAGAATATCATACATGGCAGGCTTTTGCAGTGGTGTACCGAACTGTCACGTAACGTGATAGTTCGGTACACCATGAGAGAGTCCTGCCTTGCCAAATTATGCCTTTGCCTTGTTTCCGTCTTCTACAATTCCTCGATCTGCTCTATCTCATCATTGCGACGCTCGTATTTGGGATCATGAGAAAAAGGCTCGGCTAGCCAAATTTCGACAACCTTGAGTGCCTCTCCGGGATCGATGAAGCGTGCGCCGAATGAAAGCACATTGGAATCATTATGCTGCCGCGAAAGCTTCGCGATGGTCTCGATGAGCTGCGATGATCCACCGACAGCTTTTCCTCCATAGATCACAGCGGCGCGCACATGCGGAAACTTATTCGCCGCCATGGCTTCGCCTTGCCCCGAACCGCCAATGACGATGCCGACCATATCCCGGTCATGAGGATGCTTCGAACGCTTTTCTCCATGAGCCGTATGCGATGTTCGAGTTCCATTGAATATGCTTTCCTCATGCTTTGAGATATCCTCTGCCACCTTCGCGATGAATATCGGGAAATCATCATCAGGAGAAAAATCATGAGCGCCATGATCATGCATTTCATGGCCTTGCGCCTCGAGTTCGGCAATGAGAAAAGACTTGAGCTCAAACCCTGCATGATCGGATGCGATGGAGATTTTCATAGATCCATTTTATCACGAGCGACGAATGCTACCAGCCAAACAGCGCTTTGATCGCCTTGAAAATGCTTGCTCCTCCTCCTGATGCCGCATTGCTTATGGAGAATGCCGCATCCGAATAATCAACCTTGGTTCCGGTACTAGTCGTTACTCCTATATAGATCTTGTAAATCTCGCCGCTATCATATGTGCCTGAGGGGATCGTCCATTGAATGCTGCCATTCGTTATCGGAATGCGCGTGCCTATATTCGTATAATGCCTTCCATTCTTGAAGACGGCGACCGTTGCTACATGGTCCGAAGTGAGTCCTGATGTGCTCCATGTCACGGTCAGCGTATCGCCAACCTTGTATGCTCCGCCATTATTCTGAGAGAGGATCGTGATATATCCGCCATTGGTATTTACTGGAGTTGAAGCTGCTGGAGCCTGGATCTGTGCGGGCGCCTGAGCCGGAACAGCAACCGGCGTTGGCGTCGGCGTTGGTATTGGCGCAGGAGCAGGCGTCGGAGTCGGAGCCACCGCTGCGGCAGGAGTCGGCGGAACTACTGCCTGAGCAGCCGGCTTGGCAGCCTGGGCATTCGCGACATCGCTGATTCCAGCCACATTCTTTATCATGAAGCTGTCCCTGAACGATTGACTTGCGGGCGGATTGCCATTATCGGTCATGGTCACCGTATATTCATACGTATCAGCATCCAATGCGCCAGGAATCGCTCTGCCATAGTATCTCACCGGTTCTTTGAAATATACCGCGCCCGTCGCAGCATCGACCGCTAGCAGATTCGCTCGATCAGATACAGATACCGTAACCTTGTCGCCATCCGGATCTGTAGGGCTGAATTTGATAAATGGATTGGATGGGCTCGTGACGATTCCTGCGGGCAATACGGAATATCCGCTATCATCCGGCGTCCAATTCGGGCTATTCGGATCGAGATACTGCTTGTAATAGCCGCTGGCTTTGCCGAACAGAGGCGCATGATTGAGAGAATATGAATTGAAGCAGCCCAGATCGAATTGCTTGAGCTGATATGTTCCGCCAAGCTCGGTCATGGCGGCATTTATTTCATTTGCAAATTTTCCAAGCAAATAGCCTGAATTCGACTCGGTATGCAAGCCCAGAAGGACAAGCTGATCCGTAATGACAGCAAGATTAGGTTGCCCAGAATCCCCGTTGACCATTTTCTCGCTCAAATTATTATTCTGATGCATGTCATGCAAAAACAATGTCGCCGACGGATCGGTGATCAGGACGCCCTGGCTCGTTACGGATTTCAACCCTCCGAACGAATGCAGCAGCGGCCGATCGTTTTTATCCAATGAAATTATGTCAAAAGGCTGATTGCCCTGATCGGTTCGATATATCTTGCTGAAAGCGGCGCTTGGCATGATCGGATAATACGCGATATCAGCAGGAAGATCGCTGTCCAATATGCCCACCGTAATGTCATGCCCTATCGTCTTTACCGCGGTCAATGTCCTGATATACGATGCATTGTCTGGCGAAACAAAGGCCATTTTGGCACCCACCTGTACGGGATAATGCGAAGCGACGACGATATGCCTCGGCGAGATCAGCGTTCCCGCTTGTCGGTACGGGTATCCATTGCTCGGATGGCTATTGAATGGGGATACGCCGCTGAAATCCAATGCGGCTCTCCCCTTCGCAGTCCAAACATCAGGATTTCTTTTCCACGAACCATCGAGCGTCGTGGCCATAACCGACCAGAGATTCGATGCGGCGGCGGTCGAATTCGATGCGGCGACGCGGCTTGCCGTCTGTGCCTTCATATGCGTTGCCAGATCTTTCGAGTCCAATTCCGCGCACGATATCGGAGCACTGAGTATGCGCTTCGCTCTCGCTTCGGCATGCCCATTATCCGCATTGGCGAGTCGCGCATTGTCGTTCTGCGGAGCTGCAGGCGCATCGGGCTTATTGCCGGCATCCACTTTCTTTCCGACGATCCCTGCCGCATTCTGACCTACCAGCCTTTGTATGAGCGCAACGGTCTTTGGCCCGACAGAGCCGAAACCATTCGTGGAAGCCGAGCCCGAGCATATCGCCAGGTATTTGCACTGAAGCGATTTGATGGCAGTCTCAGTCGCCTTGCCATAATATTCAGTCTCGCTTCCTTCGGCTATTACGGGCTGGCCCGCGAGACGCAATGATTTCTGAAGCTCTTTTACGTTCGGATTCTTATCCCCCAATCTCAAAGGCTTTGCATCGGCGGCAAATACCGTTAGCGGAATTATCAAGGTGATCAGCACGGTCAGGAGCAAGCTTTTTTTCATATATGATATTTATTGTGTATGTCGAATAATCATATCACAAACGATATGCTTCGCTTTTCCGAGGATCCTCTTGCACCCCCACTCATCTCTACCCGCCCCTCTTATCCTGCGCATGGCTTTCCGCCTCGGCCTTTGTCACGCCAACGAAATTGGATGATCCGTCTGCGCCCTGGACGAGCTTATAGTATGTAGTCGTCGTAGCGGATTTTCCTTTTTCATCATATCTGACGATATCCCTGAAGTAATATCCCGTATCGTCCGGATTGCCCACGCCGTCCTGTTGCTCGACTTCGGCCAAATACCATCCCTGGCTGCCAAATCTGAAAGTATTGACGACATAGATATCGCCCACGCCTCGGCCCTTGTAGAAGCTGTAGATTTCGCGCTTGTCCTTATCGAATTTCGCCAGTGACAATTCAGTGTAATCAGTGGAATCCGGATTCCCAACGGTTCCATGCGGCCTCGCATCGATTTCGTACAATCTGAAGGCATGCGTCTGGGGGTTTTGAACATAAAATCTCGTACCGACATTGTATGCGCCAGCCATATACGAAAGCATCAAATCATCATATCCGTCGAAATTCACATCCATGGCCTGAATCCATGGATTATAGAATTCGCCTTCCTGCCAAAACAGCGGCGCTTTCACGATGCTTCCATCCGCGAATGTTATGACAGCGCCTTTGACCGTCTTATCGATCAGCGCTTTGAACTGCTTTGATTCGCCATAATCGCCGGTATGATCCGCATCCACCGGCGCCATATCTTCCGTGCTGGATGCATTTGATTGGCCGGCATTATCCTTCACGACCTGCTCGATATCGACAGTCTGCGCATTTCGCTTGATATAGCTCGATATTGATGCCCATCCAATGAGCACGATTGCGAGTATGAGGATGAGCCATGAGATATGGTGTTTTTTCATATATTTATATTAAAGCATCTATGCTTATCAATATGAACAGACCAGGGACAGCGATCTGTGAATTCACATCGCAGAATTTGCTTGTCTTTGTATAATCATCGGGCGCATTGAATGGCGGCTGTGTCGTATATGTATGGCAGTATTTCGACTCTATGCCAGCAGCAATTAGCGATATGCCGATGAGTATAGCGGCTATGAGTAGGATTTTTTTCATATCATGCTCTTATTTTAATAATTCCAATGCCTGATCAAAATCTGTTTTAAGAACCATAAGATCTGCGCCATATCTATCATCGGGGATACCGCTTGAGTGAACGCCATTAGTCTGGACCCGACTTTTTATTCCATATGCCTGTAACATATTTTTTGCCATTTCAGCTTCTATCGTTGTCGCAAAGCTTTTTATCTTGATCTCTTCCATTTTTATTAAATTAATTTACCGGCCTCCACAACATGTCGCACAAGCGAATGAGTGTATCCGCCCTCATTGTCATACCATGCAAGAACCTTTACCAATGTGCCATCTACGACTCGCGTCATCTTGAGGTCCGCAATCGATGCATGAGGATTGCCGATGATGTCTCGAGATACGAGCTCTTCATCAGTCGCCTCGAAGATCCCCTTCCATCGAGGCTCAGAGGCAGCGGCTCGGAGGAGCGCATTCACTTCTTCTACAGTCGTAGGCTTTGATGTGATAAAAGTCACATCGCACAAAGATCCGGTAATGACAGGAACTCGGACAGAGATGCCATCGAACTTGCCTTTGAGATCAGGGATGACTTTCGTAACCGCAATCGCAGCACCAGTAGATGATGGCGCCATATTCATAGCAGCCGCTCGGCCTTCTCGCCAATCCTTCTTGTTCGGAGCATCCACGAGTGCCTGGCTTGCAGTATATGCATGCGTCGTATTGAGGATGGCCTTCTCGATTCCGATCTTTTCATGAAGGATTGAGATTACAGGGCTTGCGGCATTCGTCGTGCAAGATGCATTCGATGTGATGGCGCATGTCGCGAGAGCGGGCTGATTGATTCCCATCAATACCGTCGCATTCGCAATCGCTCCGGTTGGATCATCTTTGGTTGGAGCAGATACGACCACTCTCTTCGCGCCGGCTGTAATATGCGCATTGGCTTTGTCAGCCTGAGTAAAAAATCCGGTAGACTCGAGAACGATATCGACGCCGAGATCCTTCCATGGAAGAAGGGCTGGATCTTTTTCGCTCAAATATTTCACAGTCTGACCATTGATGCTGAGCGTATTGCCTGCCTTGTCAGCTTTCACATCGAGATCGCTTCGGCCATATGCGCTATCGTATTTCATCAAGTATGCGATATTCTCGATATCCGCAAGGTCATTGATGGCAACGACTTCGAGCGTCGGCTCCATTACTGCTAGTTTGAGAAAAGCACGTCCGATTCGTCCTGCCCCATTGATTGCTACTCGTTTTTTTGTCATTTCTGTATATGTTGATTATTGAAATTATATGCAGAAATTATAGCACTTTCGGCTTATTTCTATAAACCGAGCAAAGCCCTTGTTTTTGGCCCTACGAGGCCCCACCCCGTTGATACGGGATTTCCATAGCAAATGATTACCTTGTCGCATTGGAATTTCTTTACGGCAGTCTCAGTAGTTGGGCCGAATACATCCGTCTCTGCCGCCGCATTTGCGGGAACGTCAGGAGCAGATCCATATGGGGCAAAATATCCCAGCGCCCGCAATGCTGTTCGGAGGGTTTTTACCAAAGATCCTTTGGAGCCGAGCATGAGCGAAGGCTTCTTCGGAGCCGCGGGAGCAGGATCGTTTGCCGGCGCAGCGGCATCGCTGCCATTCGCGGCATTCACGCTCGCTCTAGTTGCGGGACCGAATCTTCCTGCTGGCGGCTGGATGCCCTTCGATGCCTGGTATTTTGCTACCGCGGCCTTCGTCGCGGCTCCGAACGATGTCGTTTCTTTTCCCGGCGAGCCTGCGCCGCTCTGCGCGACCCTGAAGCCGTTGGCATTGAGGAAGATTTGCAGCTGGCGCACGTCTTCTCCAGTCGAGCCGACAGAAAGATCCCGGAGGAATCTGTATGCATTGCCGATGCCTGATCCGTTTACGCCTGCGGGATTCGCTCCTGCCCAAGCCGTGCATCTCTGTCCCGTCGCATTGCTGAAGATCTGGCCCACGAGGCAGACGACCGGCGCGCCAGGATTTGCTGCAGTCGATGTCGCGGTCGATGATCCGTTTCCATAAATGATCGTGATGTTGCCGCCGGATGAATATCCTCCGCCTCCGCCGGACGATCCTCCTCCCGATCCGCCAGAACCTCCGCCATTTCCAGGATCCGGTGGCGTCACCACTATGACGCCCAATTCCGGATATCCATCAGCCACCTTGAGCCAAGTCGTATTGAAGTTCCATGAATCCAGTGGGGCATTCGTATTGTTGTTCTTGAAATAGTCGGAATTGTCTTCTATGCCTGTGCAGCCTGCTGGATCAGGATCCAGGTCGCTAGTACATAATCGATTGCTCGCAAGGGTTTTGTCATAGAATGAATTAGTGAAGGTCGAAACGTCTGCCGCATACCCTGTCATGGCCCCGACATACAGATCATCGCTTGAAGATGTCGCTATCGATACCGCCGCAAAAGAGTTATTGATATTTGTTCTAGCGGATCCCACAAGGCCTGCAACACCCTGGACCACATTGGGATTAGCGACGCTTGCGACGATGTCGCCAGCGGCATAACTTTTTGAAATTGTTGCGCCTGCCCCATCGGTACCGATGATGCCTCCGATATAATTCACATAAGACTGGGTGGAGGTAGCATGGATTGCCCCTGTCCAATAGCTATCCGAAATCGAGAGAGGCGCTGTAACGCTACCAATAATTCCACCAACTGTATCGATATACCCGCTGTCAGCAGAAAGCATAAGGCCGACTTCAGTTGAGGTCTTGCTGATCGTCCCGCCGGTATGCTGACCAATAAGTCCCCCTATGTCTTGCAGCTCGTTGGTGCTAGTCGCATTTATGCGCCCAGACACATGCATATTCTCGAGAGACCCCTGTCCGTCAGCAGTGTAGCTATATCCGAATAAGCCGCCGACACTAGTCATTCCGCTTACCGAGACAAGCTGCATGTCTGTTAGAACTATAATATTTTCTATTGCCTGACTCTGATTTTTACCAGCGAATCCGCCGATATAGCTACCGCCGCCGAAATCGATAGCTAATGTGCTGGATGCATAGATATCGTGAGCACTTTCTTCAAATCCAAATAATCCCGCGAAGCCTCCGATTTGGGTAACGCTGGTATCGCTTTGCAGACTCACATTGACCGTTGAGGTCGCATTCGCCATTGAGGGTCCATGCAGCTCTCCGGCAAAGCCTCCAATACCCTGAGGACCTCCGACGCTTACGATTTCAACAGACCCTGATGCAGAAATAACACTGAAGTCGGCAATGGCATATCCAAAGAGACCGCCAACTGCGTATGCGGAATTAGAAGCATTTATATGCATATCAACATCGGCGATTGCATTGCTCATAGAAGCCCCGGCAAATTGCCCGAACAGGCTTCCGGTATAGCTGACACCCTGTCCCGTGATGTCGATACTGCCGGTCGAAGAAACTGTATGCGCGATCGCATCGTCGCTGATGAAATATCCAGCCAATCCTCCAACATATGACAGATCACTATCAGACTGCAGATTCATATCCATGGTCGAGCTAACATTTACGAAAGATAACCCCGTGAAATACCCTATGACACCTCCAAAATATGAGCCGGCGGACGAAGATGCATTGATATTTCCAGACGACGAGCTTGAAGCGATGAGGCTTTCGCCATTGTCGTTGTCGATCTGGCCGACAAGTCCGCCAGCCCCATATGCAGATCCAGAATTTGCAGCAGCTGATATCGTTCCAGAATAGTGGCTATTGGTCAATGTCACTTTTGCCCCAGTGCCGACCCCAAGCAAGCCGCCGGCATGACCCTGATTCGACTGCACAGTTCCCACACTCGATACATCGTCCATGACAAGATCTGACGAATTCGAATACCCGACAACTGATCCCACATATTCATTGCCAGAAACAGATCCGCTGATATTGAAATTGCGGAATACGCCGCCAGATACATATCCGAACAGACCTACGAAGTCCTCATCTGGTCTATCTATGTTCAAGCCCGAAATCGTATATCCGTTTCCGTCGAACGAGCCGGTAAACGGATTGCCGACGGTACCCACAGGAATAAACCCTTTGCCATCATTATCAGGATCGAAGCCGGTACAATCTATATCGTTCGCCAATACAAATGAGGCATATAAGTCTTGAGACATGGCCTGCAATTCCGTACATGTCGTGATTGACACAAGTGACTTCGCGGTAAATGACTGAATGGCTCCGTACGCTGTTCCGACCGGATTCTTGCTATATGCCTGGAAATAATATGTGGTTCCTGTTACCAGTCCCGTTATTTCCTCTGAGAAATTCCCAGTTCCAGTAAATGCACCAAGCGTAGTTGTTGAAACGCCCGTCGAGAGATCGCTCACAGTGCCATATATGAAGCCATGCTCAGTGGCATCCGCGCCCATAATATCGTCTATGCTGCCATTTAGGGTCGCACTTGAATTAGTTACAAGCGAGGCACTTCCCGTAGTTACAGACTGAACATTATTCGTCAAAAATGATAGCCTCTGCCCGTATTCTATGCCTGTGCCATTGTTGGCATATGCGCGGAAATAATATGTCGTACCTGGAGCCAATCCGGAAATATTCGCAGAATAATCTCCGACTCCGACAAATGTGCCAAGTGTAGTCGTGGAAACGTCGCTAGAGAAATCGTTCGCCGTGCTGTATGCAAATCCATGCTGAAATGCATCAATGCCACTTATGTCATATATCGAGCCGTGCAAAGTTGCGGTCGTGCCCAAAACAGAAGTTGCCGGATGCGTAAGCGGCGCAATGATAGGAGCATAGATCTTTATGCGATTATTCGAGGTATCGGCGATGTACAGAAAACCGCGAGGATCTCGGAAAATACCCCCAGGGAAGCTGAATTGGTCGGCGCCTGATCCCTGAGAACCGAAACTCTTTATAAATATTCCGTCAGGTGAGAATTGCTGAACGCGATGGTTGTATGTATCGGCTATATATGCGATGCCGGTTGAAGTAGAGACGGTCACATCTTGCGGTCCTAGAAATCCGGGACCCCCGCTTACGAAGAACTGGAATACTCCAGCTGAATTGAACTTCGATACGCGATGATTGAGGAAGGTGTCTGTTATATAAATATTGTCTTCGGCATCAATTGCGACTCCATAAGCGCCTCCGTATTGACCATTGCCGCTTCCTGAGCTGCCGATATTCGTGATAAATGATCCATTTGAATCAAATTTCATGACTTTGGTAGGACCAAGGTCCGCTACATAAATATTGCCCATGCTGTCCAAGGCGATTCCCTCGACCTGATTAAATATGCTTGCATTCCCGAATTGCGAAAGATACGCTCCATTGGCATCAAACTTCTGAACCCTCTTATTGCCAAAGTCAGTCACATATAGATTTCCGGAATGATCGATCGCTATATAGCGAGGAGAATTGAATTCGCCATCGCCAGAGCCCGATGTGCCGAATTGCGATAGGTAATTTCCTGCGGCATCAAATTTCTGAATGCGATTATTGCCGGTATCCACTACGAAAATATTTCCATTGGAATCCGTGACCACGCCTCTCGGACCGCTGAACTGCCCATCACCGGAACCAGACGTTCCGAATGAAGTATTGCCATCATTATCAGCGATCGTTATGGTGACCGATGAAACCGCCGCCTCATTGAAATCCGGATCTGAAGATGCGGCAGTTCCTGTGACAGTAACTGTCTTGATATTATTGTAAATACTGTCATCAATTGCAGAAACCGTTACCGTCTGGGGCTGGTCCCAATCGCCTGATGTGAATGTGAGCATTTGCGGAGAGATTGATGCACCAGACCCCGCAATCGGAGTTGATGTAGCAAGCGTGATCACGACATCGCTAGAAGGCTGCTGCTCCAGTACTATGTCGAATGAGTCATCGGATCCCCCTTCAGTAAGCGATATATCGGTCGGTGTGACGCTGACAGGAGAATTTCCAAATACCGGATAGTCGTTCGTCACGGCCTTCCATACATCAACGAAATCCCATGAGCTCATTGGCTCATTTATATTATTGCCCTTGAAATATTCTGAGTTGCCCGTAATGGCGGTACAACCGGATGGATCTGATTGATCGCTGCCGCTGCAATAATCTTGGCCGCTTAGTGTTTTGTCATAAAAGTTATTCGTAAGAACGGTGCCATTATCTCCTATAAAGGCACCGACATTCGTAGCAGGATCAACAGAATTCATAGAGAATGCAACAGCCGCAAATGAATCCGCGATATGGTCTCCAGACATTGAACCTGCCAAACCGCCGACGCTCTCGATTACAGAGCTTGAATCGAGAGCGATATTTCCGACAGTATAGCTTCGATTGATTGAAGAAGCTCCTCCTATTCCGATAATGCCACCGATATCCGAAACATAGGAGAGCTCAGAAGTCAGATCCATATCGCCCGTCCAATATGCATCAGAAATAGCGACATCGTAGTTACTGTCAAAGCCGATAAGTCCGCCAATGCGATCTATGTGTCCGTCTGAAACAATGTGAATGTCAACCGAAGAATTGCTTCGCTCAAAAGTCGCCCCGACATAATATCCAAAGATGCCAGCCACATCCTCGACTCCAATATCAGGATCACCCGAAGTTGATTCGATATCGATGCTTCCAGACGAGGAGACATTTTCCGCAGATGCACTTGGTTCAGTCCAGTATCCAACCAATCCGCCAATATGATTGGAATTCGAATCAGACACGATGCTTATGATTGCAGATGAGCTGCTATTGTTTATTGACGCACCAGCGTATTCACCTACGAGTCCTCCGATATCGCTTCCAGATCCTGTAAAATTGAAATTCATATTGCCCGATACTGAGCTTGATTCTATATAACTGCCAGACGCATTAACACCTCCTATCAAACCTCCGAAACACGATGCGCCCGTCTGAGTTACCACTTCAATATTTCCTGAATAATGACCATTAGTAACCGTGATAATGGACACGCCTGTTCCTACCAACCCTCCGACACAGTCGGCAGAACCAGTAATCGCAACGGAGCTGTTCACATTTTCGATTACGAGATCCCCTCCATTTTGATTTGAATATCCGACGAGAGATCCGATCACGCCAGATCCGCTTATCGATCCGGCAATAGTCACATTGCTGAATGATCCTCCCGTCACAACTCCGAACAGACCCACGTTTTCTTCCTCAGGCCGATTTATTGTCAGGTTCGAGATGGTGTGGCCGTTTCCATCGAATGACCCTCTAAACTCATCGCTTAGATTTCCGACAGGAATGAATCCCTTGCCATTATTCTCAGGATCGAATCCCGTACAATCGATATCGTTCGAAAGCGTATAATCTTGCGTTAGATCATAGGCCATCGCCTGGAGCTCGCTGCAATTCGTGATCGCTGCGTTAACGGGGTCCCCATCATCGGCGATCTCTACCGTGACAAGGCTCACAAGTCCGTCGAAAGATACATCGGACGAAGTCGACGAAGCCGTAATGGTGATAGTTCGAGTACCCGACTGAATGGCATCATCTATCGCGGAAACCGTAACCGTCTGAGGCTGATCCCAATCGCTTGGCGTGAAAGTCAGCAGTTCAGGCGATACGGTCGCACCCGAACCATTGCCCGGAGTCGAAGTCGCAAACGTTATCACGACATCGTCGGTCGGCGCTTGCTTGAGCTTGAGCGTGAAAGTATCGCTAGATCCTTCTTCGATTCCAAGATCAGTTTTGGAAAACTTGAACAAAGGATCTCGAAGCATCGGATAATCATCCGTATCAGTAACCGTGACCCAGACGCTGCTGAAATTCCATTGATCGAGCGGCGGATTAGTGCTATTGCCCTTGAAATACCCTGAATCGTTCTCGATCGCCGTGCAGCCCGCAGGATCAGGATCATCGATGATCGTTGCAGAAATCCTGGCCGCTTAGTGTTTTATCAAAAAATGTATTATCAAAGCTCGCATAATCGGAACCCGTAACCGCGCCGATATTCGAAGTCGGATTCACAGAAACGACCGTTATGCCCACGGCCGAGAACGAATCGACATATTGCGCCTGAATATCATATCCTGTCATTCCTCCTATGTTTGAAACCGCATCAGCGGAATCAAGCCACATCTGTCCGGCAGCATATGTCCGCGTGAATATCGATGGATTGGTATCATGGTACCCAATCATTCCTCCCACGAATGCGATATATGCGCCAGTGCCTGTGGCATTGATCTGGCCACTCCAGTAGCTATCCGTGAAAGAAAGCGCCATCGACGATTGGCCTACGAAGCCGCCTACATATGCCACTTCGGCATCCGAATCGAGATGCATCTCGACCGAAGATCTGCTGCGCGCAAATGAAATCTCACTGGCTTCGCCTTCAGCGAATCCCGTCATGCCGCCGATATCATAGATTTCCGCTGAATCGATCGTGATGCTTCCCAATGCCTGGACGTCATCTATATTGCCTTCGGGATATATATATGAATATCCGTTCAGACCGCCGATATACGTAACGGCTCCGCTCGGAGCCTGGATCTCGATATCGGCATCGGCTATAGAATCCGTAATCGAGCCGGCCCCATAGTCTCCGAACAGGCCTCCTATGAGCGACACGGGGCCATTCGACTCTGTATGTATGGTCCCTGAATATGAGACGCCATCAACGATTCCCACTTCATTGTAAAATGCGCCGACCAAGCCTCCGACATTCGCAACCTGGCCGCTCGCATCGGTTATGATGCTTATATCCATGGTCGAGCTGCTATTCGTGATCGAGGCTCCTTCGAAATAAGCGACCAAGCCTCCCACATCGCTAGACTGCGATGCATTCACATGATTAAAAACAATCGCGCCAGAAGCCGAGCTGTCCGAGATGGTGCTGCCGCTTCCACCGCCGCCTGCAGAAAGTCCGCCTATCGAATCAATCTGGCCTCCGTCTCCATCGACTGTTATCGTACCGTCATAGTGGACATTCGTAAGCGTGGAATCAGGACCGAGATCCATGCTCGCTATCACTCCTCCGACGCCGGTGCCATGCCCAGTCACGTCAGCGGAAGAGAAAACATTCTCGACCACAAGATCGTTCGTATCGGAAAGCCCGATAAGGGAACCGACATTGCCAAGCCCTTCCACGTTTCCGGCAAGGCTCACATCCTTGAATGTTCCGCCCTGCACATATCCGAACAATCCTACATAATACTCATCAGGCCGTGCAATCGTAAGATTCGAAATAGTGTGTCCATTTCCATCGAATGATCCGGTAAACGGAATGCTATCGTCTCCAACAGGCCGGAACCCCTTGCCATCATTGTCGGCATCGAAGCCGGTGCAGTCGATATCGTTCGAAAGCTCATAAGACGCTCCGAGACCTTCGGACATCGCCTGCAGCTCAGCGCAGTTCGCGATCGGCAGTGCTTCATTGTCCGAAACAGTGACGACGACATTGGAAATGATAACGCCGTTGAAATCACTATCCGCTGAAGAGACAGACGCCGAGACATCTACGGTTCTCTGAGGATTTCCGACTCCATCATCAATACCCGTAACGGTTACGGTTTGCGGCTCATCCCAATTTCCAGGCATGAAGGTAAGCACCTCTGGGGAAATTGACGCGCCTGCCCCAACGCCAGGAGTCGAAGTCGAAAGAGTCACGATTACGTCATTTGCAGGCTGTCGATCGAGCACGTACGTAAATGTCGAAGAATCTCCTTCCTCGACGGAAAGCGCATTTACAGATGGGCTCACAAGCGTCGGGATGAATTTTTGAATACGCCCATTGTTCCCATCGGTCACGTATATATTGTTGGCGGCATCAAAAGCGGTCGCTTGCCCACTATTGCCAAATTCCCCATCACCGGATCCATCTGATCCGAACTCAAATAGATATTTTCCGTCGTTGGTAAACGCTCTAATGCGCGCATTTGAGGAGCTTGTAACGTAGACAGTTCCATAATTATCTATTGATACGTCTTGAGCCCTGCCCAAGTCCGCATTTGATTGAGCGTCGAGACCGGGCTGACAATCTGAAGTACATACCTGATACTCCCTGTTTCCGTCGATAACGCCTTGGCCAAAGGTCAGAATAAAATTACCGGCGGAATCGAATTTCTGGACGCGATGAGCATTGTATTCGGTGACGAAGATGTTTCCAGAAGCATCTACTGCTATGCCTTGCGCGGCCGAAAACTGATTATTGCCGAATTGAGAAATATAATTCCCATCAGAATCAAACTTTTGAATCCGTGAATTATCGCTATCAACAACGAGAATGTTGCCAGACCCGTCAATCGCGATATCATGCACGAATCCGAATTCGCCGTCGTCGCTGCCTGCAGGGCCGCCGATATAGGAAACAAAATCGCCATTTGAATCGAATTTCTGGACGCGACTATTGAGCTCGTCAGCCACGTATACATTCCCGGAAGAATCCACTGCTATCCCCTGAGGGCCGTTGAACTGGCCATCGCCGGAACCAAAGGAGCCGAATTGAGAAATGTATGTCCCCGTAGGATCGAATTTCTGCACCCGATGAGAAGTGCTGTCAGTGACATATATATTCCCTGCGCTATCCAATGCGATGCCGAACGGACGATCGAACTGCCCGTCACCGGAACCCGCTGAACCGAATTGGCTCGCATACTGCATTCCTGCTTTGACTTCGTTTGGGGAGAAAAGCGTACTGACTAAACCTATTACCATGACTGCAACTAGAGCAAAACGCATCGGATATGCCAAAACCCTTCGCTTTGATTTTTTTAAATTAAAGAGTTTCAACATACTTAAAAATACTGAGTTCGCCAAAGCGAGGGACAGCACATATATGCCAAATTATATCATGCGGGAGGCATGATTCTCAGTAAAACGTTGAAAACTATGGCTATTTGCGTATTTTTACGCAATTCCGTTTACAAATGCGATTACGGCAGCCTTGGCAGCTGCAGGATTCACCGAGCCCTTGCTCGCCTTCATGATTTGGCCGACGAAAAACATCAGCGCGGCTTCCTTGCCCGCCTTATAGTCCGCCACTACGGATGGATGTGCGGCTACGAGCTCGGCGATCATCTTATTCAGAGCTTCTGGATCGTTTTTCTGGATCAAGCCATGGGCTTCGGCGATTTCCTTGCTTGTTTTCTTGATGATTTCTTCACGTGCGATGCGAGACAATGGAGCGGCGGAGTCTTTTTTGTTTTCTTCGATGTCGGGCACGCTGATATCTGCATATGCGAAGAAAAGCATGGCCAATGCATCCTTGGCGCCTCGAGACGATAGCTCCCCTGCCTTGATCATGAGGATGATATCCGCAAAATTTTGAACCGGTATCGAAAACGCCGCATCGGGATCACTTGACCCGCTTAGAGCGCCATATTTCTTGATAAGTCCCGCGAGGTCAGACGTCACATAGTTCGTCGCAAGCTTGATGAGCTCTTTCTGCTCCGGCATATCCTTCAGCGCATCAGTGACAAGCTCGAAAAAGTTCCTGAAGCCTGTATTCTGAACGAACATTTCAGCGTCTTCAGCCTTCATTTCAAACAGGTTCACGAAACGATCGCGAACCTGCCAAGGCAGAGTCGGCATGCCTGCATCGATCTCATGAGGCTGGAATTCCGGTATTTCGCTTATGAAAAGCTTTGGCAGATCAGGATCTGGGAAGTACATATAGTCATGCGAGTTTTCTTTCGCTCGCTGGCTGATGGTTTTGCCTGTGGCTTCGTCGAAGCCTCGCGTCTCCTGGACGAGCTTCTTTGTGGCAAGGGCAGCCTTCCATGCGACAGAATCAGTTGGAGAAACCCCCTCTGCGAGTACCGCCTCGATCGCGGCGATATGTCGCTGGATTTCGAATTCGATAGATCGCTCTGCTGATCGGAATGAGTTGATATTCTTGACCTCGGTCTTCACGCCGAAAGTCGCGAAGGCTTCTTTGGCGACGGGCTTCTGTGCAGCAAGCGCCTCATCGATGAAACGATGCGCAGCAGGATCGGTCGATACCGAAATATTCACCTCGACGCGCATTTCGCCTTTTTCCATATTGGCCTCGCCTGCTCCTAGATATCGCAAGAGCAATTGCAGCTCCCGCCCGAAATCTCCGGCAGTCTTGGCATCGCGAATGACCGGCTCAGTCACGAGCTCCATGAGCGGCACTCCTGAGCGATTGAAATTCACGAGGCTGAAATCGCCCTTGTCATGAGACGAAGAAGCCGTATCCTCCTCAAGATGGATTCGCGTCAGCTCGACGCCTCGCAATGAGCCGCCAGTGATGAGAGGATGCGCGAACTGGCTGATCTGATATGCCTTTGGAATATCTGGATAAAAATAATTCTTTCGATCCCATTCAGTGAAGTCCGCTACGTTGCCGCCTATCGCCGTACCGATGCGCACCATATGCTTGATCGCCTGCTTATTGAGGACGGGCAAAGTTCCGGGATGCCCCATGCAGATCGCGCAGACATTGAAGTTGGGTCGCTCTTCGTCCGGATTATTTCGGCATGAGCAAAACATCTTGGACTGAGTCTTGAGCTCGGCATGGATTTCGAGGCCGATTACGGGATAATACATGCGGCCATTTGACTCGATTGCATATTTATTTTCTATTGATTCTGAGGCTGCATTCATGGCTTTGATGGGCGACTTGCTAGAATTTTGATGGCTTTTTAATGGTTGCATAATAGCATAAAGAAAAGAAAAAGCCCGCTCACGGGACTCTTCCTTTTTCGCTTTGCAGCGACCTCACTAATGAGGAGAAAGAGTCCCGCGTCGGGCTCTATGAGGGTTGGGCCGCGTCACGGCCCTGTTGTCGAACCTCAGGCCTTGATGCCGGCGACGAGGCCGGCTGCCACAGGATCGTCATCCAGAATCCCGGAGCTGATGATACGGGCGAGCAGATGACTGTCGGCGCCGGCGCCGATGATTCCCGGTGGACCGTCATTGCCATCGCCGATGCCGATGATGCTGCCGCCAATGACGAGGTAGGTTTTGCTGTCCGAACTGATCGCATTTGCTTTCAGTCCATTGTTCACGGTATCCCCAGGCAAAAAAGGCGGAGCCTGGTATTTGACGGCGAAGACCTCCAGAGAGGCCGTGGCACTGGCCATATCATTAGCCATGGCATCGTAGCCCGAGTCGTAGAGACTCTGAACTCCTGCGGCCCGGATGATCGGCTCAGGCATGGGCGGAATATCAGGGGCGGCCCTGGCCTGCAGCGGGATGCTGACGGAAAGCAGCGCGAGCGCTGCGAGGGTGAGTGTGCGATTCATGGTATTTTCTGGGTTCTGTATTTTCGGGTTCGGGTTTACTGACTCAGACAGCTCATAGCACGCGCTGTTATGCGCATGGGAAAGAGCTGCATCCAATGCTACACCCGCCAGACTGATCGTCAAGCGGGTGCTGTGCATTTTTTTATACCGGCATCCTGATGCGAAAAACTCGCGGATCAGGAGCGACTAAGAGACAAACTTGATCAAGGTATCGCTGAATTTCTTTACATCGGCATCGTCGAGAATCGTAATATATTCAACGGCATTTTTTGCCATCGCGGACGCGAATTCTGGAGCCTCGCTGACGAATTTCTTCAATTCTGCGAGCTGTTCAGGCAGGAGCACATCTGTTTTTGTAAAAAGAATCATCTCGTCCTTTTCGCCAAGCGCCTGATCGAATGTCTCCAATTCATTTCGAATCGTCTTGTAGGTGCTGATGATCTGCGCTCCATCAGTTTTCATAATCGCACCTTCGCCTTCTGTTGCGACATTGAGGAAATGCTCGCATGTGATGCAATGCACGAGCAATTTCGTTCGCTTGATATGTCGGAGGAATTTATGACCGAGGCCCTTCCCTTCTGACGCGCCTTCGATGAGACCAGGAATATCCGCGAGAATATGCCCATAGAGATCTCCGAGATTCGGCTCGAGCGTTGTGAATTCATAATTTCCGACCTTCACATTTGCTCGCGTGAGAGCATTGAGGAGAGATGACTTGCCAGCATTCGGAAGTCCGATGAATCCGGCCTCGGCAATCAATTCTACTTCTATATAAAAATCAGCTTCTTCGCCCGGCTTGCCATCCGTCTGCTGCTTCGGCTGCTGATTCGTCGATCCTTTGAAATGATCGTTTCCGAGGCCTCCATTGCCGCCCTTGAGAAGCAGGACTTTCTGGCCTTCTTCTTCGAGCCTGACCTCCTCTCCGGTATCGAGGTTTTTGATTATAGAGCCAATGGGAAAATCGATAACGAGCTCTTCGCCATCAGACCCCTTGCAGAGGTGATTGCCTCCATTCTCTCCGTCATTTCCTGTGAATTCCTTGGTATTTCGATATCGAGCCAAAAGCCAGGCATCCCGCACAGCATGCGCGTAAACAGACCCGCCGCGACCTCCGTCGCCGCCTCCAGGACCGCCGAATTCCTTGAATTTCTCATGAATCCAGCGAACGACGCCGTCGCCGCCCTTTCCAGCCTTTATATGCAATGTCAGTTCATCGATGAGTGCCATAATGGTTGGAGTGTAGCATATTATTGCGATTTGGCATCATCTTTCAAGATATCAAAATAGCCCCGCACGATCGTGCGGGGCCGGAAGGTTTTTCCAAGCTAAAACCTTGCCTTAACTTTATTATTTTTTGCTCAATTTGAAGCGAAACCGAGAGCACTGCAGAGAGCGTCGCGATCGTAGCCAAGCCAGCGATAGAATGACAGCCACGAGCTACCATCGGGTGAGCGATAGAGATACAGGCTGTAGCGGTTGCCGTCTGGGTTGCGAAGTATCGTTCCAAGGAATTCGATCCAAGCGACATCGAGAGTTTTCTCAAGCCACTTTAATGTGATCTGATCCTTTTCACTGAGTAAGGTTTCTGCTATTTTTGCATCGGCCTGAATGGCTCGAAGTGTAAGCCGTGCCAGCCTTACTTCGCCGACAAGAGATGTTTCCGTCTTCTTGAAACCAGTCTGGCTGATAAGTCGGGTCGGATCCAGCTCAGTGATAGCCAATGAGCGGCCGTCCTGCTCCTCATCGCCTTCGAGGCCATTACCGTTCTTCGGACCGCGCCAGATCGTCCAGCCCGTACCGATGGAGATAGCGGGATCGAACGGTTTGGATCGGTCAATTTTGAGGATGGCGGGCTTGATCACCTGATCCGGCGACACCACGACGAGCTGACCGGCAAGAAACGCTTTGGCACGCTTTTCACCACCGAGTCTGTTGAGCAGGGCCTCATATTGACCCATTGTCCAATTTGGATATTTCATAATACAACTAATAGTTGGGTTTTGATTGCTGCCCGCAATCAGGGTCCGTTTTCACGGAATGATGCAAAGGCTTAGTTCAATAACCGAACTTCGCCATAGCCAGGAAACGCCTATGATTAGGCATCTTTTGGCTATGGCGATTTAGCAAAAAAATCAAGGTTCTTACGATAAATATTATACATTTTTTAAGTGTATTTGTCAATCACTTACGCATCTCTGTAGAGAAGCTAAAACCTCGGCTCCTTCAGCCCCAACTCCCTGAACGTCTTTCGCACGAGCTGCAATGCGCCCTCTTTGCTTTTGGCCACTGCGAGAAATCCGGAATTATGACAAAAAATCGCATCAGGCACGCCGCTGGCTTTGGCCATCTCGTCATCGCGCAAGCCTCGCCAAGATTCAGGAAATGATATTCGCGTCTCGAATGTCTGGCCGCCCATGGACACCATCTTGGCAGACCAGCCGCCTCGGAGGTCCGGATAGACAAAGATCAGTGGCTCGACATATTTCGGCATCTTGAATTCCTCGAATCGCGTCGGTATATATTTGTTTGAGACGATGACGCGCTTGTCGGCTGCCTTTTCGTATGCGGCACGAGCATCCTTCATTATTTTTTCCTTCTGCTTTGATTTTATGATAAAAACCCTCAGGGCATCCTTGGCAATCGGAACCATGCGCATGAATTGATTATCGAATTCCTTCATCAATGCGCCATTGGCTTTCTTTTGGACAGCATCGCTTGCCTTGTCTGTCAGTGCAGCTACCGGCTTCGCGCGCGCGGCATCTGAATCGCCTTTGACCGTATCGCAAACCGTGCTGATATAGTCTTCGAACAAGAACGGCGTGACATCGTCGAATGCCGGCGTATAGATATACATGCCATTGTCCATGGCATCGATTCCTTGGACCATATGTCGGTCAACCCAGTCCGCAGCATATGGCGTGCCCGCGAGTTTTTTTCCAAATTCCTTCCAGACCAAGCCGAAAGAGGCATACTTCACGCCATTCTCGCGCACGCCGCTTCCCTCTCGCTGATGATGATCGAACCAGCGCTTTTTCGCATTGTACTTGCCTCCGATATCTACGATGAAATCCGCAACATCCTCGAACTTCTGAGGCTCGAGCGTTCTGATGACTTTGATTTTCTTTGCAGGATCCTTGGCTGTCTGGCTAAAACCTTCGAGCTCCAGCATATAGATCAGCGTCGCCACGGCGCAGACATCATCAGGATGAAAATTCGCCGAATGCGTGACGATGATTTTGCCCGACTTTTTCGGCGCAGGCGCCTTTGCTGCGGCTTTCTTTGTTTTCGCGATAGCCATTATCGTGCGGACTGATTTATCTTTTCAGGAGAAACCACGACATTGTTTTCCTGTGCCTTCTCATCGCCGCTGAACATTTTTACCAAAACGAATAGGATGCTGAGAACGAGCGGGCCGAGGATGAACCCTTCAGGGCCAAAGAACTGAATGCCGCCCAATACAGAGAAGAGGATGAGCAGAGGATGAATATTGATTCCTTTTTCCAAAATGATGGGACCGAGGAAATTATCGATGAGTCCGACAAGCAGCATTGACCAGAGTATCTGGCCAACAATGGCCCACATGGGCGCGCCCGTCGCCACGAGGAAAATTACCGCAGGGATCCAGACCAAAGCCGTACCGACTCCGGGAACGAGCGCGCATACCGCAGCAACCGTTCCCCACAATGTGGCATTCGGAATCCCAAAAATCGCGAATCCTATTCCTACCAGCACGCCCTGTATGAGCGCGATGACGAGCGAGCCGGCTACGACAGAACGCACCGCCGTATTCACTGACTTGATGAAAGATTCATCCTTGCTCTTGCTCCAAGGCGTAAGGGCGATGATATGAGCCTTGAGTTTTTCTCCATCTCTCAAGAAATAGAAGAGCGCGACGAATGCCAGAGCGAGCTTCAGAACGAAATCGATAGTGCCTGAGAATATTCCGCCGAGCTTCGAGACGACCCATGAAGAGAATCCCGCGAGATATGATTTGGTATCGATAGTGAATTCAGGCAGGAATCGCTGCGCCTTCCCTTCTACCCAATTCGTAATGCCGTCAGACGTAAGCGCATCCGATGAGCTGACATGCGTATAGAGCTGCTGCGCCTGATCGACGATCGTATTGGTAACGAGGATGAGAGGCAGGATGATTATGATGACCAAAAACGCAACCGTGAGCAGCGCCGATAAGCCGTCTCTTTTGACGCCCTTGCGAATGCGCCTGAATACAGGGCTGAGCAATATCGCGAGGATCAATGACATCGCGATCACGCCGAAGAATGGCATGAATACGAAGAATGCCAGGATGAATACGATGACGAATATTATGGTCGAAAAAACCTGCTGTTGCTTATTTGTTGAGGCGTTCATAGGCACAAGTATACCAAAATCCCTCAAAAAACAACCCATCCGCTTCCTTGCAGCAAAAAAGACCGCCCTTTGCGGAGCGGCCTTTTCAGATCAGGGTCTGCCTGCTATTACCAAGGGGTTACCGTGAACGTAGGGCTTTCAGCGTCGATATACGAAGTATTGTTTGCTGGATATGTTCCATAGCCCAGGCCGAAGACCTTGAGGAAGTAGCCCGACTTGAGCTCTTCCTTCGTCTTGCCGGTTCGCGTCACGAATCGATTGACTATCTCATTCGTTATCTTGACCGGAGTGCCAGTCGCAGTGACGGTCGTCTGAGGAACCATGACTTCCCACTGTCCAGGAGAAAGCTTATTCTGAAGCTGAACCTGGAATCCATAATGGCGGAACTTTGCGAGATTTCCGAATACCCAAGTCATATTGATATCAGGAGATGTGCTTGCATATGCGAATCCCGCGACCGGAGCAGTTACTCGGAGATATGGATTCGTGCTCGAAGCTTCCGCAGCCGTAGCGCCGGTAGTTCCTGTCGTCCCGGTTGTTCCAGTTGATGCGGTGTCGTATGCGAATACGAATTTGTCTCCATTATTTCTTGTCAAAACCATTCGGCCATTTTCGAGAGAAACCGTCGCGCCTGATGTCATCATGGCTATGAATGAAGTTTCGGCAGGGGCGATGATAGCTGCCGTGCAGGCCATCATCGTAGATGTGAGATTAGGGGCAGTGATCACATTGCCCGTTCGAGTGAATGAGCCCGAGATCGAATTGCAGATATTCGCAGAAAGCGTTCCATTTCCTGTTCCATTGCTTGTGAATGTCAACGACGGAGTCTGCATAGGCGTAGTGAAGTCTCCATTGAATGAAAGGAGCTTGAATGGAGTCGATGCGAGATATACGAGATTCGTCCCAGTATTGCCAGTTCCTGTATTCGTATTGGTATTCGCAGGCGCATTCGGATTCGTCACCGTGATCACGCCGCTTTCATCATATGCGAGCGCGCTCCACTGCGTTGGGCTTCCGCTCGTCTCGCCTGCCGGTCGCAAATATACTCGGACCTTGTACGTTCCACCTGGAATATCAGAAGGCACAGGAATGGTAGTCGTCACATTAGAGACCGGATTATTCGGAGTGAATGATCCTAGAGAATATCCGCCTGAAACAGAATCATAGTAAGAGCCATCGCCTGACAAAGCCGAGCCAGACTGCGGGATCAGATAGAATGACAATGAATATACCTTGTCGGATGAGATCGTGCTCTGATATGCAAAGCTTCCTCCCGCGGCAACCGTTCCCGATGTCGGCGAAGTGATATCGATCATGGCAGCGCCAGTGCTGCCCGTATTTCCTCCATTCGCAATATCGAAGACCGTGAATTCTGAGCTGAAAGCCTGTCGGCACTGGATGCTCGAAAGCGCTGTACAAGAAGGGGTCACTTTTATCTTATATGTGAAATCCTTATTCAATGCGGAAGACAAAGTGAATGTCGAAGTTTTTCGTCCTGCTGCAGTCGCATATACCGTGCCGAATCGCTGGAATACGGTATCGCCTCGCACCAAGTCCACTGCATATGACATCCATGTCGGATTGCTCGTAGGATTCGGAACCGGATTATCAATCGATACGGTAATAGTTCCTCCGGCCGTATATCGATCATATCGCGTCGGAGAGCTGACGATGATTCCGAGGGCTGGATTCGAAACCGTAGACCCTGTCGATCCGGTGCTGCCCGTTCCGGCAGTAGGATCAGTTGGCACTACGCTAGAGTTGGGATTACAGCTGATTTCTCGAATCTTTTCTCGAGTCAAAGATCCCACATATCCTGCAGGGCTAGCCGGGATATTGTACTGTCGCTGGAATGCGCTGGCCGCATTTCGCGTCTGAGGGCCAAAGAGGCCATTCGGAGTCGCAGCGAGATAGCCCGCGCTTTTCAGAAAGTTCTGGAGAACCGTAACCGCTCCGCCTGTAGAGGCATCAGTCATCGGATATTTCAAATTGACCGCGATATTCGCACAAGCCATGGTCGAAGCCGTCTGCGCATTCGCAGAAGTCGCTCCAGCCGTGGCGCTAATAAAGAATGCTAATAAAAATACTAGTGTCTTGTAAACGTGAACTTTTTTCATGCATATAGTATAGCAAATAAAAAGGCCGCACCTCTCTCCTTTCAGAGAGCGATGCGGCTTTTGTCGTCAAGGCCAGGCTCGGGCCTTGCTCGAATTATCGAACGGCCAGGGTGTCGCCGGCAAATTCGAGGTTTTTCGGACGAATAACGACCTTCTTTTCGCCCGCCTCGACATAGCCTGCGACGAATGCCTCATGGCCGAGGCCGCGACAGATGGCGACGGTTTTCTCAGCGTCGGTAAGAC
Source organism: uncultured Candidatus Saccharibacteria bacterium (assembly GCA_964368945.1). Classification (GTDB taxonomy): domain Bacteria; phylum Patescibacteriota; class Minisyncoccia; order Phycocordibacterales; family CAIZLB01; genus DALYDD01. The sequence continues at coordinate 53,854 of CAYJDM010000006.1, forward strand.
GAACATACAGAACGAATCCTGCGCCCATATTGAAATTCCCGTACGCCTCCCTGTCGTCGATGGGGCCATGCGTCTGCAGAAAATCAAAGATCGGCAGCTGCGGAGGGAGCTTGTCGACGACATACGTGAAATCGCCAGGATGCCGCATAAGCTTGCGCCAAGCATGGCCAGTTACATTGACCGTATACGGAATGTGAATTCCCGCATTGAGACAACCCTCGATCGCATCAACATAAATCCTGGTCGGATCAAGCAAGGTCTCCCCATATGTGCGACCGTCTGACAGAGTTGTCAGATAGCCTTTGGGCAAAGCCTTCAATGGGAACTTTCTCGGCAAAACCAAATTCCCGAAGCGCCGCCAGAAGCCGTCCTTTCTTTCGCCGATTAATCCACACATCGTCAGCCCATTGGCATGAACGCCGGAGCTAGGAAGAATAACTATCGCATCGCCATGCTGAATATCGCCTGTTATGAGTCTATCCTTGGGAGCGATAATCCCGACGGCGGACCCAGCAATGACAGCAGTACCCGGATTAATGATACCCTTGAGAGTTGGCGTCTCGCCGCACCCCCAGACGCATCTTGCCAAATCGCAGGCCTTTTTCCAGCCTGATACCAGATCATTGACGCGCTGTTGATCATCAAACCAATCAGAAGATCCGACGGCAAGGTGCATGGCAACCGACAGGGGCAATGCGCCCAGCGTAATCATGTCATTGACAATCATCGCGACGGCGCATTGAGCGATATGATCATAGTACGATTTGCCAGTGAGGATATACATTGCGTCTGCAACCCGATTCTTGGTGCCAAGCCCTTCTTCGACTTGAGCTATGTACATCTCCAGCATCTCGATGAGATAGACGCTTTCGCCACGACTGAGTTCGTACTCCTTGATTGCGCCACCCATCAGACGCGCTATATTGCCAGCAGTGCCTTTTGCGGCGAGCTGAGCGAGGCGCTTAAACGGATCCATAGCACCGTAATCGACGCCCGAACCCTTATAGGTCATATTCATAATGTTATTTGATTCTACGAGTTGAATGGGCGGATCCGCGTGATGCGAGTCCGAACTTACCCGGAATCAGAGTATCAGATCAGTAACTCCATATCAATACTCGGCCTTCTTTGGTGGCTTAGATGATTTCGCCGCTTTAGCCTTTGGCGCTTTTGTCATCTTCGGAACCTCCAACGTCACCCAGACATCGTCAGCCTTGCATACGAGCATGGTTCGATCGTATTCCTTCTTGGTTTTCGAATCATTGCTGATATCTTTTCGCATCGACTTCATTTCCTTATTGCATATTGGGCAGTTCATTTTTTTATTATATAGCTTAGAAGATAAATTTCTCAAAAAAATTCCGAGTCGCAGGCCATAATTGCATGGCGACGATTTCGCTTTTGGCGAACCAGCCGATTCCGGCAATCTCGTTTTCATCAACCTTCATCTCCCCTTGCGAGAGCTCGCATTCCCACCAATGAACCAGTATGCCCGTCTCATCAGCGATGCTTTCAGCGAGCTTGCGCAAAGGAACCGCCTGCAAGCCTAACTCCTCCTGAATCTCTCTAACGAGCGCATCCTTATCGGATTCCCCATCTTCCAAATGCCCGCCTGGCGGATACCAAAAAACCGGCATATTGACCGTAATCAGTTGACGATTTCACCAAGAGATATTCATCGCTGCCATTCGCGTTTTTTCGCGACATGATACCAACGGCAATTTCTTTCATATTGTTTGCCTTGGCCTAGGCATTCGCCCCATGGCACTTTTTATATTTCTTATTCGAACCGCAAGGACAGGGGTCATTTCTTCCTACCTTGTCTTCGCCTTCTGATCGAGAGATTACGGGTCGGGCCATGCCGCTCTGCGATCCATTCGCAAGGGAGTTTGCCATGCTGCCTCCGAATCCGCCTCCAGCAGATCCAGTATGCCCGAGATTCATATCTCGAGCGAGATCTTCGGATGTATCGCGAGCAGCGACGACAGGAACGCTTTCTTCCATCTTCATCTGGGAGCCGACATCGAGCGTGATCGATGTGAGGACCTGAACGGCCTGAGCTTGGATAGCAAAATCCATATCCTTGAAGAGCTGGTGCCCTGATTTTTTATATTCGACGAGAGGGTCTCGCTGCCCATATGCCCGCAAGTTGACGCTGGCTCGGAGATGATCCATGGTCTCGATATGCTCGATCCAGAATGTATCGATAGACTGGAGCATGATCGTTCGGAAGATCTTGAGGAAAGCCATAGGATCGCCGGAGAGCTCGTCGATTTCCTTTCTCTTTGCATCGAGCTTTTCGTCTTCTGACATTTTCGCCTGATGGTTTGTCGAGACATCCGCGGCATTTCCATTGTCATCGAGATCAGCGACGCCATATGAATTCTCTTCGTCGGCCTCCTCGCTTTCTTCATCGCGCTTCAATGTCTTTGCGAAATCCTTCAGCCGCGCAAAAGCGACTTCGAGATTATGCTCATTGCCAGCCTCTCCGCCGAGAAGGATGGCTCGCCTATCCTCATAGATCCGCTTTCGCTGCTGATTCAAAACATTGTCGAATTCGAAGACATGCTTTCGAGAATCGAAGTACCAGCCTTCGATCTTTGTCTGGGCAGTCTCTAGCGTTCGTCCAACCATGCCGCTCTCTATAGGCATATCGTCAGGAATCTTCATGCGAGTCATGAGGTTTTTGACAAAATCATTCCCTGCAAAGTTGCGCATCAGATAATCCTCGAGCGAGACATAGAACTGCGTCTCTCCAGGATCGCCCTGTCGTCCAGATCGTCCTCGAAGCTGATTGTCGATTCGTCGAGCCTCATGCCGCTCCGTACCGAGCACGAATAATCCGCCGAGATCCCGGATCTCCTGCGCCTCTTCCGGAGTTGATGGAACGCCGCCCAATTTGATATCGACTCCTCGTCCTGCCATATTCGTGGCGATAGTGACGGAGCCCTTCTTTCCCGCCTGAGCAATCGTCTCTCCTTCCCGCTCCGCGAATTCAGGCTTGGCATTGAGCAATGCATATGGAACGCCCGCTCGCTTGAGCAAGGCACCGAGCTCCTGGCTTTTTTCGATAGAAACCGTACCGACAAGCACGGGCTGACCCTTCTCATGCAATTCCTTGATCCTGTTTACTGCGGCCTGGAATTTGCCGGCTTCTGTTTTGAAAATGAGATCCCTCTTATCGAGTCGAGCGATCGGCCTATGCGTAGGGACCGAGACGACATCGAGATCGTAAACCTTTACGAATTCTTCTGAGCTTGTCTGTCCAGTTCCCGTCATGCCTCCGAGCTTCGGATATAGTCGGAAATAATTCTGGAATGTGATAGAGGCCTGCGTTCGCGATTCCTGCTGGATTCGCACGCCTTCCTTGGCCTCGATAGCCTGATGCAAGCCTTCTGACCAGCGATGGCCGGCCTTCACTCGTCCCGTAGCGGGATCAACGATGAGGATTTCTCCATCCTTAACGATATAGTCGACTTCAGCCTTATAAATCGCCTTTGCGCGGATGGCATTCTCGAGATGGTGAACATATTTGACGCCTCCTTCCGAATACATATTCTTCATGCCGAGCGCGGCTTCTGCGGCATCGATGCCCGCATCAGTGATCGCAATGCTCTTATATTTTTCATTCGTCGTATAATGCTCGCCTTCTGTCAGGTTACGCGCAATCTGTGCGAATTTTACATAAAGCTCTCCGGAGTCCGCTACCGCAGCAGAGATAATGAGAGGCGTTCTCGCCTCATCGATGAGAATGGAGTCCACTTCATCCACGATCGCATAATGGAATTCTCGCTGTCGAAGTCCTCGCGGCTCTCGCTCCAGATTGTCTCGGAGATAGTCGAAGCCGAATTCGCTATTCGTACCATATGTGACATCGGCCATATATGCCTCGCGTCGATTGACCGGTCGGAGGAATTCATACTGAACCTTGAAGGCGCCGATCTCTCGCTCCTTATCTAGGACGACGTTTATATGCGCGGCCGCTTCGATCGTCTTATCGGTTCCCGCATCTGTCCCAGTCGTTTCTGCTGGCGGCGCGATATGAGAAGGATCATATACAAAACTTTCCTCTGAATTGACTACGGCAGCTGAGACTCCGAGCAAAGAATAGATCTGCCCCATCCAAACGGCATCTCGTCGCGATAGATAATCATTGACCGTTACGACATGAACGCCTCGCCCCATCAATGCATTCAGATAGACAGGCAGCGTCGCCATCTGCGTCTTTCCTTCTCCGGTTTTCATTTCTGCGATCATCCCATCATTGAGAACGAGTCCTCCGATGAGCTGAACGTCATAATGCCGCTGATTGAGCGCGCGCTTTGCGGCTTCGCGAACGAGGGCGAATGCTTCTGTGATATGAGGCTCGAGAATCTTCTTGATCTCGGCTTTGGTGAATCCCGAAGTGCGAACATCCTGCGCTCCGGCAGCTTTGGAATTTCCCGATGCAGACCGATTGCCGCTCAGAACCTCTGCTTCGGCATCCTTCTCAGCATTGGCTTTTTTGTCAGCAAGAAGAGCATCCGCCTTCCCCTGGATCTGGGAACGGAGCGCATTGCTGCGAGCCAGGAGGCCGGCAGCATCCAAGGCCTGTATTTCAGGCTCGAATGCATTAATAGCCTCTACGGTCTTACGGTAGGACTTGACTCGGCGTTCCGAGCTGCTTGGGAAGATGGTGTTTAGGATGCTCATATATATGTATGTATTGGGTATATACTGTAGCACTTTTGGCCTAGGAATTGAAGCCTCTCTGGCCCGTCCCTACAACAGAAAAACCCCGGACGAATCCGGGGCTTTTCCTAAGTAGTTGTCTACTCCTTTAAAGAAGTGGAGACTATCGAGAAGTTTTCTTCTTCGCTGGTGCCTTCTTCTTTGCAGTCTTCTTTTTAGGAGCTGCCTTCTTTGCTTTCTTTTTTGCTGCCATGATATTTATTGAAAGATCTTTATTTGTAAATCTTTGCACTCGCTGACGATGCGCGCGCAAATACATAAGTAATTATCATGCAAGTGCGCTCGTCAAACAATAATCATATGAATTTACATGTGGATAACCGTACGACATTGAATATCAAGGTTATTTTCGATCTTCGATACTTAACATGTTAATCTTTCGACCCTTCATGCGCTATTTTTTCCGCGCAAATCCGATTTCGAAGAATTATTTCGCTTCTTGCAGCTGCTTGATCGCCGCATCGATCTGAGAAGTGAGGGTCGCATCGATCGCCTTGAGCGCATTCATTTCCTTGATCGCATTGCTCTTGTCCTTCAGTCGGACATAGACATTGATGAGCGTCGATCGCAATTCCACATTCTTTGGATCCGCTTCGATCTCCTTCTTGATGAGCGAGATGATTCGTGCCTGCTGCTTCGTATTGAGATATGCATTCAATACGGCGACATCCTGGACGTATGCGAGCTTGGCCTCAGTCGTAGTCGCGAATGCCTCAGCCTCTGCCGCCTTTCCTACCAAGACAAGGGATGCGATATAGAATCGCTTCGCCTCCTCATTTCGCGGCTCGAGATTATATGCATAGAGAGCGGTATCGTATGCTTCCTGATTTTTGCCCAGCTGCATCTCAGTGACGATCTGCATGATGAGGAAAGACTGCTTCTTTGGAGAAAGAGCGACGACCTCCTTGACCTGATTGTATGCCTGCTCATTCATGCCGAGCTGGCTGAGCAGCATCGTATAGAAGTATCGAGGGCGAGGATCCTTCGGGCTTCGCGCGAATTCCTTTTCGAAAGCCGCAGTGATGTATCCGAATGCGGCAGACTTAACCTCAGGCGAAGCATTCGATGTCAGCAAAGCAGAACCCTTCTGAGCGAGCTGCTCGAGCTGTTCGGTATTCGTCATGACATTCATCTCATATGCTTCCTTCACCTTTTCGAATTGCTGTTCGGGTGTCTGCTTTACGACTTTGCCAGCAGAGTTCCTCGTTTCAGGTCGCAAGCCATCGAGAAGGACGCTATTGGCATATACCGGCTTGAGATTCACCTGATAATATACGAAGCCCATGACGACCGCGCCGATGACTGATGCGGCCAATGCATATGTAGCCTGCATGCCGAAGTCCATCCGATCGTTCTTTGACTGCTTATGATTATGCGCGGTTCCATTTGCATGCGCATGCTCTGCCAATCGCTGCTCCTTATCGGATCGATATGCATCATGAATGAAAGCGAGGACCGAGAAGAATAGGATATAGCTCGAGAGGTTATCGAATACGAATATATTGTGACCGAGATATGCGGCGAATCCTCCGATGATGACCGCTTTCGCTCCGAATGACATATTCTGCGGAGAGATTTTCCAAAGCATATAGATAGCCAACGCGAATAGCGATAGGTATGAAAGGAGTCCCAAGATTCCGGCAGAGACCATCCAGTCGGTGAATACATTATGGCTTCGATCGAACCATTGCTCCTGCGCATACATAGCCGGATTGTATTTTTCCGCGAATACATAATGGAAATCGTCCAGCCCCCATCCGAGCACAGGCCTGTCCTTTACGCCATCCCATGCGATGCCCCAGAGCATGGTTCGCGCGCTTCCCTGATTCTCGAGCACGCCCTTCACGTCGAGCGTCACCAATTCAGCGAATCGGCTGAGCATGTCTGAATTCTTTATGAATGCAGCCTGCTTAAACAAGCCGAGGAAGAGAACGACGGCAACAGAGAATATGACGAGCGTTATGCCCACCTTGCGCAATGCCTTGTTCTGCCGCTCGAAGATCGCGATGAGAACGGAAGAGATGAAGATTCCTCCCACAAGGCCTACGAATGATCCTCGGGTACCCGTATTGAAGAGAACGATGAGATTGAAGATCGCGACCAGAGAATAGAATCCGATCGAGACGAAGGATCCTTGCTCCGAAAGCGCTTTCATAGAGCGATGTCCTATTTTTTTCATAATAAAAAACAGACAGACGAAGATATGGATCAAGGAATAGACTCCCAGATAGCTGGAATTGCCCAATCGGCCGAAGATTCGGTAGCCGGTATGGTTCGGATCAGAATAGAATGTGAGGAAAGCCTCGATTCCCACGATGACGCTCATTATGAGAGTGGCATTGAAAAACCATGTCCACCAGCCATCTTTCTTTTTCATAGTAGATCCAGCGACGAGGAAGAATGCGAATAGATGCAAAAAGAGAACCAATCCCTCCATTCGCTCAAAGTTGCTCCAGAATGCCTTGAGCGGATCGATAGCGAAGATGGTAGAAAGGCTCAGGATGACGAGGAAGGCGCCCACTCCCCACATGAGCGGAGACATCTTTGGCCGAGAATCCCTGTCGATGACCGCCAATACTATATATATGAGTACGGCTAATTCGGCTACGACTCTGAAATAGACCGCCTTTCCGGTAATGAATGGGAAAAACAGGTCATTAAACATCACGAACGGACTAATGACTGCCAGCATTATGACGAATGGCAGTATGTTTTTTAGGGTATTGGCTAATTTTTTCATACCCGCAAGTATATCATCAAAACCAAGCCCTTTCATTCCCCTGCTAAGTCCTCGGTCTGCCAAGTCAGACCCTAACAGCCCAGATGCCGCCAAGTGACAAAGCTTCCGGCTTGCCCTATAATTTGCTCCATATATGACTACATCAAAAACAGCCCTGGTTTGCGGCGCGGGAGGATTCATTGGCAGCCATTTGGTAAAGCGACTCAAGTCTGAAGGATATTGGGTTCGAGGCGTAGACCTCAAAAATCCGGACTTCGGAGCCTCTTTTGCCGATGATTTCGTCATCGGAGATTTGCGAGACCAGAGCATATGCAAGGCAATCCTTGATCGGCCTTTCGATGAGGTATACCAGCTCGCAGCGGATATGGGCGGAGCGGGATATATTTTCACTGGAGAGCATGATGCGGACGTGATGCACAATTCAGCGACGATCAACCTCAATATCGCTCACTATGGTCAGATCGCTGGCATCAAGAAGATTTTTTACTCATCATCAGCCTGCATGTACCCCGCATACAATCAGGAAGATCCAGAAAATCCAAACTGCAAGGAGGATTCTGCCTACCCTGCCGCTCCAGATAGCGAATATGGCTGGGAAAAGCTTTTCAGCGAGCGACTCTATCTCGCATATAATCGAAACTATGGATTGAATGTGCGAGTCGCGCGATTCCACAATATCTTCGGACCAGAAGGAACATGGACTGGCGGAAAGGAAAAAGCCCCAGCAGCAATGTGCCGAAAAGTGGCAATGGCAGCCGACGGCGGAGAGATTGAGATCTGGGGCGATGGCAAGCAGACGCGATCATTCCTATATATAGACGAATGCCTCGAAGGCGTGCGAAGATTGATGAATCAGGACGAATTCCTAGGACCGGTCAATATCGGATCTGATGAAATGGTTACTATCAATCAGCTCGCAGAAATGACGGCAGAAATCGCTGGCAAGAAAATCGACCTCAAGCATATCGACGGTCCGCTCGGAGTGCGGGGACGAAACTCTGACAACACCCTCATTAACGAAAAGCTCGGATGGGCTCCTGGCAAGACTTTGCGAGAAGGACTCGAGAAGACATATGCTTGGATCAATGAGCAGGTTGAAAAAAATAAATAATGTCCGCCATATCCAAACTGAAGGTTATCTTGTCCCATGGTGGGTTCAAACGCTATTTCGCTAATACTGGATGGCTTGTAGTTGGGCGCGGCATCGCTCTCATCCTTTCATTCTTTGTGGCTACGTATGTGGCGAGATATCTTGGACCGACCAATTATGGAACCCTTAGCTATGCGATCGGTTTCGTGGGGCTCTTTTCATTCCTTGCCAATCTTGGAATCGACCAGATCATCTACAGAGAACTGATCAAGGATCCGGGAAAAAGGGATATCCTGTTGGGATCATCACTAGGGCTCAAGCTCGGCGCAGGAACGCTCGCATTCGCATTGGCAAGCATCACTTCCCTTTTTATCGACAAGAGCGCATTCGTGACATCGCTGATTTTCATCATCAGCCTTTCATTCTTGTTCCAGCCATTCCATATCGTCAATTTTTATTTCCAATCTCAAGTAAAGGCGAAAAAAATAACCATAGTCCAATTGATAGTGGCATCCATCCTCGCCATCGCGAAGGTGGCTCTCGCCCTATACGGATTCGGAATCTATTATTTTTCTGCCATATTCGTTCTCGAGGCTTTGCTATACGCGATATTCTATATCTCGCTCTACCACAAGAGCGGCAATGCACTGGCATGGAGATTCGATAAAAAAATGGCATGGTTCATCCTGAGCGAATCTTGGCCATATATGATCGCCACCGCCCTTGCCGTCATTTATACGCGCATCGATCAGGTGATGATAAAACATATTATCGATACGACTTCAGTGGGCATATACGATGCCGCCGTTCGAGTGGCTGAAATATGGTATTTCATTCCCGGAGCAATCATCACATCGATGTTCCCCGCGATAGTCAATGCGAGAAAGGCGGCAGATGGCAGCTATGAAAGAAGGCTGCGGCATTTCTTTGTCATCATCACGATAATCGCAGCCGCATTCGCCTTGCCGATACATCTGCTATCGAAATGGATAATCAATACTCTATACGGCATCGGATATTCGGGCGCCGATGGCATCCTCAGCATCTATGTTTGGGGAGGGATAGGATTCAGCCTCTCTATGGCGATTACGCAGTATCTGAGCGCGGAGCATCGCAAGGTGGCAATATTCGCCAGCTCTCTCATCGGCATGATCATCAATATCACCCTCAATATCGTCTGGATTCCGATATATGGCATGCAGGGGGCGGCTTGGGCAACCCTCGTGGCATACTCAATCCTGCCATTTACAATCCTCGTTTTCAGGCCTATCAGAAAGCATATTATCCTGATTTGCAAGTCCTAATCCGTCGGAAATCGGTATGATATACTGTCATTCATGATTACAAAACCGGCAGTGGATGCAGCATTGAAGCAGATCGATAGCGAAGTCAGAACGTTGAAGATATCCCCTAAAAGCCTCGTTAAATTCACCGACTCGAAGGATGACCAGCGATTCTTCAGCTACTTCAATGGGACGAATGAGTATTATCACCGTGCGCTTCCCCTTTTGATCAATAAGCTCGGGCTCAAGAATATAGTCGAGCTCGGCAGCCGCGAAGGAGTATCGACGCTCTGCATCTGGGATATGCTTCCTGCCGATGCTCACTTTACGACCATAGACCTGCTCAAGGATCAGCGATATTGTCCTGATGCCATGTATTCCGACCCGCGAGTCGATTTTATCTTTGGAGATGTCAGTGACCTCTCCATCTTCGAGGGCAAATACCCTTTTGATATAGACCTGCTTTTCTCCGATACGATTCATTATAATTTCCAGGTCACTGACGAATTCGAAATCTATCAGTATTTCTTGGCAGATACCTGCCTCTTTGCAATCGACGATATTCATATAAACGATAAGGAGAAATTTTTCGATAAGATTCCATATGAGAAATGGGATCTGACCGAGCTATATCACAAATCAGGCTGGGGAATGTTTCTATATAAGCGAAAGGAAAAGCTGACCCGCGAAGAGCGATTGCTGAAAGCATATCAAGCCTCTGCGGCAATCTGGAAGCGGAAGACCGAAGAACAAGAGGCCATCGCACAGAAATTCACCAAACGGTCACCGAAGCATATTGCCAAGGCGACGATCAAGAGGGTAAAGCCCCTGCATTCCCTGCTGACAGGCGCGTATAATAGATACAATGCGAATCGGCTCCGCAAGCGAACGCAAAGCATAATCAATCCAAACAAATGAAGATAATCGCCCTTTTTCCCATAAAGAATGACCGCTGGATACTCGATATCGTCATACCCCAGCTAAAGAAATTCGCCGACGAAATCCTCGTATTGGACGGAGGATCGACGGATGGTACGATAGAAACCCTCAGATCGTATGGCGTAGAGGTCAAGGATCAGGACCAGTCGAATATGAATTATTCATCATGGCGGCAAGAGCTGCTTGATTGGGGGCGCGAGCGAGGCGGCACACATTTCATCTGGCTCGATGCTGATGAGGCATTCACTACGAATTTTCTTCCGATTTTCCGAGACGAGATAGCCAAGCTCAAGCCGGGACAAAAGCTCGCGATGCAATGGCTTTGCCTTTGGAAAAGCCCATATGTATACCGTGAGGATTCTTCGGTATGGAGCAATCTCTATAAGGATTTCGTATTCTGCGATGACGGAAAGGCGGTTTTCGAAAGAATAAAGCTCCATGAGGGCCGAACGCCCGGACCGAATAATGAGGAAACTTGGGTTAGGCTGCCGTTGGAAAAAGGAGGCGTTCTCCATTTTCAATTCGTTCCATTCCAGCGCTTTCAGATCAAGCAGGCTTTCATGAAATGCAGAGAGCATATTATGAACAATGCCACTCCGCGACGGCTGAATTATAAATATAGCGAGACGCTTGATACGAAAAAGGCCCGCACAAAGCCGATTCCAGAAGCATGGCTCGAGGGCATTACGGGAATGGACAAGATCGAAGACACTGCCAATACGTCATATGACAAGCAGATCATGCAGTACTTCGACGAGAAAGGAATCGAATTTTTTGAGCCAATGCAGATTTGGCATATCAAAAAATATGCGGATATGTTTATTTCAAAAGTCGGTCGCAAGCCTCGTCCTCAGGCCCACCCTGCCATCGTCATCTGGGCGGCAAAATTGCGAGCTAAGATAAAGAAAGCATTACGATGATCAATGAAGCCGAGGCAAGGAATTCAAAGATGAAGGTCGCCTTCGTCAAATTCGGAGGCGTGACCATAGGCGGCAGCGAGCTCTGGATCCAGAAGATGGCGGTCAATCTCCCGAAGGAAAATCTGGAGATCGACTATTATTATTGCGACGATACGCCCTATATAGGAGGCGACCATACTCCTGCCGAATCAAGCCCGGAAAGAATCGAATACCTCCGGAACAATGGCGTCAATGTCATCAAATTCTCGGTCAAGGCAAAAGATATCCGAACGCTCACGCATGACTGGGTCGATACTGATTTTTGGGAAAAATTCGACGAGTCAAAATACGATCTGATCCAGACCGTCAAAGCGGGCCCGAAAGAATATCCTTTTTATAAGATGACGAAGCCCGTCGTCGAAATCGTCGCGCTGGCCAATCGACCTGATACGAGCAAGAATATCGCATGGAGCTTTCATTCTTCGAATTGGCAGAGAGCTCAATGGATTCGAATCGGAGGATCGATCAAGAAGAGCTCAGTGCTCACTTCCCCTATCGAGACGCCGCAATCGACCGAGAATTACAGAGCAGATCTCGGCATTCCAGCCGATGCGATCGTCGCTGGCTTTCATCAAAGAAACGATGACCTCATATTCAGCCCAATCCCTCTCAATGCCTTCGCGGAGCTTAGGAAGAAATACCCTGAGGAATCCAAGAATTGGCATTTCATAATCAAAAATGGAAGCGGCCTATATCGCGATCAGGCAAAGAAGCTCGGGCTGGAAAATATCCATTTCCTCGGCCGCACGCCGGACAGCGCAAGCGTTTCCAAATTCCTCAATACGCTGGATATCTTTGCGCATGGCAGAGCGGACGGAGAGACATTCGGAGCGATTTTCGTCGAAGCGATGATGCATGGCAAGCCTTGCATATCGCACTATAGTCCGGAAGGCGCCAATGCGCAGCCGGAGACCATGGGACCCGCGGGAGTCTTTGCGATGAATGAGGGCGAATATGCCGTCCTTCTCGGCAGGCTTTTTACCGATAGCGCTTATCGCAATAAACTCGCAAGCAAGGCGAAATCGCATGTCGAATCGTATTATTCGATGGACAAATGCATAGCCGAGACGATAGAAATCTATGAGAGGATTTCTGGCAAAAAAATCTCGGATGAGAAATACCGCCAGCTGACATTGCATCGGCCGATTCCCTATGGATATTCCGATATGGGTTTTCTCTATGCCGGAGATATGAATAAGATCGACAATATCGCCTATCATGTGCTCTATGGCGGAATTCCTGAAGCATTCGATGTCGCGATCGTCAGGGCCCTTCTTCCTTTTACAAATACCTTCTATGATGTCGGGGCGAATACCGGCATCTACTGCTGGATTGCAGCACAGAATTATGCGAAGCGAGAGGATCGGACGAAGACCAAGGCATACGCCTTCGAACCGCAATCGGATTGCGTGATCGCTTTAGAGGCGACCAGGACATTGAATAATTGGGAAGGCATAGTCGACATTCTGCCTATCGGCGTCGGTGACCAGCCAGGAAAAGGCAAGCTCTATCTTTCGGGAACAGGAAGCAGCCTGACTGATGATTTCGCAGGAAAAGACCTGCCTGCGCAAACGATCGAAATCAAGACCCTCGATTCCCTCCGAAATGATTCCGCCCATTCGAATAATCAGCCTGCGGATTTTATCAAGATAGACGTCGAAGGATTCGAGCTCGCCGTGCTTCACGGAGCCGCTGAAACCATCTCGAACGATAAGCCCATTCTATTTATCGAAATAGCCAACCGCATCCAGAGCAGGAATTTCAAGAATGAAAAATACGCCGAGACGCTTGCATGGCTCAGGGATCATGGCTATCGCATCTGGAAATGCCATAACAATGCGATTGAGGAAATCAACGCCCGATATGATGGCGATCCGCAAATCGATATGTATCTTTGCCTTCATAAGGAAAAACATGCCGACCTCGTGCCCGTATTCACGAATGCCGTGAAGGCATATAGGTCAGAAAATCTGATACTTGGATTAGTCGAGAAGAGACTCGTGAGAAAAGCCATCCGAAGGATCATCCCGCCTTATATCACCCTTCCAAAGCTCTTGGCATATGCCAAGCGAATGCTTCGACTTTAGAAGTCGGTCAATTCATTCTGAATATATTTGACCGTCTTTTGTATGCCTTCTCTGATCGAATGCGTGACCTTCCACCCTATCTTCTTCAGCTTGGAATTGTCGAGATGAACGAAGCCATTGTCTCCCTTCCATCCTATTTTTCCTCCTTCATATTCTTTCTTTATCTTTATATTGCCTGATTCGAGGATGGAATCCACGATATCGTTCACGGTAATCACCTCGTCATGCCCGATATTGAATATATTGACCTTTCCCTTTCCAGCCTTGATCGCCATAAACATGGCATTTACCCCATCGCCGACATAGATAGAAGACTTCTTCTGCTTACCGTCTGAAAGCAGCGGCAAGACCTTCGGATTCTTTTTTACCTTCTTGAGTACATCATAGATGATGCCATGCGTATACCTCTCTCCGACGAATGATACGAATCGGAAGATATATGCATTCCAATCATAATAGCTTGCATATGCCTGAATATAGGTCTCAGATGAAGCCTTCGCAGCGCCATAGAGCGAAGTCGGCGCAAAAGGCGCATCTTCAGGCGTAGGATGTATTTCGGCATCGCCGTATACTGACGAGGTAGAAGCGAATGCGATCTTTTTTACCCCATTCTTGAACATGGCCTCGAGAACCGAATGCGTCGCCTCGAGATTCTGCTCATGATTCCTATAATGATCATTGAGGCCGCTTCGCACATCTGCATGTCCGGCAATGTGAAATACGAAATCCACTCCCTTCATCGCTTTCGTCAGCTTTTTTGTGTCCAAGACATCGCCAGTGATCAGCTTGAAATTCTTATTCTTGAGATGATGCGCGACGAATTGCTTTCTTCCTGTAGAAAAATCATCATAGACGATCGCCTCATTACCTTCCGCGATGATTCTGTCGACGATATGCGAGCCGATGAACCCTGACCCGCCTGTAACGAGGTACTTGATTTTCGCCTTTGTCTCTGGCTTCTTAGTTTGTTTTGTTTTTTTCATATGCCTGATTGATTATTGATAAAGCGTATTTCGCCTTCTTGAGCTCCTCATCTCCCGTATCCCCTTCTCTGATCTTTTTCAAAAAGATTTTATTCTCCGCCTCCCAGCTATTGTCATCGCCTGGAAATTCGAATTCATCGACTTTGGGCGGACCCATTTCAGGACTCATTGTATAAAGGGTAAGCTTTTCTGTTCCATAGCTGCGGCCGAGTCCGTCGATCTGAATCTTGGCGGTTTTGAGCATGATTTCAAAGCTGAATACATTCTTCCATTCGAGACATGTGGTTACGAGATTGGCGACAGCAGTCGGACCTTTCAATATGAGAAAAGCGGAATCCTCGAGCTTGGTCTTCCAATACAATGTATCGGTATGAGCGAATTTGCATTTGAGCTCGCCCGCAAACATATTGGTTAGATCGATGAGATGGCATCCCTGATCGAGAAGCTGTCCTCCGCCCGAAATCTCCTTATCGAATCGCCATTCCTTTTCATACCCTAGGCGAGCGCCATGTCCGTATTTCGCGCGAATGAATAAAACCGGACCGTACTTGCCCGAATCAACGAGAGCCTTCGCTTTCTGCATGGCAGGATGGTAGCGATGATTGTATCCGAACAATACTACGGATTTCTTGCCCGCTTTCTTGTATGCGCTCTCGAGTTTTTTGAAATCAGCGAGATTGCGAGCGCCAGGCTTCTCGAGCAGAACATGCTTGCCTTTGGCGATGGCCGCGGCTCCGATAAGCGAGAGATTATTATTCGTGGTGCAGACGATGACGGCATCGATCGATGGATCGCTTACCACTTTCTTCCAATCGGTTTCCGCGCGGCATTTGAATTCAGCCGCAAATGCATCCGCTCTCGCTTTGTCGATATCGCAGATGACGGCAAGCTTCGCTCCGTTCTTTCCTTTTGGAAGAGACAGCGCGCGTTTTTTTCCTATGAGACCAGCTCCGATGATTGCTATATTCATATTGTTTTATTATTCCGTTCCGATGCCGAGATATCTGAATCCATGCTTCTTATAAAGCTTAGGGTCGAGAAAATTCTTCGTATCGATTATTATCTTCTGTACTACTTTTGACGAGAACATGCCCGGATCGATATATTGGAATTCTGGCCAATCCGTCATCAGGATCATGACATCCGCATCCTTGGCAAAGGAGCCGACCGTCTTTGTGACGTCAATGTATTCATAGCCTTCAGCCTTCGTCTGTATGGCAGGATCATATGCCTTTATCTTGCAGCCTTCTGCATGAAGCAGGCTTGCGAGCTCGAGAGACATCGATCTGCGCAGCGTATCCGTATTCGGCTTATATGTGAGCCCGAGGATGCCCACAGTTTTGCCCTTGAGCGTTGGCAGAATCGATCTGATCTTGCTTACGAGCATTGGCAAGCGATCGCGATTGACCTGGTGGATGGCATTGAGCATCTTTGGCTCATATGTGAGATCTCGAGCGATCTTGCGAAGCGATTGTATATCTCTGCCCAAAGTGCCTCCGGCGAAACCGAGGCCGGGATTGAGCGGCGCGCTCGGACTGACTCTTTTATCGAGCTTCATGGCCTTCACCACATCCGTCATATTGGCGCCGACCTTTTCTGCAAGATCCGAGAGCTCGCTGCTCAAAGAGATACATGTCGCTAGGTAGGTATTGAGAGCATGCTTCACCATCTCTGCGCTCTCAAGCCCCATGGTGATAATCGGGCAAGGGAAAGTGAAATCCTTTTCGAATTGATCCATGACTGCCCGATCGTCTGATCCTAATATGATGCGATCCGGAGTAAGGAAAGTGGCAAATCCATTTCCGAGCCGGAGGTTTTCCGGGAAATATATTACTTTCGGCTTCTTATTGCCCGCCGTCTTCAGAGCATTGATCAGATTGCGAGAAGTGCCAACCGGTATCTGGCTAGAAATGACTATGGTCGATTCAGGGTTTGCGTTTTTCTGCAGCAATGTAAAAATCCTATCAACGATTTGCATCTGAGGAATATCATCATTATCGACTTCGAGATCATATGTTATGAAAATATAATCCTTATTCTGCAGGGACTTTTCGGAAGTCGAATATTCGAGATTGTCTGAATACGCCTTGATCGTTTCCTCTAGGCCTGGTTCGAATATCGGAGGTATTCCCTTTTTGAAATCATCTATGACGGCCTTATTGAAATCGAAGCCCGTTACATGAAAACCAAGCTTTGCCAGTGAGGCGGCATAAACCGAGCCGAGATGCCAAAGGCCCACGACGGCAATCCGCTGGCCTTCCATTCTTGGAGCGACTTTTTTATTTGCCATAAAATAGATCATTATCTATCCTGCGCAGCTTGAGCAAATCGCCATCCGCCGGCAAACCCTTGAGCATTTCATGATTGTCCCATTTGGCGCTGAGAAGTCGCCCGGTAACATTGTCCGCGTCTGAGGTGCAAAGGAAATGAATTAGGGCAATGACCTTGTCTAGTGATTCGCCGCCTTTTTCTTTCTGCTCCAATGCCTTCTTATACGAATCAGTGCCTGCCCTATCCGGACCTCCAGCAAGCAAGGCTTCCGTCATGCCCGTATTGATAGCGCCTGGCGCCACTGCATTGATCTGAATATTCGACGCGACAATTTCGCTCGCTATCGTCTCCGTGAATCCAACAACTGCGGCCTTTGAAGTGAAATAAGGAGAGAAATTAGGCAAAGGCTTTTTGCCCCCTACCCCGGCTCCCGCAAAATTTATGATCTTCCCTTTTCCTGCTTTTTTCATTATTGGCAAAACGAATTTCGAGCAAGCGACCGTACCAAGCAGATTGACATTGATCGCGCACGCCCATTTATTAATATCGCATGTTTCGAGCGAGCCAATTTCTCCATATATTCCGGCATTGTTTACGAGGATATCGACTGTTCCGAACCGCTCGACTGCCGAATTGATTACTTTTTCACAATCAGCGACAACCGAAACATCTGCCTGGATGCCGACGAATCTCTTGCCAGTAGGATCAACCGAATGCGCTGCCGCTGCCGCCTCCTCACCATTTCGCGAACATACGAGAACGCATGCGCCGGCATCAAAAAAGCTCCTGGCAATCGCATTGCCAATGCCCTTCGTGCCACCGGTCACTATGATGCTCTTTCCTGTAAAATCACTCATTCGAATCGTAATGTATTATTTCTGGCTCTTCAATGTCTGCCATGCCTTGTCGAAATCAGCATTGGTCTCGATCGTTCGCTGGCTGAAAAGCATTGCTTCCAATGTCTTTGGCGTGATCGTCACGATATGCGCGCCAGACGCGAAGGCGTCTCCGACCTGTCCGACATTTCGGATGCTGCCGACGATGATCTTTGGATTATTGTATCCGCCCTCCTTGAGGAATTCATTGAGTGCTGCCGTTATTTTTGCAGGATGTGCATTGACCTCGGCTGGCTTACCCATTATTTCATGCTCCTTGATGAATGCTTCATTTGTTCGATACTTGTCCTGATCTTCCATAGTTCGAGCCCAGAAAAGGCTGATGAATGAAGGCGCCGGATGATTTCGAGTGGCGAGAGCAGCCATGATGAGCTGCTCATATGTCATCATCGCCGTGACATTGACTGGGATTTTCAAGTCGCCCAGCTTCTTGATTACGACGAGGCTCTTGAGATCATTTGGGATGATAGGAACTTTGATGACGATATTTGGAGCGAGAGCCCGGTACTTTTTTGCCTCCTTGACCATTTCCTCCACTGATGCACTGCTATCAGAAAGCTCGATCGAAACCGGTCGATTCTTCATGATCGCGCACATTTTCTTGATCGTCGCGTTGAGATCCTTGAGCTTGACGCCATCCTTGAGCATGATGCCCTGATTGGTCGTGATGCCATCGATGATGCCAGTTTTGTCCCATCTTTCGATTTCGGCTATGTTAGAAGAATCCAGAAAAACGCCTCGGTCGAACGTCAGTTTTTTCATATATATTGGTGTGGTATATTAGAAATCAAGTGTATACCACAAAACCAGCAGAGGCAAACGCCTCAAAAAAGGCGCTATTCCTCGATCGAGACGGCGTAATAAACCATATGATCCGTCAAGGGGAATCATATGACTCGCCCCAGAGTGCAGAGCAAATCATGCTCGTAGACGGGATTGCCGAGGTAATAGCATGGGCGAATTCTCAAGGCATCCGCGTAATCGAAATATCGAATCAACCAGGCGCAGCCAAGGGGAAAATGAGCATGGAGACGCTCAATGAGATAGACGAGCAGGTCTTTTCCCTATTGCGGGATAAAGGGGCTCATATTGATAAAAGATATCTCTGCGTCCATCATCCCAAAGGCACGGTCTCCAGGCTCGCCATCGAATGCGAATGCCGCAAGCCAGGCATCGGGCTTTTCAAGCAAGCCGAATCCGAGCTCGGCATCGATATCGCCAATAGCGTATTCATCGGAGACAATGTCTCGGATATGCGAGCCGGCGAAAAAGCAGGATGCAAGACGGTCTTTTTTTTCCACACTGATGATACCCCTGAAAAAGTCGGGAAGAATCGCGAATACCTAGCGACAGAGGCGAAGCATGTGTCCAGATCGCATGAGGAAACTTTGACTTTGGTCCAACAGCTGCTTACCATATAGATCATGAAAGCAATTATAGTTGCAGGAGGCAAAGGCGAAAGACTGAAGCCACTGACAGAAACGCGTCCAAAGCCCATGATCGAAGTCGGAGGAAAGCCCATACTCGAGCATACGATCAACCTATTCAAAAAGCATGGGATAACAGATTTCGTTATTGCCCTCTGCTATCTTCCTGAAGTCATTACCTCATATTTCGGAAACGGCTCTGCATTCGGCGTCACCATTGAATACACGTACGAGAACCTGACTCAGCCACGTGGCACCGCTGGAGCGATATTTCCAGCTAAGTCCCTAATCCAGGATACATTCATCGTCACTTATGCCGATACCCTGAGAGACCTGGACATCTCAGCGCTTATCCAGGCGCATCGAGACTCGAGAAGCTTCGCCACATTGAATGTCTACAAGCATACTGGAGAGAATTTCAAGAGCTCGCTGAAGTTCGATGATCAAAATCTCCTTACCGAATTCACTGAACTGCCTTCGTCACAGAAACTCGAAGGAGATTTCGCTTGGTCAAATGGATCATTCTATGTCTTCGAGTCCGAAATATTCGATTATATCCCTGAGCAGTCGAATGCCGACTTCGCAAAGGATATTTTCCCGGTTTTGCTTTCGGAGCACAAAAAAATATCCGTCTTTCCAAGTGACGGATATTTCATCGATATCGGAACCATTGAGACCTTGAAAAAGGCCGAGGTCGATATCCAGACCGGCGCTATCGCAATTTAGGATGCGTAGCGATCAGGTGCCAAACGATAGCCTGAAAGCTTTCTGCCAACGGCGTGATGAGCTCCGCTTCCGCGATCGGAAGAAGAACCGAAGCATGAGCGACCTTGCGCGTATGTCCTCCATCGCGGCTGATGATTCCCGTTATTGTCGCGCCCTTTTCCTTTGCATGATCCAAGGCCTTGATGATATTCGTGCTGATATTCTTTTCAGCGTTTCCTCCTCCTACAGAAAATACCATGACCATATCCTTGTCATTGAGACGGCTGCCCTTTAGCCAATTGCTGAAGATCGTATCCCAGCCATCATCGTTTGCTCGAGCGGTAAGCTCCGAGACATTGTCAGTAGGCGTATATGTTTCTATATTGCAGATCTTGCGGAAATCATTGACCGCATGAGAGCAGTTCGCAGCGGATCCACCTACGCCCAAGAGGAAGAGTCTCCCCTCTCTCTGCTTTAGCGCAACGAATAAATCTACGAGCGCCTCGATCTCTTTCGTATCCAGGCTCGTGGCAAGCTTAACTGCCGTATCCAAATATTTTGTTATGTAATCCATAGATGATTAGGTATTAAAAATTAATTAGAGTCTTTGTTCCTTCGAAATCGAATCTGATCTTGCGCTCTTCGAGGCCGATCTCCTTCATGCGCTTTCGAAAGGCGCCCTTGTTCTCTTTTACATAGAAGACGAACCAGCCTCCTCCTCCGGCACCCATGATCTTTCCTCCCAAGGCTCCTGCAATCATAGCCTCTTTGTACCATTCGTCAATTTGCGTATTAGACACCTGTTCCGAAAGCGTCTTCTTGATCTTCCAATGCTCATCGAAGGTACGGCCGAAGGCATCGACATCTCCATTTTCCAAATATTTCTTTGCCTTCTGCCCGAGCTTCTTTATCGCATCAAGCGCCTTGAAATGCTTGGCGCCCTTCTTTCCATCGGATGATTTCTTTGCCTTATTCGCAGCGTCTGCGAGAGCTGTGCCCGCATCGCGATAGATTCCCGTTCGGAAATAAAGCAAATTTGATTCGAGCTCTGAGATGGCGTGGAGCGAAAGCGATACCGGCTCCATGGTTACATTGCCTTTCGTATCGCGCTCATAATAATTGATGCCCCCATGAGCGACGATGTATTGATCCTGAGGACCGATGAAATCGCGCCCAAGTTTAACCTTCTCGATAGAATATGCCTTTTTTCCAAGCAAGGTCTTTGAGATCGACTCGCCTTTATATGTATACAAAGCGTTAAGGAGACCAACCTCAAGGGCTCCGGATCCTCCCAGTCCCGATCTGCCAGAAACCTCGGATGTGATATTGACGCTGATTCCGCTTTTGACATCGGCATGCTCGAGACAGGCTTTTACATACAGATTCGGAATATCCTTGTATGAATTGCTCTGAGATGCCTCATGGCCGTATGCGTAACCGACAAATCGAGCATCTTCGGTCATGGTAAGAGTAACAACGAGATACCTATTTATTGTCGCGCTTATCCATGCTCCGCCTTTGACATCGCTATACCAATCGACATCTGTCCCTCCTCCGGCAAGGGTTATGCGCATCGGGGTCTGCGTGACGATTACCGCTCTTTCTCTGTACGTATGAGGACGCTTAAACACTTGTTCTTTATCCATATGCAAGAAAGTATATATATGTATGGAGGGTTATACAAGCCGCGCTCATGTACCACACTATATAAAAAAGATCCCCGCACACGGTCACGGGGACCTTCTGTGCGGGGACGGTTATTCGAATGGACGAAATACGAGCTCTTAGCCCCTCTCTCCGTCTTCGTATTCGAACTCTGCGAGCCTCAAGGCATCGGCGAATGGCTTCGGAAAGTTCCGCGGGATGCGCGAGAACCATTTATGTTCGCCGACACTGCCATCGCCTTCGAACTTTTCAGGCACGCTTTCGAGTTCCACGACATACAGATGCCAGAGGCTCCACCACGGCCGGTTCGGCGCGCATTGGCTCTCTGGATTCAGCGTCGGAAACTCTCCGAGGTATTCGTACCCGAGACCGTCGAGATCGAGACCGATCTCCCTCTTGACCACCCTGATGAGAGCAGCCTTCGAGGTTTCGCCGGCCTCGATGCGTCCGCCTTTGAGGAAGTACTCGTTTTTCCATGGACGCTCCTTGCGGCGCGATCCAAGGAAATGAAGCACTCCGTCGAAGCGGCAGACTACAATAAAGTCAGCGGTCGAAGTCACTCCGAAGTGCTGAGTATCGGGCATGGCAGGCACAGGGATCCACTTCATTTGTGCCCTGACGGCTTCCCTGGTTGCTTCATCGGCATCGTAAAACGGGCCGAGACGATCTGGGAATGCAGGATTCAGAGGCGCGGCGGAAGGATCCGCCACGAGAGATATCTTCTCGCTCATTTTTGGTTAGTATTGGATATGCGGCTTTTAGGCGCTGGTTTTTTGGGCTGGAATGAACTGTCGCTAAAGGAATTGGCAGCAGTTTTTAGCATGTATATTATGCATCTATATTGTGTAAAAGTCAATAGCACGGATCCGATTCAACCAAGGCACCTTCCCCACCAGCAATGCCTTATATATCCCCAAAATACATGCTAAAATGACCCTTATACCAAATTAGCCAAGCTGTTTTATCAGCAAATACATGAAACACCTCGTATTAGGATCATCAGGACAGGTCGGAGAAGGTCTCGTCGAATACATTCGCAAGATCGGCCATGAAGCCATCGAATTCGATATCGTGCGAAACGTCGAAGAAGACCTGCGCATTCCGAATAATCCCCTGCTCGACAAGGCCGTATCGGAAGCTGACTTCGTTTTCTTCCTTGCATTCGATGTGGGAGGCGCGCGATACCTCAAGAAGTATCAGGAGACATATGACTTCGTGACGAACAACCAGAAGCTCATGGTCAATACATTCGAGGCCATCAAGAAGCATGGCAAGAGATTCATCTTCGCATCGAGCCAGATGTCGAGCATGACTTTTTCCAATTATGGCGTTCTCAAGAATCTGGGAGAAAAAATGACCGACATCCTCGATGGCCGAGTCGTGAAGTTCTGGAATGTATACGGATTCGAGCGAGACCTCGAGAAATCGCATGTAATCACCGACCTCATCCTCAAGGCGCATAAGCAGAAGGAGATCAGCCTCATGACAAGCGGTCAGGAAGAACGACAATTCCTCCATGTAGAAGACTGCGCGAAATGCCTCATCACGATCGCGGAGCGATACGATGAGATCAGCAAGGAACACCCTCTCCATATCACGACATTCGAATGGACGAAAGTCATCGATGTGGCGAATATCATCAGCCACAATTTCGACAATATGCCAGTCGTTCCGACTATCGTGGCTTCTGATCAGCAAAACGATGTGCAGCATGCCATCAAGAATGATGCCTCAACTTATATTTTGCGATTCTGGAAGCCTGAAATCGATCTCAAGACCGGCATCGTGGACATTATCAAGCGCATGAAGGAGCATGGAATGATTTCATAGCGAGCGAATGTTTTTATACTAAAAAATTAAAAAAAATGAACAGTACAAATCCAAACATCATCGTCAGCACCATCACGCCGAGCTTCCGCATGAAGCGATATCTCCAGCTATTCCTCGAAGAACTCCCGCAGCAGACATATTTCGATAAGATGGAAGTGGTCCTCGATCATAATGAGCCGGATGAGGAGGAGATCGCATGGGTAAAGGAATTCCAAGCCAAGCATCCTGGCCGAATCAAGCACATCATCACCAATCCCGTCGCTCCTATCGGCACATCGATGAATACCTGCATCCGCGAGGCATCTGGAAAATACCTGACGATCTGGAATGTGGACGACCTTCGAACGCCTGACTCCATCGAGCTTCAGGTTCGCGCGATCGAGGAAAAGAATGCGGATATCGCTTTCGGCGACTATCTCATCGTCCGCAAATTCGCCCCTGCAGGATCGATCACATCAGGCAAATGGGTGAGACATGCTGATATACCTGAATCAGAATATACTCGAGGCATGATCTTCGGGCCTTTTATCATGTTCAAAAAATCCCTCACTGAGCGAGCTGGGATGTTCGATGAGCAGCTCGTATCTGGCGCTGATTTCGACATCTCAGTACGGCTCGCATTCAATGGCAAGGCAGTCGTTGCCGACGGAAATCTCGGCTACTATCTCAATGAGGGCAAAGGCGCGAGCACGCGGCCGAATTCAAAGCAGAAGATCGACCGAACCATCATCGAGCTCCGCTTCGGAATCTATGACAAGATGGATTATGACCTCGTCGCTGAGGCGAGCACATACCATCTGCATCATGTCATTGTCGATGGTGTCCCGCATCTCATTGATCTCTATGTCCCCAATTATCGAGCGGTAATCAACCAACGCCTCAAGGAATGGAAGGCGCATGGCGTGCGAAGATTCATTACGAGAAAAGTATTCATGACTGACAAGATCAAGGGCAAGATCAGGAATGCAGCAAAGAAGGTCCTAAGGGTTGGCAAATAATATGCGACAATTCCTCAAACACCATCTTTCCATAAAGACCAAGGCCAAGCTGCTCGCTTTCGAGCGCCTGACCAAGCTTCTTATTCGTCCTCAAGTAGCGCGAGACTTGTATATCTACAATGAGCTCAAATCCGCCAAGCATGCTGGAGAGCCCCGCTTCTCCATAAAGATCGTGGATGTCTTCCCTATCACGGGCGAGAATACGAAGTATACGAGCTTCGACAGGCATTATGTATATCACACATCATGGGCCGCTCGCGCGGTATCGGAATTGGATTCTGCCGCAAAGCAATCAGGGCGAAATGACTATAAGCATATCGATATCTCTTCAAGCCTTTATTTCAGCGGCATCGTTTCCGCATTCGTTCCTGTGGATTTTTATGACTATCGACCAGCGGATCTCCGCCTCGAAGGATTGACGACGAATCCTGGAGACCTCATGAAGCTGCCATTCGCCAGCGACAGCGTCGAATCAATCTCTTGCCTCCATACGATAGAGCATATCGGCCTCGGCAGATATGGCGATCCCATCGATCCGGATGGCGACATGAAGGCGCTCGCTGAATTGAAGCGCGTCGTCAAAAAGGGAGGCTCGCTGCTTATCGTCGTGCCCGTTGGAAGACAGCGGATCGAATTCAATGCGCATCGCATATATGCCCCAAGCCATATGAATGATCTGATCTGCGGCGATGGAGAATTTTCTCTCAAGGAATATGCCTATATACCCGAAACGGATAAGGAAGGCGGCCTCGAGCGAGGAGCCGACCTGAGCAAGGGCTCGAATGATAGATATGCCTGCGGATGCTTCTGGTTTACGAAGAATTGATCAAAATTTAATCACATACAATATACACAAAATGAACACTGAAAAAAGAATGGAATTGCAGAAAATGATACTCGCTAATGTCAAAAGCTCAGAGTCCAAGCCGACTCGCTTGAGCAGGCTGCTCAAGGAACCGGTAAAGTCCATTCCTTTTTTCTGCAAGCAGGTCATCGCGCGCATAAAGCCTTTCAAGGTCGACTATAAGACGCTTTGGAACGATACGATGTCATTCTATCTGCCCGAAGGAAATGCCATCTACTATTATGGATATTATGAAGCGGACCTGACGAATTTTTTCATCAATGCGATCCATGATGGCGACGTATTCTTCGATATCGGAACGCATGTCGGATACTATACCCTTCTCGCCTCTCGCCTTGCCGCTTCTTCAGGATCAGTGCACGGATTCGAGCCTACGCCAAGAACGTTCAAGACGCTTTCTGAAAATATGGCGAGGAATGCGGGCGCTGCAGACGGAATATCACGAGCGAAAGTCTCGCTTAACAATGTGGCGGTCTTGGATCATGAGACCGAAATCGATTTCGTGGATTATGGGCCAAAAAATAGCGCCTTCAATAGCTATAAATCGCGAGACGGAGAAGGCATGGAATTCCTAGGACAGCCAGAGCACTTCAAGGCAAAGACCATATCGCTCGATGCTTACTGCAAGGAGAGATCTGTCGCGCCGACCATCATCAAGATCGATGCGGAAGGAGCAGAGCATCTCATATTGCAGTCGATGAACCAGATACTCGAGAATGCCAAGCCTATCGTCACTATCGAAGTCGGCGGCGGCGCAGAATGGAAGCATAATTGCGATCAGTCGATTGATTTTCTCCTAGGAAAGGGCTATGCATGCTATGAGACGACGATCGAGGGCAAAATTAAGCCTCATATCAGGCAGGATCTATATCACTACGACAATCTCATCTTCATCCATCCGGAAAAGATGGCCAAGGTGCAGAATATTTTGGCATAAAGAAAAACCGAATGCTCAATATACTTACCAGACCTCCGAAAATATGGTTCCCAGGATCAGCGAGGTATTTTTCGAAATGGCTCATAAAGAAAATCCTGAACAAGAAGCGCGGCCCTGACGGAGTGCTCGAAAGCCTGAAGCGAGGACTGAATGAGCTCCGCTTCCCTTTCGTCATCAATGCTCCGCTGCAAAAAGGCCAAATCGTCCATGTGATTAGCAATATGGAGGCGCTCAAATATGCAGTCGCTCATAAGGAATCAGTCGGCATAAGCAAGCTTGTTGCAGGTCCTAATTTGGTCGTGCTGCCAG
The DNA here is from genome assembly GCA_964368945.1 of uncultured Candidatus Saccharibacteria bacterium. Classification (GTDB taxonomy): domain Bacteria; phylum Patescibacteriota; class Minisyncoccia; order Phycocordibacterales; family CAIZLB01; genus DALYDD01. The sequence goes on from CAYJDM010000006.1 coordinate 80,569, forward strand.
ATGAGCGTGACAGCCTGCTCGCCTCTACGCTGATCGATATAGTCCTCACCGTTTCTCCTTGGGTCACTGATTTGTATGGAAAAATAATTCCGAGCCTCATTCCAAAGATGCATATCTGGCCAGCAGGAGTGCAGATGCCCGATGCAAATGCGTATATGAGCGATAGCCCGTCGAATATTGATCAGAATTTCATTTGCATAGTCTTCAAGAAAAAAGTTCCGGTCAATATTTACGAAAAAGCCATTCATGCCCTTGATGAAAAAAAGATCAAATACAAGGTCTTCGTATATGGCACATTCAAGCAGAAGGAATATTTCGACGCCCTCTCCAGTATTTCTGGCCGAAATGGATTCATGATCTATCTTCAGGAATCCGAGAGCCAAGGCATAGCATTCCAGGAAGCCTGGATTCGCAATGTCCCTACCCTTGTCTGGAATAAAGGTTCGTATACCAGCACCACGGGCATCAACGTGACCGGCAATGTAGGCGCCCCCTTCCTTACAGATGAGGCCGGCATGCTCTTCAGCGGCATAAGCGATCTGGACGCAGCGCTCGATGCTTTTATCCTGAAAAAGGATGCCGCAGATCCATCCAATGCCTTTCACCCTCGGGAATATTGTCTGCAGAGCCTCACTGACAAGGCCTCAGCGCAGACATATCTACGGGCCACAGGCTTATAGTATAATGACCGCATGTTTTATACAGCCATAAAAAGCGGATTGGGAAACCAGATGTTTCAGTATGCATATGGCTATACTGCCGCCAAAAAAGCCGGATTGGATCTATCGCTCGATACCAGCGCATATGGGAGGCAGTTTGCAAAAGATACGCCGCGCAATTTCACGCTTCAGCATTTCAATATCGAAGCGAAGATAGCAACTGACGAAGAGACTGCGCGCTTTCATACCACTCTCAGATTCTTCTTGCGCAGGGTTCGCAATAAGCTTTGGCCATTCGCGAATATGACTTTTTATCCAAAGGAATTCGCAGTCAAAGACGGCCAGTACAAGGAGGGCTATTGGCAGAATGAAAAATATTTCATCGATTGCGCGGACGATATCCGACGTCAGTTCACGCTCAAGGCCGGCTTTGGCCCAGAGGCATCAAGGGCACTCGATGAGATTCGGGCATGCAAAGAAAAAGGAATCATCACCGTACTTGTTCATGTCCGTCGGGGAGATTTCGTCACGAATGTCCACGCCCGTGCTGAACAAGGGGCGCTCGACATCGACTATTTCAAGCGAGGCATCGACCTTATCGCAGAGAGGATCGCGCTCAAGGCAAAGATGGGAAATGATTTTGAGAAAAACATTCCGAGCATCCATATTTTCTTCGCATCAGACGATATCCCTTGGGTTTTAGAAAATATCAAGACCGATTTTCCATCAAGCGCCATAAGCGCACCAGGCATCAAAGATTATGAAGAGCTTCTTATAATGTCGAATTGCGATCATTTCGTAATCTCGAATTCGAGCTTCAGCTGGTGGGCGGCTTGGCTTTCTACCAATCCGAACAAGATCGTCATTGCGCCCAAGCGATGGCGAGTGGATAATGCCGATACAAGCGATGCTACCCCACCGAACTGGCTTCGAATCTAATATCTAATATATGAGCGATACAGCGAATACCGACAATAAGCCGAATATTTCGGCAATCATACCGACGAGAAATGGCCATGCAACGATCGCGCGGGCAATTCAGAGCATGCTGGATCAGACTTTGGTTCCGTCTGAGATCTTGATCATTTCTGACAATGATGTGATAGACGCTGCGGGCAAGATCGCATCCGATGAGCTGCATGCCGTCATCGCTAACAATTTTGCAAATGAAAGTTTCTCAGAAGACGCAAGAGGCAAAATCCGCATAATCCAAGGACCATCGAAAGGCCCCGGAATTGCCCGCAATCTCGGAGTCGAAAAGGCATCGAACGATCTGATCGCCTTTCTCGACGATGACGATATATGGAGCGATAAGCAGAAGCTCGAGAAGCAGGCCGCTTATCTGGCAAACCACCCTGAGATAGATGTCGTCGGAGCGGAGACAGCTTTTTTCATAAGAGAGAATGGCGAAAAATTCCAGACAATAACACAGCCAACAGATCCTGAGGCGGTACGCGATCAGATGCTTGTCCGCAATCCCCTCATCACATCTTCCGTCTTGATGCGCCGACAGGCATTCATCGATGCGAAAGGCTTCAAGCCAATGTATCTCGCCGAAGACTATGACCTCTGGCTGCGCATGAATCGCAAGCGAAATCGAATCTCAAATGTACCCGGCACATCGATCGAATATACCGTACGCGAAGGCAGCGCTTCCCAGAAAAGAAAAGTCCGCATGGCATATGCGGTCGCTTCTCTCGTATTCAAGAATGCATTTTTTTATCCAAATAAATTCGCAATCGTAAAAGCGAAATGGCCAATCTTCAAGAGATTGCTAGCTGAGAAGCTTCGATAAGGTATCTATATCGACTTCCGGCGCGGCTGGCTGTGCCGCAGGCGCAGGAGTATGCGCTTGCGCTTGAGTTTCAGCATGCGGCTTATGGTGAGCGGCATGATGCGAAGCCAGTTTTGATTCAGCGTGAGGAGTCGGAGTCCTATGTTCAGTGTGCGGCGCATTGACAGGATGTGAAGCATGCATTGCGCGAGAATCCGTATCAGCAGACCGTGCGCCGCTTTGCGCATGCTGCCTTTCTGGATGCACGGCATGAGTGCGTGATGATGCATCGTGAGCATGGGTTCGAGGCTGGGCATGATGCGCAGGATTATCGGTTCGAGGCGCATGCGTCTGCTGAGCAGGTGTCGGCGCTGGCGCAGGGGCTATCGGTACAGATTGCGGTTGTGGCTGCGGACGAGATTGGGGCAGCGACTGCGGTTGTGATGCCGGCGCTTCTCTCTCAGGATTCGAAGGCACTTCTCCAAGCACGCCGAGCAAGGCATTCTTTAGATCAAGGATGTTTTGAGGCTTGGCTGTCTTTGCCTCATTTCTCACCTTCTGCTCTTCCTCATTTCGGCTTTTCAAATAATTGAGCGAGATCGCTTCGCGCAGGGATTTCTCCCTATCGACTGCTGGCTCGATCGAATCGACGCTGGAATTCTTGTGAACCTCATGATCATTCCTGAAACCGCGCGGAGATGCCGCGACGGATTCCGTCGGATCCTGCTCTTCGAGGCCTTCGACTTTTTCTCCAGCCAAAAGGCTCTCGAATGCCTTAGCAAAAGGCTTCTCTGTCTTTGGGCTGCTTGGACCGCGGCCATCATCGCGACGAGGTCTATCGTCTGATCGCTCGCCGAACCTACTTCCTGTGCGGTCGCCTGCAGGCCTGTCTCCGCCTCTGTCATTTGATCGTCCGGCAAAGCTTCCAGCATTCGGCGCTCCGCCGCTCGATCTCTCCGGAGATCTTTCTCCGAATCTTTCGCCTCCTCTACCGCCGCGATCGCCCGATCCCGACATAGACGAATTCGCAGATGAGCCGCCTGCAAATCCAGAATCTCGTCTCGGCGGCCGATCGCCATAATTGCCAGCGCCTTGTGATCCGCCGCCCGATGATCGCGGAGCGCTATCTCGATTGTCTCTATTGCCAGAGAATCCGCCTTCGCGTCCGCCTCTGTCGCCGCCGCCAGCATATCCTCCGCCCTGACCTCCTCCTTGGCCACTCTGTCCACCCTGAGGGTGCGATGAAGGCGCGCCATATCCGCTCGAGCCGCCGCCTGCGCTTGGTGCATTGGGACCTGGCAGGATTTTATCAATATGCCATTGTCGAATCATATCTTCTACCTGCTCGCGAGGATGCGCGAACTGTGCTCGAGACGAATCGATGATTTCCTTTACATATGTCTTCTCAGGCTTTGCGATCGGCGCCATTCCCATGGCAGAAAAAGGAGGCGAAGTAACATAGTCGATCATGAGCTTCAGATACATCTGATATTGCTGCAAGTTCACGAGGTCCTCGGCGCTGAATTGCGGCACGAATTCTTTTTCAAAAACAGCCGCATCGTATGCGCCCACTCGGAATACGACCATGGAACCGACGTTACCGAATACGGCAGCGCGCACTTCCTCGGTCATCTGCTCGATATATTGGTGAGCGATGGTGAGCGAGAGCTTATACTTTCGTGCCTCGGACAAGATATCGGCAAATGATTCATTGGCAAAAGACTGAAACTCATCCACATAGAGATAGAATTCAGCCGCTTCCTTGAGCTCCTTCTCATTCAAGTCGGCTCGTGACATCGCGGCGAGGTAGATCTTGGTAATGAGCATGGCTCCGAGCAAGTTCGCATTCGCCTCGCCAACTCGTCCCTTCGACAGGTTCACTATGAAAATCTTCTTCTGATCCATCATCGCTCGGATATCGAAAGAAGATTTCGGCTGGCCTATGATATTTCGTACGAGCGGATTGGCTACGAATTGTCCTACCTTGTTCTGGATGGCAGGAGCGGCCTCGGCTGCGAATTTGTCCGTATATTTTGCATATTCATCTACCCAGAATGATCGCACTGATGGATCAGTGATATTGTTCACCACCGTCGTTCTGAAATCCTTGTCCACGAGCATGCGGTTCACGCCCATCAATGTAGACTCTGGATATTCGAGAAGAGCGAGCATGATATTCGAAAGGATATATTCCATTCGAGCAGAGAAGGCATCCACCCAGATTCGCTTGAAAGCGGACATGAGGCCGTTGACGACGAGATGTCTTTTTTCTGGACCTACATCCTCGAGCACATTGAAAGAGATGGGGTGATCGAGGTCGAAAGGCGCGAAATATACGACATCCTTGATGCGATGCTCTGGAATATATTCGAGGAGGAAGTCCGCGGACTTTCCGTGAGGGTCGATAAAGGCAAGCCCTTCCCCATTCTGAATATCCTGAATCGCCAGGTTTTCAAGAAAAGTCGACTTACCCATACCCGTCTTTCCGATGACGTACATGTGTCGCGAGCGGTCTTTTTTCTTTATGCCAAAACGCACCCGCTTATTGCGGGCATCCGTCTCGCCGAAATATGTTACTCGCTCGTTATCATCCATAATGTGCTGTGCTGATGGATAAAGTATATCAGAAAGCGTGGCGGTTTTATATGTGCTTTTTTGCGCGAAAGTTGAGCGCTTTTGTATGAGTTTTTATATAAAAAAATAGACGAGGGAAAGCCCGCCTGCACTGGGTGCGCGGCGGGCTTTGAGGCTTTCGCCTGTGGGCCTTTTTGACGATTACTTCGTGCCTTCCGGCGCTTCGTATTCGTCGTAGTAATAGGTCTCGCCTTCTGAGCCGTAGTCGTCGTACTCTGACTCCGACGTCGATACGGCTTTATAGGCATAGTACCCACCTGCCGGATCTTCATAGGAGAAGCTGAATGTGTCGCCGTACTCGAATCTGGCGGAATTCACGTAGGTGTACGTCGGAAGCTTAGTGGCTTGAGGTTGCACGGCGCTCACGGTCAGTGAGGAATTCGGCTGGCCTTCAATGACTTCAAGCCGCTTGATGCGCGCAGCCAGAAAGCTGACGGAGAATGCGAGAGAGAGGGATCCGAGGAATGTGACGGCGAGCAAGGTGTTCTTAAAGGAGTTGATATTCATGTTTTCTGAGTGCTGGGTGTTGGAGTGATGTATTTTGGGAAAGAAGCAGATTTGGTCGCAGAATGATCGTTTAAAATCACCGTAGCTACCATGACCTGTCTGGTATAAATTATACACCTTTATTGTATATTTGTCAATAGTACGAAAATAGGCCCGGTTGAGGCCTTTTTTCACGAATATCCATAAGAGATACCGGCGTCTTAATACTGTGTCTTAGATAGCCAATGCCCCGCCCTTCGTATATACATTCGAGGCATTCCAGAGCATCCAGCTTGTCAGGCCGACATCGTATGTGGCTTTGACCTGAGCGCGGATCATGTCAGAGGTATATGTGGCGCCGAGATTGAAGTCCTGCAGCCAAGGCCGGAGCTTGAGCGGATCGAGACCGATGGCCTTGAGCTTTTTGACTCCTCCATCCATCGTATATTGGATGACTTCGTATGGATGCGCAGCAGAGTTGGCATAGCCGAGGAAATTTTTCGGATAATGAGACGGATAGACCATCGGGCCGATGAAGTCTACATATGGAGCGATTTTTTCCAAAACCTGTCCGATGCCGAGATCATCATTGTTCGTAGTGACGAAGCCGAAGAGGTCTGCAGAGATGACCGGACGCGGCGCTTTGTCTGCATCGGTCGTGATCTTTTTTCCATCAACCGAAATATCTGCAGGACGAGCCAGTGCAGGATCGATATGCAGACCGTATTCCTGAACGAGATCATCGAATGCCGGATCTGCCGCTAGGGTATATCTCGGAGTGGCAGCTGCGCTGACGGCAGGTGTCGCGGCCATGCCGGCTGCTGATGTTGCATTCGGAGCAGCGACGATAGGCTGCGGTTTCTGAACGCCAGTCGCTCTGCCTCCTCGCAATTCCTTATCAATATATGCGAAAAATACCTTCAAAGTCTCCGATCGCTCCCGAGTGCCGCTGACAGGAAATGCAATATCAACCATATTTCCATCAGACGGATAGCGGATATAGTCGAAGTTGATCTCATCGAAGCCGAGCTCATGCGAAGCGCGGGCGATCTGCACATTGTATGCCCATGCTTCGGGGGTTCCCGCATCTATCCATGTGATGCCTTTGTGATCTTCCCAAACTGCGCCAGTCGATTTCGTCTTTACTGCCCATTCAGGATGCTTCTTTACCATGCAGGGATCCTGGAATGTGGCGACGCGGCCGATGACATAGATGTTTTTTTCATGAAGCTGCTTTATGAATTCTGAGGCATCCTTGATTCGATTCTCGATGCAGCCTTCAGCTTTGACGGCCTTGCTTGCCTGAGAGTCGCCGAAGCCGGGAGTCGCCGCAGGATCGAATGAGACCATGCCGGTATAATCCTTGATATCGAGGACGACGGCATTGAGCTCGGTCTTTTCTATGAAATCGACAAGCTTATTGCGCAAGCTCGGAGTTCCGGCAACCCAGCTGGATATATAGATGGCTTTGACTGCTTTCGGGACGGTGACATGGGTTTGCTGCAGGCCGCTTGATGCGGGCTGATCCTGCGCGCCATTATCGTCAGCACCGATGGCAGGCGTTCCAGATGCGCTGGCGAGATTATCGGCGCTGCTTGCCTTATTGCCTGACGTTACTACTCGCGGGATGAAGACTACGACGAGCAGTATGATGATGAGCAATAAAACGACCCAGACTGGAATGATTCCCTTTTGAGTTTTTATTGCGGCTCGCCCTGCTTGCGAGGCGGATTTCGCGGATGGCGATTTTGAATGCGGCGCAGCAGGCGCTTTGCGATTGGACGACATGGTGTCATCAGTATATCACGATCTTTTTGGGACAAGGACGACGAACTCGCCTTTTTTCTTATTCGGATCGGCTTCGATGCGCGCGAGATGATCTGCGGGCAATAGGCTTTCGACTTCCTCGAACATCTTTGTGAGTTCGCGGGCGATCGTCACCGGACGCAGAGCGTCGACGGCGACCATATGATCATGGAGGGATTGGAGGGCTTTCTCAATCCTGTGCGTAGATTCGTAAAAGATAAAGGGGCGCGCGGAGGTGGCGATTTCTTTGAACAAAGTCTCTCTGCCCTTCTTGTGCGGAAGGAATCCTATGAAAATGAATTCATCGATGGGCATGCCAGCGATCGAGACCGCTGCCGTGAGGGCGCTCGGGCCAGGAATTGCGGCGACGCTTCCCGAGCCGAGGATTTCGCGCACGCGAGAGACGAGCATCGAGCTCGGATCAGAGATGCCCGGAGTCCCGCTATCGGTAGCATAGGCTATGTTTTTTCCCTCCTGAAGAAGCTCGATGATGCGAGAGATTTTCGAGTCGGCGCTCTGGGCATGATAGCTTTCGGTCTTTGTGCCGATTCCATAATGAGAAAGGATCTTGCGCGTATTTCGCGTATCCTCGCAAAAAACGACATCCGCTTCCTTGAAGATGCGGAGCGCTCGATGCGTAATGTCTTCCATATTTCCTATCGGAGTCGCGACTATATATAGCGTGCCTGTTTCGTTTGATGTCATGGTGATGTTTTTAATCGGGCGCAATTTAATCGTATTCCACTTCTACGCTCTGGAATGCATCCTTTGCGATGACGATATGATCGAGAACTCGGATGCCGATTATCTTGCCCGCCTGGATGAGCTGCTTGGTGATAGCGATATCGGAATCGCTCGGAGTGGCGATGCCTGATGGATGATTATGCGCGAGGATTACAGCTGCCGCGCCATATTCGAGTGCCGGACGGAATACTTCTCGAGGGTGGACGATATTCGAATTGAGCGTGCCGATAGAGATGATCTCATCATGGATGACGCGATTATGCGTATCGAGGTAGATTCCCTTGAGCTGCTCTTTCGGAAGAGAGTGCATCTCCTTCGCATATTCGTATACGTCCTGAGCCGTGCGGATGACTGAGAGGCCGAATTCGTTTTTCTTGTAGAGGCGTCGTCCGATCTCGCTGCATGCGATGATCTGGCATGCCTTGCCTACCGGAATCTGCAATTCCTCCGACATCTTCGTGGCATCGCTTTGTGAGACGAGCGCGCTATGGCCGTATTCTCGGACGACTCGCTTGGCGATTGCTGATACGTCTTCTGTCTTTGTGCCCGTATTGAGGACGACTGAAATGAGCTCCTGCAATGTGAGAGAGGCCGGACCCTGATCGATCATCTTTTCGCGAGGACGATCCTCGTTTGGAAGGTCGCGAAGCTTGAGAGAATACGCTCGCATTGAAGGGATATTGCCAGAGCGCATTGAGCCAGACGCATTTCCCTCGCCTGATCCATCGTCAGACATATCTATAGTGGCATCTGCAGAATATGAAAATTCCACGGTCGGCTCGAAATGGATATCCGAATCAGATAGAGAATACTCCTTGCGGGCTTTCTCTTTCTGCGGATTTTTTGCTGATTTCGTAGGTGATTTTGGCATTGAATTATTGCTTTAATTAGGATCAGTATAGCATTCCGACGTGGCTAAAGCTGTATATCGGTGAAGACGACCGGAGACTGCATATCGAGCATGATTCGCGCGGGAGTTTCGGATAGTTCAGTCTTTGGATCTAGGGCTTTCTGCAATGCCGGCTTCTTATTTTCGCCGGTAATATGAAATAGCGGGTAGTGAATTTTTTTCATAAAAGAAAGCGTAGTCGTGACCCTGAACGGAAAGGCCTCGTTGTCGGCTGGCATCTCGACTGTGGCAGTATCACGCTCGCCCAGAAATCGCTCGGCGAATTCGGCGTCATCATATAAGCCCGGCACGACGCCGGCGACATGGCCATCCGCACCGATGCCGAATAAGCCGATGATGATTCCAGTCTTCTGAAAATCCTGCATCCAGTCATGTATATGCTTTTCGAGGCGTGCAGCCATAATAGCCGCGCCTTCGCTGCTGCTGTATTCTTCATATGCTATTTCTCCACCTACGACCGAGGTGTTGATGCAGTATGAATCAACGGACATTAAGTTTTGATAAAATTCCGTCGTCTGGAGGATATCGAAATTGTTTTCTCCCATATCATCAGTGAAGCGCTCATCGGTTACAGTGACAGTCAGCTCAGGCGTCAGGTATTCAGGATTGATAAAAGGCAGGACGTTCCGAGAAGAGCCACCGCCAAGCATGAGCAGAATGGGTCGGCCGAGATTGGTCGAGAGGAGGTCATTGATATATTTGGCCGCTGCTGGAGCGGGGTTTGAGGAGGTTTCGATCGTGGGTTTGTTAGACATAGGACTAATGTATATCAAATAGAGGGTTTTTTCTAGGGTAAAAATGCCTGGGATTCATGGCAGGATTCGGTCCTTACAGGACCTGTACAGGTTTCGCATCGTGCTCGCTGCGCTCCGCGCGATATGCTCAACCTCTTCGAATCCTACACGGAAAACCCGCAGGGGTTTTCCTTACTCGCACAAAATGAAAAAAGCCCTTTGTGGGGCTTTTTTCATTTTGTGCGAGTAGTAGGATTCGAACCTACGACCCCATCAGTATCAGTGATGTGCTCTACCAACTGAGCTATACTCGCAAGAGCCCCACTTTATCAGAAAAAATAGCCGAAAACAAGGCTCCCGACCAGGCCATCACAACAGAAAAAGTGCCCTGGCCGGGCGCTTTTTCCCTATAATAGACCCTCTAAAACGGGCTTATTTTACCTCTGAGAATGCCACTGTCTTATATGACACCTTGCCTCCCTCTTCTGATACGACAGTGATCTTGTCGCTGTCAGAGAAGCCGTCCGCATCGATCTGAGCTCGGAGAGCAGAGATAGATGGAGATTCGATATGAACCGGTCGGATCGCATAGTAGAACGTAAGCTGGTATGCGCTGATCGCAGTCGAAACCGCGGCAACGACTACGCAGGAAGGTCTCCATGCAGCCAATGCTTCATAAAGCTTATCATCTGTTACGGCAGCGAAGATGGCCTTTGATCCCTGCTTCTTTGCCTCGTCAGCGATCTCCTTCGCGAGAGCGAATTCTGGAGAGCTTACTTCTGGGAAGAATGCATGGTGAGTAAGCTCGTCTTTCTTTGACTCAGTATACTTCATGACATCGCTCATAAGCGTAGTCGCCTCTACTGGGTATTCTCCGTATGCCGTCTCGCCTGACATTGAAACCGAGCCGGATCCTTCGAGGATAGCGTTTGCGACATCGAGAACTTCGGCTCGAGTAGGTCGAGGATTCTTGATCATGCTGTCGAGAACCTGAGTCGCAACGACGCAGGCCTTGCCTCGTCGAACGCACATCTCGATCATCTTCTTCTGCATATATGGCATCTCATAGAAAGGAACCTCGGCACCCAAATCTCCTCGGGCAACCATGGCGCCGTCAGAGTAATCGAGGATCTCGCTGAGATTATCGAAGCCTTCTCGGTTTTCGATCTTTGAAATGACCTTCGGCTTATATCCAGGGAATTCATCAGTAATGGCCTTGATATCCATCAAGTCCTGCTTTCCTCGAACGAATGAATGAATGATGTATTCGACATTGTGCTTTCCGCAGAATCGGATAAAGCTCTTGTCCTTCTCAGTGAGCGCTGGCAATTCGATATGAACGCCAGGAGTGTTTACGCTCTTCTTGTTCTTGATCGTTCCGTCATTCTGGAATACGCATTTGAGCGCATCACCTTCCTTCTCCTGAACGATGATTCCGATAGTGGCATCATCATAGAGAACGACAGTTCCTGCAGGAACTTCATTGTGAAAATTAGGATAGTCGAGGTGGATTACATTCGCGCCTTCTTTTGCATATTCTAGATTTCCAGAAAGATATACCGCCTCGCCCTTCTTCGCTTCGAAGTTAGTCGTCACATTCTTCGTTCGGACTTCAGGACCCTTCGTATCGATCATGATTCCCGCATGAGGATTGATCTCTCGGATTCGATTGATAAGAACGATGGCTTCGTCCTCGCCCTGATGAGCGGTATTGAGCCATGCTAGGTCTAGGCCAGCATCGAATACTGATTTGAGGAATGGAACTTCCGCCTTATTGTCAGCGATCTTTCCGAGGATCTTTGTTTTTCTAAAATTTACTTTCATATATGAATTTGTATATTAATGATGTGATTTCACGCCTGTATACGCCTAAAAATAGAATAAACGTGAGACGACAATGTATCACAAAATAGGCCTAAGAACAAGGCGGCATCGCGGCAGAGCTTATGGCTCGCGATGCCGTGAATACCCGAGCGCTAAGCGGCTATTGAGAATATTGCATGGGATTACGCTATAAGCTCTTGTGCAGCATTTCTTTGTGGATAAGCAGCTGCCCGTCATCGGTTCGCTTAAGCAAGCCATTTTTATACATCTTCCTGAAGCTGATCGACGCGCTCTCTCTCGACAAGCCCAATGACTCGCCAATCTCCTGCTGCGTAAGCGAATTCTTGACGCGCACGTACTCTCCTTCGATTTTCGATAGCGAGGCACGCTCAGCCATATATCGGAAAAGATATAGAATTTTATTCTCCGCTCTCTCTTGGACAAGGGTCTCGATGCGATGCTTGGCAAAGCTAAGCCTATTGTCGCAAGCTATCAAAATGTCGAGGATCGCTTCCGGATGCTTTTTGGCAAATCCATCAAAGGCTTTCTTCTCGATAACGGCGCATACCGCATCGCCGAATGCCTCATAGTCATATTCTGCCCTGATGCTTCCTTTTTCCAACCATCCCGTTGGAAAGATATCGCCCTTCTGAGCCGAAAAGAGCCGGCGTCTTTTGCCCTTATGATCGAAGGCGACGATGCTGACCATTCCTCCGAGAACCATATATGCCTTCCTTGCGATATCCCCTTTTGCGAAAATTCGCTCCCCCGCTTTGAACTCAAGGCTATGGAAATTCTTCTTTATCAATGTCAGCGCCGTCTTGTTCATAATGAAAAGTGAACCTCAATTATAGCAAAAAAGCCCTGGATCGTCGCCGATCTAGGGCCTTCTTGCTACCGCCGACTCATATAGAGCTGGCGCTTATAAGTTTGAAAATCTCATACGTAGTGCAGATAGCATCTTATCAAATATCCTTCCAACTGTATCACTCTGTTGTTTTTGTCCTGCTTGAGTCCCTGTCTTTCCAGAATGTCCATGGGTTTAGGTCCCATATTCCTCCAAGCTGCGAGGCGCTTGGATACCTTGCGTACAGATTTCAACCACAATGAAGAGCTGAAATCTATACACGAACGACCGTAATAAGGAGTACAGTACTATTTACGAGTACGTACTACGTGCTTCACTTGAATGATTCCACGAGCAGCTTCCGCTACCCGTGCCTTGTTACGACTTACTCCCTGTCGCTGAGCTTACTGTAGGACCGCACATGGCGATACTTCGAGTATTCCCAACTCCCTTGAGTTGACGGGCGGTGAGTACAAGACTTGAGAACGTATTCACCGCAGTATAGCTGACCTGCGATTACTAGCAATTCCGGCTTCATGAAGTCGAGTTGCAGACTTCAATCCGAACTGGCGCAGTTTTTCTGACGATTTGCTCCGGGTCGCCCCATTGCGTCGCGTTGTAACTGCGATTGTATTATGTGTGTAGCCCAGGGTATCAGAGGGCCATGCTGATCTGGCGTCATCCTCGCCTTCCTCCCCCACTCCAACTCACAATCCTTTCTTTCTATACATCGGTCCTCGCTCTCGCTATCTGTTACGATAGTGAGATGCGGAAATGTATAGAAAGAAAGTATTGTTCGTTGAAATGCAATGCAAATGCAAAGCATATCAACGGCTTATGAGCTAAAGCGGGGGCAGTCTCGTGTGACACTTGTAACACACGACGAGGGTTGCGTTCGTTACCCCACTGAAGGGAACAATTCAAACCACGAACTGACGA
>CAYJDM010000007.1:0-1264 GCA_964368945.1 uncultured Candidatus Saccharibacteria bacterium
ATCGATGCGCATGCGAATCTCTCTCCTCGAGAAGATTTCTCCTGTATTGCGTTTGATTGTGTAGAAACGGAAAACCGCCATCGGCACAACGATGGCGGTTTTTCGGCGCGACTACTTCCCGCTGCTTCCAAAGGCGCCCGTTCCTCTTGTAGAATCGCTGAGCGTATCAGTCTCGATGATGTCTGCGTGCACGACAGGCATGATGAGCATTTGGATGATCTTGTCTCCTTTGGCAAAAGAATATGGCTTGTCCGACAGGTTCATGATTCCTACATGGAATTCGCCGCGATATCCCGCATCGATGACACCACCGAAAGACTTGAGGCCATGCTTATGCGATAGACCGCTCTTATCGAGGAGCAGTCCTGTATGGCCTTCCGGGATTTCCATGGCTAGGCCGAGAGGGATGGAGAGTCGCTCGCCGGGCTGGATAGTGAGATCGTCCGGGATATATACATCGAAGCCGGCATCTCCCGCATGCGCATATGAGGGCACTTTCACATCGGGCCTTAGTTTTTTGATCTTGAGTAGCATGGATTTTTTATAAAAAATTATTGATTCTTATATTGCTGAACCTCGTCATATACCGTTCTGAACTTGATGCCGCCTTCCTTGAAGATTCGCTTAGACTGAGCCGATGCATGATAATCCTTCTCTGCGATGATTTCGACTATGCCGGCATTCATCAGGAGCTTGGCGCAGACATAGCATGGAGTCATCTTGCAGTACACAGTTCCTCCTTCGAGGGCGACTCCGATGCGAGCGGCTTGAGCGAGTGCGTTCTGCTCTGCATGAATCGTTCGGATGCAATGCATGCTTTCATGGCCGTCATCATGAACGACTTTGTGCATCTCATGCCCGATCTCATCGCAATGCGGCAGGCCAATAGGGGAGCCGACATATCCAGTGACGAGAATTCTTTTATCCTTGACGATGACGCATCCTGATCGTCCTCGATCGCATGTGCCTCGCGTTCCAACCATCTGCGCGATAGACATGAAATATTCATCCCATGATGGGCGGATATGATTATCCGCTCCGACCGGCTTCGGGGCCGCGTTTTTCGATTGCGCAGGCTTCGACGACGCCTTCTTGACAGGGGTCGATTTTGCTGGCTTTGCTGATTTCTTTTTCATAATTAATAAAAGTATAGCATTTGGTATACTAGTCACAATATGGCAAAAAACCCAAAACCAGGATCTGTTGCTTCGGCGAAAGCTGCGAAACCAGCGAAAATGAAGTCGGCGAAAAGCCTCAAAAAACC
>CAYJDM010000007.1:1364-59018 GCA_964368945.1 uncultured Candidatus Saccharibacteria bacterium
CGGCGAAAGCTGCGAAACCAGCGAAAATGAAGTCGGCGAAAAGCCTCAAAAAACCTAAGAAGCTCAAAGGCCGAGTCATCGTCGTCGACGGAGTTGATGGGGCAGGAAAGACTACGCAGACAGCGCTCCTCATCTCGGCTCTCGAGAAGCAGGGTAGAACGGTAAAGACATTGCGGTTCCCAGTATACAAAGGCAATTTCTTCGGCGGCCTGATCCGCGAATGCCTCGATGGCAAGCATGGAGATTTCATCGCTCTCGATCCGCGCATCGCATCAGCTCTCTATGCTGCCGACAGATTCGAATCATCAAAGCAGATTCGGGAATGGCTCGATAAGGGATATGTCGTCGTGCTCGATCGATATGTAAGCTCCAATCAGATTCATCAGGGCGGCAAATGCAAGACTGCCAAGGAGCGTCGCGAATTCCTGACATGGATCGACACTATGGAGCATGAGATATTTGGCATCCCGCGACCGGACGTCATCATCTATCTCTCGCTTCCTTTTGCGGACAGCATGCGGCTCATCGAGGAGCGAACGGCAAAGGGCGGCACGAAGGATCTCGCAGACAGCGATCCGAAATATCTCGAAGAATCACGCAAGAGCGCTCTGGCCATCATCAAGGAGCGAAATAATTGGAAAATGATTCAATGCGGCAAAGGCGGCAAGGCTGGCGGCTTGAAAACCATCGATGAGATTCATGGAATGGTTATGGGCGAGGTGAAGGCGGTCTTATAGATTTTATTTATATTTTTAAAAAAACATACATACAAACAAATCTATGAAAATTTACTTCGCAGGTTCGATCAGAGGCGGGAGAGACGATCAGGAATTATATTTCGCCGTAATCGCGGAATTGCAGAAATATGGAACGGTGCTTACTGAACACATCGGCGATAAGTCTCTGACCGGATTCGGAGAAGTGAAGCGAACTGACAAGGAAATATTCGACCGCGACATGGAATGGGTACGAGAGGCGGACCTTATTGTCGCAGAAGTCTCCACTCCAAGCCTCGGAGTCGGATATGAATTGGGCCAGGCCGAGGCGATGGGCAAGCCGGTATTGTGCCTCTATCGAGAAACTGAAGGGAAGCGACTATCGGCCATGGTCGCAGGCAATGGGTATTTTCCCATACATATATACAAGGATCTTGAGGATGTTTCAGCTATTTTAAAAAAGCATTTCTCAGCATAAGCATATAGGCAGCTTAAGCGATCTCATAGTCCGCAAAAATGGTGCCGCTCTCTAGCTGCTCCATTTTTGTTAATTTCAATTTCATGTCGGCGTCCGGTGATTCGTTAAATAACCGAATGCCCGATCCGAATATGATCGGCTCGATCGACAGATAGATATGAGTGATTAAGCCTGCTTTCAAAAATTGCGTGTAAACATTTTCGCCGCCGCAGATTGTGATTTTCGTATAGCCTCGTTCGATGAGAGATTTGATCAAATCTTCAGGGGGCAGAGTGGTCGTCTCTACATTGCCATCGGGCCATTTGTCTTCGAATCGCTCGGATCGGGAATAGATGACATGGTGTCGGCCGGGAAGCGGTTTGGGGAAAGTCCTGAATGTAGTCGCTCCTATGACCATTACGCCCGCATCTTTGGTAAGTGCGACGAATCGGGCTTTGTCTTCCTTGCTGGTCCAGGATGTAAGCTCATTCCTATGTCGCGCGATATACCCGTCCGCAGAAATTGCTGCGACTATCCAAACTTCAGCTTTGATTTTCATGGGATTATTCTGCTTTCTTTACGATGTCCTGCGCGCCTCTCTTAACTGTCCATTCATCTGGTGACATATCGTGGTGGAGGGCCATATTCGGGATAGTCTCGCGTAGGTATTCTCCCATCTGCTGCGCTATGACTCTCAATGTGGGATGAACTGTTTGGCTGGCTCGCAGCTCAGATATATATACGATTGAAGGAAGGCCGCCTGTGAATTCGCATGCGACATTGAATCCAATTGCCGTATAGTATTGCTTCGTATATTCATCGCAAGGCAAATCGGCAATCTCTTTTGTAAGCGCAGCGATTTCCGCTTCAGCCGTAGCTTTCAAATCATCGGGCAATTGAGATAGATACCATGGATGAAAACCATGCTTCGTAGAAAGTAGGGGCATTTCGCATACGCCGCTTCTATGTCGCTGCAAGTCTCGGAATGATCCGAAGTCGAGAGGGAACTGGAATCGCATCTGGCCGTACTTCTCGAATTTTGAAGGGAGCTCCGTCTTCATCGGACGAGTCGATAGCGTATCAGCATGATTCGAAAGGGCTTCGAGGTCGAGCGTCGATTTCACATCGAATGCTGGAATCGTATCAAGATCGAAATAAGAATACTTCGCTATGCATTTTGCGAGATATTCCTCAGTCGCAGGATATTCCTTATGGCTGAAGCTGCTCGGATATTTTGCCTTCAAAGAATCAAGCGTGCGCTTTGCCGTCACTTTCATTTCCTTTAGCGGGTGATGGAGCATTTCATGAAGGTGGTCATATGCCTGACGCAGGTTTGTATGCCAGCTCGCATATGTGGTAACGCCGGCAGGGAGGAGGCCTCGGGCGATATCGAATGATTTCGCCTTGATAGCTTTTTCATATATGCCAGGAGCTTGTTCTGGCTGAATTGGAAATCTTTCCTTGAGAAAAGGTATCAATCCGTCAATCGTATTTCGATAAAGCTTCATCCAGCGCTCTAGGATCTCCTTGCCTTTTGCCTGACCCTCTTCTCCTTCGCATGGATTGATGAGGTCTTGGCCATTCATGTCCAGGTATCGAGTGCTTGCTTCCTGTCCATTATATAGTCGCCAGTCCTGCACTACTTTTGGCAAAAGAAGGCTGCCGTTTTCAAAGAAGATAGTGGTTGTACCGCAGTCTCCGATGCTTTTGTGGCCGTATCCCACATAGAATGTCGCCATAAACTTTTCATATCCTTTTTCCTTGATGACATCGAGGTGGGTGGTGACGCTGCGCGGGTCTCGTGAATAGAGGGCCTGTACCATGGCTATTGCCTCAGGATGCTGGTCGTCGATAATGATAATGTCTGTCTTCGGCTCCTTGATGATGTCGGACATTTGCTTGTGGTGTAAAAGCTTGTAAGTGACCCAAGTATACTATATGTGTTAGAATCTCCGTAATAACCCAAACGCTCATATGATCTAGATTTTAAAACATACGGCACAGTCATAGAGGGAATATGTCAAGGGCTGCGCTTTGTTTTCTTTATCACTATTTCATCACTCGTTGATCGAAAGATTTTTACAAAAATAATCCATAAACTCCCATGAAAGACATCGAAGTCAAAAAAATCATCGCAGCAGAAACGGCGCGACAGAAGAAAGTCATCAACCTCATCCCGTCTGAAAACTATGTATCGAATGATGTGAGGGAAGCGGTAGGTTCGGTTTTTGACAATAAATATTCAGAAGGCTATCCATTTGCGCGATACTATGGAGGCAATCAGCAGACGGATATAATCGAATCGCTTTGCCAGAAGCGCGCGCTCAAATTATTCGGCCTCAAGGATACTGAATGGCATGCGAATGTTCAGGCTTTGTCTGGCTCTCCTGCGAACCTCGCCGTATATATGGCGCTCGTTC
The DNA here is from genome assembly GCA_964368945.1 of uncultured Candidatus Saccharibacteria bacterium. Taxonomy (GTDB): domain Bacteria; phylum Patescibacteriota; class Minisyncoccia; order Phycocordibacterales; family CAIZLB01; genus DALYDD01. The sequence continues at coordinate 4,958 of CAYJDM010000007.1, forward strand.
AGCATGCGACTCGCAAATCTGCGGAAGGCGGCGTCGAGTCTGGCGATTTCAATGCTCCGGGCAAAATCATGGGCATGCTTCTCTCTGCAGGCGGACATCTGACTCATGGACAAAAAGTTTCCGCTACCGGCAAGTTTTTCCAAGCGGTTAATTTCGGCGTAGATGTGAATACGGAAGTCATCGACTATATGGCTCTTCGCAAGCAGGCGATGAAGGAAAAGCCGGACATCATCGTCGCTGGCTTCACCGCATATCCTCGCATAGTTGATTGGGCGGAATTCCGATCGATTGCTGATGCATGCGGCGCGCTCCTCATGGTAGATATGTCGCATATCGCTGGACTCGTCGCGGGCAAGGCGTACCCTTCGCCATTTCCTTTCGCTGATGTCGTCACTACGACTACTCACAAGACATTGCGTGGTCCGCGAGGCGCCTTGATTTTTGCCAAGAAGAATTTCCTGGATAAAAACGCCCGATTCGGCGAAAAAAATAGCGTAGTCGATCTCGGCAAGCGAGTAGACAAGGCCGTATTCCCAGGATTGCAGGGCGGTCCTCATATGTCGCATATTACCGGAATCGCCATCGCTCTCGGCGAAGCTGCAAAGCCCGAATTCAAGACATATGCCAAGCAGGTCATCAAGAATGCCCAGGCTTTCGGCAAGGAATTTACAAAGCTCGGCTGGCGCGTCATCTCTGGCGGAACTGATTCGCATCTCCTCCTCATCGATACATGGATGAATGGTCAGATCACGCCGAAGGGCACTGGCGCAGTTCCAGGCAAGCTCGCTGAAGCAGCCCTCGAAGAAGCCGGAATCATCTGCAATAAGAATACGATTCCTGGCGAGGCGCGATCTCCATTCGATCCATCAGGCATCCGAGTCGGTACGCCAGCGGAAACAACGCGAGGCAAAAAGGAAGCGGACTTCCGAAAGATCGCGCAGAAGATCGATCAGGTTTTGCGAAAGGCGCGACAGAAGAATCAGCCAGAAGCGGCGAAATAGATTGTGCCTAAATAGAAAAAATGAGATTTTGAATTGACTCACTTACATCTTCGTTACCTATAGATGAAAAACCGCCGCCAATGTTGGCCGTGGTTTTTCTTTTCACCAGATGCCTGTCAAATCTTGGAATAAATTGAGAAAAACTTCATCTTGCTTCTGTATACTGCCTTCGAATACGTAATGAGACGCTGTCGGATCCGCTTAGGATTTGCGACGATGTGGATTTTTTATCATATATAAATAAGACAATTTCAATGACTAAAAAAGCAAAGCAGAATGAGGCTGAAAATGAAGGGCCGCTTACAAAAGGGGATGTTCGCGAAATTGTTACGGAAATAGTCACGGACATAACCACTAAGCTGATAGTCGCTTCTGAAGATCGGATGATGAAGCGGATGGATGAGAAATTCGAGATCGCCCATCAGGGGATGATGAGCGGATTCGAATTGGTGAATGAGAAGATCGACGCTGTATCTGATCGGCTCGACAAGCATGTGGGTCAGAATGCCGTATTGCTGAACAAGATGGATGCCCGCATCGATGTGCTTGAGACAAAAATGGCGCGGTTCCGCCATCGCACTGCCTAGCACTTTATGCTAGAGTATCCCTACATATATGGATCACAGCGGCATCGAAGTAAAAAAGGCAATTAAGGCAGCGGTAGAAGCCGCGGCGTATTCGCTCTATAGCGATCAATTCCTCGCGAAGCAATATGTGCCAGCAATCAATATTGATCGGCCTGCAGATTCTGCCAAAGGAGACTATTCGACGAATATCGCTCTCGCCGCGGCGAAGGTCGTGGGCATCAAGCCTCTCGAGCTTGCCATCGCCATGGTTGCCATCCTCAATGCACCGGAGCAGATTGCCCTCGCTGGAACCATTCTGAAGATCGAGGTTGCAGGTCCCGGCTTCATCAATTTCTATCTCAAGCCCGAAGTGATTGCGGCTCAGATCAACATCGCCGCACAGGAAAAAAGCGCGACTGATGCGAAGGCTTATGGCCGCATCGCAGTTAATGCTGGAAAAAAGATCGCATATGAATATACCGATCCGAATCCTTTCAAGGTTTTTCATATCGGACACCTCGTAGCGAATATGGTAGGGGAGACATTCTCGAGGCTTGGCGAATACTCCGGAGCGGAGATCAAGCGATTCTGCTATCAGGGAGATCTAGGACGACATGTTGCATTCTTTATTTATGGATTGCGATTGATGGACAAGCCTTTTCCGACCGAGGACGAAGGCCTCAAGATGTCGCTCGTCGATCGCATGTACTATATGGGCACGTCATATGCCAAGGGCGCTACATATTTCAAGCAGAATGCAGAATCGAATCCGGAGCTCGAGACTGAAGTCCAGAATATAAATAAAAAACTCTATGAGCGAAGCGATGAAGAGATCAATGTCATCTATGATCTCGGCCTCGAATGGAGCCTCGAATATTTCGAGACATTATATGAATTGCTCGGAACGAAGTTCGATCAGTATTTCTTTGAGAGCAAATGCGTAGAGCCTGCTCGGGCGCTCATTGCCGAAGGCCAGGCTAAGGGAGTTTTTACAGAAAGCGACGGCGCAATTGTATTCGAAGGAGAAAAATTCCAGGATGAGAAAAGCGGCCCGCTCCATACGCGCGTCTTCATTACCAAATTCGGCCTTCCTACATACGATGCCAAGGAACTCGGTCTCGCCAAGCTCAAATACGATGCCTTCAATTATGATCGCGGCATCATCATCACTGCAAATGAGCAGGATCAGTATTTCAAGGTGAATCTCAAGGCTCAGGAATTGATGCTGCCACAGATCGTGGGCAAAAATTTCCATGCTTCTCATGGGATGATGAAGCTTCCTACTGGAAAGATGTCTTCTCGAACAGGCGATGTGGTCTCTGCAGAAGAGATGATTCAGTCGGCCAAGGATTATGTAATGGGCGTAATGAGGGATCGCGAGATGTCAGATGATGAGAAAAATAAAGCCGCAGGACAGATCGCGGTCGCAGGCATCAAATATCTCGTGCTTCGCCAGGCGCCAGGAAAGGACATTGTCTACGATGCCAAAACCGCTCTAGCATTCGATGGCGACTCCGGTCCATATCTCCAGTATGCATGCGTCCGATCTCGCGCAGTAGTTGCCAAGGCGAAAGAGCAGGGAATTATGCCTGGCGATTTCACCGCAGCCACTATGACGGTTCAGTCTGCTGATCATGATGTGACGATGACGACGGCTGCGGATCTCGCGCGCAAGGTTTTCACATTTCCAGAAATAATCGAGCGAGCATATGCGGAAAACGGCCCGCATTTCGTGGCGACATATCTCATCGAGCTTGCCGGCATGTTCAATGCCTTTTATGCGAATCAGAAGATCGTGGATCTCACGGATGATGCGAGCAAGGCTTTGTCCGGAGCTTTCGTCACGCTCGCGGATGCAGTATCTCATACGCTCGCGAACGGGCTTTATGTTCTAGGAATCGAGGTACCGGAGAGGATGTAGGTCTGGCTTGTAGAAAATGAAAATGCCGCGTCCTTGAACAAGACGCGGCATTGATCGTTTTTGACGGCAAGAGCGGTTACGCAAATGCGCAGCCTTCATTGGATTCCGGATGATCTGCGAACACTGACGGTTCTCCGCTTCGGTCTTCAGGCAGCTCGCGAAGATCCTCGCCATAGCATCTCTTCCATTTGATGTGTTCGTTGTTGCCGAACTGCCAACCTGATCTAGGTTCGCTTGTGGCCCTTTGGAATTCCTCGACGCCCGCGCAGGTTGCTTTGTCGTAGGTTCCGTTTACTTCGATTCCGCTTGGATTGAAGAGGCGTTCTTTGAGCTTTTGTTGCAGGACTCTGACTGCGGGACCGGTAGATCCTTCGTAAAGAGCATAAGGAAAAAGTTTCCCTGGGATAGCTGAGTGGAGCATAAACTGTATGACTGGATTAGTGGTTAGTACTGTATCGTTTCAAGGCGACGTTAAGAATACGGCTTTTATGCCCTGAGTCAATATTACGAGAGTGCATACGTCGTCTGGTCAGGCTCAGGCCAATCTCTAGCCAATTTCCCATTTTTGCTATATAGTATCGCCATATTTGTCAGCTGATCTTGTAAATCAACAGACCCAATATGAATAAAAACCAAATACCAAACCAAGCCGGCGAGCAGCCGAAGGATTTTGCAGTCGTTATTGACGCGAATCCAGAGCCCGCCAACCGAGAAGAAAAAAGCGCATCAGCGCCGTCGAAGGAGCATACGATAATCCTTTTTTATAAATATACGCCGATCGCGAATCCGGCTGCTTTTGTCGCATGGCATAAGGAGGTCGGGCCAAAGCTCGGTCTGACCGGCCGCGTGCATATTGCGCATGAGGGAATCAATGCGACGCTCGAAGGCCTCAATGCCGACATCGAGACATATATGAATCTGATTCGCGGCAATGATTGTGGCGAATTCAAAGGCCAGTCTTTCGCTGATCTCAAGGATGTCGCCATCAAGACGAGCATCGGCATCGGAGATGCTTTTCCAAAATTCAAAGCCAAAGTAAAAGAAGAAATCGTCGCGCTCAAGCTCACTCGCGCTGATGGCGTCGAAGAAGATGTCGATCCGAATGAGATCACCGGCGTGCATCTCAAGCCTGAGGAATTGAAGTCATGGTATGACAATGGCGATGACTTTGTCATTCTCGATATGCGAAATGATTATGAATTCAAGGTCGGCCATTTCAAGAATTCGATCAATGTCGGGCTCAAGAATTTCCGCGACCTTCCGGAGGTTTTGCCCAAGCTCATCGAGAAGCATCCCGAGATCGCTGAGAAAAAAATCCTAACAGTCTGCACGGGCGGAGTGCGATGCGAAAAGGCGTCCGGTTTTCTCAAGAAGAAAGGCTTCGACGAGGTATATCAGCTCGATGGAGGCATGCATGTCTATATGGAAAAATTCCCCGGCAATGCATCGGAAGGCAAGCCTTGCGAATTCCGCGGAGCGCTCTATACATTCGATAATCGCATGACTATGGATTTCGTGGACAATGATGCCGCTCCTGCGACAGGTGGCATTAATGCGCCGGCGGCTCGAGAAATCATAGGCCGATGCCAGGTCTGCGAAAATCCTACTGAGCGATATGGCCATTGCGCCAACGATATCTGTCATAAGCATCTCCTTATCTGCAAGGACTGCGCCCAGAACCATATATATGTATGGTGCTCGGCGGACTGCAAGGAGACGGGACGAGTAGGGGTTATCCATGCTGCAGATTTGGGCACGGAGGGCGTGATGATTTCGAGGGAGGAGTAGGGGGGGGCTGGTCGAAATGAATTTTTGATAAAAAAACCGGGCCATTTTCGGCCTGGTTTTTTGCCGTTCCTAACGCGCTTGACGGCCTGACTTTGCAGGCGTAGCATTTATATCCGGACCGCACATGCTCAGCCTGCCGTGAGGTCTATGTAAGTCAGTCAAACAAACCAACTCTGAATACCACATAGAAATAGTATGAGATCCTCAACTCTCGCTTCCGACGCTTCTAACCGCGAGTATCCTCACATTCCGAGGGCGCTTTGGCCCTTCGTGTCCGACTCCAAGTCGTGGCCTCATTACCAGCAATTGGCATTGGCGTCTCGGCCTGAGATCCCGGTCCCGGCCACCAAAGCCGCCACTCCGCGCCGCAAGCAGCGTCCCAGCAATCAGGTCCATCGCGATCATCGCCGCGCTCACAGCCGGCATTAGTCCTCGCTGCCAACACAGCCTTTAAAACCAACACAAATTCAGCCCGGCGCACCCTGTGAGGGAGCGCCGGGCTTCGATGTTATCGCTTTATGCCATATGCAGGGCTTCGGCGAAGACGGATTTGAATTCCGGATAGATCTGCCGTTTCGCTGCAGCGCGAACCCATTGGTTGGGGTCGTTTTCCAATTGTCTGAGTATGCGTGGCGGGGTATTGGGGTTTGCTGCCACGCATGAACGAACGACCTCATCGTCATCGCTGGCCATTCGTGCGAGCAAATGACGGCTGGCTTCTTTGCGTGATGCCACGAGGCTGCGCACCATGGCGCTTGGATGCTGCGCATTTGCGCGCAGCAGGAATTGGGTGCAATGACCGGAAAGGAGCTGGCGAATCAATGCATGATCGCCGCGCATAGGAGTAGGCGTTTGCATGGATTTTGTTTGGGTTGAACTGACTTGACCATATGCTACGCCATTTATGTAAAATTCTCAATCCGTATGCTAGTATACGATCCATGAAAACTAACCCAAACAATAACGCCAAGGATGCGGCGTTCGAGGACAAAGCAGCTTCAGAATCGCCAAAAAACGCGCCGGAATCAGTAGAGCAAAAATCTCCGGCAGCCATTCGCGAGGACGAGGTCTTGGCCTTCTGGGACAATGAGCGCATTTTTGAAAAATCGCTTGCCGCTACAAAGAACCCTTCTGGAGCTGATGGAAAGCCTGGCCAGCCGAGAAAGGATTTCGTCTTTTATGACGGTCCTCCATACGCGACAGGAACTCCGCATTTCGGCCATCTTTTGCCATCGACGATCAAGGATGCGATTCCTCGATTCAAGACCATGCAGGGATATTATGTCTCTCGCCGATGGGGCTGGGATTGCCATGGCTTGCCGATCGAGAACTTGATAGAAAAAGAACTGGGCCTCGAGGACAAGAAAGCCATCATCGATTATGGCATCGACAAATTCAATAAGGCGGCACGAGACAGCGTCTTTCGATATGACCAGGAATGGAAAAAGGTAATTCACCGCGTCGGCCGATGGGTCGATATGGAAAATAATTATCAGACTATGGATTCGAGCTATACCGAATCCGTCTGGTGGTCTTTCGCGCAATTTTTCAATAAGGGCCTCGTCTACGAAGGATTCAAGACCATGCAGGTTTGTCCGCGATGCGAGACGACGCTCTCCAATTTCGAAGTAGGGCAGGGATATGCGGATGTGCAGGATATTTCCGTTTATGCGATGTTTCCGCTCAAGAATTCTGCGAATGGCGAGACTGATTACGCTCTCGCATGGACGACTACTCCTTGGACTTTGCATGGCAATGCAGGATTGGCAGTTCATCCTGAGCTTTCTTATGTGAAGGTAAAATTGGTCAAAGCCGAGAACCCCGACAATACCGGCAAGAATCTCATCCTCGCAGAATCTCGCTTGTCCGCGCTCAAGGAAACAGAAGGCGAGGATTATCAGATCGTAGACAAGTTTACCGGAGCGGAATTCGCAGAGCGATACTCTGATGGATATTCTCCAGTCTTTGATACATATGAGAAAAATAAATTCCCATTCGAATCGCAGGAAAAATTCCGCGACAATGCCTGGAAGGTCTGGACTGCTGATTTCGTTACGGCAGACACTGGAACGGGAATCGTGCATATAGCTCCTGCATTCGGAGACGATGACCGCAAGCTCGGAGAGGCCAAAGGCCTGCCGATGATCCATCATGTCGGCCTCAATGGACATGTCCGTGCGGAGCTCGGCGAGCCTTTTGCAAACAAGATGGTAAAGCCCAAAGACGATCCTCAGTCATATGATATCGAGGTTATCAAGGCGCTTGCTCATGCCGGCTTCCTGTATGCAAAGGAAAAAATCATTCACTCATATCCGCATTGCTGGAGATGCTCATATCCTCTCCTCAACTATGGAACATCGGGCTGGTTCATCGAGATGACCAAGCTTCAGCAGAAGATGCTCAGCGAGAATGCCGCAACGAAATGGGTTCCGGAAGAAATCGGCTCAGGCCGATTCGGCGCATGGCTCGAGAATATCCGCGATTGGAACCTCTCGCGATCCCGATTCTGGGGCGCTCCTTTGCCGGTATGGCGCGGCGTCGATACGGGCAAGATCCATGTCATCTCTTCGATCGCAGAGCTCAAGTCAAAGATCGAGAAAAGAAATTCATTTACCTTGATGCGGCATGGCGAAGCAGAATCGAATGTCCTCGGCATCATCAGCGCCAAGGATCTCACGATTCATGGCCTCACGGATCTCGGCCGCAAGCAGGTAGAGGAATCCGTCACCGCTCTCAAGGCTGCGAAGGAAGCGGCAGGAAAAAAGATAACGAAGATCTATTCTTCTGATTTCCGTCGAACGCGCGAGACTGCCGAAATGGCTGCGGATATGCTCGGAATACCTCGCGATCAGATCGTTTTTGATCATCGATTGGGCGAATGCGGCGGCGGCAAGCTCGAAGGAAAGAGCTGGGGAGAGCATTGGTCTCTTCTCTCGACGCCTCGCGATCGCATGTTTACTGCGCCGGAAGAAGCGGAGTGCGTCTTTGATGTGAAAAAGCGAGCGACCGAAGCCGTCTACGATATCGATGCGCAGAATGAGAACGAGGATATCCTCGTCGTCACTCATGGCCTGCCTTTGCGATTGATCAAATATGCATCGCTCGGACGAACCGCTCGCGATCTCTTGCGAACGGGCTGGCAGGATATATCAGATCCGAATGCTTCATTGCATGAGCTCGATTGGAGAAATCTCCCGCATAATGAGACTTGGGAAATCGATATCCATCGACCCTATGTCGATCATATCTCATGGGCTGATCCTGAGACAGGGGAGAAGATGGTCCGAATCCCAGAAGTATTCGATGTCTGGTACGATTCCGGCGCCATGCCTTTTGCCTCGAATCATTATCCATTCGAGCATGAGAATACCGACAATGTCAGCCCGAATACCGTATTCGAAGATACGATTGCCAATGCTCCTGCTTTGCCAGCTCAGTTCCCGGCGGACTTCATCGCCGAAGGGCTCGATCAGACTCGAGGCTGGTTCTATTCTTTGCTCGCGATCGGCGTGGGCTTATTCGATCAGTCTCCATACCGGAATGTCATGGTAAACGGCCTCATCCTCGCCGAGGATGGCCGCAAGATGTCCAAGCGCCTCAAGAACTATCCGGATATGTGGCCGACGATCGAGAAATATGGCGCAGACTCATTGCGATATTTCCTTGCAGCATCTCCATCCGTGCGCGGCGAAGAATTCGCATTCTCAGAAAAAGGCCTCGATGAAGTGAATAAGAAGATCTTCAATCGAATCGACAATATGCATTCGTTCCTGATGATGTATGCCGTAGACGAAAAGGCAAAAGAAAAGGGAATGCTTCTCGATCGCGTCTCGAACAAATATTCCACAGCCGAAATAGATGGCATGCTCGCTGCGCTCAAGCACCCTCTGGATCTCTGGGTTTTGGCTCGGCTCAATCAGACTATCGAGCTCGTCACGACGAATCTCGAAGCATACCTTCTCGACAAGGCTACTCGTCCAATCGGCGATCTGATCGACGATGTTTCCACTTGGTATCTTCGACGATCCCGAGATCGATTCAAGGTTGATTCTCGCGCCGAGGATGCCGTATCTGCAACTGCTGATAGAGACGATGCAATCTTCACATTGCGATATGTTCTCGAGCGTTTGTCTCGAATCATGGCGCCCGTCACGCCTTTCATGGCTGAGCATCTGTATAAAAAAGTCCGCTTCGGCGATATCGAAAGCGTGCACCTCGAGTCATGGCCTGCTACTCCATCAATCGATGCTTCTATAATCGAAAGCATGGCGAAGGTTCGCGCATTGGTGGAGATCGGATTGGCAAAGCGCGCGGAAGCCAAGATCAAGGTCCGCCAGCCGCTCCAATCTTTTACTCATTCTTCTACGGAACTCACCCTTGAGCTCGAAGAAATCATCAAGGATGAATTGAATGTCAAAGAGATCAAGCGAGTCGAAGGAGGCGATGCCGCGAATGGCTCCGAATCTCTCGACATCGAAATCACTCCAGCCCTCCGCAAGGAAGGCGCCGTGCGAGACCTCATCCGCGCTATCCAGCAGGAACGAAAGAATAAGGATCTCAATCCTCAGGACTCCATCGATTTGATCTGTGCGACTACGCCCGAAATCGAGGCCGTCATCAAGGATCATTCGCAGATGATCGAGCAGGCCGTGCAGGCAAAGGGCATTTCATTTGTCAGCGCAGATGCCGCCAAAGACGATGCGGAGATCTTGTCCGGAACAGCTGTCGACTTCTTCATGGATGCTGCATTCGATCCTACGACCGATACCGTCCGGTTCATAATCAAGGCATAATAGCCTCATGTCATATCGCATATACACTTCGGATGCGTTCATACTTTCTGCCAAGCATTCAAAGGATGCGGATCTTTCGCTTTTCGTCTTTACGGAAAAGTTCGGCCTCCTGCATGCGACCGCCAAGTCCGCGCGCCATATGAAATCCAAGCTGCGGTATTCGCTGCAGTCCATGACCTTCGGCAGCATCTCGCTCGTGAAGGGCAGGGAGATTTGGCGCGTCACGAGCGCAAAGAAGATGATCAATCTCTATGATAAAAGAATTCCGGCCGCTTTGCGCACATTTCTCGCACGCATGCTTGTCATGGTTGAGCGCTTTTGTCCGCGCGAGCAGCCCGAGCCCGTCATCTTTGATATTCTGAAATCCATTTCGGGCTTCGTCTTCAAGGATCTGGCTGCCGCCGCGGCCGCTGTTGCTGTCTCTGATGGCTCTGCGCAAACTGCATTGCAGAATCCCGCACAGGATCTGGCGCAGAACCTGACGCGCTTCGAGCAGGTCTGCATGCTCAAGCTCATGTACGAGCTCGGCTATGTCGAGATTAATCCGCAGATTCAGATTTTTATCCAGGAAAAAATCGATTCGGCCTTCATGAATATTCTCGACCTCATGACCGAAGGGCAGGAGAGGGCCGTCGCCGTCGCTGTCGATCGCGCGATTGTTCAGAGCCATTTGTAGATCGCTGATTCAATAGAACGGACCTCATTCATGGTGTAACTAACTATCACGTTGCGTGATAGTTAGTTACACCAACATCAAAGTCAAAGTGCGTAGAATAAACTAGGACGTAACGTCTAGGTTTCTTCTACGCATATGGATGTCGGCTTGATATCTGCATGCGCCATCTCGCATATGCTATACTTTTTCCATGAATAGCGATCAGGACAAGATCGAGAACCTTAAAAAGCGCCTAGATTCGATATCGAATGCGCCATCTCATTCGCTTCGCCCGAAATTGCATAGACATCCGTCTGCGATCGGCAATGCTTGGGCCGATGACGAGAGTGATTCTGACAATTATGGCCGCTCTGCTTCGAATCCGATCAATCCTCCCGCGCAAGGAGCACCAGGCGCACTTTCCAGCATTCCAGTCTTGCCCACAGATCCCGCTGCGGCAAATTCTGCCTATGGCATCGCCCAGGCTGCGACGAATAAGCCCGACCTGCTCGCCGGCTCACTCTATGGCAAGGATGCTCTATATAAGGATAAAAAAGACCGACGCGGCAAGACGCTCAAGCGCGTCCTGCTTGTTTCGGTTTTTGGCTTTTTGGCAGCATGCCTTTTCGCCTGGTACAACTATTCGACAGGCGGCAACTATATCTCAGGATCAAATATCGATATAGCAGTAGTCGGTCCCGTCGCGGCCCCTTCCGGCGAAGTCCTGTCCATGGATGTGGACATCCATAATCGAAATGCCAGCGCGCTCGAAAATGTCGATCTCATAGTCCAGTACCCGGAAGGATCCCGAAAGGCTGAAGATGGCGTCACCACTGTCTTGAACGATCGAATTCCAATCGGCACGATGAAGCAGGGCGAGACGGTCCGACGCCGCGTGGACATAATCCTGTTCGGCGAGCAGGATACAAAGAAGGAATTCAAATTCACGGTCCAGTATCGCGTGCCTGGCTCGGTCATACTTTTCAATAAGGAAAAAACATATCCGATATTCATCGGCTCCGCGCCTATTTCCATCAATGTCTCATCGCTCAAGGAAGTGACGCCGAATCAGACCGCCACATTCAAGGCCGTTATCACTTCGAATTCGGCCAATGTCATCCGAAACCTCGTATTCAATGCCGCATATCCGACAGGTTTCGTCTTCGAAAAATCCACTCCTTCGACATCATTCGGAAACAATGTCTGGACGATAGGGGATATGAAGCCTGGCGATACGCGAGAGATCACCATCTCCGGCAAGATCATCGGCGATGCATCAGTCGAGCGATATTTCACATTCACAGCCGGCACGGAGGATCCTATCGACAAGAGCCGCATCGCATCGCGACTCGTCGAAAGCAAGCAGAAGATCGAGATCAAGAAGCCTTTCTTCTCGGCTGATGTTTCCTTGAACAAATCAGGCGATGCCGTCTATGTCGGACGAGCCGGCGAGGAGATCCAGGGCGAAATCGTCTGGCAGAATAATCTCGATGTTCCTTTGAATGATGCAATCATCGAGGCAAAAATACTCGGGCCAACATTGGAAAAGACGAGCGTCAGCGCTGAGCGCGGATTCTATAATTCGATCACCAATACGATCGTATGGGATAAGACCAATGTCGAAGACCTTGCCGAGCTTTCGCCTGGCAAATCTGGAGTGCTTCAATTCAGCTTCGCATCGATGGTTCCGAATCAGCAAAATAATTCGAACCTTCGCCGACAGGAAATCTCCCTCGCGATCACCGTTCGCGCAAAGCGCCTAAGCGAAAGCCAGGTTCCTGAAGAGATGAAGTCGACGGCATCTCGCACGGTCAAGATCGCATCAAGCCTCGCTTTTACGTCAAAGGTGGTGCATAGCATCGGTCCGATAGAGAATAGCGGCCCGATTCCTCCGCGAGCTGAAGCAAAGACTACCTATACGGTCATGAATTCTGTCCGCAATTCATTTAATAATGTCAAAAACGTAACGTATACCGCGACGCTTCCATCGTATGTGACATGGACGAATAAGGTCTATCCAGAATCCGCGGCTCCGAATATCAAATACAATGCCGATACGCGCCAGATCACTTGGTCGCTCGGAGATATCGCGCCAGGCACCGGATACAATTCTTCTTCAAAGGATTTCGCTTTCCAGCTGGAGCTTTTGCCAAGCATCAGTCAGGTCGGCAATGCGCCCATCCTCGTGAATATCCAGCGATTGGCAGGAACGGATGCATTTACTGAAAGCATAGTTGAAACCACTTTGCCTGCCATCGATACGCGCATGGATGAGGATCCTCAATTCCAGTTCGGCTTGGAAAAGGTTGTGAGATAAATGGAGAGATAGCCATTTGACGAACCTGAAGGCGGGTGTATGATTATTTTGCGATCGGATACCCATCCGGTCGTTTAGCTACCAATACAATCGTGGCAGTTGAAAGAAAAGCCCCGGTCTTGCGGAGTATCCCAACCTCCCGTATCCGCATGCCTCGGCTCACGACTTGCTTTGGCTGGACAGTGGAACAGCAAAGCAGGGAGATAGAAATCGAAAGCCTCAAGCCGGCAATGTCCGGCAATCGGCAATCGAGGTGACCGCTCTGCGGCACTCCATAAGTACAAAAAGAAGCGCAATAGCCAATCAATTAGCTTAGCGCTCAAGCATGCTGACACTCAAAGCCTGAAGACGGCATGCTATCCGATACCGCGACCAACCCATCCTCCGATCGCGCGGTAGAGGAAGTTTAACAATGATTCGGAGGGCCAATAATTCACGGCCGGCATTGAGGCTTGCGCCTCGCAGCCCGCCAGTACACTAATTGGTCAAAATCGGCACAATCCGTACGTTCCCTCGTCTGACACCCTGTTGGTGTTGGCACCGTCGCCGGTGAGAGGGGGCGTACGGCTCTTCTTTTTTCACGCTTGACACCAGATTAATATGTACGCTATTATGTACATATGAGAATAAATGACATATTGTCAATCACCGAGGCAAGAAAGAACATATTCGACATCGCTGAAGCGACTCAGAAAAAAGGTCGGCATTTCATGCTGACTGACAAGGGTCGACCGGCGGCAGTAATCATGTCGGCGGCTCAATACGAGTCATGGGCGGAAACGCTCGAGGTACTGTCTGATTTTCCCAATATCGAGGCAGATATTCGAAGCGCGCGCAATGATCTTGTCAAGAACAAATTCATGAGACTCGATGAGGTTCGCAAGTCTTATGATAGAAAGAAATAAAAAATACTCGGTATTGCTTTCGAGCAATGCTCGAAAAATGCTGGATCGAGTCGGGGAGGATATGCGATCCAAATTGATGGAATCCATGAAAAGCCTCGAGGAAGATCCGTTGTCTGGAAAAGCATTGGCAGGGCCCCTTAAAGGGTTTTATTCGATACGTGTGTGGCCCTTCAGAATCGTCTACCAGATCGCCAAGGGGCAGCTCATCGTATATGTCATTTCGATAGGGCATAGGAAGGAGGTGTATAAATAGCCTGCCGATTGCCGACGTTTGGCCCTTCCTTCTGTCTGTTTTTCGCTTTTGTTTTCCCCGATATAATCTGCTACCATGGCTGTAATACATACATATATGGAAAACATCATCGCGCTCTGCAAACGAAAAGGCTTTATCTTCCCAGGATCTGAGATCTATGGAGGCCTTTCGGGCACATGGGATTACGGTCCGCTCGGAGTCGCTCTCAAGAACAATATCAAGAACCTATGGTGGAAGCGCTTCGTCACTGATCGCGAGGATATGTTCGGCGTCGATGCGGCGATCCTCATGAATCAGAATGTCTGGAAGGCGAGCGGGCATGTCGCGGGATTTTCTGATCCGCTCGTCGTCGATGCAAAGACGCAGAAGAGATATCGAGCTGATCATTTGCTTGAAGAGTCAGGTGTGGATGTAAAAGGCATGACGCTCGATGCCATGGATGCCAAGATAAAAGAGCTCGGACTCAAGAGCCCAGAAGGCAATCCGCTCGGCGATGTCCGACAATTCAATATGATGTTCAAGACGCATATCGGTCCGGTCGCTGATGATGATTCCATTTCGTACTTGCGACCCGAGACTGCGCAGGGCATGTTCGTCAATTTCAAAAACGTCCTCGACTCTATGCATCCAAAGATTCCATTCGGTCTCGCCCAGATCGGAAAGGCTTTTCGAAATGAGATCGCCCCTCGAGACTTTATCTTCCGCGACCGGGAGCTCGAGCAGATGGAAATCGAATACTTCGTGCACCCCGATAACTGGAAGGAGACATTCGATGGTTTTTTCAATGAGCAAATGGAATTCGCCAAGGATCTCGGCCTCGATATGTCGCATGTTCACAAGGTTGATATTGCTGCAGAAGATCGCGCGCATTATTCAAGCTGTTCAGTCGATACAGAATTTGATTTTCCTTTTGGCCAAAAAGAGCTCTTCGGCCTCGCATATCGAACCGACTATGACCTCAATAAGCATATCGAGCATTCCAAAGTCGATCTCAGCTATTTCGATGACGAGACAAAGACGCGATATGTGCCGCATTGCATCGAGCCTACATTCGGCGTCGAGCGAACCATGCTTGCCGTCCTCAGCGATGCGTATACCGTAGACGAACTCGGCGGAGAGAAGCGAGAATATCTCAAGCTTTCTCCAAAGATCGCGCCGGTCCTCGTATCCGTTTCGCCACTCCTCAAAAATAAGCCCGAGCTCGTCAGCATCGCCCGATCTCTCTATGCCGACCTCAAAAAGAAATTTGGCCGCGTCACATTCGACGACAATGGAAATATCGGCAAGCGATATCGACGACAGGATGAAATCGGTACGCCATTCTGCGTAGTCATTGATTTCGAAACCATGGAAGGCGTCAAAGAGGCCGTTCATGCCAAGGACAGCTCTGCTGCAATCGCAGTCGGCGCAACTGATACCGTCACGATTCGATATCGAGATAGCGGAGAGCAGGAGAGGGTCGCTATTGCTGATTTGGCGAGCAAGATCGAGGGGTTGATCGCATAACCGCACTCATATATTTGGTAAAAGAAGATCGCGCATCTCTATTCGAGTAGCGCGGTCTTTTTTTGACAAAAAACTTCATCGGTATACCATTCCATCCGGGAATAGTCCCGTACACCGCCCAATAAATTACCGGGCATAAAATAAACTCGAACAAAGAAAGACAAACACCAAATGAGCACAAAAGCTCCTCCTCCTGCGTATTCCGATGAGGAATACGAATCCGCGCCTATCGTTACGAATAGTCCGCTTGTCATGCTGACGATCACCGACCGGCCGACCCGTTACTCAGGCTTTGGCTGGGAAGAATGGCTCAAGATCTGGGAAGGCACGCACTTGCTATCGGCAAGATCAGGAATGATTCACCGGATTTTTGATGATGTCGATCGCAGTGACTATGGCAAGGCCCTTCAATACTGCTTGCGGATGGCCAATGGCCACTACGAGAAAGTAAGATGCGTCGGAGGCTACAAGCATGACGTGCTTGCTGCCATGGCCTTTGGATCCATTCTAAGGCTCTTCGCGCAGATTCAGCATAATCAATTTCCACCGTATCTTTACGACATTGTCACATTCAGGAGCCTGATGTGGTTCCTCGATCCTAAGGTGTGGGGCCACGGGAATATTGTTCATGTCGGGCAGGAAAGCAAAAAGACTTCCGTGCGCAAATTCCTGCAAACGTTTGCGGGTATGCATTGGGGTGCGGTGCAATTTACCGATCTCGACGAAGGTATGAAAAAGCGCGCTTGGGATATGCTTCAGGCTAATCGTGCCCGACTGATAGCGGTCTTGTACGGTACTGGTTATTTGGATATCGTTGATCATTATGAACTCGACGAAGCATGCGTCAGGGTACTGGAACGGGCGGTGCTTCGTGATCCTGTTCCGAAACCGATTGATGCACCCGATCGCGATATGTCGAGGGTGAGTTACCCTTCGGACTTTCAAGATGCCATAACTCGAGGCCAACACGGTAGGCAGGGCTTGGCTGTCGCCGTATTGAGCAAAAACTGCCTGCGGCTCGGACTGCGGTTCGATCTCAAGGACGGAATCGCGCCTGCGGCTGCCGCTTAGCATCATATTGATCAATCGGCTGCTTCAGTCGACCTTTATCATTATTCATTCGAACCCCGGCCGGCGCCATGCCGTCCGGTGTTTTCTGCTGCTCCGGCCTTTTCTTTATTAAAATTTCATAACTCTGACATTGTCCGCCTCGCGGCATTAATGCTATCCTTAGCTCATGTCAGACAATTTCAGGGGCAATAATGCGGATTCGGCTATGAGCGGGCCTCGCCATAGCCAGATGTTCAATATCAGCTTCAATGCGCTTTTCAAGATCGCCTTATTCGTGGGCGGGCTTTTCCTGCTATACGAATTGCGAAGCCTCGTCCTTGTCGTACTATCGGCAGTCGTGATCGCATCGGTATTGGAACCGGGCACGCGTTTTTTCATAAGGAAAAAAATCCCAAGAGCCATCTCTGTCATCCTGACCTATGCCATCGTCATCGGGCTCATCGTGGCATTCATATCATTCGTCCTGCCTCCGCTCTTCAATGAAACCATCTCCGCGCTCAATGGCTTGCCGAGATCGATCAAGACGGCGGATATCTTCAATGGCCTTCATGCCGGCGGATTCACAAGCGCCCGAACGATTTTCCCTGAATTGCCATCGACGGTTGCGGTGGGCGACCTCGTCGGGTATATCAGCAATTCATTGACGATCTTTACTGGCGGCACATTCAATGCGGTCTCTGGAATATTCGGAGGATTGGTCAGCTTCATACTGATGTTCGTGATCTCATTCTATCTATCCGTGCGCGAAGACGGAGTAGGGGAATTCCTCGGCATCGTCACACCGGTCAAGCATGAGAAATATGTCCGAGAGCTTTGGATAAAGACTGAGCGCAAGATCGGCAAATGGATGCAAGGCCAATTGCTTCTCGGCCTAATCGTCGGAGTGCTTACGTATATAGCATTGCTCTTGCTTGGCGTCAGCCATCCTCTCTTGCTTGCGATGCTCGCAGCTGTATTCGAGCTCATCCCGGTCGTCGGCATGACCCTCTCTGCGATTCCTGCATTTTTCCTCGCCACTCTCGATGGAGGCTTCGGTCTCGGCCTGATCGTAGTCGCTGTATATATCATCATCCAGCAGATCGAGGCGCATTTCATTTATCCATTGGTTGTGAAAAAAGTAGTTGGAGTTCCGCCTCTCCTCGTCATCATCGCTCTCGTTGCCGGTGCAGAGATCGCAGGCTTTCTCGGCATCCTTCTCTCGGTTCCTATCTCGGTTGCGCTCGTCGAATTCATGGATGATATGGATAGGAGAAAGAGGTTCGTGAATGAGTAGCTTTAAAAAAGCCTTCTTTTGGGCTACTATATGCAATACGCAGCTGATCGCCGGCCAGGAGGAAAGGGTCGAAAATCATGCGCCATAACTATGAAAAACAAACCTTTTTATATAACGACGACCCTGCCATACGTGAATGCGGAGGCGCATATGGGCCATGCCTTGGAATTCATCCAGGCCGACTACATTGCGAGGCATAAGGCCATGCAGGGGCATGAGGTTTTTTTCAATACGGGAACTGACGAGCACGGCCTTAAGATCTATCAGAAAGCGCTCGAAGCCGGACTTTCGCCGAAGGATTATGTCGATGGCTATGCGGAAAAATTCAAGGCATTGAAGCCGATCCTGAACTTGAGCTTTACGCATTTCATCCGGACAACTGATACAAATCATATCGAGGCTGCGCAGGAATTCTGGAAGCGATGCGCGCAGAATGTGGATGCGGACGGGAAGTCGGATGTCTATAAGGGAGAATACGATGCGAAGTACTGCGTCGGCTGCGAACTGGAAAAGTCAGAGTCGGAGCTCGTCGATGGCAAATGCCCGATTCATCCGAATAATGAGATCCAGATCATCAAGGAGGAAAATTATTTCTTCAGATGGTCTCGCTATCAGCAGGCTTTGCTCGATTTGTATCGCGATCGACCAGATTTCGTCGTACCTGAAGGCCGATTGAATGAGATCCGCACATTTGTCGAAGGCGGCTTGAGGGATTTCAGCATTTCGCGAAAGAAGGACAAGATGCCTTGGGGCGTTCCTGTTCCAGGCGATGATGAGCATGTCATGTATGTCTGGTTCGATGCTCTCGTGAATTATATTTCGACGACTGGCTGGCCGAACGAAGGAGCGGATTCTGATTTCGCGAAATTCTGGCCAGGCATGCAGGTTGCGGGCAAGGACAATCTCCGACAGCAGTCAGCGATGTGGCAAGCGATGCTTATGTCAGCAAAGCTTCCTGCATCTTCGCAGATTTTCATCCACGGCTTCATTACGAGCGGAGGACAGAAGATGAGCAAATCGATCGGCAATGTCATCAATCCGCTCGATGTGGTCAATGAATTCGGCATTGATGCCTTGCGATATTTCCTCGCTCATCAGCTTCCCGCATATGAGGATGGGGACTTTACGATGGAGCGGTTCAAGGAGGCATACAATACGCAGCTCGCTAATGGAATCGGAAATCTCACAAGCCGAATTCTCAAGATGGCGGTTTCGTATGAGGTTTCCTTCGAAGGAATTAATAGCGATCTTGCTGGGAAAGCGGAGCTTTTCAATAAGCTTGAGGCGCCTTTCGCGCGTTTCAATTTCGCCGAGGCGTCAGATGTGGTCTGGAAGAGGATCGGCGAGCTGGATGTTTTTATCCAAGAAAATGCTCCATTCAAGAAAATAAAAGTCGATGCCGATGCAGCCAAGAAAGACGTGCGATATCTGCTCGAAGAATTGTACAAGGTCGCATATGCGCTCGCTCCATTCATGCCTGAGACTTCGGAGAAGGTGATTGCATTACTCGAGGCGGGGACATTCCCTGAGACGCCGCTTTTCTTGCGACGAGACTAATATGGCCAAAAAAGAACTCCACCTTCACATGCCCGTCGAAATCAAATATATCGACACGCATGCGCATGCATATCCCGAATACTATAAGCTTGAATTGCCTGGCGTTATTGATCGTGCTCGCGACAAGGGCGTGGCCATCATCAATATCGGAACGAATATCGAGACATCTCGCGATTGTTTGCTGACGGCGGAGCGTTTCGCTGCGATTCATCCGCATATTTATTCGATTCCTGGAATCCATCCGAATGAATGGACGACGGATTGGCAGGCTGATCTCGAGGCTCTTGATGAGCTTGTTGATAAGCATTTATATAAAAAAGGCGGGCGCGGCAAAGTGATAGGGATAGGGGAATGCGGCATTGATTTGTTCAGGATAGATGAGGACAAAAAAGCCGAGGTCTATGCGCAGCAGCGTGACTTATTCCGAGGGCAAATAGAGATCGCTCTCAAATATGACTTGCCGCTCATGATCCATGCGCGAGAGAGCTATTCAGAAATTTTATCCATTCTTGATGAGGATTTCATCGGGGATAAGGCAAGATTGCGGGGAAACGTGCATTTCTTCGCGGGGACGCCTGAGCAGGCTGCATCGTTTCTAGACAAGGGCTTCACGCTTTCGTTTACCGGGGTCATTACCTTTGCTTCGTCATATGATGAGGTTATTCGGTCTGCCCCTCTCGAGTCCATCATGTCCGAAACAGATTGCCCGTATGTGGCTCCTATGCCATTCAGGGGCAAGACAAATGAGCCTTCATATGTCACCTATGTCGTCGAGGCTTTGGCCAAAACCAGAGGCATGGATCTAGAAGAATGCCGCTTGGCTATGCTTAGGAATGCCGAAAGGGCCTACTGTATTGATTTGGGCACTCAGAACGGCTCGTCAGTAGCAGTTTAGCCTTATTTTAAGCCGCAAAACTGGCATCAGGCGACTTGCATAAGTGAAGATCATGTGGTAACCTGGTCCCCATGACCAAGGAACATAACAGAGATGTAGAACGAGAGGAACGACTCAAAGTATATGAGCTCGGTTTCCATTTTGTGCCTACTCTTTCGGAAGACGATGTAACTGTAAAGTTTTCTGAGCTCAAATCATTTGTTGAAAAGCTCGGGGGCGAGTTCATCTCTGAGGATGCTCCGAAGCCAATTAATCTCGCATATGACATCTCAAAGACTGTCAAAGCGGTTAAGAAGTGGTATAAGAACGCTTATTTCGGATGGATCAAGTTCACTCTTGTTCCTGAAGATATCGAGGCGCTCGAGAAGCAGGTGAAGGAATACGAACCTGTTTTGCGATACCTACTCATCTCAACTGTGAGCGAGAGCACATTGGCCGAGGCTCCACGCGAAAGAAACGGTAAAAATGGCCGAACAGATACTTCTGACGAATCTTCAGAAGGAACGACAGCAGAAGCCCTAGAAAAAACTGACGATGCAGCGGCTCCAGAAGCAGCAGCAGAAGTTAGCGAGAACCTAGAAGCTTAAGCTATAATAGAAATATGTATTTAAACAAAGTATTCATTATCGGAAACCTCACGCGAGATCCTGAACTAAAGGCTTTGCCTTCAGGAATCAACGTTTGCAGCTTCTCGATTGCCACTAACCGAGTCTGGAAAGATAAGAACGGCGCTAAGCAGGAAAATACCGACTTCCACAATATCGTGGTCTTCGGGCGACAGGCTGATACGACCGCTGCTTATCTAAAGAAGGGCTCAATGGCATACGTAGAAGGACGGCTTACGACGCGATCTTGGGACGGTCCGGACGGAAAGAAGAATTATCGAACAGAAATCATCGCTGACACTATCCAGTTCGGCCCTCGGGGCGGAGCTAGCGATGGAGGAAGCTATGGAGGCGGAGCAGCGAGCGGAGCATCAGCACCGCGAGCAGCCAGCAAGCCAGCGGATGACAATCCATTGGATACGCTCGATAGCGCTTCATACCCTAATGAGGAAATAAACCCAGAAGACATTCCATTCTAAACATTATTAACCGCGAAGAATTTACAAAACAATTATGACAAAGCAATGCTTTTTCGCTCAAAATAACATTCAGCATATCGACTACAAAGATACTGAAATTTTGAAGAAATTCTTGAATCCTCATGCTCGACTCCTTTCGCGAAAGCGAACAGGCACGACTGCAAAGAGCCAGCGAAAGCTAGCCACTGCGGTAAAGCGAGCCCGATTCATGGCCCTCCTTCCATTCGTAGCGAACTAGTCGCAAGACCGGTCGAGACGAGAGAAAAAGAAAAGCCGCTCAGAGATGAGCGGCTTTTCTTTTTCTCAGCTATTTATTGAGAACGGCTCTGGTGCTCGGTCCAACATATCCTGCAGCCGTGAGGCCATTGGCCTTCTGCAATTTCTTTACTGCTGCTTCTGTATGAGAGCCGAATGTGCCGGTGATTGGGCCAGAATAGAATTTCAGGGCAGTGAGCTTTTTCTGCAATTCGGTTACTTCCTTGCCAGTCGAGTCGAGCTCGAGGAATAGGGTGAAATTGTATCCTGCGCTTGCGCCGCTCGTCGTCGGTGATGGCTGCATCGGCACAGATGTAGTCGGGCCATGATTGAGCAAAGAGCGCGTCGCTGGTCCTACAGCGCCGAGCTGGGTGATGCCATAGGACTTCTGAAGGCTTTTGACCGCCTTGGTCGTGAGCGGTCCGAAATAGCCGGTTGCTGGGCCATTAAAGAATCCGAGCTTTGTAAGGGCTAGCTGCAATTGTTTTACCTCAGCGCTTGTCATTCCTTCGGAGAGATATGTGGTGAAAACCTCACCAGAGCTGGCAGACGGAATCGGCGTCGATACGATGGGATTGCTTGGCGTTATTGCTGGCACTGACGGTATAACTGCGGCCGCCGCATCGTTGGTGACGGTGATATATTGCGTGGTGCTCGCTGCTTTGCTCGCATCGCTATTATTTGCCGTTATGGTGAGGATATGAAGTCCGACATCTCTCGCTGTCGATGTCCATGAGAAGTTTCCCGTATATTGATCTATATTGAAAACGCCCGCCGTGCTATTTGGAAATGAATCCTTGAGCGAGAATGCTGCGCCTGGAATTCCTGAGGTTACCACATTGAATGTAACCGTTTGGCCAGCGGTGATAGTCGAAGCGGAGAGCGACTGGATAGCAATATCTGGCGGGATTCCGACGGTGATCTGCTGCGATGCGGTATGAGTGATATTAGTCAAAGGGTCGCGGGCATATACGGTTATATAGTGCAAACCGATATCCTGATACTTCGGAGTCCATTTGAAATTTCCATACATATCCATATTGGAATTCGTTATCGTCGTGCCGCTGAAATAGTCATTGACCGTGAAATACGGATTCCCGATGCCGCTAGTTGTGACGTTCCAGCTGAGGGTTTTGCCATAATGAATAGTAGTTGTGGCAGGCGACATGGATTGAATCGATATGGAAGGGGAATTGTTGACGGTCAGGGTCTGTACGGTCGTGGCTCTGTTTCCGCTCGAATCAGTTATCGTAATCGTGAGGTTGTGGGTTCCGGCATCCTGGGCAGAAGGCGTCCAATTGAACTGCCCGCTGGCATTGATATTGCCGCTATTGATAGTGCTGCCGCTCATTGAGTCTGCGATGGCATATGCAGGGCTCGAGAATCCTGATGTTGATAGGGCAAAGGAGATTGCGGTGCCGATCGATACCGTCGTGCTTGGGGAAAGCGATTGCACGGAGACGGACAGAACTGTCTGAGCTGACATCTCGCGCGGAATTGATATCGCGATACCAGAAGCCGCGATAATGGCGATTGCCAGCGAGGCGCAGAGCAGATTATTTTTTTGTTTTTTCATGAGCATAAATGTTTTATATATAAAATGTACCATAAAAAACGATCGGCCGTTTGCGCTTTCGGGTGTTGGCGTCGGGTTTGTAAAACCCTCTGAAAAGGGCTATAATCGCCCTAATTATGGCCTCACAAGAAGAAATAAAAGAAGTGCGACTGGCAAAGCTCCAAAAGCTCGAATCTCTGGGCATAGAAGCCTATCCGATTTCCGTTCGCAAGGATTATGATTTCGTTGATTTGCGACAGAAATTCGATGAGCTTGAGCCTGCCGCCAAAGAGATTGCGGTTACCGGCCGAATCATGTCATTGCGAGGGCAGGGCGGCTTGATCTTCTGCGACCTTTTCGATGGTACTGGCATGTTCCAGGCAATCATCAAGAAGGATGAGCCTTTGGTCTATATTCAGAGCGCTCAGGATGGAGAAAAAGTTACGGGTCTCGATGAGACTATAGCGCATCCCAATGTGGCCGATGCTTTCGATCTATTCCAGGAAACTGCCGATATCGGAGATTTCTTGGAGGTTCGAGGCATGCTTATGAGGACAAAAAGAGGCGAGATGAGCATTTCGGCTTCTGCTTGGCGCATCATTACGAAGTCCATGCGAGCCCTTCCGGAAAAATGGGCCGGCTTGCAGGATGTGGAAGAACGATATCGACGCCGATATCTCGATGTCCTTACGAATGAGGAGGTTCGAAACTCTTTTATCCTGCGAACAAAGACAGTCTCATTGATCCGCCGATTTTTCGATGATCATGGATATTTGGAGGTGGAATTGCCGATCTTGCAGGCCCTGGCCGGCGGAGCGACAGCTGCCGTATTCAAGACGCATCACAATGCGCTCGATCTTGATTTCAATCTTACGATCGCGCAGGAATTGTTTTTGAAAAAACTAGTTGTCGGCGGATTCAACAAGGTCTATGAAATGGGCCGACGCTTCCGAAATGAGGGAATCGATGTGACGCATAACCCTGAATTCACCATGCTTGAATCTCAGGAGGTATATGCCGATGCGAAATCTCAGCGGCAATTCATTCAGGAACTCGTTCAGTTTTTAGTAAAAGAAATCTTCGGCAAGGATTCATTCGAATATAATGGCAATACTATCGACGTCTCGAAGCCATTCGAGGTAAAGCCTTTCCTCGAGCTCATCTCTGAGACGATCGGCGTGCAGAATCTGCGCGAATATTCACGAGAGGATCTCGTCGCTTTGGCTGAAAAGCATGGCGCTGATATCGAGGCTGCAGACGAATTCGAAAAGATCGTCGACAAGATTTATAAGAAAGCCATCCGACCGAATCTCATCCAGCCGGTTTTCCTCATCAATTATCCTGTAGAATTCAATCCTTTTGCCAAGCGTCGAGAGGATGACAAGATGCTCATTGACCGATTCCAGCTCGTCATGGGCGGTCTCGAAGTGACGAATTGCTTTTCTGAGCTCAATAATCCCGTAGATCAGAAGCTTCGATATGAGGAGCAGGATCGCAAGAAGCGAAAGGGCGATGGCGAAATCTCTCCAAGCGACCTCGACTATCTCGAAGCGATGGAATATGGCATGCCGCCTAATGGGGGAATCGGCATCGGCATCGACCGAATCATCATGCTTTTCATGAATACAAAGAATATCAAGGATGCCATTCTTTTCCCTACGATGCGACCGGAGGACGGTTCTGCCGCGAATGCTGCTGGCAATTCGTCAGCGGGTGCTGCGAAATTGGCGAAAGAAAATCGCTATGCAGCAGTCATTCTCAATGGAGGTGCTGACATGCAGCAATGGCAAAAGCTCAATACGGTAGGGCACTTAACTGCCGCTTTCGGACATCGAACTGATCAGAAATTGTTTTATCAGGACAAAATCCATACTGCTGATGAGCAGGAAATCTTCCTCAATATCAAGCATGCCATCATGATAAAGGAAGCGAAAAGCAATGCGGAAATGAAGAAAATCATACATGCCGCATTGCTCGCCGGTCTCGAAGTCGCAGAATTCACTCGAGAAATGATCGAGACGACGAATGATAAGAAAGTCATTGAGGCAACAAAGCAGAAGGGCTTTGCTGAGGTGGAGCATCTCGGCGTGCTTGTCTTCGGTCCAAAGAGCAAGGTTGATGAGGTTACGGAGGGAACGGAGCTGGCTGGTTGATCATAGTCCCACTGTAGACCTTGATTCTTTTATCTTTGGAGGTAATATTTCGAATATCAGCTCGCCGATCATCGTATAAACAGTTTTGTCAAAGAATTTCTCAAGAATTTCTGTGCTGGTTGAAATTTCGAGTTTGATCTTTTTCCTGAGAGACCTTA
Organism: uncultured Candidatus Saccharibacteria bacterium; assembly: GCA_964368945.1. Lineage (GTDB taxonomy): Bacteria > Patescibacteriota > Minisyncoccia > Phycocordibacterales > CAIZLB01 > DALYDD01. The sequence continues at coordinate 30,664 of CAYJDM010000007.1, forward strand.
ACTCATTCTCCTTCAATCGCGCCATCAGTTCAAATTCATCTGCGATAGAGCTTAGGGCGTGTATTTGATCCATTTTTGAGCTACTGAAACGCCGGTCATGAACATGCGCTCCTCTGATTTTTACCATTGACTCGAGGGACTCATTTATGGCTTTTTTGGTGATAGCAACTATTTTTTCTTGTTCGTGAAGACTTTTTTTCCGACATTTACTCACGACAAAATCAAATAGCCGGTTTGTCCTGAGTTTAAAAATATAGAGTTCATTAAGATAATACTCATAGTGATATTTAATATAATCAAGCTCAGATATCTTCTTGGGTCCGTTCTTGTTTGAAATGAATTCGATGCAGAGCTTGAGCCTTGATAGGGACTCGTGTATTTCAACATATCGGTTGAATATGCAAAAAATATAATCTCTTCGTTGAGAGGGTCGATAGAGTGACCCTTCTTTGTCTGGCTTAGATTCTCCCATTAGTCCCGCAAATACTCTCTCTTGCAGTAACTTGCGCTTCTTGGCATCTTTTGGGATTTTCATATAAGGTACGATCTCCTTATTCATTCTTTTTGAAAATGTATCAATTTTTTTCATATTAATTTTAAACCCTTCTTTTTAAGAAGGGTTTAAAGCTTATTAAGAAACTCGCTCTACGTATTCGCCAGTCTCAGTATTGATTCTAACGATATCGTCTGGGTTGATGAACATCGGAGCATTGATGGTCGCGCCAGTCTCGAGGGTGATGACCTTGTTGCCGCCCTTGGCTGTATCGCCGCGGACTGCGGGAGGGGCATCCGTCACCTTGAGCTCAACCTTGATAGGGATCTTGATTCCGATGATTTTCTCATCATAGATCATTGTCTCTACGAGGCTATTTGGCTTGATGAACTTGCGTCCATCGCCAAGAAGGTCTTCTGTGAGCTTGAATCGCTTGCTTGGGTCCTTTTCCTCGCAAAACCACCATTCGCTCTTGTTTGCGTACAAGAACTTCACCTTGCTCGACTGGAGGTCTGCCTCGTCGACTCGGTCTGTAGCATGGAAAGAATGCTCTACAATTCGGCCCGAAATCATATTTCGGAGCTTCGTCGCATTAACGGGCTTTCTCATCTGCTTTCGGAAAACGTGTGATGCTAATACTTCGTACGGCTCGCCCTCAAAGACGATATACTTGCGTACTGTTACTTCGTTATAATCTAACATTGACATAGTGGGGCTATTCTAAGCCATTAGGAGGCAAATGTCTACATTGCATCCCTTGCTCGATTAAAGTAAAAACCGCCTATAGGGCGGTTTTTACCGGTCGAAATAAGGCTGTGATAAGCCTCGTTCCTACATTTCCTTCAGCTTTGCCCTGATGAGCTTGAGTATTTCAGCTGATACCTTGCTGTTCTCTCGTAGGAACTGTCGAGTGGCATCGTAGCCACGCCCAAGCTTGATATCGCCATACGCATAGCTGGTGCCGGATTTCTGAATGATGCCCATCTTTTCTCCCAGAGCGATGATTTCGCCCTCCTTTGAGATTCCTTCGTTATACATGAGATCGAATTCGGTCTGCTTGAATGGGGCAGCGACCTTGTTCTTTACGACCTTTACTCTCGTTCGTCCTCCCATGATTTCTTCGCCCTTCTTGATCTGAGCGATTCTTCGGATATCGAGCCGGACCGATGTATAGAATTTGAGAGCCTTTCCTCCCGGAGTAGTCTCTGGATTTCCGAACATGACTCCGATCTGCATTCGAATCTGGTTGATGAAGATAACGATGGTCTTGGACTTCGCTACGATAGCCGTAAGCTTTCGCAATGCCTGCGACATCAATCGTGCCTGCTTTCCCATATGGCTTTGCCCCATATCTCCTTCGATTTCATCTCGAGGCGTGAGGGCTGCAACTGAGTCGATGACGATTACGTCCATCTTGCCTGATCGGACGAGGCTCTCTACGATTTCAAGGGCCTGTTCTCCCGTATCTGGCTGAGAGATGAGCAATTCGTCGATCTTTACGCCGAGTCGCTTTGCATATTCCGGATCCATCGCATGCTCTGCATCGATAAATGCGCAAATTCCTCCCATTTTCTGGGCTTCCGCGATTACATGGAGGGTAAGCGTCGTCTTTCCTGAAGATTCAGGTCCGAATACTTCGACGATTCTTCCTCGAGGAAGTCCTCCTACGCCAAGCGCCGCATCGAGTCCGATCGATCCGGTAGGGATGGCATCGACGCCTACTTTCGGCCGCTCGCCGAGCTTCATGATCGCATCATCGCCGAATTTCGTCTTGATCTGAGCGATCGTATCGGAAATAGAGGCATCGTTATTGTTTTTCTTGCCCTTCTTGTCAGTCTGCTCATCGTCCATGCCGATTATTTCATCAGCGACTTCCCCCTTGTCGTCAGCCGATAGGGCGGAAGAGTTCGGAGAAGGCTTTGTGCTTTTTATTGGTTTTTTGGGTGCCATATTTGTTTTTTACATTAGTGAAATCATTAATGCATAGAGCCATAGACTGATTTCTGCCAACGAGATTAATTTTTAAACGGCTGACAAGCAGACGAATGTCGCTTGTACTAATCTATTGTAAGGCCATCGTCGAATAGCTCCTAGCGATTACTGGCCAGGGGCTAGCAATCCATCAGAGGCATTATGGCTGGTATGTAACTTCTACGAGTCGGGTCAGGGTCTTGCCGAATTTATCCTTGCCGAAAAGCTTTACGATATTGTATCCAGGGTAGAGAAGCAGGTTTTCGCTAAAAGCGCCCTTTTCATCAATATATATAGGATTATCATTGAGCGATATAAAAGCTATATTTGAAGCCACGCCTTGCAATTTGAGCATGCCGGCGCCCGTGATTACCGCCTGTTCAGGCAGATCTACTGCAATAGTCGGTCCAGTAACGATCTTGTGGACTTGGAATATCGAATAGCCTACAAGGACGCATACAAAGAGGGCGGTGATCAGGAACTTTAGCGCCGTCTTGCCATCTTGGTATCCTTTAATCATATAGACGCGATATTAAGTTTTGATAAAGAAGGGATCAAAATCATGAAATTTTCGCGGATAGATTTAAGCATTGTTATTCGATTCATCGCTTTCTGTCTCGTCTGCGCTCGCATCATCGTTTCCTCCAGAATATCCGAGGATTTCTCGAGGCTTCGATCCGTCCGCTGGCCCTATTACACCCTTGTCTTCGAGGATATCCATCAATCGAGCGGCTCGAGCATAGCCAACGCGAAGCTTTCTCTGTATATATGATGTGGATGCCTTGCCGGCCTTTGTCACGATGTCTTTTGCTTCCTCATACAGATCATCGTCCGCATCATCGTCATTGCCGCCGCCGAAACCTCCGCTCATTCCGCCACCGCTTAGTCCGCTGCCAAGCCCATTGGCTCCTGATGCATTGAAGATAGGGTCGTTTACCGCAGAATCTCCAGCCATCGCTCCGCCGCCGCTGAGCGCTATCTGATCCGTCGAGAGGCTGTCGGCATTATCCTTGAGGTGCTTAACGATTCTCTTGATTTCCGTTTCTGTAAGGAAGGCGGACTGCAGTCGCATAGGGCTGGACATATCGCTTCCAAGCCAGAGCATATCTCCGGCACCGAGCAATTCTTCCGCTCCTCTCATATCGAGAATGGTTCGGGAATCGATCTGCGAAGCCACCTGGAGAGCGATTCGAGAAGGAACGTTTGCCTTGATGAGGCCGGTGATTACATTCACTGAAGGTCGCTGAGTAGAAAGTATCAAGTGGATACCAACGGCTCGGCTCATCTGTGCGAGCCGAACGATGCCGGCCTCGAGCTCTCGAGGATATGCCTGCATGATATCTGCCAATTCATCGATCATGATTACGATATATGGCATCGCATCGACGATATCGCTTTTCGCAGATGCTGCGCCAGCATCCTTTCCATCGATATTCGCAGAATCGTCTCCTTCGTTTACCTTGATCTCGCTCTTGCTCTTTTCGAGGGCTGGGACGAGGATGTTCTTGTGATATGAATCGATATCTCGAACGGAGTTCTTTTCCAAAACATCATATCGTCTATCCATTTCCTTTGCCGCCCATCTAAGAGACATGATGGCCTTCTTTGCATCGGTAATGACCGGAGTCAGAAGGTGGGGGATACCATTATATAGTGTGAGTTCCACACGCTTCGGATCGATCATGATGAATCGCAAATTTTCTGGCGAGTTTCGATAGAGCAGTGATGTGATCAATGCATGTGCAGTAACTGACTTTCCTGATCCGGTGGCACCGGCCAAAAGCAAGTGAGGCATCTTTGCCAAATTGCTGAAGTATGACTTTCCAGAGATTCCTTTTCCGAGCGCGACCATGAGAGGCTTGTCCGATTTCTGGAAATCTTCTTGCGCGAGCATGGTTCCGAGTCCGACGGTCGTCTTGACGCTATTCGGCATTTCAATGCCTACCAAAGACTTGCCAGGGATGGGTGCTTCGATTCGAAGAGGGTGGGCGGCGAGTGCCAGCGAGAGGTTGTTCTGGAGTCCGAGAATCTTCGAAAGCTTCACGCCTTCAGCCGGCTTGAGGGCATATCGAGTAACTGAAGGACCGATCGAAACTTCGTCCATCTCCACATCGATTCCGAAATTCTGCAGAGTGCGCTTAATGATATTCGCATTCGCCTTGATGTCTCCGACGCCGGGCTTTCCTCTATCATTCTCCAATATAGATAGTGGCGGCGGAATGTATTTCTTGCCAAGGAGTGCTGTCTTTTTGGCAAAGAGGGGAATAAAGTTAGGATCGCTCTCTGGATTCTGAGCCTTATTCTGAGCCGTACCAGAAGACTTGTCCTTTAGAGTATTAAGGACAGATCCTTTCTTCGCATCAGTGTCCTTTTCATCCTCGTCTGGCGTTTCTGCATCATCAGCATCGTCGCCGACCTGATTCTTGATATCTTTGCCCAGCTTCTTTTTCTCAGAATCGCTGAGTCCCATCGCTGTTTTCGTGGGGTTATCCACAGCCTCATTTTCTTCGCCCGCATTCTTCTTTCGTCTCCAGAATAGAAGGTGCTCTCGCTTGAGGGTCGTATCCAAAATGATGAGCAGCGAGATGAGTACCCCTGCTATAAGGAAGATAAAGCTGATGGTGACATCGAACATATTGATAAGAGGAAGCGTTACGATATAGCCCACGCTGCCTCCGCTATCCTTGCTGATGAGGTCAAAGATCCCCAGTCCAGACAGTATGAAGACGAGCGAGCCGATGCTTTTGGCTAGCGAGAACGTCCTGTCTCTGTCTCCGAAAAACGATGCCGATAGGATGAGCAGAAGGGTAGGGATGAGGTAATAGCCAATGCCAAGCAGATAGCCGAATTGCGTATATATGAAGTATCCGGTGCTGCCTCCCTTGCCGAAGGCTGCCAGTATGAAGAATAGGGAAAGGACAAAGAGGACGATTCCCCATACGCTTTCTTTGGTGGAGTCTTTGAGATTTGATAGGGGGTTGAGGTTGAGCTTGGATTGTTCGTCCCGAGCTTTTTTACGTTCTTTCTTGGCCATGGAATTAGTTTAACACGCTGTCCTAATGGAAAAAAATAAGAAAAAATTTGCCATTTGGATTGTCTTATATATAATGCGACTTGAGAGACATTGTCCGTAATTTTTAGCATAAAAAAGTGAAGGACAAATGTCGGATCTTGGAATCAGATAAAGGACTGAATCGAGGCTGGAAAGATTGAATTCTTGTCCTATACAAGAATTCAAAAAACCGACAGGTTTATAAAGGTCAGACAATTACTAAATTACCAAAAGGACAAATGACGCCAAAGAATGACACTTCGCTAAAGCAGATAAAGGGCCAATACGAGAATGTGGCTACGGCTCTATATTTGGTGACCAATCATCTAAAGGACACAGAGCCTCTCAAAAACAGGGTCCGAGAAATATGCCATGACATTCTGGAACAGATGATTCACTTGTCCGATATATCATATGTGCATGTCGAGAATCATACGTCTCATCTGCAGTCGCTTTTGAAGATCGCTTCATCGGCCGGCTTGATCGCAGAACAGAATGCTGCCATCTTGAACTCGGCGCTGCAGAAGACTCTTAAAGACATGCAGCTATATATGAAATCGCTTACCAATATGTCGATCAGCCTCAGCGATCTCTTATATATAGAGCCTGCAGCCGAAGTCATCGAAGAGGTGCTTCGTCCTCATGATGATCAGCCTCATAGAGAAGCTCCGGCGAAGCATATTCAAGCTCCCTCTGTCGCTCACGATCGTCGAGACAATGATCAGCCTAGGCATCAGAATCCGCGGCAGCCTCAGCGGCCTGCGCCGCTGCATGTGGCCCCTGCCGGCAGCGCTCAGAAGATGTCTTTTAGCAATGTGGCATCGATGCACCAGGCATTCAATGCGATCAATAAGGATGCGCCAGGTCAGTCTGTCCCACAAGGGCGACAGGATGGCCAGCTCAGCGATCGTCAGCAGATCATCATAAAGGAGCTTCGAAATAAAGGACAGCTTACGGTTAAAGATCTCGCCGACAAGATAAAAGGGTGCAGCGAGAAGACGATTCAGCGAGAGCTGCTATCTCTGGTAGGGTCAGGTGTCCTGAAAAAGGAGGGGGAGAGACGCTGGAGCCGGTATTCGCTTCAGGACTAGCTGGGTATTGTGACATTATTGCAATTAAGCCCTCAGATTGACCTTCCGGGTCATTTTCTGTAATATATATAGCCGTACATCGTCATAGATGGTACACGGATTCCCAGACTGTTTTTCTGTCCCCTGATGAACGTTGAAAACTTAATAGCATCAACATTCGTTAATTAGTCAGTTTTCTGCCTATGCCGACAATTCAGTCTCGCGGATCTGTCTCCTTGTTTCCATTATGAACCCTACTGATCTCTTGTAGGCCCACATTAGTTGCCCGTCTCATCGAAATGCCGGTCTGAACTTTTTTATCTAATACATATATATAGATAATAAAAAACAGACCCGGCTCGAGAAGGGGTCCTGATGCGGGTCTGCAATAGTCAGTACATTAAAAACCCGAAGATGGCTAATGCCTCACATTATTCGACTTTACAAATAATGAGGACTAACCCATCTTTAAACAAAAATATTAATATATTATGAAGAAAATCACTTCAATCGTACTTGCTCTTGCACTTGCGCTTACAGTTGTTGCTCCAGTAGCAGCATCTGCGCAGTCTGCAGGGTACGTATACTCTACAAACCTTACGGTTGGTAGCCGAGGAGCTGACGTAGTAGCACTACAGTCATTCCTAGTAGCTAAGGGAGTTCTTACAATGCCAGCTGGAACAGCCATGGGCTATTTCGGAGGTCTTACTAAGAGCGCTCTAGCTTCTTATCAGTCAATGAAGGGCATTACGCCTGCAGCTGGATACTTCGGTCCGATCACTCGAGCCGCTGTTATGGCTGACACTACTTCTGGAACTCCAGCTACACCTGGATGCCCAGCAGGAGCTATGTTCAACGCTACAACAGGTCAGCCTTGCACAAGCACTCCAGTTACACCTGGATGCCCAGCAGGCGCTATGTACAACTCAATGACTGGTGCACCTTGCTCAACTCCTGCTAACCCAGGAATGAACAACACTGGCGTTGAAGGTTCACTTGATATCCGATTGGCTTCAAACCCAGCGGACAACTCAAACGTTCGAACACAGACTGATGTTCCAGTATACGGACTAGAATTCCGAGCCCGACTCGCTGATGTAGCGGTTCAGACTTTGGATCTCCAGTTCTCATCTACTCTTTCAGGATCTGCTGAAAACCCAGCTACTTTGATCAATACGATCAAGATCTGGGATGGATCTACAGTTCTAGCGACTGTTCCTGTATCTCTTACTTCTTTCACGAAGGACCAGAACCAGGTTTACTACGCTCGACTTTCAGGTCTTAACTTCGTAGTTCCTAAGGATGCTACAAAGACATTGACAGTTTCTGTTTCTTCGAACTCTATTGACTCTGACCGAGTTCTTACTATCGACGGATACAATACGTCTTCAGTACGAGCGGTCTCTGGAAATGGCGTAAACAGCTTCTACTCAATTGACGGTTCAGGTTACACTCGAATGCACACATTCAAGAAGCCTGGTTCATCAAGCTTGACTTTGTCTAACCCTGCTTCAACTCTCCGATCACAGAACTACCGAGTAAACGGTAATGATGTTGTCAGCGGCGTTGTTCTCGCTTCATTCAACTTGAAGTCTGAGACAGGTGCTTCTACATTGTTGACTGTTAACTCAACTACAACTTCATCGGCTACAATGCCTTCGACTTTGTACTTGTACAACGGTTCTACATTGTTGAAGTCAATGTCAGTTCCTACTTCAGGAGTAGTTGCATTCAATAACCTTGATACAACTGCTGGAGCTACTATCGCTCAGAACGATACTCCAACTACATTCACTATCAAGGCTGACTTCCCAGCTAATACAACTAATGGTACGTACGCAAGCACTACTGTTGGAAATATTGCATTCCAGACACCTGCAGGAAACACTTCTACTGCTACACAGCCAGTAGCTGGAGTATCTAACGCAAACCAGTATGTATATACTAAGGCTGCGATCATCAAGCTCGCTGGTACTCCTACAATCGGAGTTTCAAACCAGTCAGTTGCTGGTGTAGGTACGACTACTATGACTGCTACGTTCCCTCTTTCTATCCAGGCTTTGGGTGGAAATGTAACTAAGCCAGTAGCTGCTGACTTCACAGTTGTGTTCTCTAACGGAACATCTTACACTGCGACTTCTACAGCTGCAGGATCTGCAGTTAGCGTCGTAGTTATCCCTGATAACGATATCGCTGATGGATCTTCAGCTAACGTAACAGTTGCTGCTTCTATCAACGGTTCAGGAGCACTTACTAACGGCCTCTACAATGCTGCTCTTACGCAGATCAAGTGGAACGCTGGTAACGGTGTTGTCACTCAGACTTACGGTCTAGAAGACTTCAAGACTTCTAACCCTGTTCAGTTCAACCGATAATACGGTTTAGCTGGTCTGCCTAGCTTCGGTTAAGCAGAACTTCTGAAAACGAAAAACCACCCCTCACGGGGTGGTTTTTTGTTGTCTTGATCAAAACTTAATGTCCCGAATGCGATGATGCGCGCATGTTAAAGAAAATAATTTTCATCGCATGCATAGCTATGGGTGCCGGGTTTGCCAATAGGGCAGAGGCTGTTGATACCGTTTTGCACCCAGATGCGAGCGGCCGCATCCGGATAGATAATCAGATATATGTGGGGCCCATGGACTCCTTGTCTATTCCTGCGGGAACAAAAGTGACGATAGGCGCAAATGGCTCCATCTTTGCTCAGGGCATAGTGAATATCGGACTCAATGGATTTCATTCAGGTTTGGCAGAAAACAATGCTGATATTCTGAGAGGGGTTACCATGACATACGAAGGCGATGGCGGGCGCTTCCCGATCAGCGGTCGCAATGCTGCGATAATGGTATTCAATGTCAATTTCTCAGGCCCTTCCTTCGCTTCCGCTTTCCAAGGATCTTCGCTCGTCATAGCATCCTCGACTTTTTTGTCATCCATAAGCAGCAATCTTATATCCGTATATCAGAATGCATATCTGAGTTTGGATTCTTCGATAGTCAAAAACAAGCCGATTTTGGAATCAGAAAATCCCGTTCTCGCCCTGTTCGGGCCTCCTCCGATACGGATATATCAGGGATCAAATGCGACGGTCACAGCGACCAGGATCGATGTCCCGAGAAGCAATTATGCGATTCAGATATACGATCAAAGCAATCTCCAAATCGACGATTCGATCCTGTCTCATTGCATGGTCGGCATCCTCGCATATAACCAGGCCCGCGTGGCAGGGATGGGGAATTCGATCAGCTGTGCCACTTCTGAATATCAGGCATATAATGATTCGACCGTAAAATTGACCCCGAGAATCCTGAGGCAGTGCTGCTCGCAGGTGATATTCATACCAGGAATAAAAGGCAGCCGATTGTACAAGCATGGTTTCGGCTTGCTGCGCCAAAATCAATTGTGGGAACCGAATGTTCGCGAAGATGTGAAGAAGCTTTTCCTCGACCATGATGGCAGGTCTATATTGAGCGGCATTTACACCAGAGACATAATAGAAAAGACGAATATTGCAGGGTCGCTCTTCTCGACATCGATCTATGGCGGATTTATCGCATATCTGAAGAAGCTGAAGACTGACAAGGCCATCGCTGGCTATTCCGTATTTCCATATGATTGGAGATATGCGACGGAGGGAGCGGGCGTCGTGAATTTGGTTACGAAGATTGAAGAGGCAGCAAGTGAATCCTCAAATGGTCAGGTCGTGCTCATCGCCCATAGCTATGGAGGGTTTTTGGCGAAAGAGGCATTGCGCGTTCTCGATGGATTGGGTAAAAAGGATTTGGTGCGGTCCATTACATATGCTGCCGTGCCGGAAACGGGTGCTCCTCAGGCGATATTTGCAGCATTGCATGGAGATGAACAGGCGATATTGGCCAGCTGGATTCTGGATCCAGATACGTCCATCGATTTCGCTGCCAATATGCCTTCCGCGCACCTATTGACCCCTTCGGAATATTTTGCAGGGCCTCTCAGCTTGGATTTCAAGGATAAAAAAACCGGGTCGACATCCTCGTATATAACTGGCATAGCATCCGCAACGGGTTACTCGCTGCCGGGAATGTATGGATGGCTTAGGAATTCAATGAAATCGGCTGATAACCGGGCAGGCCAATCAAAAGACAGCCCGAGCATCGATCGCATGCATCCGGCTCCCAGCCTTGCGGTGGCACTGAAGGCGCAGAGCGAGAAGGATTTTATCTATAGCGCGAGCTCTCATCTAGAAGATAGATTCAGATCATATTCCATAATAGGGGTCGGAATTCCTACACCGGCAGGCATGACATATGAATACGTCCCATGCATTCCTTTTCCGAAAAAAATCCTGGCCGAATCAAAGCCATGCTCCAATCTTTCTGGACTGACGAGGCGGACTGCATATTCGGTAAAAGGCGATGGCACGGTCATATTCGACGGCAAAGACCGTCGCAGCGGCCGGGATATTTTGCTATCGCTAGCCGAATACAATAAAAGCAATAAGCAATCGATAAGCCATGTCAATTTCATGGAATCGAAGGATGTTCAAAGGGTGATCGGAGAAATAATCGCTGCCACGTCTACCGCTCTGGTTTCTGATGAGGAAAACGCCTCTGGATCAGGAATACCTATATTGAATCCAGACAATCCTTGGCTCAATACAGAAAAGGTGCATAGCGTTGCGATCAAGGGCTTTGTCGAAGGCCTGATTGAAGTACATGCGTCTTCGGCCTCATCAACGTCATTCAGAATCGTTACCGTTGATCAAAAAAACAATATCCAAAAAATCGAAGGGGATCCGCAAGCGCTCGCGATCACAAATGTCACGCATTCGTCAGACGGCTGGTCTTTTGGCAGTCTAGGAACATATGACGATGTATCATTGCGCAGCCTTTCAGATCAGAATATATCGATCGAATTCAGCGATCAGAATATCGATTCTGAAAATGGTCACGTAGTCTCAACCGAGCATTTTGACAATGTGCCTATTGGATATGGATCGGTGGCCGCGATCGATATGCAATACGTGACGCCTGTGCCTTCTCGAATATTGATTTTGGATATTGATGCCGATGGGACAGGAGATATGGTTATCGCAGCACAGACGGACGGTTCGGCAAGCTCGTCGCAGTCCGCCATTCCGCCGCATATTCCGACATTCGATGAAAAGAAGATACGAGCTCTAGAATCCATGAATGCCGCGAAGGCAGCAATATCCCAACTGGAAATATATTCATTGAGACAAATGAATGATGCGGCCATCGCTCAGGCGGAACGATATGTGCGCAATGGAAATCCGACCATGGCCTTGCTGGTCATCATAAAAAAGCAAAATTGGCTTGCCGGCCTGAGTCGGCAATATGCGACCCGCTTGGACAGGCTGCAGAATGGCTTGGCCACGCGCATCCTCTCCGGATTCAGGACCGAAAAGGAGAGACAGAAGAAGCTGGCTGAAATAGCCAAAATCCAGGCATTTCTCAGGGATCTGGCCCGTCTCAAGATCATCCTGGACAGGGTGCAGGGCGAGGCTGTTGATTTATTGGCGTAATATGGTATTCTCATACCCGAAAGGCTTCAAAGACCATAGGCTGAGCGCAAGCTCGATAAGCCCTATGCAGAAGTCGTCAGGTCCCAGGATCGTCCCGTACAGCCCCTCAAGGGCATATATGAGACAGTCTGAAGATCTGGCTACTCTCTCCTTTGAAGCATCGGCGCAAGCCGGTGTTTTTCAATGGCCAGATTTGCCCCACTGCATTACGCAGATCGGCAAATCAGGCCAACCTTTCAGGTTCTTATAAAAACCAATTATAAAAAGTATGGCAATTTCAAAATCAAAAAAGCAGGATATAGTTGCCCGAGTATCTGACATCCTCAAAGGCGCAAAGTCTGCTGTCTTCGTGAATTTTCACAAAGTTACAGTAGGGGATATGACAGGTGTTCGAAAGCAGCTTCGAAGCGAAGGTGTTGGGTTGTATGTAGCAAAGAAGACCCTCATCAAGCGAGCTTTAGGTGATGCCAATGTAGCGGGCGATATGCCTGATCTACAGGGAGAAGTCGCTCTTGTGTATGCAGATGATCTTTTGGCTCCGGCTCGAGAGATCCATGCATTCCAGAAGAGCCTCGATGGACGAGTGTCTATCCTCGGAGGAATCTTCGAAGGGACATACAAGGACAAGGCGGGCATGGAAGTGATAGCATCAATTCCTTCTCGACAGACTTTGTACGCTCAGTTCGTCAATCTCATCAATTCTCCAATCCAAGGCTTGGTATTGGGCTTGAATGCAATCGCTGAAAAGAAATCACAGCAATAAAAGATCCGCTCCGGCAGATTTTTTACCTAAAAATTAATCAATCAATAAAACAATATTATGTCAGAAAACGAAAATGTTGCAGCAGAGGTTGTAGAAACTCCTGCACAGTTCAAGACGGTAGTAGATGCCATCGAAAAGATGTCAGTAATCGAACTTCACGAGCTCGTTAAGTTCCTAGAAAAGAAATTCGGAGTATCAGCGGCTGCAGTAGCAGTAGCTGGTCCTGCGGCTGGACCTGCAGCTGAAGAGAAATCTTCATTCAACTTGCAGCTAGCTGATGCCGGCGCTCAGAAGATCGCCGTTATCAAGGTTGTTAAGGAAGCTCTCGGACTTGGCCTCAAGGAAGCTAAGGACCTCGTAGACGCTGCTCCTTCAATGCTCAAGGAAGGCATGAAGAAGGAAGACGCTGATGCTCTCAAGAAGGCTCTTGAAGACGCTGGCGCGAAGGTAGAGTTGAAATAATACCGCCTAGGCGAAAGCCAAAAACAAAAGCCGGGCACCGAAAGGTGTCCGGCTTTTGATTTTTTGCTTGGAATCAGATTATCGTACCTAGGTTTTTCCATTTTGAATAAAAAATCGCCAGGCTCTCTCTGATTTTTTCGGAGTGATCTTTTTGAATTGCCAAAAGATAAACTGAATGTTTGCCTCTGAGCGACAGTACGTCAGCGCCAAGCTTTTCTTTTAAGTTTGCAAGTTTTTCTCGAATGAAATTTTCTCTATTTGATCGTGAAAAATGCTGATAGATCATTATGGATTTTCCAGAATCGAATGCCGCTGTCATTTCCTTCCATAGGACATACTTATGCACATTCTTTCTATTCGTCGAAGCGACCTCAATCCCGTTATCTGGATCAAAGAATACTAATTGGCATTTAGGATCAGATAGTATCGAGTGCATCAGGGATTCTCGATCGAGGAGGTCTTCAATATAAGAATTCTTAAAAGTTATATCTCTGCAGAAATGACTGTTTTCAATGTGCGCCAAAGTTCTGCGGCCAGTAGAAAATCTATCCTTCAGGTAGTCATAAACTTCAGGGTCGTAATCCCGCCAAAGGGAAGGGGCTTCCAGATAGACGATATGCTTTCCATCTGTGCTCGCATCATCTCGAGTTTTAAGCCAGTGGACCACAATATTCAGATCCTGGTTTCGCAAGATGTGGAGAAGCGACAGCTTTTGATAGTCTCCAAAATCCCCAAAATACTGGTCTTTCATGCCTTGAGTATAGCAAATAGGGTCATATAAATGGCTTTTTGGCCGCCCTGCAAACCCCCTCAAAATATGCTACATTTAATCCATGTCAGACATCCTCGAAAAACTAATGGGCGGCAATTCAAGAATCAAATTGATGCGTCTTTTTCTCTTTAATCCCCAAACTTCTTTCCTCCACCTGGAGATCGCAGAGCGAGCCAAGATAACAAGCGAGAAGCTCAAGAAGGAGCTGTCATTTCTACACGGCGCGCGCATGATCAAAAAAGCCAAGAAGGCCGGCGGCAAGAATGCATGGTCGCTCAATGACAAGTTTCCTTTCCTTGTAGAATTCCAGCGACTTCTTCTCGAGACGAGCCTGCTCAACCGAACGGAATTGGTAAAGAAGATTTCAAAAGCGGGTCGCATCAAGACATTGATTCTCACGGGGTTGTTTACGGAGATATGGGAAGCCCAGATTGATATGCTCATCATCGCAGACGGAGTCAAAGCGGGAGCGCTTGATTCTGCGGTAAAGGCAATCGAAGCCGAAGTCGGACGAGAGATCCGATATTGCGCCCTCGATACTGCAGACTTCAAATATAGGCTGGGAGTAGGGGACAGGCTCATACGAGATGTGCTCGATTACCCGCATGAGATCGTTCTGGATAGGATCGGCGCGTTTTAAACATATCCAAGCCCCTTGCACATAGGCCTTGTATTTGCGGTATAATATAACCGTTACCAGATAATACAATTATTTATGTTTCAAACATGGGGATCTGCGCTCAATAGCGCGTATTACGGAGTAGGGCCTGCCTTCATTCAGTTCGGCCTTCGGTTTATTTTCTCAATTATCATTTTCATCGCTGGCTGGGCTGCTGGCGTGCTTGTAGGAAAGCTTATCGAAAAAGTCTTTCAGACAGTCAAAGTCGATCACTTCATGCGACAGATCGGCCTTGAGGATGCGCTCAAGCGGGGCGGATTTACGCTCAATACCGGTGCGGTAGTAGGCGGCATCATAAAGTGGTTCATCATCGTGCTCTTCCTTATCGCCGCATTCGACGTTCTCGGATTGCAGACGGTTACGATGTTCTTGCAGTCAATCGTCGTGCAGTATTTGCCACAGGTCATTATCGCTGCTCTTATCCTTCTCGTGGCTGCCGTTATCGCTGACGTGCTCCAGAGAGTGGTTATCGGCGCTGCTGCTGCGGCTCATGTTAAGCAGGCTCGGGCGCTCGGTCGGATTACGAAGTGGGCTGTGCTCATCTTTGCTTTCTTGGCAGCTCTCGTTCAGCTCGGCATTGCGTCTTCGCTTGTCCAGACGCTCTTTATGGGCGTGGTAGTAGCCCTCTCGCTTGCCTTCGGCCTTTCATTCGGTCTAGGAGGAAAGGATACGGCTGGTCAGATCGTTGCTCGGATTGCCAGGGATTTTGGCCACAATGATGGCCATTCTAAGTAGGCTTTGCGCATAGGGAAGGGCTTCTGATCAAAATGGTCAGAAAACCTTTCAAAAATCTCGCAAAACCTTCGCAAAACATTGCGAAAAAGTGAATAAAAAATAAAAGCCCGGCCGCCTTTGGCGGCCGGGCTTTTATCGTGTCAAGACCGATTTTGGATATAGCCTTATATATAGCCCTATGGCGCTGGTCCGGAGTGCGTTTGGGGATCGTAATAATCTCTGGAAATCGCAGTTGACAATGGTTTCGCGATGCGTATAATGGCGTCTATTCCGAATACATTATGCGAACTAACTCAAGAAAGCGGTCATCTTAAATGAAGCCTCTCAAGGTTGCATATTAAGAAGACCGCTCGAAAGGCGGCATCTTTTTTTCCAAAAAGATAACGCTGAGAAAAGCGCAGAGTCCGAGTTCGGAGATTCCTTGAAATCAAAAACCTGTCCTGACATTTCAGTGAAGCGATTCATGTCGAAAGATATGAGTTGTTTGTATCTGGGTCTTTAGTCGGAGGCAGAGTCATTAGATTGGGCGAGAAGCCGAGCGAGAACTTCAACTGTCACAAGGTTGAGAGGTCGAGCATCTAATGACAAGCCACCGTATTCCTTCAAGTAAAAATACGGTGGTGCAGGTAACAAATAAAAGTGATTGTGGTCTTTATATTTCCTAATGGGATTTATAAGGGCATATGGTGGATGCCTTGGCA
This sequence comes from uncultured Candidatus Saccharibacteria bacterium, assembly GCA_964368945.1. Taxonomy (GTDB): domain Bacteria; phylum Patescibacteriota; class Minisyncoccia; order Phycocordibacterales; family CAIZLB01; genus DALYDD01. The sequence continues at coordinate 46,886 of CAYJDM010000007.1, forward strand.
TAACACAGCGATGAAGGACGTAGCATGGCGACGATATGCTTCGGGGAGGTGCCTAGCAACCTTTGATCCGAAGATTTCCGAATGGGGAAACCCCAGGGACATGAGCCCTGATCTAGTTTCATCTAGATGCGAACCCGGAGAAGTAAAACATTTCAGTAACCGGAGGAAAAGAAAACAAGCACGCAAGTGCACAATTCTCTAAGTAGCGGCGAGCGAAAAGGGAAGAGCCCAAACCAAGCTTTCCTATGGACGGTGACAATGGCTACGCAAGTAGCTGATGTTTCTGTCTATTGGGTAGCTTGGGGTTGTAGGATAGAAACTGGACATTTATGTTCAAAGAGTTACAAAATGCTTCGTTAGCAGAATAAGCTGGAAAGCTTAACCCAAGACGGTGATAGTCCCGTAAGCGAAAACGAAGTATCTCTTGTTTCTACTCCTGAGTACCCCGAGACATGAATAGCTCGGGGGAATCCAGCAGTACTAACTGCTAAGGCTAAATATGTGTTATGACCGATAGTGAACTAGTACCGTGAGGGAAAGGTGAAAAGAAGTCCGGTGAGGACAGTGAAATAGACCTGAAACCATATGCCTACAAGGAGTCGGAGCGGTAATTTATTACCGTCACGGCGTGCCTATTGAAGAATGAGCCAACGAGTTAATGAATACTGCGCGGCTAAGCCCGAGAGGGTGGAGCCATAGGGAAACCGAGTGCGAATAGCGCGTTTGTAGTATGCATTAGACCCGAAGCCAATGCGAGCTTACCATGAGCAGGGTGAACTATGTCGAAAGATGTAGGGAGGCCCGAACCCGTTAGTCGTTCAACTCTTTGGGATGACTTGTGGTAAGAAGTGAAAAGCTAATCGAGCTTGGTAATAGCTGGTTCTCTCCGAAATAGCTTTTGGGTTAGCGTCACGTGTTCCCTCTGGGGGTAGAGCACTGGAAGGACTTGACAGGGAGAAATCTCGCAAGTCCTATCAAACTCCGAATACCAGAGGTCAAGAACGTGGCAGTTAGACCGTGGGGGCGAAGCTCCACTGGTCAAAAGGGAAACAGCCCTTGATCCCAATTTAAGGTCCCTAAATTCATGCTAAGTGCAAAAGAAGGTGGTGGAATTTCATAGACAATGAGGAGGTTTGCTTAGAAGCAGCAATCCTTGAAAGATAGCGTAACAGCTCACTCATCAAGAGACTTCGCGCCACAAATGATCGGGGCTCAAGCATAGTACCGAAATTTGGGATTTATATATTCTTCGGAATATATGAGTGGTAGGAGAGTGTTTGCATCGCGTTGAAGGGAAAGGGGTGACCCATCCTGGAGCATTGCAAAGCAAGAATGTTGGCACAAGTAACCACAATCGATGTGAAAAACATCGACGCCGAAAGATCAAGGTTTCCTCAGCTACGATTGTCGACTGAGGGTTAGTCAGGCCTAAGGGGATGGAGAGATCCGAACCCGATGGACACATGGTTAATATTCCATGACTTTCGTATAGAATGATGGAGTGACGGAGTGGAGTATGTAGAACAGGTTATTGAATTCCTGTTTGTGTAGAGAGATAGTTGACTAGGCAAATCCGGTCACTGACTTTAATGTCGATATCTGATTCTATATGACGTGAGTCTACAAAGCACGCTTCCGAGAAAACCTTCTAAGTTTATCTATACGAAAACTGTACCGCAAACCGACACAGGTGATCAGGTCGAGCAGACCAAGGCGAACGAGTGAGAGGTCTTCAAGGAACTCGGCAAAAAAGCAACCGTAACTTAGGGATAAGGTTCGCCCACAGCAATGTGGGTCTCAGCAAAAGTTTCTCTGGCGACTGTTTATCAAAAACACAGCTCCCTGCGAAGTCGCAAGACGATGTATAGGGGGTGACACCTGACCAATGCCAGAAGGTTAAATATCGGCGTTCTTATAGCAATATAAGGGTGACTGATATATGCCCTGGTGAATGTCGGCCGTAACTATAACGGTCCTAAGGTTCAGCACTCATCGCAAGATGATTGCTGACGGACTAGGACTGTCATAGTAGTGTTTTGAGAAAACTAAAGAGTCGAATCGTAAAGATTTAAATTACACATTAAGTAGCTACCTACTGTGCAGTAATGCATCAGTTAGTCCAATATGGTTAGCGAGAGACCAACGCCATACATCCCAACTTTGCGATCGCAAGATCATGAAGAGGATGAAGATAGAGTCCTTCTGAGAGGAATAGAAGAGCGAAATTCCTTGTCTGGTAAGTTCAGACGCGCACGAATGGTGTAACGAGTTGGGAACTGTCTCGGAGACTTGCCCGGTGAAAATGCAATGGAGGTGAAGATGCCTCCTACCTGCAGCTAGACGAAAAGACCCCAGAAGCTTCACTGCAACCTGATATTGAGTGTATGTTTTTGCTGCGTAGCATAGATGGGAGAGGTTGAGATTTCGGTTTCGGCTGAAATGGACTCGTCAGTGAAATACCATTCTTCAAAAATATACATTCTAACCTCGACGGCATAAAAACGTCGAGAAACAGTGTCTGGTGGGCAGTTTTAGTGGGGCGCTATCCTCCCAAAAAGTAACGGAGGAGTTTAAAGGTCAGCTAGGTGCGAATGGAAACCGTACCGATAGCGCAATGGCATAAGCTGGCTTAACTGTGAGACGTCAATGTCAAACAGACGCGAAAGCGGAACATAGTGAACCGACCATACGCATTAGATGCGGTGGAAGATTATCTGATAAAAGCTACTCTGGGGATAACAGGCTGGTTGTATCTAAGAGTCCATATCGACGATACAGTTCGGCACCTCGATGTCGGCTCGACTTATCCTGGGGCTGTAGAAGGTCCCAAGGGTTTGGCTGTTCGCCAATTAAAAAGTCACGCGAGCTGGGTTCAGACCGTGTAGTAGTTAATCGCAAGATTTACTTCTACACAGTCTGAATCCTCGAGAGATTCATAAGTTTACAAGTCTAAGTAAACAAAAGATGTTAGACGAAAACCAAATTCGATTCTTGTCCGAGTAGGACTAAGAACATACGAATATTCACGGCGGTCATTTGGAGAAATCCATTTTGATCAAGTTAACTAATTTCGGTAAAATCCCAATGCCTCTGCGCGAGTACGCATGGACAATACCGAGGGAAGTTCAGGCGAAAGCATGAACGCCCGTAGAGACTACACGTTAACTATCTTCATTCATGATTCAAATTATGAAAAAGATAATGATATAGTCCATTCCATGCAGTAATGCATGAAAAGAAGCGTGAGACAGGTTGGTCTCCTATCTGCTGCAGGCGTTGATACTTGAGAAGATTTGCCCTTAGTACGAGAGGACCGGGGTGAACTAACCTCTGGTGTACCAGTTGTCATGCCAATGGCATTGCTGGGTAGCTATGTTGGGAATGGATAAGCTCTGAAAGCATCTAAGAGCGAAGCCAGCTTCAAGATTAGGTATCGTTTGAGGCCCGTGAGAGATGATCACGTTGATAGGCACCAAGTGTAAGCGCAGTAATGCGTTGAGCTGAGGTGTACTAATGCGCCGATTCCTATTAGGAAATATATTGATGACGATCACTTTTATTTGTTACGTGCATGATTAAAATACTTGAATCAAATCGCTGTAAAAGGCTTATTTGATATAAAAAAGACCAACCGAATTGACTCTTCTGTTCTGGTGACTTGTCGATGGGGAAACACCTGATCTCATTCCGAACTCAGAAGTTAAGCCCATCAGAGGCGATGATACTCATTTATGGGGAAAGTAGCTCGTCGCCAGTACAGAGTAGTCAAACACAAAAGCCGCGTTCAGCAATGAATGCGGCTTTTGTCTTTGGTTTCTGATATAATTCACCGCATGATATCTTGGTCAGCTCGTCGTCAGCTCGCATATGGAATGGCTTTTATCGTGCTTATTCTTCTCGTCGTCGGAGTGCCGATCTATCTTCATTTTTTCAATAAGGCGCCGACATGCATGGATCTGAAGCAGAATCAGAATGAGACTGGCATCGATTGCGGTGGCATATGCGCACGCGCTTGCATCCAGGACGTCTTGCCAGAACCGATTCAGCTTTGGGCTCGCGCATTCAAAGTCTCAGGCGGAGTCCATAATCTCGTCGCATATGTGCAGAATGCCAATGTTAATTATGTGGCAAATCCTGCAGAATACGTGTTCAAGGTTTTCGATAAGGACAATGTGCTCATCGGCCTGCGAATCGGCAAATCTGCAGTTCCTCCTGTAAAATCCTTTCCAATATTCGAGCAATCATTCGATGCCGGATTCAGAGAAGTGGGGAAGGTGACATTCGAATTCACTGAGCCTCTCGTATGGAATCGCTCGACTTCAGTGCGACCGGAGCTAATGGTCTCCGATCAACAGCTCGTCAACGCTTCAACGTCTCCTCGCCTCACAGCCAAGGTCATAAACAATACGCTTGCGCGATATGAATCGGTCGAAGTCGTCGCTATCGTATATGGTCAAAGCGAGAATGCCATCGCATCTTCTCGCACGATAGTGCCGCTCATCACGAGCAATTCTTCCATCGACGTAGTCTTTACATGGCCTGAAAAATTCAGCGAGCCGGTCGCAAAGGTGGATATAATCCCTAAATTGCCAATCGAGCGCTAATCGCCTGCGCCGAGCATAGACATACGATATGAATAGATTTTTCGCAAAGGCACTAGAAAGAGGCGGCGGCACCATGGGTTCTGCAATCGGCGGCGCCGGCAATGGCGGGGGCTTGTCCGGCAATGCCGGCGGCCGCCAGAAATCCAAAGTGGACTGGTGGCTTTTTGCGGCCGTCATCCCGATCATGGGGGCTGGCATGGTTGCTATGAATTCCTTCTTCGGCAATGAGCATTTCTTTGGGCGACAGCTTATCTGGGTATGCGTAGGCTTGCTCATCATGCTCGTGGCATCCCGCATCGACTTCAGGTTTCTGCGCCGCTCAGGGGTCGTCATAAGCGTCTATGCGGCATCTATCGCCATGCTTCTGGCGGTATTCGTTTTCGGATATGCGGCGAAAGGTGCGAAGAGCTGGATCTCATTCGGAGGTTTTTCCATACAGCCTGCTGACTTCGCAAAGATCGCGCTCATAATTCTTTTGGCAAAATATTTCTCGAGGCGCCATGTGGAGATCAGGCATATACGTCATATCCTCGTTTCAGCGATATATGCGCTTGTGCCATTCGTGCTCGTGGCATTGCAGCCGGACTTCGGTTCCGCGATCACCATCTTTTTGATATGGTTCGGCATGGTGGCAGTATCGGGAATATCCAAAAAGCATCTCGCCCTCGTCATATTCACCGGCTTGGCAGCATTCGTGCTCCTCTGGAACTTCGGCTTCAAGGAATATCAAAAGCATCGAATCATCAATTTCGTGCACCCTTTGGCCGATATCCGCGGCACCGGATACAATGCATATCAATCCGTTATCGCTGTCGGATCTGGGGGCATCCTAGGGAAAGGGGTCGGATATGGAACGCAATCGCGACTCAGCTTCCTGCCAGAGTATGAGACTGACTTCATCTTCGCGGCATTTGCCGAGGAATGGGGATTCATTGGCGTTATAATCCTGCTCGTTCTATTCGGCATCGTTTTTTCCCGCATATTCAATGTGGCGAGGAAAGGGGAGACCAATTTCGAAATCCTGTTTGCTCTCGGAGTGGCGATTCTATTCATGACCCATCTGACGGTGAATATAGGCATGAATATTGGCTTGATGCCGGTGACCGGAATTCCCGTGCCATTCATGAGCTATGGAGGATCGCATCTTTTGGCTGAAAGCATCGCTGTGGGATTGCTAATGGGCATGCGCGGCTATGGCAGGCCTATTCATAGGGATGGGATCAAGAATGAATTCCTTGGAGTCGAATAGACGCCTTGCGTCCATTCGACTCCAAGGAATATAAAATTGCTGGGTGTATTTGTATTTGTATTTGTATTTTACTTTTCCTAAATCTCTCCATTCATCAGCTGCAGCAATCTCTGATACTGCTTCTCGAAATCATATTCAGCGCGAACTTTTTCATATAAAAGCTCAGCATATTGCCGCTCCTCGCCTCGATGGTCGTCTATATAGCAGAGCGTATTCTTGATTTCCTGAGCCCTCTTCGGCTTGATGAGGAAGCCCGTTCGCAGATTCTCGATTACCTCCGAGATGCCGCCGACATTCGTCGCGATAATGGGCACTTTTGCGAAGCCTGCTTCAATAATCGTATATGGCAAGCCTTCCTTGACCGAGCTGAGGAGAAGCAGATCGAATGCCAACATATATGTGCGAGCATCGACGACATATCCCGCGAAGGTCACATCTTCCTGAAGGCCGAGCTGCTTGGCCAGATTCATAAGGTTCTGCTTTTCTTCGCCTTCGCTGACGATGATCATGTGAGTATTCATATTCGAGCCGAGCACATCTTTGTATTGCTTCAGTCCCTCGAGTGCATAGGTAATTCCCTTATTCTTGTGGAGCTCGGCATTGATTCCGATAATGCGAGCATCGCGCTTGGCGAGGTCTATGAATTTTTCCTCGCATGACATTGCACTCATATTGTCGGTTGGATTGGCGCAGAGCAGCTTCTCCAGGGCCTCGGCTTCGGGGAGGAGAGGGAATTCATGGATTCCATTCTTGATTATGGTCAGCTTATTTTTGGTAAAAGGCCAATCCTTAACCATATCGTATTCCTTCTGCGTGAGGACGATCACCTTATGCGCGAACATGATCGTAAGCCAAGAGAAAAATTTTATCAAAATAACCTGCCATATAGGCCTATCCTCCAGGAAAGGCCAGCCATGATTCGTATATATGACATGCTTGACTCCAAAGACTCGTCCGATGACTGAGCCCAATCCTCCGAGCTTCGGGCTGTTCACATGCATGATGTCGGGCCGGATCTTTTTTACTATCTTGCCCAATTGGATCAGCGTAGAAAATTCCTTGAAAAGATTCATATCCCTCTGCGCATTGTCGAGAGAATGGATAGGGATGCCGGCTTGTTCAAGCTTGGTTCTCATCATGCCATTGCCTCCGCAGGCAACATGCACTTCGAAAGCCTCGCTGCCATTCTGACTTTTCTGCTCCTTGCTCCGAATCGCCAGCTCGTATACGTACTTCTGAGCGCCGCCAAAATTGGACTTCGTGATGGCGTAGAGAATTTTCTTCATTGTGATATTATAGGCCAATATATGAGAAGCGTATATAGGTATGAATCAGCCTCCATGGCATTCGGAGACATTGCGATTTTCGTGCTGTCCCTTTGGCTTACCTTATCTATTCGATACTTGGAATTCCCAGATATGGCTCTATTTAAGGGTCATTTGCAAGCTTTCGCGCCTGTCTTCATTCTCTGGCTCTGCTTATATGTCCTCGGCGGCCTCTATGATCGGCATCTTCGATTCGCCAAAGCCAAGCTTTTCGGCAAGCTCTGGATGGCGCAGACTATCAATGTCGCTTTGGCTTTCGTCTACTTTTTCTCCCTCAAGACATCGACGATTGCCGGAGGAATCACGCCGAAGACGATCCTTCTCCTCTATCTCATCATCTCCGGCCTGCTCATAACATTCTGGCGCGTTTATATATATGCAAAAATTACCGAGCTTCACCCTCTCAAGGTGCTCTGCGTAGGGCAGGGTGCCGACTTCGAAAGGCTCGTCAATGCGAAGGAGAAATTGCGGCAGTCAGGCATCGAAATCATCCCAGCCCGAAGCGCTGAGGAGTTCGACGCATTGATAGCCCGCGAGGATGCCAGCGAGAAAGATAAGAAAAACAGGGCAATGAATGATTCGCGCATCGATGTCATCGTATCGAATGGCTTCGACCCCGCCTTCAAGGATCTGACGGTTCGGATCTATGACTCTCTTTTCAATGGCAAGGTATATGTCGATTTCTCCGATTTCTATGAGGAGGTTTTCGAAATGATCCCGCTGCAGGCAATAGATGAGAGCTGGTTTCTCAAATACGTTTCGGTAAAGCGCCGATACATTTACGATATCCTGAAGCGGATGATGGACATGGTATTGGCTTTTCCGATATTGCTGATCTCTACGATCTACTATCCATTCGTGATTTTGGCGCGAAAGATCGAGAATCTCGGTCCGATCTGGGCGATCCAGACTCGAATAGGCGAGAATGGCAAGCCGATTCAGATTTTCAAATTCGCAAGCATGACCGTCAGCGATGCGGGCAAGGCTATCGTGAAGAACGATAATCGGATCACTCCCGTCGGAGCCTTTATCCGCAAGACTCGTCTCGATGAATTTCCTCAGCTTTGGAGCGTTGTGAGAGGGGATCAGTCCCTCATCGGCCCTCGCCCTGAGATGCCCAACCTCGTAGAGTTTTATAAAAAAGAAATACCTCACTACAATATGCGCCATATCATCAAGCCGGGACTATCCGGCTGGGCGCAAATCCATCATGATGTGCCGCCTCAGACCGTCGAGGCTACAAAGGTCAAGCTTGCCTATGACTTGTATTACATCAAGAATCGCAGCCTCTGGCTCGACCTCCATATCGCGTTTTCTACCATAAAGACTCTCTTGTCACGGACTGGATTATAGCTATAATGGCCGGATATGGTCACAAATTCATCTATGCCTTCGTCTTCGCAGCCGAAGTCCCGCACGCCTCATTCAGTCGTCAAGAAAAGAATCTCAGCATTCTTTATCCTTGTAATCGGTCTGCTTTTCGGCGCATTCATTCATTATTCACAGTCCGCAACAGGAGGATTCTTGTCGAAATTCCCATTCAAGCTTGGCCTTGACCTCAACGGAGGAACTCATCTCGTTTACAAGGCGGATACTTCAAAGATCGCAGCAGCAGAAGTCGCGGATGCCATGCAGAGCTTGCGAGACGTCATCAATGCCCGAATCAATGGGCTCGGAGTTTCTGAGCCTATTATCCAGACGGAAAAGACCACTATCGATGGCGTAGAAGTTCAGAAGCTCATCGTCGAGCTGCCTGGCGTTACCGATGTGAAGCAGGCTGTCGATACGATCGGCCAGACGCCAGTACTCGAATTCAAGAGATTGAACCCGAATGCCGCAGCGCTTACCGCATCGTCGACCCCTGAGGACGTTGCAAATAACTTCCTTGCGACAGAATTGACTGGCCGATATCTCCAGACTGCGACAGTTCAGACGGATACGCAGACGAATCGACCGATCGTTTCGCTTGAATTCAATGAGCAGGGCAAGGAACTCTTCGCAAAGCTTACAAAGGAAGAGATCGGCAAGCCTATCGCCATCTTCCTCGATGGCCAGATCATCTCTGCACCGACCGTGCAGGATGAGATCCGAGACGGAAAGGCCGTCATCACGGGAAGCTATAGCATTACCGAGGCTCGAGACTTGGCACGAAGCCTCCGATATGGGGCGCTGCCTGTTCCTGTCGAGCTGATCGGAACGCAGACTATCGGTGCATCACTCGGCGCTGACGCTATCGCTGCCAGCATCAATGCGGGTATCTGGGGCTTGATCGCGATCTCGATCTTCCTCATCATCTGGTACCGAGTGCCGGGACTGATCGCTGTAGTCGCTTTGATCCTATACGTCATCATCAACTTTACATTATTCAAACTCCTCGGAGTCGTGCTTACATCAGCTGGCTTGGCCGCATTCATCATCTCGCTCGGCATGGCGGTGGACGGAAATATCCTCATCTTCGAGCGAATGAGAGAGGAATTCGAAAAGGGAGAAGGCAAGAATCAGTCTTTGGAAGCAGGCATCAGGGAAGGCTTTGCGCGAGCTTGGCTTTCAATCCGAGACAGCAACCTTTCGAGCATTATCACGGGCGCCATCCTCTTCTTCACGGCGACATCCGCCTTGGTCAAGGGATTCGCATTCGTATTCATCATCGGCGTCCTCGTATCCGCATTCACGGCGATTACGATTTCTCGAACATTCCTCTTGGCTCTAAGCAAGGGCACATATTCTGGTCGACGAAAGATATTGTTTGGGCATGGCATCAAGTTCAAATAATTATAAAAAGAACCTAATAACCAACTAACCTTACAATCATGTTCGTAGTCACATACAGAAAAATATTTTACGCGATCTCAGTAGTCCTTATCGCATTCTCGATCTTTGCCATCTCATTCTGGGGATTGAATCTAGGTATCGACTTCAAGGGAGGCTCCATCCTTGAGGCTGAATTCCCAGCAGGCACGACAGTTACGGATGCGGCTGTCCATGAGGCATTGGATAATGCCGGACAGAAAGACGCATTGGTTCGAACGACGAGCGTGGGTGACAAGTCAGGATATATCGTACGAACGCATTCGCTCACTGAACCGGAACGGCAGAGCGTTTCAGCGGCATTCACAGGCTTGGGCGGCGAGGTAAAGCGGCTCGACACCGTCGGTCCTATCCTCGGTCAGGAACTTCAGAAGAAGGCGGTTTCATCGATCATCTTCGTGCTCATCGCGATCATGCTCTTCATCACATATGCTTTCCGACATGTATCATTGCCGGTATCTTCATGGAAATATGCATCGGTCGCACTCATCGCATTGGCGCATGATGTAATCGTTCCGCTCGGAGTATTCTCTTTCCTTGGACGAAACGGGGGATTCGAGATCGATGCGCTTTTCATCACTGCTCTCTTGGTAATCCTAGGATTCTCGATCCATGACACCATCGTGGTATTCGACCGAACGAGAGAAAACCTCAAGAATGGGGAATTGAAGCGACGCTCATTCGAGCATGTCGTGGGCATGAGCGTTCAGGAGACATTCTCTCGATCGATCAATACGTCATTGACGACGATCATCGCATTGGTAGTGCTCTGGTTCCTCGGCCCGATGACTGTCAAGAACTTCTCTCTGGCACTCATCATCGGAATCGTCGTCGGTACATATTCATCCATCTTCATCGGCTCGCCGCTTCTCGTCACATTGCAGAAATGGCAGGCGAAACGCGCGAATAAGAGCTCGTAAAATATCTGCGCAGAAGAAGATTCTTGGATCCATACGAAAACCGCTACCGACTTATCGACAGCGGTTTTCTACTTTTATCATCCAATAGATGGTTTAATGTAAGGTATATCACGGTTTTGTGAGAAATGCATTAATAATTTTTTTAAAAAAATGAATCAAAACGACAAGGAGATGGCAGAACAGATATCAGCAAGGAATGCAGTCCCGATGAAGCCGATCAAGAGAAAGAAAAGCTTCCTCAGATTTCTATTGCTCGTCGTCTCATATGCTATCGTCGCGGTCATTGTCTGGCAGGTTGCCGCCAAGCAGGCGGACGTTGACCAGGTGAAGCAGCAAGAGCGAGCGCAGCAGGAGATCAAGGAGACAGTAGAAAAGGTTGGCAAGCTCATGATCCTTCCTTCTGTCGAGACGGAATTGCCGCAGATAATTCCAATCATCGATGCCGCTGGCCTTTCAAAGACTCGGCCATTCTTTGCTGATGTGAAGAATGGCGATCAGGTCCTTATCTATCTCAAGGCCCAGAAAGCGATCATCTATCGCGCTTCAGAAAACAAGATCGTAAATGTCGGTCCGGTAATCGCGGATAATTCTACTTCTGCAGCGACAGGATCGAATGCGAAGGCCTCAGCGCCTGCGGCTTCGCAGCCTTCAACATCGTCTAGTTCATCAAGCGCGTCTTCTAGATAGGCATTTTGCTTCAATAAGTTAGATGGTGGATAAAAGATCCCGCTGCCAAAAATAGGCATCAGGATCTTTTTCAATATATGGCTATAAATAAGGCTAAAAAGACCAATATGGAGTCCTTGATATCGATGTTGACAAGGTTATTGATCTGCGTATAATAGCCCTTACACCTGAAGAGGGTGTTTTAAGTTAGCTTCAAAACCCGATCTGAAATAGCAGTAGAAAAGCCCAAAAAGCCGATCTTCTGAATTTTAAAAAAGGAGACGTTGCGTTGACAATTTCATACGTAAAATGCCGGACATTCCCAAGCCACAAGACTTGGAGATGTCCGGCAGCAGAAAGCATCAAATTAAATATAATTCACAAAAAAGTCCTTATTGATCGAACGGCTCGGCCGGGCTCAATAAGGCATGTATCATTCTATTCTTTTTGTTCTGCTCGAGTTTGAATATCGACGGTTGCAGCAATGCATCAAGAGATATTTATAATTAGAGTTTGATCCTAGCTCAGGATGAACGCTGGCGGCGTGGATAAGGCATGCAA
>CAYJDM010000008.1:0-33184 GCA_964368945.1 uncultured Candidatus Saccharibacteria bacterium
CCCGAAGCGGAGCGTGAGCGTGCCATTAAGGAGATTCAGGCAGAGCTTGAAGCGCAAGTCGAACGTTTTAATAAAGAAGGAAAAATCCTGGAAGCCGAAAGAATCCGACGGCGAACCAAATACGATCTCGCCATGATCAAGGAGGTCGGCTATTGCAGCGGAATCGAGAACTATTCGCGAATCTTCGCAGGAGGCAAGCCTGGCGCGCCTGGCCATACCTTGCTTTCGTATTTTCCGCATAAGGCAGATGGCTCGGCGGATTTTCTCACTATCATTGATGAAAGCCATGTGACATTGTCGCAGCTCAAGGGCATGTATGCCGGCGATGCTTCGCGTAAGAAAAACTTGATCGATTTCGGTTTTCGCTTGCCGTCTGCCGCTGACAATCGTCCTCTCAAATTCGATGAATTCCAGGAGCGGATAGGGCAGGTGATCTTTACGACAGCGACGCCTGGCGTGCTCGAGCTTGAGATGAGCAAAAATGTCGCAGAGCAGGTTATTCGACCGACTGGCTTGATTGATCCTGAGCTTATTGTTAGGCCTGTAATCGAGCAGTCAGCAGGAAGCAAGAATTTGATCCATGGCTTTGATATGGGGACAGGCGGTGAAGATGCGCCGACCACGAATGATATTTCGGGGACATATCCGGGACAGATTTTCGACTTCATAGCAGAATCTGAGAAGGTCATAGCGAAAGGATTTCGCGCGATCGCGACGACGCTTACCAAAAAGATGGCAGAGGATCTCACTGAATTTTTGAAGGAGAAAAAAATCAAGACGCGCTATGTCCATAGCGATGTCGAGACATTGGAGCGAATCCAGATCCTGACAGAATTCCGAAAAGGCGTTTTCGATGTGCTTGTCGGCGTCAACTTGCTTCGAGAAGGCCTCGATTTGCCCGAAGTCTCATTGATTGGAATCCTCGATGCGGACAAGGAAGGCTTTTTGCGATCAGAGACTGCGCTTATCCAGACAATAGGTCGAGCAGCGCGAAATGTCGAAGGAAAAGTAATCCTCTATGCGGATCGAATCACCGGCTCTATGGAGCGCGCCATCAAGGAAACGTATCGCCGCCGCGCCAAGCAGCTGGCTTTCAATAAGGAGCATGGCATTACGCCAAAGACTATTGCGAAAAAGATTCACGATATCACCGAAGCCATCCAGAGCGAGCACCAGAAGACGGTCAGCCGCCTCATCGCTCTCGATGAAGATGCTTTCCTCGAAAATCCGAAGAAGACCATTAAGGAAAAAGAGTCTCAGATGGAAGATGCCGTGCGCGATCTCGATTTCGAGACAGCCGCAATCTTGAGAGATGAAATCAAGGCCTTGAGCGAAAGGCTTGCGAAGTCCGATAAGCAGGTAGAGAAGATGAAGAAGGAAAAAACCAAGGGCGTGAGGGCAAAAAAGCAGTGGATGCAGTAGCTGGGCAGCCTTGGCAGCCCCTGTAATCGTGTGGTATAAATCTAAGGTCTCGCATTGCCTGTAAAGGGCTTTTGTGAGGTTTCGTTCCAGACAAACCCAGCAATCCAACACCCAACCAAATTGTTCCTTTGAAAACAATCCCAGCACCCGCAATCGTGCCAGCACTATTAGTGCCGGCAAAAACAAGCCTCAAAAACGCCATCATCCTGTATGGCAGACCCGGGACCATGAAGGCCAAATTGGCCGAAAGACTCAGCGTCGATATGGGGATAGATCAGTTCTCCATGCGCAAAGCGCTGCGATCCTTCGCGGATTCCAACCGCATCGCTTCGGAAGTCGATAGGACGTATATCGAAGCCGCCCTCACGTCATATCGTCCCGTTAGGAATGAATTGGCAATGCAAGCCTTTGGATATGCCATTAGCCGCCTGAAGTTAGACAGTGCCTCATTTGATGGCGTGCCTCGAGACTTCAAGCAATCGCCATGGTTTGCCGCGCTAAAGGAAGCCGGATGCCGCATCATCGGAGTGCATATGTATTCGACTCGCCACGAGTCAGTCATCGAAAGCCGCCGCCGCCGCATTGAGGCCAAGGGTCTAAAGGTGGACCCTCGTCCAGCAGATGCTACCGATGAGGCGATCGAAGAGCGTCAAGGCGAATACGATGCGAATCATGATGCGATGATGGTGTCCTTGCACGAACTATGCGGAAATGGATTGCTCGAGCTGAATGTCAGCAATGGCCGGCTTCCGTTCGAAGAGCGATACGGCGCCATCGTCAAGCACCTCAATGGGCCGCATGGCCTGATTCGTGCCACGGCCGATGAAGAGGCCGGCGAGCTCGTCGCCGCCTGATTTTCCTGCTTTTTTAAAAAAAAGCTCGCAAGCCGCCGCCTTCCTAGATTTCTGGGAAGGGGGCGGTCTTTTTTTCATAATTCACGAAATTGTCACCACGCTCAAAATATGGTATAAACCAATCGCTTCGCAAACACTGCGAAGCCTTTAGTTTTCCAATAATTCAGCGATTCAGTAAACACCAAACTCAACAACAAAACTAGGAGGTTCTTTTGAAATCACCAACACCACCCCCCCGACTCAGACCCACTCGTTCTCACCACCGGTCTTCAGGATGCTATTGTCCTATACGCCCGTCCGGGCGGAGGCAAGGAATCCATTGCGGAAAGGCTTGGCAAGGACTTGGGAATACCCGTTTTCTCCATGTCGGCAGCTTGCAAAAAGTATGCTGACGCAATCGATGGACAAAGTCCCGAATTGTCTGCCGAAGCCGCATACATCCGCAAGGAAATGGACGCAGGAAAACAGATCAACTTCGAAGTATCATCCAGGATATTCGCTTATGCCATGACAGGCGCAGCAAGTGTCAGGGAGATCTACGACGGTGCTCCTCGTAATCCCAAGCAAATGGGCTGGTTCGAAAACGTAGTCCGTATCGTCGTCGTGCATATCGAGCTTGGTCGTGAAGAAGCCTTGCTGCGCAGTGATGAGCGGCGTAAAAAGGCTTTGGCCAAAAAACTGACGCCGCGCGCCGATGATGTTAACAGGGAGACTGCTGCGGGCAGGCAAGACGAATTCGAATCCTACGATGACGAAATGACTCTTAAATTGCAGCTGCTCGCCGAAGACGGTTACTTCAGGATCAGCGGTCATGATGAGGACCATTCGCAGGAGGATCGCTATCAAGCAATCCGCAGGCATGTCGCGAAGACGCTTCGTCTGGCGGAGTTCGCCGATGCGGCTCTGGATGTAGTCCCGGTCTGACTTCGACCCGTGTAGGTACAGATATTCGCCGCCCGTTCTCCAGGTTCAATTCCTGGAAGCGGGCGGCTTTTCTTTTTCATAAAAATATACGGCTATTATATACGGCATTGCAGAAATTGATCAAAAATTAAGGTCGCTTAATATAAAGTGGCTCTGGAGGTTCACAAAATACGCCATCGCCCTTATACTATAGAAATGGCCAAAAAGAACTCCAAGGAAGCTAAAAATGACCCCGCAAAGAAGGCGGCGGCGAAGTATGCCAAGCTCGAGCTTGCAAAACCCTCACGAAAGGGCCGAGGCTCAGACGACATAGAGCCTGAGCGGGTTTCTTCTCCTCGTCCGATCAATCCCGAGCGGCATGCCGCTTCTAGGTCTGGCTCCGCGACATATCATTCTGAGAGCAATATCATCTCGATCCGTGGCGCACGAACCCATAACCTCAAGAATATCAGCGTGGATATGCCGCGAAATAAGATGGTTGTGATCACCGGCCTCTCTGGATCCGGCAAGTCTTCGCTCGCTTTCGATACGATTTTCGCGGAAGGGCAGAGACGATATATCGAATCGCTCTCCTCATATGCGCGACAGTTCTTGCGACAGATGCAGAAGCCGGATGTGGACGAGATCATCGGCCTTTCTCCGGCGATCTCGATCGATCAGAAGTCTCGATCGAATAATCCGCGATCTACTGTTGCGACGATTACCGAAATCTACGATTATTTGCGAATTCTATTTGCGCGAATCGGCAAGCCTCATTGTCTCGAATGCGGACGAGAGATCAAGAAGCTGTCGAAGGAGGAAATCTTCCAGACTATTGCTGATACCGTGCAGAGCGTTGCAGGCGAAAAGGGCGGCGAAGGCAAGGGCGATGAAAAATCTGCGCCAAAAAAAGGAACCGTTATGGGCGTCGAAGTCGATGGCGATAAATTCGCTATCTATGCGCCGGTAGTAGTCGGACGAAAAGGCGAATACTATCAGATGCTTTATGATTTTCTCGGCAAGGGATATAGCGAGGTGCGAATCGATGGCAAGCTGAAGAATCTCCGAGAGCAGATCGTTCTCGACAAGAACAAGAAGCACGATATCGATGTACTCGTGGATTCATTCTATGTATCGGAGCTTTTGCGTCAGTCAGAGGCATTCAAGGAGCGACTCAATGAATCGATCGAGCGCGCATTGCATGAGGCTGAAGGATTGCTCAAGATCTCAACAAAGGATGCGGACCATCTCGTATCGTCGAAGTTCATGTGTCCGCATGATGGCTTCTCTTTCCCGGAGGTAGAGCCGCGATTATTCTCATTCAACTCTCCATACGGAGCATGTCCAGAATGTAATGGTCTCGGTACAAAGGAGTTTTTCATCAATGATCCTTGTACGGTCTGCAAGGGCGCACGATTGCGACCTGAAGCCCTGCATGTTTTTATCAAAGATAAATCAGGCAAAAACCAGAATATCGTCGAGACAACGGCAATGACCATCAGCCAATCTCTCGAATATTTCTATGATATGCCGCTGACAAAGACTGAGGAGGAAATCTCACGAGTCGTCGTCAAGGAGATCACGTCTCGATTGCATTTCATGAATGATGTGGGAATCGATTATCTGTCTCTGGATCGACGTGCCAATACGCTATCGGGCGGAGAAGCGCAGCGAATCCGACTCGCGTCTCAGCTCGGTTCTGGCCTCGTAGGAGCCCTCTATGTGCTCGATGAGCCGACAATCGGCCTCCATCAGCGCGATAATGACCGCCTCATCCGCACGCTGACGCAGCTTCGAGATATGGGCAATACCGTCATCGTCGTAGAGCATGATGAGGATACGATCTATGCTTCGGATTACATCATCGATATCGGTCCCAAGGCCGGCGTGCATGGAGGAAATGTCGTCGTCGCTGGATATTTGGACAAGCTTTTGACTGATAAAAAAAATGAGAGCGGATCTGTCACTCTCTCGTATCTCCGCAATGAATCCGTCATCGAATTGCCTGAAATGCGACGCGAAGCAGACCGGGGCTGGATCAAGATCACGGGCGGAAACGTCAACAATATCAAGAATATGAATGTCGAATTGCCGCTCGGCCGCCTGACTTGCATCACCGGCGTATCAGGTTCCGGCAAATCATCTTTCGTCTATGAGATTTTGCACAAAAACCTGCTCGCCAAGCTCGATCGCGATCATCGAACTGCAAAGATCTTCAATTGCAGCAGCTTTACCGGCACAGAATATTTGGGCCGAACGATTCTGATCGATCAGTCTCCGATCGGACGAACGCCGCGATCGAATCCCGCTACATATACGGGCGCATTCACATTCATCCGTGACATGTTCGCCGAGACTATCGAGGCCAAGGCGCGTGGGTGGAAGCCGAGCCGATTCTCTTTCAATGTGAAGGGCGGACGATGCGAAAACTGCCAGGGAAATGGAATGATCGAAGTCGAAATGCATTTCTTGCCGACAGTCTATGTTACTTGCGATGTCTGCCAGGGCAAGCGATTCATGAAGGAGACTCTCGAAGTGAAATATAAAAAGAAGAGCATTTACGATGTCTTGCGAATGACTGTCGAAGAAGGCCTCGCATTCTTCGAAGATGTGCCAGCGATCTACGATCGCCTCAAGACCCTCGATGAGGTAGGTCTCGGCTATCTCGAAATCGGCCAGTCCGCAACGACATTGTCAGGAGGAGAGGCTCAGCGAGTAAAGGTTTCTGCTGAGCTCTATCGACCTCATATTCAGAAAACCATCTACTTGCTCGACGAGCCTACAATCGGTCTCCACTATGAGGACGTGCGCAAATTGATCGAGATCATGCAGCGATTGGTGCAGAAGGGGAATACCGTCGTCGTCATCGAGCACAGCATGGATATCATCAAGTCCGCCGACTATATCATCGATATCGGCCCTGAAGGCGGAGCGAAAGGCGGAAATATCGTCGCGAAGGGAACTCCCGAAGAGGTCGCGAATAATCCGAAGAGCTATACGGGGCAGTACTTGGTGAATGTCTTGAAGAAGAGTCGTTAGACCTGTTTCGAAACACCGACATTTGGTCTTTTCTCGAGCATGCTCCTTTTAAGCTCGTCGAATTTCATATCGAGCCATTTATTGAAAACAGCTCTCGTCTTCTCGAATTCTCTTGATGAGGTCTCGCGGTCCTTTTGGCGCTTTATTCGAATTTCCTCCCTGAGTTTTTCTAATTTTGGATTGCTCATGTTCGTTTATGTTTACTGTTAATTCACTTATCTATACTCATTCATCACGTCGATTCTGTGCTGGACATCCTCGATGAGCACGTCTATGTTTCTTTTGTTTTCGGCTAAATATTCTCGCTTTTGCTTCTCTACGGTGTCAGCCATACAGATATACAGATCATCGATTAATTGATTTTGCTCCGATATCTGTTTTCTTAGGTCTCTGACAGCTTTATCAAATTCCTTCCGCGTAACATATTCCTCTTTCATATGTTGGTGTAATTATTATCCTGATATGCCGGCAAGTCTATCTTGACGAGATTATATTTCCATCAAGTTTTTATAAAAAATATGAAGAGCTTTAAGGGTGAAAAGAGGGTGGGGAAAAGTATGAAAAGGAAAAGGGTCCCGGCGGATTGTGTTGTGCCGGGACCCAGAGGGCTGTCCTCTAAACGAATGTGGTGTTGGAGTACGCTCTTGCGAACTTAATCGGCGAAGTGCGGTCCTTTCGATCGGATGCCCGTGCATGCGGCTTGTGAAATTCGATGCTGCTTGCATGAGCGGTTGTTGTCCCACTAACTGTGGTGGATTGTGACCCTTTGGAATCACGCGCTGCTTAGGTTCCCTTGCCGGAACTTTGAGCTTTGTCGGACTCCGTGTGTCTTCGGTTGCTTTGACCCGATCTTCCAATTTCGAATGTGCTTTGCCACCAATTCCCCCGAGAGGGTGGCATGTTATTGCTGTTGGTGTACACCAGGTTTTGGAAATCGCCCTGTGGGACGAATACGCTGTTGAGGCGCCTATAGTCCAGGAGTGCCTGTTGCGCTAATATAGTGCTCCTGCCCGAAAATTTTGTCAAGCGTTTTTTGGCCAATATCCACAATCTGGGGTATAATCAACAACATGAAAGCATAAATATGGCCTGAAATAAGGCTGGTTATGCCTATCCGCAATGAACCTATCCCAATTCAAAAAATTGAATATTCCGGATTCTCCGGGCGTATACTCATTCAAGAAAGATGGGGAGGTTTTGTATATTGGAAAAGCAACCAGCCTCCGCGAGCGTCTCCGCAGCTATTTCAATCCGGATCTCGAGGCGACGCGCGGCATGAAGATCGTGAATATGATCAAGGTCGCTGACGTCATCGAATTCGAGAAGGCGGATTCCGTACTCGAAGCATTCATTCGCGAGACCGAGCTCATCAAGAAATACCAGCCGATGGCGAATAGCCTGGCCAAGGACAATAAGAGCTTCAATTATGTCGTAGTCACCGATGAGGATTTTCCTCGCGTCCTCATCATCCGCGGAAGAAATATCGAAAAAGGCGTCGATGGCATAACCAATAGCGACGGCGAACAGGTTCCATACAAGTATATCTTCGGGCCATATCCATTTGGCGCGGAACTCAAAGAGGCGCTTCGCATAGTGCGGAGGATTTTTCCATATAGAGATATGTGCGTACCGATGTCAGAGCAGGTGGCGGATATGGAATATCGCGCTGATGGCACGATGCGGATGTTTCCAAAGGCTAAGCCTTGCTTTAATCGCACGATCGGTCTTTGTCCTGGAGTTTGCGATGGCTCGATTACGCGTCAGGATTATCTGAAGATCGTGAATAATATTCGGCTTTTCTTT
Organism: uncultured Candidatus Saccharibacteria bacterium; assembly: GCA_964368945.1. Lineage (GTDB taxonomy): Bacteria > Patescibacteriota > Minisyncoccia > Phycocordibacterales > CAIZLB01 > DALYDD01. The sequence goes on from CAYJDM010000008.1 coordinate 8,022, forward strand.
TCTGGAAAAAAGGGCAAGGTCCTTGCGAATCTGCGCAAGCAGATGATGGATCATGCCAAGAAGCAGGAATTCGAAAAGGCGAACGATCTCAAGCGGACCATTTTTTCACTAGAGCATATCAAGGATATATCGATGATCAAGCGCGATGGGGAATTGGCTAATGCCAAGGCTCGCGCGAAAGAAGTGGGCAAGAATATGACATCGCTCGTCAGCGATTGGTCCGGCGAACAGGCAGAGAAGATCATCCGCGTCGAATCATATGATATCGCTCATATGTCAGGACAGGATATGGTGGGCGTCATGTGCGTCACTACCGATGGCGAATTCGACAAGTCGCAATATCGCAAATTCATCATCCAGGATTATGACCGCAGCAATGATACCGGCGCACTAACCGAAGTGCTCAAAAGGCGATTCGCGCACCCTGAATGGAAGATGCCCGATGTCGTGATAATCGACGGAGGCCAAGCGCAAATCAATGCCGCATCGAATACGATCTCCGCTATATTCAGAGAGTTCGAATACAATGGCTTCGGCGCCTTTGCGCCCTATGTCATCGCCGTCGTCAAGGACGATGCACATAAGGCACGCGAGATATTGTATGCCGAGGCAGATGAAGTTTTCATCAATTCCGTATCGACCATGATAACCAAGGAGGAAATCATAAAATTGAATGCCGAAACGCATCGCTTCGCGATCACATTCCATAAGAAGAAGAGAGGCGAGAGCTTTTTGCCCAAATTGCCCAAGAAGAAAAATACTAATAAATGAAAAAGAAAGAGGCGTGCAAGACCTTTCGGTAATGCACGCCTCGCTTGAATATATCATCAGCCGATCTCAGCTTTGGTCGCGATGAAGCCGACAAGACTCTGGAATCCGTTCAGGGTTTCGATGCCGTTTTGCCCTGACTCGAGATTTTGCCCGGCCGACGCAATTCGTGCCAATGCTTGCGGTTTTCTATCATCCTTGCTTTTGCGACTGGCAGACGGGCTCGATCCGGTAGTCATTGAGGCGCGAACTTTTTTTACCTCGTCGACCATTGCCATCGCGAGCTCTTCGGTGACCGTCTCAGGCGCGATTTGTTGACGCCTCAATACGGTAGCGACGGTATGTCGCTGATTCTTGGGGACGAGCTTGACCCATGGCAGCCTCGAATCGAGCGTTAGGCGAAATAGCCTGTATCCAGTTTTCACCATATAAATGGCAGCTCTATCGAATTTCGGAAAAGCCTCATTCAGTAAGGAGCTGAAGACGATAAATGGCTCCTGCAGCTGCAGACCAAGCGAGGCCGCTTCTGTCTCGCAAGCGATGGCTTCCCTCAGCAGGGCGGCTTCTTTCCTGCGAGTTTCTTTGTCTTTGCAGCCTTGCTTGCTACGGCTTCTGACTAGCTCGGTGGCTATTCCATACAGCCGATCGCGCAATGCCTGGATCTTTCCTGAGATATTGCACAGCAGATTAAATAGCTGCCGCATGCCGACCGGCAATACCTCTCCCGTATCCTCATCGGTTCTCCGATCGACTTTGTCCAATCTATAGGCAAGCGGGACCTTGCGGCTCAGATTGAGGATTTCATCGATGGTTGGCGGTTCAGGCACGGATCTTTTTCTTGACAGTGATTTTGATTTTGCTGACATGGCAGTGGGTGTGCTGGGTTGGCTGAAATTCGCTGAAATGAACTTTGCGTTCGGGTTATTTGTACCACTCGTTTATCGTATGTGCAATAAGCAAAAACCGGCATCCCTTTCGGGACGCCGGTCGGATTCGCATGGGTTCGTGAACCCGTTCGTTCAGTTCTTCGTCAGCCGGAAGAGCTTCCGTGAGCCGAGCCCTTGAGGCGGAGTGATCGGATAGAGCAGGGCTTGTTTGAACAAGACGCCGCCGACCCAGAAATCATCCTCCTCGAATACTTCTGGCGAAGCATAGTTTCTCTGCCAGTTGATGAGGTCGTTGGACATCTCGAGCTTGAAGTCGGCCTCAGAGTCGAACAGGATCGCCATAATCATCTGATCGCCCTGGAGGGCGCTCACTGTGACCATGAAGCCTAATTCCTTAGGCTCGCCGGGCACCGAACAGAACTGGGCGCGGCTTATCACCGCTCCGGGTTCGTCGATGTCTGCGCCGACACCGTAGGTGACGGTGCAGGACCAGCGTTCCATGCCGAACTGATCGAACCAGCTCCAGCTGTAGAAATAGACCTTGATACCCAAGGAAGTGTTGCTTCCATAGTATTCTCTTTGTCCATTCCCATACTGATAGTAGCCGACTTCGTTCATCGGACTGATTCCGACGATCCCTCCGTATGACGATAGTGATGGCTTCCGGAAACCTGGAAGACCCACAACGTCGAGGAAGTTCACTTCGAAGACATATCCCCCGTTGGCTGTGCCGGGAACGTCAATGGCGATGGCGTCGCCTGTCGTGCTGTCGACGAATTCGCCGTTTATTCTTTTGCCATCTACGTTCCACTCGTTCATCTGGTTCCTAAGCGTCTGCGAGCAGGTCGGATAGTCGACCGCGCCCAGTGAAGGGGTGATCGCTCCGGTGAGCAGGCTGACGATAAGTTGGACGAACGCGAAGAATTTCAAGGAGCAGTTTGGTATGTGCATTTTGGTTAGTTTCTGGATGGGCCTTTGGGTGTTGTCCGAAGGCTGTTGGTTTGAGTCTGTGTTGGTTTTTGAAGGGCACTATTGCCATATACATTATATCACTAATATATATAAAAGTCAAGTATATGCATATTGAAAAAAACAAGACAGGGCTATGGTTAGCCTCAATGCGCAATTTATATAAAAGAAAACCGGCACCCCGCGAGGGGTGCCGGCGATTCGGCACGGGCAGATCCGGATCAAGGGCGGCGCAGGCTGCTGATCGGTATGACGTTATCTGGCATGCCGCCATCTATTCTCATCAGGCGGGTTTCCTCTGCGGTGGCGATGCGAAAAGGACTTGTCTCGACGTCCTGCGGGCAAAACATCATTTCGGCTTCCTCGGCGGATAAGGCATATGGATCCTTGCCCATATATTCTAAGGCGGCAGCAACATCGCATCTGTCCTTTTCGGGTATCAGGTCGAGCCATGCCAGATCGAATGGCAGGGTCAGCTGCACTAGGGCATAGCCTCTCCGAATCATGACGATATCGCCCTCCATTTCCGGCAGGGCATCGAGGAAGATGTCATGAAATGCAACTCTCTCGCGACCTATTCGCTCGTAATTCTCGTACAGGTGATCATTCCATTCCTTGATCAAGGCGTTTGCCTGAGCGATTCTCTCTTTTGGGGCTTTTTTGGGGCCATCGGGCTCCGTTGCCATCGCAATGAATTGTTTGTTGGCAGCCTCATATTTGAGAAGCTCTCTCTGCGCATCGCCAATCAGGTTCGTCAAATGGTTGTATGGGGACCTGAGTCTGCGGTCGAGCTTCTTGCCGATCGCAATTTCGTTCTTGTCGCTGATATTGGCTAGCGGGTATCGAAGCGCCGCGTTTGTGTTCTGAGTGAAGACTTGCTTTACGCTCAGGGTCGAGAGATCGACTGTCTTTTGCATTGGCTGGAACTGGATGATTGTCGCGCCTTTTCCTGGGGTGTGGCTGGATGACGGTGCCGGCGGCAATGGCGGGTTGGTTTTCATTGGTTTGACTGTGTTGGCAGTGTGTTGGTTGTTTCGGAATCGTGATCGAAAAGGACGGTACGGGCTATTTTTACCATTTGAATGACAGGGAGTCAAAATCCTCGCTTGCCATAATGACCCGCCATAATGACCTGCTCGATTTTTTTAATATAAAAAATGACAAAAGAGGATGTGCCAAAAATCAATGTGTTATCATATATCGCATACATGTCTCATATCAAAGTAGGAGTACTGCGCGGCGGCGATTCGGATAGCTATGATCTGTCTATGGATATGGGCGCGCGCGTCATCGATATGCTCAGGAAGGAGCCGTATTGCAAGGAATATGAGCCCGTCGATATCATCATTGATAAAAAGGGAGTCTGGCATATCAGCGGCTTTCCCGTTCTCGCTGAGAAGGCGCTGCGGCATATCGATGTGGTTTACAATGCATTGCATGGAACATATGGAGGCGATGGGCGAGTGCAGCATATCTTGGAAACATTCCATATGCCTTTTACCGGTTCTGGCGCTGCGGGCACGATTATGTCTCGTGATAAAAAGCTCACGCGCGATACTCTCAAGCGAGCCGGCATCAAGACTCCTTATGCCCGCGATCTCCATCTCGATCATGCTGATGCCATAGAGCCCGTGGCGCATGATCTGTTCAAAAGCTTTCCCATGCCCGTCGTCGTAAAGCCTCGCCATTCCAATTCATCTATAGGCGTCTCTGTTGCTCGCAATTTCCAAGAGCTCGTGGATGCCATCGATCATGCCCGCGTATATTCGCCGGATATCGTCGTTGAGGAATATATAACAGGAAAGGAAATCATCTCCGGCTTCATCGAAGGCTTCCGAGATCATGAGCATTATCCGATGGTGCCTGTCGAGGTGCGTCCGAATACGAAGGTGGACAAGCATACGCGCATCTTCAATTTCGAGGATAAGATGTCCGGCAATTATGAGCATACGGTTCCTGCGGATCTCAGCGAGCAGGAGAAGGGCGAGATTGGGGATATTGTCAAAACGGTTCGGGACAGCCTCGCCATGCGGCATTTGGGCACGGTAGACTTCATCGTCTCGCCTCGCCGCGGCGTCTATGTCCTCGAGGTCAATACGCATCCGCATATGCATGACCATGCGCCTTTCCTCAAATCGCTTCATGCAGTCGGAAGCGGGGAAGAGGAGCTGGTTGCGCATTTGATTCGGTTGGCGTTGGGGCGGAATAAATAGCGCCATTTTGACCATATTGCAGAAAAGCTATTTTTTGATATGATCTATATCACATTGTTTTCAGGCCAGTTTCGGCAGGAGGCAATTGAGACAAAAACATACGGGCCCTTAGCTCACTTGGTAGAGCGCCTCATTTGCACTGAGGAGGTAGCAGGTTCGATTCCTGTAGGGTCCACAAAAGAGAAAAACACCAACCTGCGTTGGTGTTTTTCTCTTTTGTGGAAGGCGGAGCCATGTTTTTGCAGCAGCAAAAACGGGCGAGCCGGGGTCGCGGAAATTCCCGAGCGACGGCAAGGGAATTATCTGTGACCACAAGGAGGATCTAATGCATGCGATTCCAAGGTCCTGAGTTATTACATATACTTGACAATACACCGATAATCATGGTATAATTGCAAACGTATACACTGCACACCACTCAGCTTTCAGACCAACTCCAACACTCAGAATCAATGTACGCATCAAATATTAAAAATACCCTTGCGCTTCTCGGCGCACTTTCGCTCTGCTTTTTCGCAAGCCTCTCGCTGGACCTCGTCATCATCGGGTACGCGAAGCCGTTCTCAGAATCGCTTCGGTCGATACTTGGTGGAGCATTGGGGAACATCGTCTTCTTCGCTCTCATCGGGTGCCTGATGGCGCCCATATTCATCGCTTTTCGCAAAATCTGCTTGCGCGTGAATGTGAGAAAGGAGGGGTGGGCATTCTCGTGGGCACTGGTGGTATCCTTCATCGGATTCATCCTGCCTCACTGGACGCTCTTTCCAGAGACCGGCCCCAGCATCACGCTCCTTTGCGGGTTGATGCATCTGGGCCTGCTTATCGGCTTCGCTATCGCTGGCTCGCGACCAGCCAGACGCTCCCTTCGGGGGTTCTGCATGGCGATCGTCGCTTGGTTGCGGCTCAAGGGCATTCATTCGTGAACAAAATCGCGGATCATATCTCGGGCTCCGGATGCAGCATGCATTCGGAGCCCCTTCGCTTTGGTGAAATAAAAAAAGACGAAAGCCCGGCCTTCCGCGATGTTCCACAAAGGGAACTGGAAGGCCGGGCAAGCTCATGAATTGAATTCGGGTTTGAATGAGCGGAATTTTTCAAAGGGTTTGGGTTTCCAGTTCGGGCCAAGCCGACTGGTCAGGAGGTCCATCCCTGAATCATGCGAATTGCGGCGCCTAGCTTTGCCTGCATTGCTGCATTTTAGCGCTGCACGCTTTTTCTTTTTGGAACGGTTTTTGCGTTTCGTACGGGGCGAGCGGCCATGCTTATGGGGTCCTGAGTTTTGGGACATGCTGTTCTCCTTCTAAGGCAGCACGGTTAGTGTTGATGTATTGAATGCTGGGTGTGCGGCCTGCGGATAATCCTACGCCTATGCATTATCAAGGTCAAATTTTGATAAAATCCAGAAAGTTGCGACTCGATGGTGTATACTGTTTTCATATGTTCGATCAGATAGAAAAAAGCAGCGATGCGGCTGCGCTTGCCACCCATTCTCGAGATGCCAGCGTCTTTGAAATGATGCCCGAGGAGATTTTTTATCCAAAAACAACCGAAGAAATCCAGGCCATTGTCCGAAAAATGAATGAGATGAATGCCGCCGTTTCTGCCGCCACTTCTGCTTCGCATGATTTAGCGGAAAAATCCAGACAGCTCACACTCAGCGTGCGCGCGGGAGGCACATGCATGAGCGGAGGGTCGCTGACGGAAAGCAAGATCATCAATATGACGAAATATATGAATCGCGTCGAGACCATCTCGCTCGCGTCTCGAACGGTACTCGTCGAAATGGGCACGATGTTTCGGGACATTGAGAATAGGGCAGCCGAATTCAATCTGATGTTCGCGCCGTATACGTCTTCGAAGGATATTTGCGGCATTGGAGGAATGATCGGAAACAATGCCTCTGGGGAAAAAAGCGTCCGCTTCGGCGCCACGATCGACAATACTTTGGGACTCGAGGTCGTGCTCGCTGATGGCACCCTGATTCGCACGGGCGTTCTCGAGAATACCGGAGAGCCGCTTTTGAGCCTGCTTCGCGCCGCTGAAATCAAGCGCCAGCTCGTCGATATTCATAAGGAAGTGGGCGCCGATCTGGACAAGGCGAGAGGCCATGTGACGAAATCCGCTTCCGGCTATCGACTCGACCGCATTCCTTTGACCGAATCGGCGCAGGCCAAGATCGATCTGACGCCCGTATTTGTCGGCGCGCAGGGGACGCTCGGCATCGTCACTCGGGCCGCGCTCAAGCTCACTCCGAAGCCCGTGCATACGCGCATGCTGGTAATCTCGGTCGATTCCATCCATGATCTGCCTTTCATTCTCGAGACCGTCATGAAATTCCATCCGGAAGGCGTCGAGACATTCGATATCAATACCTTCAATCGGGCCAAGATCCTTTTGCCTCATGAGACCGAGCTCGTTCAGCCTTTTTTCAATAAGAAGATTCCTCAAAGCGATGCGGCAAAGGATGCCGGCGCTCCCGAATCCACGGCGGACCTGATCGTGCTCGCGCAATTCAGCGAGGATGCATGGCCGAATGATCCGCATCATGCCGATGCAAAGGAACCGGAAAGCGCGCAGGACCGCACGGACAGATTCGCTCGCGATTGCGAAGAGGCTCTCTGCAAGCATCCTACGCCGGTGCGCGTCTCATTTATCGAAGACGAAGCGGTCAAGGAAGCTGCATGGAAGATTCGCCGCGTCAGCTTCGGCGTCATGCGCGACTATAATGAAAAAGGCAAGCATGCCGTGCCCTGCATCGAGGATATCATCGTGCCGATTCAGCGCTTCGATGAGCTCGTGCCAGGCCTCGTGGGCTTGCTGAAGAAATATGATCTCGGCTATGGCTTCCACGGCCATATCGGAGATGGCTCATTGCGCATCATTCCGGTTTTTGATTTTGAGGAAAAAAATTCGGCTGGCCAATCGGTAGGCAATGCTGTCGTGGCGCAAAAGATCATCGACCTTTCTCGCGATGTATTCGTTCTCATCAAATCGCTTGGCGGCAATATGAGCGCCGATCATAGCGATGGCATCATCCGCTCGCCATTCGTCCGCGAATTCTATGGCGACAAGGTCTATGCCGCATTTGAGAAGATGAAAAAGCTTCTCGATCCGAATGGCCTCTTCAATCCCGGCAAGAAAGTGGGCGGTACCGAGGAGGCGATCAGGAAGTATTTGATCAAGGACTAGCGCCGGATTCCGTTGGGTTTTTATATTAAGAACAAGAAAAAACAGCCCCTCGCGCCGATTCGGCGGGAGGGGCTGCGGTTTTTTTGCATGGATCATTCCACGTACCGCGGCCGGTTTTTTGCCCAGCGTTTGAATGCGTGGGCGGAGAGCAGCGTGATTCCCATGATGACCGGCACGGTAGTGAGCATGTCGGCAGTCCTTTGCTCGCCCGTGCGGTACCATTGAGAGGCGGGGTCTTTGCTGGACAATATCAATATCTGGATGATGGCCGCATTTGCGTAGTGGAGCATGAATAGCCCAATGAGTTTCAGTATGCGCATTGTGTCGGGGTTGGTGTTCGGGTTCCGGCATAATCGTATCGTATGTACATTTTTATATCAATATGTCCTGATGCTGCCCGTGTACGAGTCGGGCGTAAAATACAGTCATGGCAAGCATGGCGGTCATGAATTTTTCATCAAGTTTTCTATTCAAAACTGTGCGCAAGCTCGGCATCGTGCAGGCTGGTTTCGCTTCGCCTGTGGACGAGGAATTGGCGGACGTGCTGCGGATCGAGAATTATCTCATCCGCGACAAGGATGCGAGCTTCTTGCTGCAGATGGAAGGGGATTCGATGGTCGGGCAAGGCATATGCCATGGCGATCTTGTCATCTTTGAGCGGGGTGCTGATGCGCGCATAGGGGATTTGGTCGTGATCCTGACGGCAGGCGGGCATAGGATTGTTTTTCTGGAAAAAAACATACGCGCGGAAATCGTCGGCCTCGTCGTATCGGTGGTTCGCAAATACAAGTAATCGCAGGCGAGCGGATGCGGAAATTTTTATCATGAAAAAATATCAGAATCGCGCAATCATTCATATGGACGGCGATGCATTCTTTGCTTCGGTGGAGCAGGCCAAGGATTGGCGTCTGCGCGGCAAGCCCGTCATTACGGGCGGCGAGCGCTTCATCGCGGCTTCGATGAGCTATGAGGCCAAAGCGCGCGGCGTAACCCGTGCCATGCGCCTGGATGAGATCAGGCGCATCTGTCCGGATGCGATCATCCTGCCGTCGGACTACATCACATATGGAATCTTCGCGCGACGCATGTACAATATCGTCCGCACATATACGCCGAATGTCGAGGAATACAGCATCGACGAATGCTTTGCGGATATTACGGGGCTCGATGAATCGATGGGAATTTCGTATGAGGAAATCGGCCGCCGCATCAAGGCTGATCTCGAGCGCAAGCTCGGCATCACATTCGGCGTCGGGCTCGCCAGCACCAAGGTGCTCGCCAAAGCCGCGTCGAAGCATCGAAAGCCGGCGGGTTTTACATATATTAAGAGGGACCGTAACCTCACTCAGCGTAGAAGAAACCTGGACGTTACGTCCGAGTTACTTCTACGCATAGGAGATCCTGACACTGGTGTAACTAACTATCACGTTACGTCACAGTTTGATACACCAGTGTCGGGGCCTGGTCCAGAATACGAGCTCGAATCTGATTCGCGGCTTGATCGGCCTGATCGGTTTGATCGCATTCCTTTTCTCAAAAACACCCCGATCGAAAAAGTCTGGGGCATCGGAACCTCCACGACCAAGCATTTGCGCGCGCATGGCATTCTGACCGCGCATGATTTCGCATCGCTCAATGCGCAGCTGCTCTCAGCGCTTTCGATTGCCAAGCCATATCGCCAGATTCATGCGGAGCTGAACGGCCTCTCTGTGCTCGAGGTGAATTCGGGACCGCGCGATATGCCCAAATCCGTCATGTGTACGCGCACATTCACGCCGCCGACTCGCGATCCCGAGATAGTTTTTTCCCATCTATCAAAAAACATCGAAGAGGCCTGCGAGCGGCTGAGGCATGATGGGGCAGAGGCAAAGGCTTGCTCGTTTTTCTTCAAGAGCCAGGAATTCCGCTATTATGGCTCCGAGCATATATTCGAGCATCCGACCAATGATCCGATCGAAGTCATCGGAGCGGCGCGAAGCCATCTGAAGGAAATGTATAAGGGTCATCTGGAATATCGCGCGACGGGAATTTCCCTGCGCGGTTTGGTGCCTGAAGGCTTGGTGCCGCATCGAGGATTGTTCGATCCAGTCCAGGCCGGCGACACTGAATCGATCGATGATAAAAAAGTCGGCAATATTCTGTATAAAAACATAGACAAGATCAATCGCAAATATGGCGAGCATTCGATAATGCTGGGATCGAGCATGCGGTCCGTGGGTTTTTGCACCCTCCCGGGTATACGCTGCTGCTATAATAAAAAAAGTCAGCAAAGAAATATCGCGCGCAATAGATGGAATAGGGTGTGGGAGCTGCCATTTCTCGGGGTGGTGCGCTGATAAAAGAAAAGAACCCGATAGTGCTCCGCATGATGCGGTATCGGGTTCCCGTTCGATCTTCTCGAGAACTGCTCGAGCTACTTCTTCTTCCATCCCCATTGCCCGCGCTTGGTGTGCTTTTTGTTGGGCTTGGTTCGGTTGCGGCCGCTTCCACCTCCGGCCCAGTAAGGCTCGGATGCGATTTTTGCTTGGGCTTGAGCGACGATTTGCGGACGGTCTTTGGCGATCCGCGCTCCCGTTTCGATCGGCTTCTCAAAGAAGCGCCTGTCAAAAGCGGAATTGATGTTCTGGGCGATCTTGTCCAGCCTCGAACCTTCTTCTCTGAGTCGCCTGTCGCGCAGAGCTTGTCGGTTCCGCATGGCCTTGATATTTTTTTGGTTTTGTCCCATGGCATTGTTCCTCTCATGACCGCACGGTTGATTGGTTTGGGTTGTGTCGGCGAGTCGCTCGGATGCGTTCGTCGGTGGGGTGTGCGGTTCTAGGGAATATGGTACATGATTTGCGTAAAAAAACGCAAGTGGGCTTATGCCGCTACCTCAAATACGCATCGATATTGGCGAGATGGCCTTCATAGGTCTTGGAGCAGTGGATCTGGCGATTGCTGTCATGAAGATAAAAGATGCAGTCGGTTTTCTGCGGATTGAAAGCGGCATTGATGGCATCGATGCTTGGATTGGAGATGGCGCCAGGCGGAATTCCTTTGTACTTATATGTATTGTAAGGGGAGTCGAGATATTTGTCCTTTGATTTCACGATGGGCCACCAATTATCCTCGCTGCCTTTTACATATTGCAAAGTGGCATCGAGCTCGAGGCTCATGCCCTTGGCCATGCGATTCCAGATAACGCCCGAGATGAGGCGCATATCATGCGAGCCGGCAGCTTCGCGCTGAATGATTGATGCGAGGCGGATTGCGCCATCGAGATCAAGATCTTCGGGCGATTTTGGAAAGTCGGAAGCAATGGCTTTGTCTTTGTCTGAGAGGGTCTCCTCCTTTGATCCTGGGGATTTGAGAGTCGAATTGCTATTGTCTCCGAGGATCGAATCGATCTGGGCCTTGATGGCAGGCGCCTGCTTGCTGAGGACCTTTTCCTTCATTGCATCCTCGAATTCCTGGGTCATGAGAGCTCCGACTTCCTTGCCGGTTGCATCCTTGTCCACCATATAGGCCTTTGGCAAAAAGCGACCCTCTTCGAAACCGCCATTGGGATCTGCTGGGGCAGAGGCTATGAACCAGCGCTTGTCTTTTTCGCTCCAGCCAAGGACTTCGGAGTACTTTTCAGCTATCTCCTCCTTGCGCATTCCGGCATAAATATAGACGAATCGCTGGGTAGGGTTGGCGAAGTTGATGATGAGGCCGAGGCGGTCATAGAAGGACTTCTTTCCCGATAGGCCGGCCTGCAAAAGGCTGACTCCTATGCCTCCGATGACGATTATCAGCATCAGAACGATGAGTCTGACGGCATGAAAGAAGCTCGGGCCGGACTTCTGGCGGCTCTTTCGGGATCGGCGAGGCGAGTTTCTAACAGATGTTCCGGGGGTGGAATTTAGGCGGCTCGAATCGCGATCATTTCGCTGATTAAAGCCTTTGTTTGAGCCGTTTTTTCCATTTTTACCTGAAAAATACTGTGCCATATGCTACCATTATACCTAATACGGGCTAAAAAGCTGTACGGACTGTGCAATACCCCATGGGCGCTGGATTGATTCGATTTAATCCAACGTTAATGCGAGGCATGGCATGCTCTGTAATACACAGGCTTCTGGCCCGTCATATATTATGTCTAAACAGCCGCATTCAATGCAGCCAAACAAACCGGATGGAAAGGTGCCCGTCAAGCTGCGCTTCAAGGAAGCGTACGATGAGCATGCAGATGCCCTGTTCAGATTCGCTTTTTACAAGCTTTCGGATAGGGAAAAGGCCAAGGACGTAGTCCAGGATACCTTCGTCAAAGTCTGGGAATACCTCGTATCCTCAGAAAAAGCCGATGGAATCGAGATCGGGAACATCAAGGCCCTTCTATACCGAATCGCTTCGAATGCGATTATTGACAATTACCGCAAGAAAAAGGAGCTCTCTTTGGATTCCTTGCTCGATGACGGCTTTGACCGTGGCGATTCTCGCCATTCCGGGGAAACGATCATCGATGAAAGCGAAGCCGAATTGGTTATCAAATCGATTCATGAACTCGAGGCTGAAGACCGCGCGATAATCCTCATGCGATATATCGACGGGCTTTCAGTCAAAGAAATCGCCTCGATTACCGGCCAGAGAGAGAATACGGTATCGGTCCGCATCCACCGCGCGCTCAAAATGCTAAAGGATGCACTAAAGGTCGCATAGAGAGTCATATACAACTACATGAATAATTTTATCAATGACGAACACAATATGAATGAAAGCTCTTTTGATGCTGTGATGAAAAAGTATCAAGAGGTCCATATGGATCCTGCAGAAAAGCGGGAGGTTTTTATGCAGACCATGCTCGTTATTGAAAAGCTCGAAGCGGTATCTTTGGCTCATGGAGATTTGAATAAGGCGATGCGGCCTACGAGCACGACTGTCGACAGGGGCTTCGGTCGAGTCGCATCGGCATGGTTTTCATATATCAAGCGACGACAATTCGTTCCAGCATTGCTGACAGCGATCGTTTTCCTATTTACTGGAGGCGCCTCAGTGCTCGCTGAGCAGTCTTTGCCAGGAGATTCGCTCTATGCCATCAAGGTCAATGTAAATGAGCCTATCCGAGAGTTCACGACGGTCGGAGGCGAGGCCAAGGCCAAGCTCGCTATCGAGACTACTGAGCGACGATTGCAGGAGGCTACGGTTTTGTCTGCTCAGGGCAAGCTCGATGAGTCTAATAAGCAGATCTTGCAGGCTCAGTTCACGAGAAATGCATCGCAGGTGCACAATCAGGTCGCATCGCTTGTCTCTGACAATCATCTCGATGCGGCCGAAGAGGTTTTGAATACATTTGGAAATACATTGAGCGCGCATAGCCTGATCTTGGGCACATTGGCTGGCGAGCCAGTCGATGGAGATGCATCAAGCACTCCGGCGGGCTCTAATACAATAGCGGCTACAGGCGATGCCTCATCTACGGCTCCGGGCGTCATGACTATCGATCCAGCCACTGCGGTAACCGTCAGCCTGGACAATGCTGCAGGCCTCGGATTCGCTCCTCTCACTACGATCGATGTCACTGGCGCCGCTTCTACGGGAACGGCATCACCGACGCCGACAAGTACTCCTACGAGCACGCCTGCAACTCCTACTGCGAATGCGACGCCGACGGCTCCTTCTACGGTCAATTCATTGCTTCAGGCAGTGAAGGCTGAGATCGATACGACAAAAAATGTCCGAATCGGAATCGAAGCCCAGACGAATGCGACGATTGCAAAAAGCACGACAATCGAGAACTCTGCAAATTCAAAAGTGGTCATCGAATCGATGATTCAGGGAATCAAATTCAATATCGAGGATATCCGCTCAGAACTCGACGCTCATAAGTTCGATCCCAAATCATTCGTATACGCTCCGAATACGATAGCATTCGCAAAGGCGAGAATGGAAGATGCCAGCAGCACTATCGAGCAGATGAATGTCTTGATCAAGAGCGAATCATATGCCGAAGCGATCAAGAAGGGTCGAGCGACATCTCGAAGCCTCTCTGAAGTCCTCGTAGTCCTTAAGATAGAGAAAACGACAAAGGGCTCATTGGATGGCAAGGTCAATCTCACATCGCTTATCCAGAACAATGCCGATGCCTCAAACGGCACGACTGTAGCGCCTGCTAAGTAATAAAGGTGACCGTGGGTTGAATGAGCGTTTATGGCGTGGTTTTTCTCGTATCGGATCTTGACATGTACCCATTTATTTCGACTTGTGCATCTCTACAGGAGAAAGAAATGGGTGCATGGTAAGATACGAGGATGAATATCTTCATACTATTCGGAATCACCGGCGATCTGGCGAAGAAGCGAGTCATCCCTGCGCTCGTTGAATTGGAAAAGCGGCAGGCGGGAAGCAAGGCTAAAAAAATATCCCAGCTCGCCATAGGCGTCGGACGCAAAGTACAGCCTCCTGCTGAGTTTTTTCTCCTAAAAAAGCATGCCTATATTTGCGGAGAGCTTGATTCGCAGAAGACATATCGGAATATAAAGAAAGAGCTGTATGCGCGCATCAATGCTGCGAAGCAGGGCGGGCCCGTCAATGTAATCATCTATTCTTCGCTGCCTCCTCAGATGCATGCTGGTATGGCGACATTATTCGCAAAGCATGCAATCGATGCGAAGCTCAATAAGAAATTGGGAGTCCAAGTGCGTTTTCTTTTTGAAAAGCCAATCGGAATCGATTTGCAGAGCGCGCAGCATGATATGGCTGCTTTTCATGCCGCTCTCAAGGCGGATGCCAAGCCCGGATCTCAGCCTTTGGCGAGCATGCATTTCGTGGATCATTATCTCTTTAAGGAAAGCCTCGATACGCTCAAGGCTTCGGTCACCCTGCAGCCGGAATTATTCGAGGACTTGCTCGGCTCTCCGCATATCACGGAGATTCAGTCGGTCATGTATGAGACTGATGATGTCAAAACGCGCGGCTCTTTCTATGATGCGGTCGGCGCTCTCAATGATGTGGGGCAGAATCATCTCCTGCAAATGCTTGCTGAAGGATTGCGACTCCGGGATTTTATCCTGCATGCAAAGAATGAAAAGGCGGGCGTCAATGCGGCGAATTCTGCCAAAAAGACCGCGAAAAACGTGCCTAAGACCAAGGCGGAGATCATGGGCTCCCTCAAGATCGTCAATAATCCCATTTTCGGCCAATATCGAGGCTATGCGCAGACGGAAGGCGTGAAGCCGACATCGAAGACCGAGACATATTTCAGGGTCGAGGCCTTGTATAAGGGAGAAAAAAATGCCGAAGGTGCATCAGATGAGATAAAATGCATCATCAGTTCTGGAAAAGCGCTTGGCATCAAGAAGTCTGGACTCATTCTCATCGAGGGCGGCGCAAAAGATTCTGCAAAAGCCGCCAAAAATAAATCTGCGAGCAAAAAAGGCGCGAAAAATGAAGGTCGAGAGATTTTTATCGATATGTCTCTTGGAAAAAAAGATGCATATCTGACAATGTTCGAGAGAATAGTGGCGGGCGACGTCGAAGGTTTTGCAAAAGAACAAGAAATTATCGCAGGATGGAAATTCACTAAGCGCGCGAAGCAGATCAAAACGCGAAAAAATATTGTATATGAAAGTTTGCATGATATAATCGAGGAGTGACGATAAGCCTGCTCATCCACAATTTCGGCTTTATGATGTCGGCATTGCTCAGTCTCTCGCTGGGATTTTTCGTCCTAGCGCGCGGCTGGTCAAAGCGCGACCATGTCCTCTATTTTTTGACTACGATCTCATTCGTAATCTTCTGCGTCGCGCATGTCCTCGGAGCGAATGCGCAAGATCCGGAACTCTCGCGCATCTTTTATGTACTGACGGCAATTATCATATTCATAGTCTGTTTCAATGCGCATTTCGGCTTTTCTGCCTTCAAGATTGCAAAGAAGCATCACCTGGGACTGGGAATAATGTATAGCATCGCATCGCTTCTGACCGTCGCTCTGGCCTGGAGGTCGGATCTTTTCGTCCTTGCATCTCGGCCTGAGCAGTACTTGCCGAATTTCCTAGTGCCAGGGCCATATTATTGGATGCTGGCGGTATTCTTTCTCGGATCGGCCGCTTATTTCTTTATCACTTTGGGCAGGAATTATGCCAGCTTCAATTCGGTAGACAAGAATAGGCTCAATTACTTTTTCCTATCATTCGGCTTTGCGTATGTCTTCGGCTCATTGCAGCTCTTGCCGGTATTCGGCATTCATTTCAGCCTGCTGCCGACCGCGCTCGTAGGGCTCTACAATATTCCGCTGGCATACGGCTTGCTCAAATACGATTTGCTCGACCTGCATGTGGTGGCGCGCCATGCGATGATGTATTTCTTGCTGGTATGCCTCGTAGGATTCTCTACATCGGGCATCAGCCTTTTGAATAATTTTCTTGTGAAAAACTTCGCCGGCTTCCCGGCATGGCCGATTCCTTTTTTTTCAGGAATAATAATCATGCTGACAGGTACATTGATATGGAAGCAGATTCGCCAAGCCGATGTGCTCAAATACGAGTTCATAAACAATATCAGCCATAAATTCCGCACGCCGCTTACGCATATCCGATGGCTCGCAGAGGAATTGCGAGAATCGAATAAGGCCGAGGTGCGCAATAAATTCGTTGATCAGATCCAATATGCCAGCATGCGACTGTTCGAGCTCACGAATGCCGTCATCGACGTTTCGGAGGATGAGAACAATCTCTATCTCTATCGATTCGCGCCCGTAAAGGTGGAGGAAATATTGCGAGATCTCTTCACATCGCATGATGATATGATCGGCAGAAAGAATCTCACTATAGATTTCGATGTGCCGAAGGATTTGCCAACCGTTCAGGCAGACCGAACCCGAATCCAGTTCGCATTGCAGATCGTTTTTGAAAACTCCCTCATCTATACGCCGGAAAAGGGCAAGGTCGCCATCAAGGCGCGCCAGGTCGGCGGGGAAGTCGTTGTCTCATTCAAGGATAATGGAATCGGGGTCTCTCTCGACGATATCGAGCATATTTTCTCAAAATTCTATCGATCGAATACGGCCCGACGAACCGATACCGAAGGCATGGGAATCGGCCTCTATATGGCCAAAAACATCATCGAGAAGCATCGCGGCAAGATCTGGGTGGAATCTCGAGGCGAAGGCGACGGCTCGGAGTTTACGGTTACATTGCCAGTTGGTTGATTCGCAGATGTCAAAAGAAAAAGGCGGCCGGTATACCGGCCGCCTTTCGTCATTGTCGACAAGCGGCAAGCCTTGCCGCCGCTCGTCATCTATGCCAAGTCCGAAGGGTGTAGAGATTTTGTTTCGCGCCATAGAGGACCGCATAGGCGATGTGTATCGTGATCAAGCACAAGGGCTGAAGCCAGAATGCCATCACGTCTTCATGCGATTTTGCATACATCGCAAATGCTTTCGCGTCATTCTGCTCGAATGAGAATCGCCGTACAAACGCATAAGCTGTCATATATGAGCACATGAAGCATTCGAGGAACAGGAGAGTGCTCATGAGATCCATCACGGGGATGCTCCAGATCGCATGCTTTTGCAGGGTCTTCATTATCAATCGCGGAGCAATGGTTGCTAGAAAGAGGAGGGCAGTCAGCACCCCTGTTATAACCGCCGCAAAATCATTGGCCGTAGCGACCATCGCTTTCGTTGATTCTATATAGTCGTGCATGATCAGTGGTTGGTTGAGGTTTTCGAACGGAACTATTCGTGTTTTTTTATATATAAAAAAGACCGCTATGTCAATGATGCCAGTCGGCCAGCATCTGATAAAATGGTTCTTATGGCATTTCTACAAAATTTTTTGATGAAGCAGATGTTGAAGAAGCAGATGAAAGGCGTTCCGGAAGCGGAGCAGCAGAAGGTATTCGCAGCTATTGAGGCGAACCCTGATTTCTTTATGAATATCGCCAAGGAAATCGAGGCCAAGGTCAAGAACGGCATGGATCAGCAGAAGGCATCCATGGAAGTGATGATGGCTCATCAGGACAAGCTGCGACAGATCATGGGGCAGTAAGTCAGATTTTTGCCCATGATGCTTGAGAGATAATAAATAAGACCCCGCTGACTCTGGCGGGGTTTTATTTACAAATACTATAATATATTGTATGGTAATCCCAGACCTCTGTACCGTCACAATCATGTCTCGTCTAAGCGAAAAATGCCTGCAGACCCGAAATTTGCATGTTCGGCCCCGAAGCCACGCCCACGTATACCAAAACCCTGTGACACCGCAAAGAAAACACAATGAACACAGCAGCATCGCCCATTGCGGGCCCAACTAATCCGACTCTGATCAGCACGCTGACAGAGGCCGCCAGGAATCTCTGGCTCACCATCGAAAAGGCGCGAGAAAAGCATAAGGAGGGGACAAAGCTGCTCCTCTGGCTCGTATTCTCGATTTCGATAGGCGTCGCCGTGATCGGCCTGGCTTTCCTGAACACAAAGCCCGAATGGGCTCATCAGGTTGCCGTTCCGGTGGCGATTATACTTCTAACCGTTGCCGTCGCAGGCGGATGCGTCACTGCCATCTTCCGCGAATGCGAATTGCGCAGCATTCACACGGATCTCTGCCTAGCCAACATTCAAGGGACGGGTGAAGTGGCTGCCATGTGGGGATATCTGGAGCATTTACGAACCCAGATCAATTGGAATTTCCTCGAAGAGGGTCCATGGTCGAATGTCACGAGCGGCTCTGTTCTTTGGGCGATAGACAACCAGATGGTGGTTTATGCAAAAAAAGCCCGAAAGGCGGAGCGCTCTGGCAGGCGTGTCAATATGAGCGGATTGCCGCCTGCGCCAAGAAGGAATATGACCCAACTAAAATATGGGATTCCCGATGAATGGGTCCGGCCTTTCGATCAGTACTTCTCGATAGCGGACCAGGGCGGGACAGCGCAGTCTCTGCCTCCGCGGATCGGATCCGTTCCGGCCGCGGCCTGAGCCGCCTCTTCGTTGAAATCGTTCGCCCTCTCGGCCCTGTGCCGAGGGGGCGATTATTTTTTTCGCAAATAGCGATGCTATGCCGGTATGCTATACTCGTTTTCGTGAATAATACCCCCGAAAGTGCGGCAAAAGAAAGGTTCATAGGTCTGCTTGGCTCGGCTTTTGATGATGGGAAATTCGTCAAATTGACGCTGGGTCAGCCAATGGGCCAGCCTGCTGGACAGCTCGCCGGTTCTGGTGAAAATTCGAGCGGGGATCTTTGTAAAAAGATGATTTTTCGGCCTGTCATCATCAAGGGCGAAAAGATGATCAGCGCGGTCAGCAGATTCGCGACGCGCGATATAACCAAGAATTATCCTGTATCTGCTGCCTATGGCCTCATAGAAGCGGAACTGGGCGCATCATTCGATGGAGCGACCCTTCTCACCGAAGATTCTGATATTCAGCTTCAGAAGTCTGGAAAAAAGCATAAGCTCACCGTCACTCCGAATAAAAAGGAAGGCGCGGTTTTGGAGCATGATCGAAGCAAATCTCGCTGGGTTGATTTCGATGCGCGATATCTCGCGGCGCTTGGCATTACCGATAGCCATGGCAAGGTCCGCGAGCGCATGGGCGATAAGTTCAGGCAGATCGAGAGATTCGTGGATCTTCTGGCATCTGCCTTTAAGGAAAGCTCTCTGAATGGTGCTGCGCGCGAGATCAGAATGTGCGATATGGCATCTGGAAAGGGGTATCTGACGTTTGCTGCATATGATTTTTTTAAAAATACTGAAAAGATAGATGTGAAAATAACCGGCGTAGAATCTCGCGACGATATGGTCAAGCTATGCAATCAGGCTGCAACGGAATGTGAGTTCTTTCAGCTGGATTTCGAGCAGGGAACGATTGACAAATACGCTTTGCCTCCGCTCGATATATTGGTCGCCCTCCATGCCTGCAATACCGCGACGGATGATGCGATATTCGCCGGAACAAAGGCCGGAGCGCAGATCATAATGGTCGCGCCATGCTGCCATAAGGAAATCCGAATGCAGATCGATGAGGCTGGTAATGATTCCGAGCGTGATACCGCCGGACCTCTCCGCGATGTCCTCCGACATGGCATATATGCGGAACGGCATGCCGAGATCGCCACGGATGCATTGCGCGTCTTACTCTTGGAACGAGCTGGCTATATGGTTCGCGTTTCTGAATTTGTCTCATCAGAATATACGGCAAAAAATATGATGATAATCGCCACGAAGCGGCATAAAGGACCGGCCGAGCCAACCGCTGCAGAAATTCATGCGATAGATCATCGCATCGCTGAGCTCAAGGATTTTTATGGAATCAAGTCGCATCATCTTGAAAAATTGTTTTTGGGAGAAGAGGGGATCGGCGAGGGTCAGGGTGCTAAGGTTTGTAAGTAGGTAGAGCTCGGCGGAATTTATTCCGCATATAAAAGTAAAAAGAAAAACACTCCGCTTCCCGATGCTTGCCGCGATGGCTTGCATGGGAAACGGAGGTTGTTTTTTATAAGTGCGGGTTTGCCTTAAGTCGCCATTAATTCAACGACTTTCCTTGGATTCTTTCGGCTTCCTTAGTCAGTGGTCGTTCTGCGGTACCGATCGATTTGATGGCTTCGATGTGGTGCGTATCATAATTATTGTATACGAAAAAGACGTTCCTGTAGCCTTCTTCCTGTATGGCTTGTCCGTCCGGTTTGACATGATGTACGCCTACGAGGTCGAATTGTTTCAGGGCGTCATCGGGATATGGCCCGTCTTTCGAAAAGGCCCTATCTTCGACGTATATAAGCTTGTTAGTGACAAGGTCGCGGGCAAGCACCACTTCCCAGCGTTCCTGCATCGGTCGGTTGATGATCAAATACCATACTGTTTCCCCGGGCGTCTTGGCCATGGGGAAATCAGGATAAACAATCTCATTATCGATCGGAGACAAGGCATTGAGGATTTTCATGGATGGCGCGGATCTGACCCTGCTTCCATCGATATGGATCGTTCGCGGCACGAAATAGTTCATGATTCCTGCTCCGAGCGCCGCGGCGAGTAGATAGCTGAGGATGATGAGGATGCGTAGCTTGATAACTATTTTCATATGGGTTCTGAATTCTGTGCTGGTGTTGGACTCTGAATTGCCGATCTTCTTTCTTTGTCTGTGTTGGTTTTTTTCAATTTGCAAAAGATCGGTTCGGCGATACTATGACATGCATTATGCTTATTTGTCAATTTTTTTACATAAAATAAAAACACCCCATTTCCGAATGCGCGCCCTGAGGCTCGCACCGGAAACGGGGTTTGTGTTTTCTGTCTAAGGCCGCAAGATGCGCGCCTTGTTTTTCGTGACTGGATAGTCGCCACCGCCGCCCGCTTCGACCGCTTTCACGATCTCTCTGTAATTGGGATCGCTTTCGTAGAAGTTCGAGATCATGGGCGAACTCCGCTTATCATTGACGCCGAAGTCGACTGTGGTGTGTCTGACGCGGATATATGTGCCCGCCTCAGGAAGGCCGATGCCGGCTAAGCTGCCGCCGTCTTTCTTGATCTGGCGATACATGGAATCTTCGACGAGCAGCGTCTTGTCCAATGCGACATCGCGCACAAGATAGGTCCCAAGATCGTCAAGCAAACGGCCTTTGACCTCGTACCAAACGTCCTCGCCGAAGCTCTCCGCCATCGGAAATTCGGAATAGACCTGGTCGTCGTCCGGGATCTCTTTGAAGGTGCCTTGATCTGTTATCGTGCTGTATCTGTCCTTCACGAACTTGTGGGCAGGATACAGGACTTTCTCCAGTTCAAGCCAAGTCGGCGTTTCTGATCTGTCGCCAGGATCGCGCTCGGTCGAATGAATCAGGTTCTTAACCTGCGGACCGAAGATGGCGACCAGTGCGAGTGAGACAAGGCAAATGCAAACCAGGGTAGATCCTGGGTTTCTGGATTTCATGGGTAGTGGAATGTTGGTGTTGTTTGGAATCGATCTCGGGTGAGTCTTTTTAGGTTTTTCGTTTATTGAAAAGATCGATTTAGAATATATTATAGCACAATTTATGCATAAATGTCAAGCAGGACGATTGCGCAAATATGCCAAATATGCTAGATTTTAAGCCATGAAATTATCTATCGGCATCGTCGGGCTCCCCAATGTGGGCAAATCGACACTCTTTAATGCTTTGACGAAAAAGTCTGTCCCGGCGCAGAATTATCCGTTCTGTACTATCGATCCATCGGTCGGAATCGTCGAGGTGCCTGATGAGCGGCTTCACAAGCTTGCGGATTTTTCTCAGACTCAAAAAACCATCCCTGCAGCAATCGAATTCGTTGATATTGCAGGTCTCGTCAAGGGCGCATCTGAAGGCGAAGGACTAGGCAATCAATTCCTCACGAATATTCGCGAAACTGATGCGATTGCAGAAGTGGTACGAATATTCGAGGACCAGAACATCATCCATGTCGATGGCAAAGTCGATCCGCTGCATGATATCCAGGTCATCAATCTCGAATTGATCCTCGCCGATATGCAGACCGTATCCAAGCGGCTCGCTGGCGTGGAGCGCGATGTTAAGCGTGGAGACAAGCTTGCTGTTTCCGAGAAGAATGGCCTCGTAAAGATCGCTGCTGCGCTCGAGGCAGGGAAGCTGGCTCGCAAGGCATTCCTAGAACTGCCAGAAGATGAAATGAATGCGGTGAAATTGCTGAATTTGCTGACGTTCAAGCCTATTCTGTATGTTTTGAATAAAAAAGCCGGAGGAAAGAATCTAGATGATGCATCAAGCGGCTCTGTCGATCCTCGATTCGCCGCACTTCTCGATTATTTCAAATCTGAAGGCGATCAGTATGTAATCGTCGATGCCGGCGTTGAGCATGAGCTCAAGGATCTCGAAGGCGAGGAAAAGGAAATGTTCCGCAACGAGCTCGCAGGCGGCGTCAAAGACGATGGGATCGACAATCTCATCAAAGCCGGCTACAAGCTTCTCGATCTCGAGACATATTTCACTACTGGAGAAAAGGAGACTCGCGCATGGACCATCGCGCGCGCATCTACAGCGCCTGTCGCTGGCATGGCCATTCATACCGATTTCAAGGAAAAATTCATCCGTGCAGAAGTGATCTTCTGGAAAGACCTGCTCGATGCCGGCTCATATGCCGCTGCCAAGGAAAAAGGCCTCGTGCGAACAGAAGGCAAGGAATATATCGTGAAGGACGGGGATACTATTGAGTTTAAGGTCTAACAAAGAAAGGGCACCGGAGAAATCTCCAGTGCCCGACCCTAAACCAAGATGCCTATAAGGCTAACGCAAGTTATGTACTATGAGGCTAGGCCGTCAAGCCCTCCTCAGTTCGTTCAAGCAGCTTAAAGAGAGAGCTTGGTCCGAGTCGGGATTAGACTATCATTTGGATCAAAAAGTTTCAATACAGGCTCATGTTTGGGCTTTTTGTGCTGTCTAATTGACACCCCTCCCAATGCCTGTACCATTAGCCGCAGACCGGGCGGCGCGACAGTTTTCGCGCATTCCGAAATTGAGTTCGTTTACAACTCAATAGTCTCAAACAAGTAGAATAGAAATCAATATAGAAAAAAATTACAGACGAAAACACCCAACACAGACTCACTGAAAATTCAGAAATATCCCAAAACTATGAGCTCACTACCTAGACAACCACTCCGGAGATTTTATCTCCCGACTGCTGACGGACACGAACATTGTTTCTATGTCCAGCCAAACGGCGAAATCGATGCCGCTGCACTCCAGCGTCTCAAATGGATGCTCGGCGGCGGCGCGCTCGGCGCGAAAAAAATCGCGATTCGATCAGCCCTCAAGGGAGCCGTGCGTGAAATTGGCCCGAAAGGCGCCATGATTCCGCCGGTTTCCACGAATCTCTCTCGCGCTATGCGCGAAGCGGGAATCCCTGTCGAAATCCTCAAGCAACACCGTCGCATCGCCATTAAAGACGGCGACGAAGTTATTCTCGATCATATGGTTGAGCAGCTGTACCAACAGCCGCTCATATCATTTGATTCTGGCGCTGAGCCTCAGGCGACATATTCCATTCCGTTTATGACGGGTGGCAGATCTGCTCTCGAAGCGCTTAATGCGCAGATGGGGTTTGGCTGGGGTCAGCAGGAATTGGAGGCAATCTCACAACTCTGCGAATCCCTCGGCCGAGATCCTACGATCCTCGAAATGGTCGGCGTGGCTCAAGCGACCAGCGAGCATTGCTCGCATGGTTTCTTTAATGCGGAGATGGTGCTCGATGGCCATGTTCAGGGCAAAACCTTGTTCGAAATGGTCAAAGAGCCTCTATCCCTGCTTGGTGCGGATGAACAATTGCGATGCGTCATCGCATTCAGCGATAATGCAGCGGCTATCTCGATGGACGGAACTACGCCGATGCTCTATACGGCCAATCCAGGCACTGCAAGCATTTACGTTTACCGTCGCGAAAAGCTCCTATGCACCCTCAAAGTCGAGACGCATAATCATCCATCCATGATCAAGCCGAAACCCGGCGCCGCAACAGGCGTCGGCGGCTGCATCCGCGATATTCTCGCAGTGGGTCGTGGCGGAATTCCCGCCGCGATCCTCGTGACGATTTTCGCTGGCCGGCTATATCTTTCAGATTATATTATGCCGGGCGAAGGTCCTCGCGATAGCAAGATGTGGCCGTATGACAAAAGATATGCCTCGGGAATTTCCCAATTCACCGATGGCATGCAAGGCGCTGCTCATTTTGGAAATGCCTCTGGCATACCGACATTGATGTATCACCCTGACTCTGTCGGCATCATCGATCTGAATGGCGACCGCCGTGAATTCATCAAGCCCGTAGTGGCTGCAGGACTTCTCGGTTGGCTCGCTGATCATCATTCGGAAAAGCTTGATCAAAAAGAAGGAATGCTCGTTATTGCCATGGGCGGCGAGGCATTTAATGTTGGTCTTGGCGGCGGCTCAGGCTCAAGCAATTCCGACAGTTCATCCACAGAAGGTCAGGATCAGGCGTCAGTTCAGCGGGATAATCCATTCGAACAGCGTGGCATTCAGGAAGTTTTTTCTCAATGCATGGCTCTCGGAAAAGACAGCCCGCTTCTCAGCTCGCATGATCAGGGTGCTGGAGGCTTCTCTGTAGTCGGATTCGAAATCGGCGATAAAGGGGTCAGGTATGAGCTTCGTAGGGTGAAAGTCGGCGATGGCACGATGAGTGC
>CAYJDM010000009.1:0-25889 GCA_964368945.1 uncultured Candidatus Saccharibacteria bacterium
GCCCCGCTGATACTGAGGTCTTCCGACTAGAGCTTTACGCGTCGGCAACGTACTTAGAAGCAGTGGCAATATAGTACTGATTTTCTTGGGTTTTTGCAAGTAAGGCAATCAGGAAGACCCGGGCCTATCTATCTTTGACAAAGGCGCCGAAAGAAGCCACCAAATCAATAATGAATAGGATAAAAGCCGTTCCTCCCGCGAGAATGATGACCGTGTACCCAAATTCTTCGGTCACTTCCCTATTTCCAGAAAGCAGAAGAAGTCCGATCAGCACAGGCGCATATGCCAATGTCCCGCAGATAACGCCTGTCTTTTCTTTCCGCGACATGGGTGTTTTTCTCATAAACAAAACGAGATGCATAACGATATACAAAGCGCTGAATATTGCTATAGCAGACAATCCCGCTAGTCCATACGCGCTCTTGAATTCGCCACTCACGAACGCGAAAGCGGCGACACATGCCGCCGCTATCATCGTGAAAACATGGAGGGTTTTCATATATATTGAATGAGATTATTACACTCGGCGAATCTGCAAGAAGTCCAATTCCACAGGAGTCTCTCGTCCGAACATCGAGACGAGCACTCGGACCTTGCCTCGCTCATCGTCCACTTCGGCAACCTTGCCTTCGAGTTCCTTGAAAGGACCGTCGATGATGCTGACCAAGTCTCCGACAGAAAGGTCGGTAGTATGCTTGATCTGATCTGAATTCATTCGGCTGAAGAGCTGATCGACTTCCGTCTTATTGAGGGGTCGAGGAATATTTCCTGAGCCAACGAAACCCGTAACTCGAGGCGTATTTCGAACGACATACCAAGAGTCATCAGTCACGATCATGTCTACGAGGACGTAACCAGGGTAGATTCGCTCCTCTTCCTCGATTCGCTTGCCTCCTTTGATCTTGATCTTCTTCTCGCTAGGAACGACGACATTGAAGATCTTGTCTTCCATGCCCAAGGATTCGATTCGCTGCTTGAGGTTTCGGAGAACGGCATTCTCATATCCAGCGTATGTATGGATCGCGTACCAGTTTCGCTCGCCTGCTGCTTGTTGTTTTGCCATATCGTTTTAAAAATTTGATTAAGTGATAATACTTTTTCTTTTCTTGATCTTTTTTTCCTGTTGGAAAAAAAGATGCCTGCTTATTGACTCGTTGCCAGTCCGGTTATGCAACAAAAAGCTTCAAAAGCTTCGTGAAGAATGCATCAAGAAGGCCGATATAGGCTGCCATCGCGATCGAAATGACGATAACGAGAAGCGTGAAGAGGATGGCCTGTCGTCGAGACGGCCAGCTTACATGCTTCATTTCCGCAATTGTGTCTTTTATATATTGATTTACAGCCATATTTTTGTATTTAAAAACACCCCGTGGGAGGGGTGTTTTTATGATTAATGTCTATATTCTACCCTTTCAGGCCAGCCTGTCAATAGTTGGCTATCGGATCTCGAATGAGACAGAGACATCTGACGTAACCTTGGACTCGCCTGTAGGAATCATAGGAGCGACTGATTTTACAGAATATGCGTCCCGAGCCATCGAAGACTCCATGGCAGGATCAGCATAAGGGGTATTGTCATAGTATGAGACGACCTTGCCCAATCGGACGCCGAGGCTCTTTGCAACCTTTTCAGCCTGATGTCGCGCATCGATGATAGCATTCAATCGAGCATCGTTCTTGAGAGCGAGATTGTCATCTACGCCATTCGTTACATTCCCTACCTGGACTCCGGCAGCGCCGAGACCGTCGATGATTTCTCCAATGAGATTAGGATTCACATCTACGCCTTTGATCGTAATCTCAACAGTCTGAGATGTCGTATATCCGACGATGACGGATTCATATGAATTACAAGGAGCGATAGGCGCGACTGTGATAGCCGGCTTGCCTGTTAAGCCCGCTGCGAAATCCGGCTCTACCGATCCGCTGATTCGGTTCGCGACAGGCGCATCAGGCTCGCTGACTACGCAAGGCTTTACCTTCTGATCATACTTTGGATATGTATTGTAGCCCTGAGTCGAGATATCGGCTTCGGCGATTCCCTTTGACTTCGCGAATTCGATAGCCTTATTGATGGCTACGGCTGCCTTTGTCTGAGCCTCGCTCGTAGTCTTGCCTTCTCCCTGAGAAGAGAATGAAAGCTTGCTCGTATCTCGCTTCGCCTTTACCTCAGAATGACCATTGACGGTGATCTGATTCACATAAGGGCTTGGCTCGCCGATCGTATTATATGTCTTGACCTCATTGATCGTCTTCACGAAGACAAAGAGGCAGAGCAATGCGATGAGGATCAATCCCGTTACTTTGAGAGATCGATTCGTCGATGCATCGTCCACGACGATATGCGCATGCTTGAATCGCTCTACCATTGATGACTTCTTTGAAGCACCCTTCGCAGCTGCATTGTTTTGTTCATTATTCATAGCGATAATATTATTTTTTTATAAAATATTCCAAAAAACACCCGGTATGCTCTCAAGTATACCAGAAAAAATTCCTTAAACCTGCTTCCTATAGCATTCGATGAGATTCTGAAACAATCCGGCTACGGTCAGAGGACCGACGCCGCCTGGCACAGGAGAAATCGCCTTCACAAGTCCTGCCACTTTATCAAAATCAGCATCCCCCACTATCCTTCCATCGCTGGTCGTTCCTGCGACAAGGCTGATGCCGACATCGATGATCACCTGCTCAGGATTCGTAAAATTCGGCTGTATCAAATCTGGCGCCCCTGCAGCAACGACGAGGATATCAGCCTGCCGCGCGATCGAAGGTATGTCCCGAGTCTCAGAATGACAAACGGTCACATGTCCGCCCTGCCGCGCAAGCGAAAGCGCCGAAGGCTTACCGACGAGATTGGAACGTCCGATGACAACGACATTCTTGCCCTGGACCGAGATTCCATATCCCGCAAGCAAGGCATCTACGGCCCTCGCGGTCGCTGGAACTATGGCGCTATTGAAATCAGCATCGAGCCTTCGGATATTTTCCGTAGTCAGGCCATCCACATCCTTTGCCCAAGGAATCAGATCCATGATCTTTTGGGCATCCTCTTTGGAGATATGAGAAGGCAGAGGCATCTGCAAAATGATGCCATGGATATCACTCTCCTGTGCGAGTTCGGTGATTCGAGAGGCAATCTCACTGAGCGAAGACTCTTCGGGCATCTGCATATGCTCTACCACGACGCCCATTTCATGGCCGAATGTCTTTTTCTTGTGGACATAGACATCCGATCGGGCATTATTGCCGACCTGAACGATGGCAAGCCCTGGCCGAGGCCTTCCAGCAGCAATAAGCGCAGCGACCTCGTCCTTGAGGCCTGCGAGAATTCTGTTTTTTATCGGGATGCCCTTGAGCAGCCTTGCGCCATGGCCATTGGCCAGATTCGTATGAGTAAAAATCATGCAATGGTAATAGTACCGTTTCCGCTATCGATTATCAACGAGATCGCTTTCTGGAAAGCGGACTTTCGGACGGATGGTATCCGAGGCATCGCGATAACCTATAGACAATAATGCAGCCGGCATAAGATGCTCGCCGAGCTTCAAGATATCCTTGAATGCTGCAGGATCGAATCCTTCCATTGGGGCCGAATCGATTTCGAGTTCAGCGCATGCTGCGAGAGCGAAGCCGAGCGCTATATACGCCTGCTTTGATGACCATGCGATTACGGCATCATCGCCTTGCGCGGCCTTGCCTTCCATAGAGGTCGCCATCATCTGGCCATAGCCAGCCATTGCTTCGCGGATTTCAGGATTGCCGCCTGAAGCGAGATCCAGATATGCAGGGACGCGGCTCACCACATCCGTTCGCGCAGAGAATACGAGCAGCGCTGTCGAATCGCTGACCTGGGACTGATCCCATGCAGCTCCTCGGAGCTTTGCTCGCAATTCAGGATCGCGGATTACTGTTATATGAAAAGGCTGGAGGCCATACGAAGTAGGCGCGAATCGAGCCGCCTCGATGATCTTGTGCAGATCCGCATCGGATACCTGCTTAGTCATATCGAACTTCTTTGTCGCATAGCGCCAGCCTAGATTTGATAGAAATGTCATAGAATTTGATTGAGATTTGAGTTAAATGCTTTACTTGTTAACTATTAGTCCCATAAGTATACACCTGATCGACCTTGCTAGGCCTTGACCTGCCGCTGCTTGTATTTCTCACTGAAGAGCCTGGCCAGAGCGACGATTATGGCCCCGAAAATAAAGCCCGCGAGGACATCGCTCAGATAATGCACGCCGAGATATACCCTGCTGAAGCCTATGAGCATGGGCATGATGATGACGATTGCGAGAAAGATCCAGCGCAATGCCCTATATCGTTCGGGCACAAGGCTGGCGAATGACATATAGATGAGGGCGAAAAACACCAGGCTCACCGCTGCATGTCCGCTCGGGAATGAGAAGCCGGTCTCTGCGATCAGGCTGCCGGCCGGGCGAGCGCGCACTACGATATGCTTTGCGACCCATACGAATGCCGATATCGTGACGATTGATACGAGGAATCTGGTTGCCTGGAAGCGCATTTTTTTGAGCATGAAAAAAGCCACGATAAGGCATGCGACGATGAGGACGACCATGGGATCGAATAGCTCCGAGACGACCTTCATGAATTCCGTCATTCCCGCATGCGGTATCGCAGCAGATGCTCCGCTTGCCGCCTGCTCAGCAGCAGACATGCCATATCCTCGAAGCGATTCCGCCGCGGCAATGCCCGCATTGTCGATTGTCGATACGAATCTGTCTGCCCATGGCGCTAGTTGGAATATCATCGGTTTTTTGTTTGGCGTGATTATTAAATAATGATCAAATTTATATAAAGGAAATCAGCGGATCTGACAGGACAAGCAGCGCTCCGATAATGGCTGCGCCTACGCATACGATGAGCACCGCTCCTGCCATGACATCCTTGATGATGCCGACGACAGGATGATGATTGGGCTCGAGGTGATTCCAGGTATATTCGATAGCGGTATTTATCATTTCAGCGGCGAGGACTGCGATGATGGCAAGGATTGCAATCGACCATCGGATCCAGTTCCAGCCAAGCAGGATGCCTATCAGGACGACGAAGATCGATACGAGGGCATGTATCTTGAAATTCTGCTCGGTCTTGAGGACTTGGGCTATTCCGTTCAATGCATGAGACATGCTTCGTTTGAATTTTTTCATAGGCTTTTCATGCTAGTATTTTACAAGTATACCAAAGCCACATTATTACTCTACCTCACGGCTAATTTACCCTTCACATGCACAGGCACATACATAAGCATATACCGCAATCGATATCGATCGCCATAATCGTAATCCTCGCAGGAACGGTAGTTATTTTTTCATATATAAAAAGCCCAGAGCTTCGCCAAACGACGGGCAATATGATCAAATCGACGGCTTCAGGAATGCGAGCATTATTCGCCAGCGATAAGGCTGATCGGAGCGGAGGCGCAGACAAGATCGATACGCGTACGGGCGATACTCAGATTGCCGATATTTCAGGAAGCGGCGGACCGGCAGGATCCGCAATCATCATAGAGCCTGCAGCGACAGGCGCGCCAAGCTCAACCGACACCGAGGAAGATCTGATGCCGACCGAGCTCGAAGGCTTCAAGCCTTCGCCAGAAAGCGAATGGGCTCGCGTATATCTGCAGGTTCTCGAATTGAAGCAGGAAAAATTGGATTTCAATATCAGCTATGTGCGCGAATGGCAGCAGACAGGCGGACTCAACCGAGATCTCGCCCAGAATAGCAAGGGAACGGATGTGAAATTGATGCAATATCTTTTGTATAAGCTCGCTCCATCTTTCGGAATAACCTTCCCTGCCAGCTCGATCACTGGGACATTTGGCCCAAAGACGAAATCCGCCATCATCGCTTTGCAGCAGAAGCTGAATATCAAGCCCGATGGGGTTTTCAATAATGAGACGCGATTGTTTTTCGATTCATTGTACTTCAAGGATCTCTGTCCGGATGCAGATACCAAGCAGGACAAATCATTCGAGAATGTGAGCCGGCGAATTTCCGTGCCGATGGATTATATTCCGAGCGACCTTATGCGATTGCCGCGAACGGTTCGAACGGCTGGAGTGATGTGCCTATCTCGAGAGCCCTCTCGGCGGCTCCAGGAAATGTTCAATGATGCCGCGCAGCAAGGCGTCGATCTCGCCGTGACTTCCGCATATCGAAGCTCTCGAACGCAGGCCTTGCTTCTCGATTATTATAAGCGGACATTGGGCCAGGCAGGCTTGGCGGGCATAGCAGAGTCAGGACATTCGGAGCATCAGCTCGGAACGACGGTTGATCTCAGCGGAAAATCGCTTCAGTATTCGGGAACAAGCGATGCATTCGGCAAGACGCCAGAAGGAATCTGGCTGGCAGAGAATAGCTATAAATACGGATTCATCCTCAGCTACCCCGAAGGAAAGCAGCAGGATACGGGATATATCTATGAGCCTTGGCATTTCAGATATCTGGGAGTCGATACGGCCAAGGATGTCTTTGAGGAAAAAATGACCATTCAGGAATATCTGGATCTCGTGATGCAGGATGGCGAATAGCATTCGCTGATAATAAAAAGGCCGACTCGAAGGAGTCGGCCTTTTTATTATATGGAAATTCTCGGTAGATTATTTTTTCTCAGGCTTCTTTGAGAACGACATGGCGGAGCCATTATCGAGCGATGAGATATCGAGCG
The DNA here is from genome assembly GCA_964368945.1 of uncultured Candidatus Saccharibacteria bacterium. Lineage (GTDB taxonomy): Bacteria > Patescibacteriota > Minisyncoccia > Phycocordibacterales > CAIZLB01 > DALYDD01. The sequence goes on from CAYJDM010000009.1 coordinate 6,697, forward strand.
TGGTCACATTCAGCATGAGGACCTTATAGTACGTTGTCTTTTCGATTCCATTCATATCGAGACTATTCTTTTGCAGATATAGTCCGGTAGGCAGATGGGAGTATTCGGTATTTGGAAGCGAATCTCGAATCATCCATGAGCCGGAACCCGTAACCAGGCCATCGTTTTTTTCATAAAACATATTATCCGGCTTGATGATCATTTCATGTCCCCCATCCTTATGATCCACCCACGTTCCTGCGATCGCCAATCGGGCAGCATGTGATCCTGCGCCCTGGAATGATTTTGTATCATATGCCCCATCCAAATACGCAGCCGAAGCCGAAATATAGCTGAACGAGAGAACCTCTACTGTCTGATTGTATCTGACGCCGATCCAGAAGACGATGACGGGAAAGATTCCGAAGATGAAAAAATACGAGAGGAGCCGAGAGTACCATGTGACGACATTGAATTTTACTTTCATCACAAAATGATATCACAAACTCCTCGTGAGGACGGGTCCTCGCACTAATTATCAGTCATCTTACGATGACGATAATTAGGCTGCGGAAGCCTCACGAGGAGTTTGTGATATCATTTTGAATGCAAAAAATGCTGAGCGGCCAACAAGGATTACATTGAAGGCGCAGGAGTTGTCGGAGTAGCTGCAATCAGAGGGTTTTCTTTCCCATAATACGGACCTCGATATACGGATTTGCCGAATGCGAGAATCGGGAAGAATACTATCCAAAGAAGCAGCAATCCTACGCCAAATGCCTCATGCTCGCCGAATGCCTTCGCCAAGCGTATGCAGAGAATGACCGCAATGACTAAATTCGCAAACGGAATAATGGAGAGCAAGACGAACCACCCTGAGAGGCCTCCGACCCTAAAGAGAATGACCATATTATAGATCGGGATGAGGATTTTCCATCCTGGCTGACCAGCCTTCTTGAATAATTTCCAGAATGTAATTACGAAGAACGCCATCAGAATGAACCATATTGCGAGGAAGCCAAAGAAAAATACCCATGACACGCCTCCAGAGCCATTGACGATGTAAGGGCATAAATTGCCAGTACAAGTGACTTGTGCAGATGCAGAAGCCGGGATCGCGAAAGCTGCCGTCAATGCGAGAAACTTCATTATTTTTTTCATGAAGAAATAATACCACATCCCTTTTTGAGAGATGCGGCATTATTCCAAAATTGATAGTTATTTAATCTCAGACTTTGCAGACGGAGTGCGCGGGCCGATCAGCTGATATACATATTCATTGCTGACCTGCTCAGAGCCGAAGAGTTCCTTGCGGGCATATCTATAGAGCAAGTACATAGCGGAGATTTTGCCGAGGCTGGTTGCCTGACGAGTGAGCTCCTGACCGTATGCGCGAGTGAGGCCGCCGAGCAATTCCCCTACTCCAGGAATCCGAGAGACGCCGAAGCCGATGGCGCCCACAGCGAGATTCGCGATGACATTAGCTGAATCGGTTCCGATTTCAGCGACGAGAGCCTTCTTGAATGAAGCGGACTTCGATGCGGTATTGAGAGCGTTCATTTGAGAAAGCACGACGCGCGTATCGAATGGCTCGCCCTTATAGATATCGAGGAAGACGAACCAAGCGTATCGGATTTTTACCTTTACATAATAAGACCAGATGATCGCGAAGACGAGAAAGACAAGGAAAAGGATCGCGATCATGATGCCGATATTGCTTGCATATGTCGCAGTGACATTCGCATTCGTTGCCCAAAAGCCGAATCCGACGAGGACAGCGACGCAGACGAGAGTCGGCAAGAGATAATACATCCAGGCGATTCGCAATCGGAGGCGGAATGCCGGCCAGAACAATTTCTTGGCGATTGCCCAGCTATGGCGAGGCTCTAGGTCTTTTTTATCAAAATGAGAATCGATCCAGATCTGCTTCTCGATTTCGAACATGAATCCCGCGATGAGCATATATGCGACTGCAAAGACGACATATATTCCGCCAGCGATGAAGAGAGTTGTCTTGCTCGCATACTGAAAGAGCAAGCCCTGATCATTGAGCTTATTGCCGATATACATGGCAATAAGCAAGAGGAGTCCTGGCCAGACGATGAAGAGAACTCGCTTGAGGAGCAGGCTCTTTCGCATATTGAGCTGCTTGCCGATCTCATGGAGCATGTCCTTGTATGTCGGTGGAAGCTCCGGATTGAGATTGGATGCCGAAGGCATGGGCATATGCGCAGTCGCTGATGCGGCTGTCGCAGCAGCGGCCATTGGCGAAGCGGGCGCTGAGTCAGGCGTCGTCGGCTCAGTCGATGCCGGCGCAGAACCAGGCGCATTATAATGCGGGTTCAAGGGGTCTTTTTGATCATTTGGGTTCATATAATAAGTATACAGAAATCCAAAGAAATGTAACCATGTTAATGAGAGCGACGATTTTTATTAAAAAACAAAATCCTATTCCCCCAGCCTAAACCCCAGCCAAATTCCAGCAAGGCCGCCAACCGCGCTCAGAATAACCGATGAGAAAGAAAACATTCCTGCGCCCCAAAGAGAAGGAATCCAGCTGCCCACGAAGGAGCCGATGGCGAGAAAAATAAAGATGAGCTTTTTACGATTCATATATAAAGGAAGTATAGCAGACGGATGCTTGGCGCCGGCTTTGCAGACGCGCCGCATCGCAATTACATTCCAAGCGTCTTTTTCAAAACAGGCAGAACCTTCGCAGCGATGAGCGCATAACCCTTATCATTCGGATGAATGGTATCTGACATCAGAGAATTATCGCGCAATGGACCATCGAGAACATTTGGTACATAAGGCACGCCTTCTTCTTCGGCGAGCTTATCGAATCGCTCGAGATATACATCTGACAAAAGGCCGCCACGCACGCCGAGAAGAATGACGCGGGTATTATTTTCCTGAAACTCGTCTATGATCTTTTTCAGATTCGAGAAAGTTTTCTCTTGAGGAACCTGCCTCAGGAAATCATTGCCACCGAAGAGAACGATAACGGTGCCGGGATCGAGAGCGATGATATCGTCGATGCGATCGAGGCCGGCCTGCGTCGTATCGCCGCTTTTGCCTTTATTGATTATGTCTATGCCGATTTCGCTAGACAGAAGTTCGGGGAAGCCATTCCTCTGGCCGTCGGTCTTGCTCGCGCCAATCCCCTCGGTCAGGCTATCTCCGAATGCGACGATGATTTCATTTTTGGGCAGGTTTCCCTTGGCTGCATTGTCATGGGATTTTTTATTGATAAAAAAGAAAATGCCGCCTGCGATGATCGCTACGAGAATGATCCATTTGGTGATGGGAGATTGTTTGTTCATGCACATTGAATCGAAATTATACTGCGATTATATCAGACATAAGAAAGGGCACCCCTTGCGGGATGCCCTTTGTCTTCGCCTATCGCATAACGTCAGAACTTGCCACCAGCGCGATGCTTTGTGATGCAGCCCTGGAACCATTCGCGAAGCCCGAGCAAGTCGAGAATCGGAAAGGCCATGGTCAGGATCAGGTCAGTAATCGCTTCGCGTGGCCTAGGCCGGCCTTTGAATGAGCAGTAATGTTCGGATCGAATCCCCCAGGCAAGCCAGCGCACACGCAGATAATGAAGCAAGGTCGAGACGAAGACCGGCATGAAACCGAAATTCCTGGCCAACAATGCGATCTCTTCCATCTGCCCTATCGTCTCGCAGCATTCGCGAATGATAATGAACTTGCCGTCAGAACAATCACCTAGCATCACGCTAAAGTCAGCCGTCTCCTCCAAGCCCATTTCAAGAAGCGCGGCCCTATATGTATCGGCTTCGCCCTCCTCGCCGATGATTTTCATGGCAGAAATGATGAGGATGCCTGATTTACGCTTCCGAGCGATCGTCACTGCCTTAGCCAGAGACCGATACCAGTCCTGCTTCTCCTTTGGACCGAACCTGCCTTTCGGATGCGGCCCTTTCGTTACGGGGATTATGATTTGCGGTGTTATTTGCATTGCCTGAGTCATGGTTTTGACCTCCTTCTAATGCCAACGTACCATGCTGCGACAGCATTGACAATACATAAATGCATGACATTATTAGCACGTTTTCGTCTGTCGATGAGGCCGATACCGGCTTCGGCTCCAGGCGCAAGCAAGGAGCTCTTTTTACATAATCGATACGATGGAGGCATGACCAAAACCAAAATCCGAACAATGCCCGGCCAAGTCGGGCGCAATACAGCATTCTTATGATTCGAATGATTAGAAACAAACAGTGGCTCAGCCATCACCGCGCACACGGGCTGGCATGCACGCTCGCCGAACTTGAGCAGTGGCTCATGCATGACAAGGCGCTTGGCTATTCGGGCATGACCATTGTCCCCAAGCTCTGGCAAGTGGACGGCTGTACGGGCATTACGCCACGCAGCGTAGCGCTGGCGTTCAAGGACGCGGGCATGATCCTGCAGGTCTGCGGATTCGTGACGAGCGAGCATGATCTCGGAAAAGGAGCCGGCCGCGATAGCGCGATCGGAGACCTTGATGACCAGTTCAGATTCGTTGAAGCCGCAGTGAGGGAACGAGTAGGACGGAACCAGATGGTCGGCCCTCTCGATATCGCGTGGAAGAGTCACCATCGTGGCTTCCAAAAACGCAATTACTCCCGCTGGGTGAACAGGCTTTCGCGTTTCGCGGACAAATGGAATACGAACCTGAGCATCGAATTCCTCAACAAAAAGGAAAGTCCGAGCCCGTTTCCATTCGAAATCCTGCGGGAACAAATCGCCAATCACCCGAATCTCGATATGCATTGGGATACGGGCCATGCGGCCCTGCTCGGATTGTCACAGGAAGATTTCGACAACTCCCTCCCTTGGATCCGGTACTTCGAAGCGGCCAATATCGGCAGGAAGCCCCTGTCTGACAATTCCGCCTCGGAGACTCCGATCCCCTACGGCGAATACTTCGACAAGCTTGGCAAGCTGGACGATGAGTGCATGCTCGGCGTCGAGCCTTTCGACCCCGCGAAAGTCATCAATCCGCTTGGCCTGCAGGACCTCTGCACGACGACGATACCCGGGGAAAAATGCCTGCAGCTCGATGCTGAATTCCTGAAAAGCGCCGGCGTAATGAAAGACTCAGTCATTCCCTCGCTTAAGGCAGCCGAGGAAGACGGAGCCTAAATCTAGAGGCAGACCTCACAATCAGGGCGCTGCGGAGAAATCCGCAGCGCCCTTTATTTTTTTACACTATTGAAAAGCCCTCTTTTTGCAAACTAAGGCTTCGGCGCCTCGCGCACATCCACATGCTTCTTCGAGACGGGCTTGCCTGTGAATGTTACGGAAAGGAAATTGATGGCATACTTGATGGCCGTCATAAAAAGACCTTGCTTCGAAAAGCGGCGGCCGGAAGAAAGGATCGGCAGATCGAATGTCCATTTTACTTTTCCAACCTTCCCTACGCGTCGGCCGATATCGATATCCTCTCCATAGAATTCTATCGATGTATCGAAGCCTCCGATTTTTTCAATCGCCTCTCTGCGCAAAATGAAATTGCCGCCCTGAAGCATGGAGCCGGACTTGAATAGCATGCAGCTCAATCGGTCGACAGCCATGCCCATCATATAAAAAATCTTCGTGCTGGCGCGTATATGCCAAGGCGCATCATAATAAATGAATGGGCCGCTGAGCGCGAGAAGCTTCGGGTCATTTGCGAATTCCTCGACGACTTTCGGCAGCCATTCTGGCGGCAGGAGAACATCCGCATCAAGATTGGCGATCAGATTTCCAGTCGATGCGCTGAATCCGGCCTTTCGCGCCCATACGAGCCCCTTGCGGAATTCATCGATGATGCGCACATTCGGGAATGATTCCGTAACCAGAGCCTTGGTTCGATCCGTGCTGGCATTATTGACGACAAGGATTTCTGTTTCGCATACTGAGCCCATTTCTTTTGCCTTTGCCGCATAGTCGGATATCGCCTTTTCGACTGATGACAGGCATTCGCAGATGATCGCCTCCTCATTATATGCAGGGATTACGAAGCTTATTTTGCATCCCGATGGAGAAATATGGCTCGAGGGAATGTCTGCCGAGGAAGAAGCTTGTGAATTTGATGAAAAATTCATATTAGATGTCATAGAAGACTACCATGTTATGGCCTTATCAGCCACTCGCTTCAGATTAGCGAATCGGCGTCCATTCGCTCGATGCTGAACGCTTGGCGAATGTGACCATGAACCAATTGGACCACCATTGCCATAATAATTTAGGCCAGCCGATCTTGTGCGCGCGCCGACCGGTATGATATACGGTCAGATCCATGGCGATGCGCGTATGTCCGATCTTGGCCAGCCTTTGGAAAAAATCATTGTCTTCCCCTACCGCTATATGCTCGCTGAATCCGCCGGCCTTGTCGAATGCGCTTCGTCGCATCATTTGGAATTCACCCGATGCGCCGCCGAGTTTGAATATCCTTCCCAGCATATTATTTATTATGAAAAAAGTCAGATTCACGCCGCCGAATACGATCCTGTCTGCGAGCGTGGCGAGCTCTGGCTGAACCTTGAGGCATGCCGTCATCGCTACGAGCTTCGGATCCTGGCCGAACTTCCTGAAAGCTTTGGCAAAAAACAAATCTGCATCGAAAATGCGCACATCCGCATCGATGAAAACAAGGAAATCAGATTCAGGCGCAGCAGAAACGGTCGCTGCCCGAGCCCCGATATTGCGCGCCTCTGCTATGGTCTGTCGCTTCGGAAGATCGTAGACAATTGTCTTTTGCGCGAGTTCTTTGGCGATAGCGAGCGTATTGTCCGTGCTGCGACCGTCGGAGATTATGATTTCATATTCGAATCCCGATGCGCCAGCATTATCAGCCTTCATTTTGTCCAAGCCGGACTTGATCGTGCGCAGCGTATGCTCGAGCACGGTTTCTTCGTTTAGGGTTGGAATGATTATTGATAGCATGGCTTAGACTTAGACATTCATCTTTTTCTTGATGGCTGTTTTTATATAAAAATATCCGGCAACCAGAATCGCAAGGATGATGACGACCGAGCCGATCTTGCCGATAATGCCATCGACGCTCTCATATACATTGCCGAGGAAATATCCAACGCAGATCAATCCAGTCGTCCAAATCACCTCGCCGAAAATATTCCAAAGCAGATATGTCATGAATCTTACGCGCATCATGCCCGCCGTGATCAGTACTGCGATAGCGAGGCCCAGGCCATTGGTGATCTTTGAGACGAAGAGAATAGGATTATGATATTTGAGAAAAATTGCTCGGCCCTTCTCCAGGCTTTCGTCGGTCATGCCGAATTTCTTGCCCCATTTGTGGACGAATTTTTCTCCGCGATAATAGCCGATCCAATACAGGGTGACATCGCCGATCAGATTGCCCAAGACGATGCAGGCGCCCGCGATGAAAGGATTGAGCTGACCAGTCGTATGCGCAATGAAGCCGGCGATGAGGCTTATCAGATGCCCCTCGAGAAGCGCCAAAGGCACAAGCAACGGGTACTTGTAGGTGAGGATAAGAAAGATAAGCTTTGACTTGAGCATGGAGCCATTATCTCACATCATTATAGATTGCGAGCAATTCATCATGAATTACCCCATTCGATGCGATGGCGCTTCTGAAAGGCTTTGAATAGTCGAGCACTGAGCCATCCAGCGCTGTGATTTTTCCTCCAGCTCCTTCCAAAATCACATGCACGCCAGCGACATCATGAGGATTCGCGCCGTCCATGATAAAGCCGACCAATCGACCTTTGGCAATGAGGCAGACCTTATGAACGAGGCCGCTATAGATTGCCGTCTTGCATTTCGTTTCCGAAAGCTTGGGAAAATATTGCGCCTTCATCATCGCTTTTAGACTTCCATGAACGCCCATGATTCCGTCGGCGAGGGCTTTATCAGAGACATGTATCGGCTTCTCCTGCCCTTCCCGATTGATGCAGATGCTCGGCTGGCCTTTTTCTCCTATATACATATTCTGCATAAAGGGATCAAAGGCGATGCCGATGACAGGCTTGCCATCTATGACCAGAGCGAGAGAAAACATCGATGTCGGTATTCCCCAAACATATCCAGCAGTTCCATCGATAGGATCGCAAATCCATTTTCGTCCCATGCCATATTCCGCCGTGCTTTCCTCTTCGCCGACTACGCCATCTTCAGGGAATGCTTCGCTGAGGCGCCTGATCACAAGCGAATTGATTTCCTTGTCTGCAACGGTGACCGATGATTTGTCGGCCTTGCTTTCGACTTGCTGATCACCGTCGAAATATTTGAGCGCGATCTCACCCGATTCTTTGGCGATAGCGATTGCGACTTCGAGCTCTTTGGCGTATGAGGGATTGGTCATATGGGGAGTATACATTAAACCGTATACGAAAACACCCTCACCGGAATCCCTTTCTTATGAGCCTTATCAATCGTATCTTGCGTGCCCAAGCTCCCATTGATCTGAAATGCCATCAGCTCGTCTGCTGCCTGCACGATGCTGGTGATGCGATCGAAGTATGCATCTTTGTCTATGATGGTATTCGCAGGATTTTCAATTATCGCTTGAGGGTTTGCCCTCGCTACGCTTTCGAGCTGGACGATCAGCATTTCAGCCTGCTCTGATGCAATGACGCCTTCGGTTGCGCGTTTTCGATAATGTGCGGCATATCGCTCTAGGGTTGATGGGAGAAAAATCATGAGGCGAGATGCGGTCGGATCGTTTTTGCAATATTCATCAGTGGCAAAATAATCAACGCCCAATGCGCCGCCGGTAACGATATCGTCTCCGGCAAGGGCGATCGCCCTAACGGCCTCACGCACATCAGATTCGATAGTGGGTGCGGATTTCATCCATGATCCTGCGATCGCGATTTTTTTCATATAAAAATTAATCTTTGTAAATCTCCTTATTTTCCAATTGTACCAACGCTGTGATTATCGAATATTTAGTCTGCACTTCCCTCGTCATTCGTCCTTTGGTCAAAAACCCTGCAATGCCGCCTGGCATAGCTCCGAGCTTTTCCTCATTTGTATGCCCTGCCAATTTAAAAGCCTGGCTGGCATCCGCTTTGCCAGACATGATCATTTCATTTACTTCGGCAGGCCATTCGAATGCCGGTGAAAGTCCGAGGTATGTATTTTTTCCATCATAGATAGCGCAGACTCCTACCTCCATCGAGCCGGTTCTCGTATACGGTACATCCATGAGTCCTCCTTCAATGCCAAAGCTCAGATCACAATCGACAAAAGAATTCTTTGCACGATCGATCGCTCCCTCGACGCATTCTTTGAGGTTTTTCGGATGACCGAAAAGATCATTACCAGCTTCTACCCCGACTATATCTGCATTTGGAAATAAATCTGGATACAAGGCCAGAGTTTCTTTTACCGCATTGAGCTTGAGCTGGCTTTTTGAGCCGACGTTGATTTTCATAGTGAAAAGTATATCAATCATTTTGGCTTTGCTGAAATATCCATACATTAGGGAACCCCGGCTGCAGCGAATGCCACAGCCGGGGTTTATTTCCAAATGCTATCTTCCCGACCACGAGAATCAGGACAAAACTTCCGGAAAAACGTGACCGAAGAAGACCATCGACATTCGCGGCTCTACCTCAGCTTGAGGCACAAAGCCGTTCGGGACGAAGACCCCGTGTACGACTTTGCGCAGCACGGCGCTGCTCAGATCAAAAGCCTTGTTGCCCGTAAACATCAGCACCTTGCCGGGTTCCGGAACATAGTCATGACGTACCAGACCTTTCTTAGTCCGGTCAGCATCAGGCAGACTCAAGACCAGCCCTTGATGCGTTTCCGCAACGTGGAAAGTTCCGAAGTTTCTGTCGGTATGATCCTTGGCAAGCTCCTGCCCTTCTTTCATTGGCATGCTATAGCACAAGAGTCGCAGTACATGCCTGTTTTGGGCGACGATAGAATTGAAGCGCTTGGCGAAATTGAATCCGGGCATAAGCTTGTCTAGATCGACGAGGACCTTGTGAAAAGCCGTGCGACAATATCGGTGCATCTCATCAAGATCGTTGAACCACTCCAAATGATCGTGGTAATCCACGCCCGCGAGATCGAGCAACGCCGTGAGATGTGGCTTGTAGTGAAAAAACTGCTTGTCATCATAACCGGGAGTCTGGACACAATTTGTGCAGGGGCCGCAAGCAGGAGTGCGCTTGTCTGGTTTTCTCAATACGTACCCGTCGTCAAAATCTCCATTGGCGGGACTTCCGACCTGCCATCTGAAGCGCTCTTCGGGTGAAAGGGTAATGAAATTTCCCCACCCTTTGAATATTCGTTCGGCCAGTCCGTGAGGAGGGGCGAACGGCGTCAGTCCGTGGCCGCGCTCCAAAAGAGCTTCGGCGATCGGCTGAGTTTCCGGAAACAGACAGCCGTTCTGGATTATTTGTCGTGCTTCTAACCTTTGGGTCAATGTGCTCATGGTATGGGCGGTGTTTGGTTGGGATTCGGTGAGTCAGTTGTGACGTAATTGTCACGCTGCTGACGATTCGGGAATTCGAATATCTAACCAGATTAGAACACTAGGCTTTGGTACTGTGAAGTGGATAACCGTCATAATACATTTGACTTGACTTGTAAATCGCTCTGACGGGATTGCCATATTTTGCATGGCCTGTTCAGGTGCTCAATAATGCAAAAATCCCCTTGCGGGGATTTTGCTTTTGGGGTGCCGTCGTAGAGGAAGTTAGAACTATATTTGAGAAAAGGAATGATGCGACGATCTACATTCCTGACATGCAAAGTATAGCAGTTCTTGCGTAATTTGGGCTCTTTTTGGCTCTTTTTGGCCTAATCTGGCCTAGCGTTAGGGTGAAAAAGGGCAAATTAGGGCAAATAGGTGCAAAAAAGAACACTTTATTGCCCCTCACTTGACTTCCATCATGCCAGGTGTATTATTACCAGCATGGGAACATTATTTAGACCATACTACCCATTGGCACTATATGAAATTATTAGGCAAAAAATTACTATCCAACTTCAAAGACAGACATGCCGATGCCCGATCCGATTTGGACTCGTGGGAAGCGGAAGTCGGGGAGGCTCAATGGGATACCCCACACGATCTGAAAGCCCGGTATCCGAAAGCCAGTCTTTTGAAGAAACAGCAGGTAGTTTTCAATATTTGCAGGAATGATTATAGGCTACTCGTACTGATTGGTTATAAAAGCAAAAGTGTTCTTGTAAAAAAGATCGGCACCCACAAGGAATACGATAAGTGGGACCTAAGTTAGACACCAACATGAGCAAAATCAAAGTTATAAAAAATGAACAGGATTACAATGAAGCTCTCAAACTTACTGAGGGGCTAATTGAACGTGATCCAGAACCAAACTCTGAAGAAGGTGATCAACTTAGCGTACTTACTGCCCTCATTCAAGCTTACGAAGCAAAAGAATTTCCACAAACATTTCCAAACCCTATCGATGCGATTAAATTTAGAATGGAGCAATCTGATCTCACACCCTCAGACTTAATCCCCCACCTTGGAAGCCGAAGTCGTGTATCAGAAATTCTTTCTGGTAAACGCTCACTCACTTTAGAAATGGTCCGAGCATTAGAGGCAGGACTTGGAATCCCTGCAAAAGTTCTTATACAAAAAAGTGCAACTAATGAAAGCTCTGATTATGAGACTTGGGATAGTCGCCTTATAACAGAAATGGAAAATCGAGGTTACTTTGGAGGTAAAACATTAAAGAAAAATAATAAATCAGATTTACTATCAACTTTCTTTTCAAATATTGGTAACACACCTCAACTTGTAGGAATGCTTCGTCAATCAACAAGCTATAGATCTTCTCCTTTAACTGACAAACAAGCTCTTACCGCCTGGGCTACTTATATAATCAATCAAGCTAAGAAAATTAAAGCTACCAAAAAATATAAGGATGGCATTGTTAACCTTGAGTTTATGCAAGAATTTGCAAAACTAAGTGCTAAAGAAAATGGACCTATATTAGCTCAAGAATATTTAAGAGATCATGGAATTATATTAATAATTGAGCCTCATTTTCCTAAAACTTATTTAGATGGTGCTGCCATTCTAATTAATAAAGATAATCCTGTTATCGGTTTAACTCTTAGATATGATCGACTAGATAACTTCTGGTTCACCTTAATGCATGAATTGGCTCATATTGCCCTGCACTATAATCTTGGCATTAGTCTCTTTTATGACGAGATTGAAGGCATCAAAACAATTGAGCTTGACCAAAAAGAAAAGGAAGCTGATAAGTTAGCAGAGGAAGCCTTGTTACCAAACTCTAAATGGGAAGTTAGTCCAGCAAAACTTATACCCTCTTCCATGGCAGCAAACAGTCTAGCTAGAGAGTTAGGAGTGCACCCAGCAATCATTGCCGGACAAATCAGACACAAAGGAAAGAAATACATTTACTTAAATAAAATGGTCAATGAGGAAAGGGTCCGAAAATACTTTCCGGACATAACCTGGAAATAACATGTTCAACAAAAATTACTATGTACCTATATTAAAATGGAAACGCGCTGAACAAGGTGCGCTTGAAACCCTGACTGATGAATGCAAGGACCGCCTTTCACCTGTCATAGAGCTTGTCATGCCTAAAGTAAAATCTCAATTCAAAGACAAAGAGCAAAAGATAAAGAAAACTGATGGTGAGATATTTCAGGAGTTAATAACACAATTCCGAGATAAAAGAATAAACGAAGTACCCGATGAAATAATTCAATCCTGGGGCAAAAGAATGGCCTTCATTGATTTTAGCTTGCTCTATACCAAAGAATTAAAAGTAGAGGCAATAAAGGGTATCTTAGAAAAAGGATCGCGATTAGGAACAAAACTAGTCCCCATCCTCAATCTAAGTGATGATGAAGAAATCAAAAAAGAAATAAAAGCTGTGTCAAAAATATATGGCAATGGAATTTGTATCAGAATTGTTTCAAATGACTTAGACCATCCAGATGAACTGAATAGAAAGATAGAAGATACAATAGCATTCTTGGACACAAAGAAAGAAAATATCGACTTACTAGTAGACATAAAAGAGATCGATGAAGTAGAAAATCGTTACCTTAAATATTTCAATTTAGCTCAAGAAATCAAAAGTCTGGACGAATGGCGAAACTTTATTTTCGCTTCCAGTGCATTTCCAGAAGATCTATCCGAGTGCTCAGTAGATGAACCTAAGCTTCTACCCCGCATCGAGTGGACAAGTTGGCTTGAACAAAGAACAAAGAAAACCAAAAGACTCCCCACATTCTCTGATTACACAATTAGAAATCCAATTTACAATGAGTCACTGCAATTTTTCCAATCAACCTCTAGTATCAAGTACACGCTCGAAGATGGGTGGCTCATTCTAAAAGGAAAAAAGAAACAATACGAAATATATCTTGCTAGTGCTGCGGAACTCATTAAAGACAATAGATTCTACGGAGAGAACTTTTGTAGTGGTGACAAATTTATAGTTGAAAAAGGCAACCACTTTGAAAACTATATTCGAGATCCAATGATAAAAGGGACAGGCAACACTGAGATGTGGCTCAAGGCACTTATTAATCACCACTTGTCACTAACGACACACCAACTCGCCAATCTTTCCTAGAAACCAGTAGAGTATTTCTTACGTGGTCTTTTAGATTATCTATATCGAGAACACTCGCCAATCGCTCGTATATGAGTTCACGTGGTTTTGAACGTACTCCTGCTGCCTTATTTTTCTCCTCTAATATTTTTAGTGCTTCTGCCCTCCACAATAAACGAGCTATCGAAAGAGAAACTTGTTCTTTGTTATCTTCCGCCTCACGAATAGTGTGAAAAATAACTTCATTATTTTCATTGGTCCGAGCAACCATAACACCCCACCAATCAGGAATAATATTTATTGCCTCACACACATGACTTCTACCTACAACTAGGGTTAACTTATCAAAAACTGTATTGTACTCTTTCATTTGCTCAGGCAAACGCTGAAGTGTATCTAGATCACTTTTTATTTCATAACCATGCATGACACCATTAACAACGGCAAGATCTATTCTTGCCACGCCATGCTGCACACCAAGCTCTTCAAAAATTTCAGCTGGATGTCCACTTTCTGACCGATATTTTTCAAGTTCCCTTCTGAGAACAACCTGGAGAGATTTCCTTATTGCTTTATCTTTTGTAGAAAAAATTGTAGTAGAGGCTTTCATATAAAAAGGAAACTGTTTACACCAATATTTTATCATACAAATTGACGTATTTATAGAAAAACTTATACACCCCAAACATCACTTCTTTGTTTTAGTATCTGAGACCAATTCCAAAAGATCTTCTTCACGTTCATAGCCTCGCAACCTACCGCTTAACATCCCCAATCGATAATCGACCCCATCGCTCATGAGTTTCCAATTAGTACCTTCAAGAGTTTTCTTAATAGCTTTCTTAAGATCATTCATGCTGTCATATTCTTTTCTGTCTTTGGAATCATGAATTGAAAAAGTAACAATAATATCCTTCTTGATTTCAGGTGCTTGAAAATGAAGCTTGATGTAACCCTGAGCTTCTAAACTTGGACTCAGTAATTGCTCAACCTCAATTATTTTCAACTTCTTCAGTTTTGCTACTTTTTCATAAGATTCTTTATTCGCTTCTTTTTCCTCAATCTTTTTCATGGTCTCAATAGCCGCTTTCATATGATACTTATAGTCTACATATTTCTCACCTTCTTCTTGAGAAAGGCAAAAGCGTGTTCGGTCTCTTGCGAAATGAGGATCAATCTTGTCTTTCGTTACTGATAATTCAAATTCGCTCTCTTTACTAAAACCACATTTTAAACATTTATCAGTAGATATAATTTTATTCTTTACCTTCTTTTCAGGAGTATGTTCCAGTTCAGCTCCACATTCAGGACAAGGATTCGGTCTAGACTTCCATTCCTCTCCATCGCTAAAGAAAGCTCTGCGTGGCATATGTGTAAGTGGACAATCATAGAAGAACAGGACCCGATCTTTATCCTTATCATCCATCCAGAAATGCTTTGATTCAACAAACATAAGTCGGCCACAAGTAAGACAGGTTATGTTTTCTGGGGCCTTTGCTGATTCAAAGATTTCATCCCTTTCCTTGTCCCTATCCATCCATTTACGTATAGTCTCCTCTTTACTGGCATATCGTTCGCCTTTGGTGAAATACATGAAGAGATTGTTGGCGAGCATAATCGCACTCCTTTTCTCTTTAGATAAATCATTATCATCATCTTTGGGTAATTCTGGGTTTCGAGATTCTAAACGACGACATTCCTCAATCGTGTGACGATCATAAAGGTCTGAGTAATATTGGTAAGGTTTAAGATTTTTTAACTCCATATACTACTAATAATAATTTAAAGACCCGGCATCGACCAAGACATTGACGATATCGCTATAACATGATATAATTCACATGGAGTTGAGAAATCAACAAAACTGAAACCTGAACCTCAAACCGAAAGGAGCCGTAAATGGCCTCAAAACCAAAGAAGATTCTGTGTGTCTGTATTGGCAATAGCGACCGGAGCCCCGTCATGGCAGCTGTCCTCGGCATGTTCCTCAAGAACGCTGGGCACGAAGTCATGGTTGAGAGCGCTGGCACGAACGCCAAAGAAGGCTGTGCGGCCGAATTCGGGGTCATGGCGGCAAAGCGCCTCGGACTCGACCTTTCAGGTCACCGCAAGACGCATGTGAGCAATGTCCGTCCCGCAGACTACGATCTCGTCGTTTGCATGGATGACAAAATCGCGCTCACGATGGTGGAAGCGGGAGTTGATATGAAGAAGATCTTCAACGGTCAGATCACCAACCCCTGGCCCTGCCAGTTCCCCGAACAGTATGATACGACGATGCACCAAATCCTCGTCGCGTCCTACAACATCATCAAGTTCTACTTCGCGTAGTTCACCCCGTCGAAAGACGTCGGCCCAACCAAGACTCGTTCTGGTTGGGCTGATTTTATTTAAAGATTTTTACAATACCTTTTTCAGCATCTACCTCTATCATCATTCCGTCTTTCAAAACTTTCGTAGCGATCTTGGTCCCAATAATACAAGGCTTTTTCAATTCTCTAGAAATAACTGAAGCGTGGCACATGATACCACCTTCATCAGTGACAATGGCCGAACATTTTATGATTGCGGGCATAAGAGAAGGACTGGATTGAATCGATATAAGAATGTCTCCCTCCTCAAACTTTTTCATATCATCAATGGCATTTACGATCTTGGCTCGGCCACGAATAATCCCCTTAAATGCGATGCTGCCTTTTAGTTCGGTGATATTTTGATCAACATCCACTGAAAGCAGTTTAGAGTAATTGTTTCGATCGTAAATAAAATTGACCTTATAAGCGGCATCGTCACGAGTAATGGCGCACCATTGCATCCTTTTTTCTAATTCAGCCGGAGTTACAGAACTTTCTCCTGCGATTATTTGACCCAACTCATCCGGATGTAAGCACGAAGCAAGTTCTGAAGAAATATTCAGTATTTCCGCAGCTTTATTAAAATATTTACTTATAACTGTTTGGACCAATTGAGGGTATCGGGTCTCACTCTTTAATTCCTCATACATAGTCAGCACCTCGCCAAAAGATTCTTTACTCTCTCCTTTTTCCAACGCTTGGTTAATTCCATATAGAACCCAGTAAGGGAGAATTGTACAAAATCCAAAATTATCGATAAAAACTCGGCGTGCTTCTTTATAGGATTCAAAATTTAGTTCAACATCTCCACTCTGATATTGAGTTAAGAGATTGTCTGCTTCCTTGTTGAAGACTTTGGCTTGTTCATACCATGTTTTAAAAGCTGAATCTTTTTTCTTAATAAGCTCACGTACTTTATCTCCAATTTCTACAACTTCTTTTTGCGAAGCATTAAGATCACAAACACCATTACTGTGAGTGAAGACGGAGTTTGTAAAACCAACTCCAATTGTATTCTTTAGGGATAAGTAATGTTGCCAAATAGATACCACCAAATTAAATAGTGGCATTTTACGTTCAGCATATTTTTGTAAATCGGTTTCCATATTACTTGATGATTCTTATGATCCCTTCGTTTGCATTGACCTCAAGCTCATCTCCAGTTTTTATATTCAGAATGACATCCTTATCTGTACCGATAATACAAGGTATACCAAGCTCCCTGGATACAATTGCGGCATGCGAAAGCTGTCCTCCTTGATTCGTGATAATGGCAGCTGCCTTTTTGCATGCAGCAATAATGTCAGGAGATGTGGTTTCTGCAACAAGTATTTCTCCCTCTTTCATTTCTTTTACAGCGTGAGCAATCTTATCGAAATCCTTAGCATCCGGAACGAGAACACGAGCTTTTCCTCGAACCTTGCCCTTATTTGCAATGGTCCCTTTGATAACATCAGAGATTTGTAGATAATTTGAGAAAAATTCATCAATAAGAGGTTTCGCAGCTGGACCGAATAAGATCAAATCTTTTGACTCAAAGAATGTATGCCTTGATTCAACTTCTTCGTGTGATAGTTTTTTACCACTTTCGATAAGCTCTGCTAGTTCATTGGGATTGTAATTAAGTAAATCCATTTCGTCTGTATCAGCTTGTTTTGCAATCTTTCTTACAAAAGATTTGATGTAACCATTGGCCTCAAAAAATAGACTATTCAAGTAAGCCCGGCCGCCAAGTTTAAGCTCATCGAATTCTTTTACCGTTATAGCCATCTTACTTTGATCAACTCCATCGGTGTAGAAAAACTCTGTCTTTGAGTAGTAGACAAAAAGATTGGAGACATGCTGAAAGAATTGATTAACATCCTCAGCTGACGTAGTGCCCTTCTTTATAGCTGATTCAAAATATTTGCGAGAGGTATCTATATAATTATCGAATTCATCTTTATATTTTTTGTAAACCTCCTTTGATGTGTAGAGTTCCGCGCCTTCTTTATTTGTTTTCTCAACATGAGATTTTGGAAAGAAACATATCCATGACCCATCACCTTGAACACTAACAACATCTAGGGCGTTGTAGTACCCGAGAAAAACATTTGAGAAAAGATACGGAAAAGACTTGCCAGCGAACATTCGGATATAGTCTGATGGATTCGGTCCTGCAGGATTTGATGAACCAGTATTTTTTGAAAGAGTTGTAATTGGTCTACTCTGAACAATATAGAATTTACCAGCTTCATATGCCCACTCGATATCACATGGGAAACCGTAATGATTCTCAATTTTAAGGATAATTTCTGAAAGCTCAAGTATTTGTTTCTCGTTCAAAACCTGAGAAGATGCCTGGGGTTCATGTATATCTTTCCATTCATTACCACCTGAAGATACGCGATAAATTCCTCGTGATTGCGTAGATACATTTATATCAATAATCCTTCTTGGATTTTTCTCAACCACATAGGCATCAGGTGTTATTGCTCCTGACACAATAGCCTCTCCTAGACCTAAACCTGCTTCAATAATAAGTTGATTGCGATCTTCTGTAACTGGATGGACCGAGAAAGCGATACCTGAAATTTCAGAGTTAACCATCTTCTGGACTACTACCGCCACAGAGATCTTTGTAGAATGAAGACCCTTCTCAAATCGATAAAATATTGCTCGAGGAGTAAAAAGTGAAGCCCAGCAATGTTTTACTTTTTCTAGCAAATCTTCTTCGGTTGTATTCAAGAATGAATCGAGCTGTCCTGCCCAAGCATGCTCAGCTCCATCTTCAGCTGTAGCAGAAGAACGGACCGCGACATACTCTGTGTTGAGCTTTTTGAATTCCTTCTCAATATCATCAGAAATATCTTTTGGCATTTCTGCAGCAAGTATCAGAGCTTTGATTTGTTCTGAAGCATTTTCAACTGTGTGAATCTCCTTGATATTTACTTTATGGAGTATTGAGTCAATTTCCTGAATGAGATCGGTTTCTTTTATGAATTGTTCAAATGAGTCCGAGAGAACCACAAAACCTGGAGGAACCGGAATACCCGCCTGGCTCATTTCGCCAAGAGAAGCACCCTTGCCACCGGCTAAAAGTGCATCATTTTTATTCAGTTGGCTGAAGGGTCTTGTAAGCTCCATATGGTAATTGTAATACTCTAAATTAGCCTTAAAATACCATATTTTTGACTAAATATGAAGACCTGTATGGAAACTTTGAGAAAGAGCTAAAAAGGTGTAGATTTGTATCAAATTACTATTACCATGACTCCTGAAGCAAAGATCAGGTTCGTAAAGAACCGAA
>CAYJDM010000010.1:0-23376 GCA_964368945.1 uncultured Candidatus Saccharibacteria bacterium
TGACCGACTCATTCAAGTTCGATCAGTTCGGAGATTTGCCTGATGATTTGCCGATCCTTATCAAGGAAGTTAAGGATGGTAAGTTTGTCGAGGTGAAATAAAACCAATCAGCGAATCGACTACTGAGAGATCTGCTTCATCAGAAAACCCCGCTTTGAAATACCCGTTGAATCAAATTTGCCAGACTCATCAAGAGTCCGTCTCATGCAAGCGGTATTCGAATCGCATGCTTCGATCAGAGACGCGGCTAGACTTGCCGATTCTGCCGAAAGCTGACGAATTGCCCCTTCGTTACCATCAATTCCCTGAGGAAAGGAATATTGAACACCAGTCACCAGAGACTTGATAGCCGGAAGCTCGGTGGCATACGTTGAATATACCGGGACTTTGATGTCGTACCGCTTCAAGATATCCAGACCTTTGCCCAGGAAGAATGCTATATCCATAACGACAACCGCATCAATCTTGTCATTCTTTATTTTGGCAAGACCCGTAGATACATCGCTTTCATTATCTGAGAAAACGATCTCCACAACGGATCCCTTGAAGCGCTTTTTGAAATTTTCTGACATGGTTTTTGAAAAGGCGTTTTCATATGTGACCAAGGCTACCGTCCTGTGACCAGCCTCGTAGGTACTATCGGCAAGATAGCGAGCCTCATCCTCAAGCGAAGATTGCATATTGTAAATCTTTCCTTCGCTAGCTTCGAACAACCCTGCTGAAGCGGCAGAAGGAAGCAGTACAATGATATCAGCTTTTTTTGCAACAGGAGCAATTGCCTCCTGAGGAGATCCGCATGCCGGCCCTATGATTATCTTGGCTTTGTCCAGATCAACAAGCTTCTTGAACGAGGAGACTGCCTTAGAAGCTTCGCATGCATCATCTTCAAATACATAATTGATACGTCCTACAGGCTCTGCCTGAATTCCTTTTTTCATTTCTTCTCCGAATGAAGCGACTATGCCGGTAAACGGCCCGATGACACCGACCTTCGTCTCATATGATTCTTTTCGGCTCATAGAAATATATGCCGCGATCGATACCAAAGCGATGAGGATGAATATAATGAATGCATGTTTTTTCATGCCATCAGTATATGGAAATACAATAAGCATTAGGCAGGCGAATTGAATGATTTGATAAAATTGAAGAATGGCCTTTATTTTTAGCCCTGAACCGAATATTATAAATAACCAAAAACTTGTTATTTTTAATCATGCGCGTATACTGAATATATGGATTCTCCCGAATTATTTCGACTATCAATAAACGAGAAAAAGATACTCAAAGCATGCGCCGCCACTCAAATCCTGGCTTCCATTTCAAAGCTCACGCAACTGCCTAGAAGCACGGCCGAATACACTATCAATAAACTAATTGAGGACGGCCTTGTTCTCCCCTGCCATATAGGAAAGGCCGGAAAACGCATTGCTTATAGAACGACTGATTATTACCTGAACTATCACAGCGATACAGATACATCCTTTTCAAAAACATATAAAGGCACGGAAGAAATCCTGTCACTCTGGCGCGATATCGCCTCGATGCCTATCGGAACTCGCCTAATCGCCCTTCAGCCCTACCGCTCATTTAAAGAACTTGCAAAGAAAGTCGATCCTGAAAATGTTGAGAAAATCAACGCCATAATGAATGAGAAAAAATTCATCTTTGAGGCCATCATACACGAGGATAGCGTCAAGCCTTTTTTTGAAACATACCCTTACTCGCATGCCAGAAAAGCAGCATTATCCTTCACGCAAAGACTTGAAGACATAGTAAAAATCGATTCTCATTTCCTGAATGCTAAATCAGAGATGTTTATCGTTCATTCTCGCGTGATATTCATTGATTGGCATAAAGAGATTGCCATCGAGATAAAAAACGCCCATATAGCAGATCTATGCAGGATGATGTTTGCCGCCATAAAAGAATATGGCAGGCGCTTCAATCATGGCCAACATATCGAGCGGGCGGTTCGTCCAAGAGTCAGACCGAACAAGAACATGCGGTAATCATTACTCACCCAAATACGCCTCCACCACATCCTTCCTCGCAAGCACGTCTTCGGGCTTGCCCTGCGCGAGCAATGCGCCAGAATCGAGGACGATGAGATGATCCGACAATTCGCGGATAAGCTCCATATTATGCTCGACGAGAATGACGGTCTTGCCCTGATCGCGAAGCTCGCGGATGACGCCCGAGACGATCTTGACCATCTCAGGAAACATGCCGGCAAAAGGCTCATCGAAGAAATAGATGTCGGCATTCATGGCGAGAGCGCGAGCGACCTCGAGCAATTTGCGCTGGCCATATGAGAGATTGAAAGCCAGCTCATTGCGCTTTTCCCAGATGCCCATGCGCTCGAGAACCTGCTGGGCTTTTTCCAAATGAAAAGGCTTATGGCGCTCGATCAGGCTGCCCCAAAGATTTTTCTCAGTGAGAACGACGAGGATATTGTCGATGACCGGCATCTGCTCGAATAAGCGCGCATCCTGAAATGTGCGCGTCATTCCGTATGCGCAGATCTGATGCGGCAGGATTTTGGCAAGCTTCACATGCTCGCCTATCACCACCATGCCCGATGCTCCGGAAGCATTTGAAGAAGAGGCTGCGGAATCAAAAGGGATAAAACCCGTCAAAAGATTGATAAGGGTAGACTTGCCCGATCCATTCGGACCAATGAGGCCCGTGATCTTGCCCGGCTCGAATGACAATGACAAATCATCTACGGCCTTGATGCCGTCGAAGTTCTTTGAGATTGCATGAGTGGCGAGATGCGTCATCTATTGTTTTATTTTCCGATGAGGAAGAATAGGATAACGACGATTACGATCGCGAGTATTATGAGTACAAGGTTTGATTTTGGCATAGAGTAATTATAGCAAATCCGCATAGCCCCGCATAAGGGCTACTGCATCAGCTTTGTCATCGCACCTTCTTTGATCACTTCTAGGATGGGTCCGCCAACCCGGTCTCCATTTGAATCAATTGTAATGCTTCCCGAAGCGCCCTGCCAATCTTTTATGCTTCTGCCCCATTTCGAAATCTTTGCTCCATTGTAGCCGACCGCATCGATTCCGTCCCTGACTACATATACGGAATCGTACATCGTCTGAGCGAATGTCTGGAACGATATCTCTTTGCCATACTTCGCCTTGTATCCAGTCACCAAATTTGCATATTTCGAATTGCTTGCATCGACAGTGAATTCCGAAGTCCATGCGCCTTCGAGCATTGCTTTGTTTTTCTGAATAGTCGGCAGATCTCCGGTAATCGGATCATTGATTATGATCTGCGGCTTCCAACCCATAACTGCGAGCTGACGGATGATGATATCTCCGGTTCCAGGATTGAGAGGATTGATAAAAAGCACATCGGGGTTCTGCGCCTTGAGCTTGCTTAGCTGAGTCTTGAAATCCTTCGTGCCAGGCAAGAATGTTTCCTCTATTATATTTCCGCCCTTCGCATCAAAAGCCTCAGCGAAAGCGTTCTGGATTCCTTTGGTAAAATCATCCTGCTCCGAGATGAAAGCGACATTTCTCTTGCCTTGATCATATGCATGATTCGCCAATAGCCGGCCCTGAGCATTCGCGCTTGGATATACGCGGAAGAAATATGCGCTCTTGCCGCTTAGATCCGGAGTGCTCGCGCTTGGAGAAATGAGAGCGACTTTGCCCGACTCGGCAATCGGCAAAGCGGATAGCGTCTCATTGCTGCATACGCCGCCGATTATCACTTTGACCTTATCCACATTGATGAGCTTTTGTGCAGCATTTGCTCCGGCCGTGCCATTGCATTTTCCATCTTCGAAGATCGGAACGATAAGCTTGCCGTCGATTCCTCCAGCGGCATTTATTTCATCGACTGCCAATTGTGCCGTATTTCGCAAAGGCTCTCCGTATACGAGGCCATCGCCCGAAAGCGGGATGATGAATCCCACCTTGTATTCGTCTGCCGCAGACCTATCTGCCCTACTGATAATAAGCCCTACTATCACGATAACCAGGATCCAGATGGTTTTTTTCATAGAGACATGATATCACAGCCAGAAATGCCTCTGAACCCTACTGTGTCAGCTTCACGAACTTGCCATCCTTGACCGTCTTGAAGAAGAATTTGTACGAGATATCGCCGTTTTCATCATATGAGACAGGACCGAATACTGATGGATGATCCTTGAAACCTTCGAGCTTTTTCTGGATGCAGGCATAGTCCTTGCCGCAAGCATCGAAAGCCTCCGCCATGAACAAGATCGACTGATATGCTTCGGCTGCATATGCATTCGGAGCTTCGCCTGGATATTTCGCATTCCATGCTGTGACGAATGCCTGGCTTTCTGGGATTGCGCTCGCTTCATCGAATGCGCTTGTATAGACGATCTTTGATGCGAGGTCCGGGGCATTTTTGACAAGAGCAGGATCCTCAGCGGCTCGATAGCTCATATATGATGCATTGATGCCCAGCTCCTCGGCCTGCTTCAAGATCTGCGCGGACTGAGATCCTAGTGCGACGAGATAAACGACATCCGGATTCTGCGCCTTTATCTTCGCGAGCTGAGTTCGATAGTCGGTTGCATCTGGAGCAAAAGTTTCCTTCGCGACAATCTTCACAGAAGTTCCTTCGGCAGCGCGATTAAGCGAATCGGAAAGGCTTACGCCGATTTCATTCGTAAGGCTGAGAATGGCCATTGATTTATATCCTTTGTTCTTCATATATTCGAGAGCCGGAGCTGCCTCGAGACCGCCCTTCGGCGTCAGTCGGAATGACAGATCATGAGGCGTAGAATAATTATTTGCGAGAACGGATGCAGCGATGAGCAGAATTCCATCCTTCATGGCAAGCGGCTGAACCGCGATGGCGACATTGCTGGCCTGCACATTTATCGCATCAACATTGTGCTGCGAGCGAAGCGCATTGTATCCATCGACTCCGCCTTTTGGCGTGAACAAATTATCCTGATGAAAAAGCTCCATCTTGAGATTCGGGAATTTTTCCTTTGCAGCGATGAGGCCAACTTCCGTACCCTTCATATTCGACTGGCCATAATATGCGGCATTGCCCGTAAGCGAGCTGAGAACGCCGATGCGCACAGTATCATCCTTGGCATTTCGAGCCGAGCTGACGACGAGGATAATGATGATCGCAATAACCGCAATCCAGAGCCATGTATTCTTTTTCATATATGAAGATAGTATAGCATCGTGAACTTCATGCAATTTTATTAGGTAAAAATTTCAATGCTACGCTTCATATTAGCCACATTTCGCATGTCGTCAGAAAAGTTGACACTATTTGACGTTTATGTAATTCTATTGCAATGAAATCAACCCCTGCGCCGAAAGGAATTAACGGCATAAAGGCTCAGATCACCTCTCTCGGCTTCACGGACAAGGAAGCAGAAGTATATCTGGCCGCCCTCGAGATGGGCCAATTCTCCATCACTTCCCTTTCGCATAGATCCGGGGTAAAGCGCCCGACCTGCTATCTCATAATCGACAGCCTTATGAAGCGCGGATTCATTACCCAGATCCCGCGCGCAAAGAAGATGCTGTATTCAGCCGAATCCCCAGACCAGATCAAAAAGGAAATCGATGCCAAATCAAAGCAGATCGATCGCCTTCTTCCCGAATTGCAGCGCATCAGGAAATCCGGCTCCGAGGATGCCCTGGTCAAATTCTATCGAGGAGAGCAAGGAATCGAAGCAATCTATAGCGCCGTTCTCAAAGACCGACCGAAAGCCACATATGCAATGCTCAATATGGACGAATGCCTATCGGTCATCGACAATGATTTTCTCGCTGATTGGATCAAGAATCGAGTAAGGCTCGGAATCAAGGCGCATATCATCGAAACGGGAAAAGCATATATGCCTCTTGATCCGAAAAGATTCGGCAATGGAGTATCAGGCCTTCGAGAAGTCAGGCACTTTCCAGGCAGCATGCCGATACCTGGCGAAATCATCGCATACCATCCCAATAAGGTAGCTTTCATCTCGACAAAGAGAGATGACTTCAGCTTCATCGTAACGAGCGTCGAATTCTATAAATCGATCAAGACGGTATTCGATTTATTGTGGTCGCTGGCTCCGGAGAAGTAGTCCGGGCCAATTGCTGCGCAATTTTGCTAGATCGACTTGAATACGAACCCGCCTCCCACTACACCGCCCATCGAATCGAATTTCGCTTTGCCAAAGCTGACCGTATCGAATTCATGCTTTGCGAAATAAGCGCCGATCGCCGCAGCGGACCCGTCTGTTTTCTCAATTGCTTCTGCAAGCATATGAAGCGAATCATATGCTGTCGATGCAGATAATACAGGATCGACTCCATATGCGCTTTTATATTTTTCTACAAAGGAGCTCGCTGCGGATTGTGGAGCAATATATGTCAGGCCCTTCATCAATCCGGCATATTCGGGATTCGATACATAATCCCCTACCCATTCGGATGAATAGAACGGCACGTTTGGCAGCAAATCTTTTTTCTGCTTGAAGAAAGCCACGGCTGATTTTTCAGAACTGAAGCCGAATACTATTGCGTCCGGATTTCCATTCTTTATTTTTGTCAGCTGCGTGCGAAAATCCGACTGATCCATGCCCACGGTGATATGATCCATATCCAGACCGAGAGACTCGCCTTTCTTTGAAAAATATTCTGAGAAATCTTCCCAAAACGAATCATCCTGCATCATGATCGCCACCTTCTTCTTTCCCTGACCGGCGATATGCGCAGCCAAATCTTCTGCCTCCTTGTCAGATTTGAACCAAACCGCATATACGTTCGCATGCTGATGCGGCGTCTGCACGGCAGTGACCGAGCTAGATGGTGTTATCATGACGATGCCCTTTTCTTCCGCCAGAACCGCAGCGCCCTTATAGCTATCGAGCCATGTAGGACCGATTATATATTTCATGCGATCGATATTGATCAATTTGGAAACAGCGCTGACGGTTTTCTCAGCATTCGTCGCAGTATCTTCGAATGCCAGTGAAATCGATTTGCCATTGATGCCGCCCTTGGCATTGATTTCTTTCGCCGCAAGCTCGAGCCCGTTCTTTTCCGCTTCTCCCCAAGCTGAGGCAAAGCCCGTGAGAGCCGTGGCGACGCCTATCTTTATCTGATTATCATTTGTCGGAGAATCAGCATCATTTTTGGAAAAATGAGCCGCGAGCATCAACGCCATGACGACGCCCACGATTCCGACAATCCATATTTTCTTTTTCATGCAGCCATTCTAGGGGCTGGGAAATCCATGTATACGATCATATGACAAACCAAACAACGATTCATTTCTACGGCCAGCAATATGGCCTTTTATCAAAAAATATATGTAAAAGCCTTTACTACAGATCGCCGCCTATTTGCTTGCTGTATGCCAAATCGTATCGAAAAGCACGCGATATGACGCGGCCACAACCGCGCTTTCAATCCATACAGCGAACTTATCCTTGAATGAGACGAGGAGTACGGTATCTCCGAATATCTCTATATTGATCTTTACCGGAAAGCCTTTGATGAATCGGCATTCCCTTTTGTAGACCTTATCGAATTGAGCAGAGCTCTGCCGACCGAGCGGAGTATCGCTTACGATCATTTTTACGAATGAGCCTTTCTTCGTCACGAATTTTTTATACCATTTCTGCCAAAACTCTTCCGGGAATGTCTTGAAAGCCTCATCCACTTCGCCACAGACAGTCAGCACCGTCTGGCCGCTCGCCATGACGCGTTCCTTGTCGAAAGCCTGAGCGATCTGCAAATCGCCTTCATAGAATTTCGTAGAGATCTGCGTCTTATAGCTCTTGGCGACGCTTTCCATCTCAGGCATGATCTGGGCGATCTTCTTTACGATATCCTGTGCCTTGTCCTGACGATCCTGAGCTATTTCGAGAATGCGCTTCGGATCATTGGCGATGTATTTCCTCTTCTGCTTATTGGTCTTCTCGAGCAAGCCGATTTCCATCAGCTTTTCGGCATCATTGTAGATCTGCTGGCGATTCTTGCCCGTGGCGCGCGAAAGCTCCAGCACGCTGGCCGCTGGATGCTTGAGAATAGCGAGATATACCTCCGCCTGGGAATCGGTGACATCTATGCTTTTTAGGGTCTCTCGGAGAGTCTTGTTCACAGACAAATACTACCCTATTTGGCAGGGTTTACAAACGCTCGACTAGGCAGCCCACATCATCGCGAAATACCCCGCATATATCAGAAGAGGCACAATTACACCGCTCATGAATCCCCAATTATAGAGGCCGCTGTATGGAGATCGGATGCCTTGGCGCATCCTTACGAATCCGTATACGGCAGTCATCGCCGCGACGATAGTCGTCGTCAGGGCGAAGCCATTATCCTGAAGGCCCTGCCATGTGAATGGCCGCTTGAAATACATAAGATATGCGAGCAGGAGCAGGCTCACGATTATGATGAGCAGGCCGAGAATTCGTCCGAGATACTTGAAGAGGTTTTTCATATTGAAAAAGCAAAATCGAGCCACATATCATATGACGTGCGAGCTGAGGATTTTTTACAAAAAAACTAAAGCTTATACTCCCCCATCAACCCTTGCGGTCGATACATCATGAGCAGGATCAAAATCAAACCATAGACGAGCTGTCGCATCTGCGCGGCGATATCCGATGGAAAGCCGACGAAGCGCAAAGCCTCTGGCAAGAGGATGAGGAAAACCGCGCCCCAAACTGCGCCCTTATTATTCGCCAAGCCGCCGAGGATGATGATGGCCAGGATGAAGATCGATTCATTGAGGGTGAAGCTCGACGGATCGATGAAGGTTATATATGTGGCGAACAATGATCCTGCGATCGCGGCCAGCATCGCGCCGATGACGAAGATCGCGAGCTTATAGTATTGCGTATTGTAGCCGAAGATCTGGATTGCCTTTTCGTCTTCACGAATGGCCTTGAGGACGCGGCCGAATGAGGATTTGACGAGTCTTTGTGAGAAAAAATATACGGCCACCGCAATCAGGGCGGCAAGCACGAGGAAAGATATATTGCTCGAGAATTCATATCCGAATATCGTCGGCCGATCGATGCCCGGAATTCCGAGTGGTCCGCGCGTCAGGCTTTGCCAGTTCAAGAATATGCTGAACAGGATGATATTGAAGCCAAAGGATCCGAGGGCGAAATAGTCTCCATCGAATTTTGATAAAACATATCCGATGAGGAGCGCCGCCAATCCCGCGATGATCATGCCGAGAATCAGCGATACGAAGAAGTTCACGCCATGGCTCGTCATCATGATCGCCGTCGCATATGCGCCCAGCCCGTAGAATGCCGCCTGCGTCACCGACAAGAGGCCGGTATAGCCCACGATCAGGTTCAGCGATACGCCGAGGATGGAGTAGATCGATACGAGTATTGCGAGGTGGATGAAGTATTCCATTGATCACCATTATATCAGAATGGCCTAGAACTCAATCCTTTCGAGATACTTTCCAGAATTGGTCACCTCCCCTACCGCATCGAATTGATAATCTGTGATCAGGCCTTTTTTTCCTTTAAGCAATTCAGCGATTATCGCTTGCGGAGTCGGATCCTTTAGGTCGCCAACGATATCCGATAAGACATGCATGACATCATATGTGATCGCTGAATAAAAAGGATATTGCGGCTCGATTCCAAATTTCGTCTTATAAGCCAAAGCAAATGCATCGAAGCCGGAATTGCTTATGCCTGCCCTCCAGCATAATCCATGCAGGCCGAAATCAGATGGCTTGAAAGAATAATCACATAGATTCACATCTCCGATAATCTGGGTCTTTTCATTAATAAGCCTTAGCTGCTGCAATTCCTTAAGGATTATTTGTGCCGCCTTTTCACTTACGGGCACCATTATCACGCCATCGATATCCTTGTTCTTGAATTTGAGGAGCTGTGATTTGAAGCTGGTTTCTTCGCCATTATACCCTTCTGTAAAAACAATCTGATCCCCGAGCTTTTGCACGAGAGCATCTGTCGCAGATTTCGGATAATCCAAATTCTCATACAGGATCGCGTATTTCTTGGTCTCATCCTGAGTCAGATATGCATTCATCTCATCGACGACGCTTACCGCATCAGGGACGAAGCGAATGACTTCGGGACCAGTCTTGCGTATCTCTGAAGACCCAGCATATGCAGTTAGAATGAGGTCTCCGTTTTCCTTGGCCAATGGCGCTACGGACATGACGCTCCCACTGCAAGCGAGATAAAATATATTCACGCCCTTCAGCTTTAGATTATGGTATGCGCTCAGAGCCTTTTTCGCATCGCATTGATCATCCTCATATATCCTTTCGATGTTTTTCACTTCCGGCAAGTCAACTGAATTCTTGACCTCTTCGCCAATCGCACCCGCAGATCCGGAAAGCGGGACGATAACCCCTACTTTGACTGATTCGCTTGCCGGCTGATTCGAATCACTCTTATGGGATATGGATATGACAATGATTATGGCGACTGCCAATGCGCCGATCAATATGCTTTTTTTATTCATAAGCCAATCATATACATTGTCTAAAAAACATGTATAAAAACCACCAGCCCAGCATACTGTCTATGTTGAATTTTAAATTATGGCTAATATATTGACTTAAATTGAATCATTGATATCCTTTGTGTTGTCTATATTAGTAGACAATCTATGGAAAAGATTCACAAAAAACTCATGGCAGCCCTCGGCTTTTCTGACAAGAAAGCCATGGTATTTACCGCTCTCCTGCAGCTTGGCGAATGTACGGCTTCCGATATAGCCAAAAAAGCTCGCCTCAAGCGTACG
Organism: uncultured Candidatus Saccharibacteria bacterium; assembly: GCA_964368945.1. Taxonomy (GTDB): domain Bacteria; phylum Patescibacteriota; class Minisyncoccia; order Phycocordibacterales; family CAIZLB01; genus DALYDD01. The sequence goes on from CAYJDM010000010.1 coordinate 10,773, forward strand.
ACCGTTTACAATATTCTCCCTGAATTGCTCGAGGAAGGATATATCAAAAGCAGCCGCAGCAAGGATATCAAGAAATTCTTCATCGATAGCCCCGACATCATTCTCGAAAAAGCCAGAGAGAGAGCCGATACTGTCGAGAAAATTCTTCCGGACATTCGGTCGATTTTCAGCATCGTCAACAATAAGCCAAAGATTACGGTATTGGAGGGTTTCGCTGGCATCAAAGAGATTTACGAGGATTTCATCAAATCCACCCCGAAAGGCGGAACGGTTGTTTGCTATGCGGGCAGCACACGCGATATCTTCAATTATTTGCCAGAGGAATTCTTGTATTCCTATATGGACAAAAGATTGAGCAAAAACATATCGATGAAAATCATCGCTGGCCATTCCAAGCTGACAGAGCGCATGACATCGGATGCCAAAGCGGAACTTCGGCAAATCAGGACATCAAAGGCCGCCGGCTTCAACTTCACTGGCGAAGCGATCATCTATGGCGACAAGGTCGCATTTATTTCATATAAGGAAAATTTCCTCTGCACCCTTATCGAAAGCAAGGAAATAGCCATGATGCAGAGAGCGGTATTTGAGCTAGCTTGGCAAAGCGCAGACTAGATTCAAGTTTTTTTCCTTAAACCTTATTTCTTCAAAATCCCCTGCGGCCTAAACAGCAAGAAAATAATAAGCACCGCGAACGCGATGGCATCTTTCCATTCACCCGAAATCTTCCAGATGCCGAAGTTCTCGACGAATGCCAGCACGAATGCGCCGAGCACCCCGCCGAAGATATTCCCCACCCCGCCGATGATTGATGCGATCACGCCCTTGAGAAGCAGGCTGAGGCCCATTGTCGGTTCGATGCCGGTATCTAGTCCAACCATGATTCCCGCATAGCCCGCGATCGCTGAGCCGATGAAGAAGATCCTACTGATGATTTTATTCGTATTGATGCCGACGATTTTTGCCACATCCTCTTCGTCTGAAACCGCGCGCACCGCCTTGCCGAAGCGCGTATATTTGAGAAGGCATACGAGCGCGACCATGATGATGATTGCGGAAATGAGAATGACGACCTGCACCTGCGTGATGACGCCGCCGAGGAAATCATAGACTTTTGTTTCGCCACTGCCGAATCCACTGCCCGTTGATAGCGTCTGGAATTGGCTTGAGAAGATGATTGCGATGATGGCCTGGATCGCCGTCATCATTCCGAGCGATGCCACCAGGAAAACCATGCTCGATGCCTTGCGCTTGCGGAGCTGGAGGAAAACGGATTTGTCGAGCAGGTATCCGATCAGTCCCGCTACGAGCGCGCCTATGATGATTGCGGGTATGAGCGATAAGCCGAGACCGGTTCCTGCGCTGCCGGATTTCGTCAGATAAAAAACCACATACCCTCCGACCGCAGCCAGCACACCATGCGCGAGGTTGAAGAATTTGGTCGTGCCATAAATGAGATTGAAGCCGAGCGCCACCAATGAATATATCGATCCAGCAATGATGCTATTGACGATGAGTTGAGGGATGATGGAGTTCATTGGTTTGGGGTTGGTAGAAATAGTATAGCAAATCCATTAGATGGTCCGGGATAGGATTTTGACCGTTCCGGCTGAAGCGTCGATTTCGATAGTGTCGCCAGTCTTAATGACGGACGTCGCATTTCTCACATTCATTACGCACGGAATTCCGTATTCCTGACTTAGTACGCTTGCATGTGATGCTGAGGTGATGTTTTTTTCAAAAATAATCATAGCTGAATCATCACTTATTTCGTCCGCGAACATACCGCCTTCTTCCACGATCAATCCTCCTGCCTTCTCTATCAAATGTCGAAGGTTTGGATTCGAATCCGTGGTGACCAAAATGTCGCCCTGACTGAATTCACCGATATCAGCCCCATCCATGCTCAGGCAAACTCTCGCAATCCCTTTTGCTTTGCCAGGAAAAACCGGCTGACATTTTAGGGTGCCAGATGCCTCAATTTTAGAAACGTTCCCCATGTCTTCAATCGCCTTCGCATATTGCTCCGGCTCTTTTGTCCAAAAAATATCGACCATGGAATTATTCGCGATGTAGATAAAATATTTCCCATCGATTTTTAGCTGATTTCTATCCATGACAAAAGGCTCGATGCGCTCAGCCAGTATTCGCGGATACAGCGAGACTTTCTTTAGTTCGATGCACTTATCTAGAATCTCATTGTCGAAAATCTTTGCCTCAACCAAGGCTTGCGACAAGAATCTCGGAAGTACAGATCCCAATACGGCAATCCTGCAAGTCAGATCCAGAGCTTTCTGTAGGTTGGCTGGACTGATTTTAGAATTGTCGTCCAGCATCAAAACCCCTTCATCGTACGCATCGCGTGCGTCCCCTAGTCTTTGCAAAAGAAAAGCCCGATCCGTCATATACGTTTCGAGCATAATCTTCTTAATGTTTTCTAGATCTTTTTTTCTTCTATAATTGCGGACAATGTCATCCTTGCCTTGTATAAATACAGAATCGCGAAGTGCAGGAAGACTCCGGGTTATCAAGCCCATATATTCGGAATAGCAATGATCCCAAAGAGAAATGGTGAATAGCGAAAAGGGCTTTGAACAGAAATAGACCCAATCATGCCCAGGCAGAGAATGTGAATGGTCTAGGTCTGCCATGACTCGTATGGATTATCGAACCTCCCACCCCTCCTTCCCTGCAATCTTTGAGAGGATGGAATCCATCGCGGCCTGCACCTCCGATTCTGTGAGAGTACGATCGGCAGATTGGAAAACCATGCGGAAGCCATATGAGGTCTTTTCGACTTCGCCGGTTTCCTTATTCTTCTTTTCGAATTCGTCGAATTTGCGGACGAGCTTGAGGATGCCGCTTTCATTTGCCGCATCTGAGATCAGATCCCGCAATTCATTGGCTCGGCCGGTCGGGCCAGGAATGAATACCGCGATATCGCGTGTGCTATATGGATATGGAGAAAATCGCGCGAATCGAGTGGCGGTTTTCATATCGACGAATGCTGGCATATTCGCATTGGCGCAGGCTTCGGCATTTGCCGGGTTCGCCACGAAAGCCTCAGGTGTTGGCAATGCTTTCAGAATATTTTCAAAATTCATTTCAGCGATTCTGTATGCGACAGGAGCGGCGCCGCCGATCGCTTCGGTTTCGCCTTCGATGATCTGCTGATTCTCATTCGTCTCAACGCATTCTGGATGCGATGCATCGAGGCCGAATGCAGATGCGAGGGTTCGCATGGCATGCTCGAGGGCGGTTTTATTTTTCTCCTTAGCCTGCTTGCCGGCTTTGCAAGCGATGCCGATTACGAGAGACCAGCTTTCTTTTTTATCCTTAAAAACATGGCCAATATCGAAGATACGGACATCCTGCGCGACTGAATCAGCGCCGCCCAGCAAATCTATATTCTGTACATTGAGGCAAAGCGCCTTCTGCATATTCGGAGCGAGATTATTTCGCAAATGGCTTCGCTCCACCGTGAGCGGATTGGCAAGCGCATAGTCGCCTTCCTCGATCAGAGTATGCGTATATATTTCTGAAAAGCCGAGGCCGAGCAAGGCATTGCGCACCACATTCGAATAGAAGAAGCTTGGCAAAGCTGGTACGGCGATATCAGCTTGCGGCATAACTTCCGGCATGGAATTCATGCCCTTGAGGCGGGCGACTTCTTCGACGATATCCTCTGCGATGCGCAGATCGCCTCGATATTCCGGAGCGGTGATTTCGATCGAATCTCCGTCGAGCTTCGCTTCAATTTCGAGCAAGGCCATCATCTGCATGATTTCGTCAGCAGAAATATCCATGCCGATCTTTTGAGAAACGAAAGCTGCATTCGTCTTGATGACGACGCTCTGCTTTTTCGCTTCGTCTATGCCGGGATCTTCGCAGAATAATTTCGACATCGTTATGCTCGGGCATTCTTTTTTGAGCAAAGAGATGCATTCGTCCTGTGCGGCGAAAACTCGCTGCCAATTAACGGCATTTTCATATCGCTTCGTTGAATCATTCTTGATTCCGACCTTCTGAGAAGTCTTGCGAATATATGATGCATCGAAGTTTCCGGCAGTCAGGATGATGTTCTTTGTATTATTGTCGACTTCGGCTTTCTTTCCGCCCTTGATTCCGGCAATATCGAGAGCGCCTTCTGAATCCGCGATTACGAGCACCGCAGAATCGAGTGCGACTTCCCGTCCATCGAGCAAAGTAAGCTTTTCTCCATCATTCGCATATCGAATGCTCATATCGCCCTTGATCTTGTCCGCATCGAAAGCATGCATCGGCTGGCCGCAATCGAGCATTACATAATTCGTCAGGTCGACGATAAGGCTGATCGATCGCTGGCCAGCTGCAGTGAGAGCCTCGACAAGCCATTTCGGAGATGGCCCATTTTCGATTCCGCAGACAAGACGCATCGTCATGATTGGGCTTTTCTGTGCATCGGCGATTGCAAGCTTAGGCATCTTTGCATCGAGCTCTTCGGAAATTTCCGCGGCTGCAGCATCATCCAATTTCTTATTCTTGAATCCCGCATTCGTGAATGCATTTATTTCTCGCGCGAGATTCGCATGGGCATATGCATAGCCCGCTCGATCTGGCAGGATTTTGACATCGAGAGCATGGTCGCGCACAACCCCAGCATCGTCTTTAATTGTCTCAACGCCTTCCACCTCAAAGATATGCATGGTCAAAAGCTCCGCCAGCTTTTCAGGCGCGGGCAATTCTTTTTCGAAATATGTCTGGAGCCAGTTATGTGAAAAAATCATAAAATTTTGATCAAGAAAATGAATTATGTGCCGCTAGAATTGCTCAACAAGCCGCAAATCCCCCGAATACAGCAATCGTATATCGTCGACTCCGAATACGAGCATGGCGAGACGATCGATGCCGCCGCCGAATGCGAATGCCTGCCATTTATCAGGATCGAGCCCTGCATCGCGGATGATATCCGGATGCACGAGGCCGCCGCCCATAACCTCCAACCATCGCTCGCCCCATTTCACATCGATCTCGACGCTCGGCTCGGTGAATGGAAAGAAGCTTGGTCGGAAGCGAACTTCCGCATCAGGGCCGAAAAGTTTTTTATAAAAATGAGAAAGCGTGCCCTTCAGATCCGCAAGCGAAACCTTGGGCGCAAGCATCATGCCCTCGACCTGATAGAACTCCGCCTCATGCGTTGCATCAGTCGCCTCATTTCGGAAAACCTTTCCGGGAACGACGATGCGAAAACCTTCGGCGGGCAAATCGCCGTTCGCGCCGCCATGCTTTTTGACAAAGCTTTCCAAAAATCGAATCTGCGTATTCGACGTATGCGTTCGAGGCAAAAGCCGCTCGCTATCTTCGGTCTCATTGAGCCAGAATGTATCCTGCATATCGCGGGAAGGATGATCCTTTGCAACGCGCAATCGGTCGAAGTTATAGCTTTCGAGCTCGATTTCCCGGCCTTCGGCAATCTGAAAACCCATCTCGGCAAAGACGGCTTCAATGCGTCGCATGATCTGGGTCAAAGGATGCAGGTGGCCTTTGTTCTTGGCCTCGGTTTCGGGATTCATAATGTGAAAATGAGTATACCATTTGCCGTTCAATTTTTCACCTTTTTTTTGGCCTTTGACTTTATTCATATATGGGATAATAATCGCCGAAGAAATCGTTCCCTGTAGGCGATTTGACTCACCCAAATTCAGCAACCCAAACAATTCAGAACCATGGAAATCCCAGATGATCAGCTATTCCTCTTTGTCGCATTCCTTGGCGGCAAGCCGTACTTCGCGACTATTGAGCAACACAATGTATTCTTCGGAGTCGGGCCAAATCTCGAATTCCTGTACCCCGCCATGCGAAGCTTCTGGCCTCAAGCCGGCAAGGGCCTTCACATTGATGCATGGATGCGCGTCGACCATATCGGCAAGCGACAAATATCTGTGAGTAAGCTTACGGAAGGCAAAGATCCGCGCTCTGTCGTTAATCCCCAGAGTCTGTTCTTCGTCAACCTCGGCGGCTATCGTTCCGGCGTCTTTGGAGAGGACCACAAGCCGCTCCTAATCATCGCCAGGAATATGCACGAGGCCTTGGAACAAGCGAAAAGGGACGCTTTCTTTACGTCAGGGCACGCTGAGGGCGCGGCCGTTCCGCATATCGATGACAAATTGCAGATCGATGGATTCGCCGATCATGACGGCGCCTTAGATATCAGCGCACTCATGAAGCAGAATGGATATGTGCTCACCTTCGACGAAGATGGCGCGACGCGCGATCCCGAAGTGAATATCACGGGATTCCTCCGCATCAGCGAATAAGGCATATCATTAAAAAACCCCGACGGGGCGCTTACATTAAGTAAGCGTCCCGGTTTTTGTTTTATAAAGCAAGTGAGAAAAAGAAATCGCCGCCCGCGCCGGAGCGCAAGGTGGCGAAATATCTTAGATAAAAGCCGACGAGTCGGCGATGCCGGCTCAGTCACCGATCAGCAGCACCCTTCTGACGGCGGTGCCGCGGGCCGATCGATTCTGATCGCCGATATGTATGCCAGGGCACTGGGACCTCATCAGGAATGACATGATCGCAGGATTGCCATCACCGTCACGGGTTCCAGCACAAACGGTGCAGGCCCCAATGATCCAATAGAGATATGCCTCCGAAGGATGAGGGTCTCCGCCGTCCTTGATCGTCCGCCAGCACAAATAGAGATCGATAAGCATCCTCTCAAGGAGAGTCATTCCTTTGGCATTCGGATGATCATACCAAAACTGCCTCGCCGATATATTATCCAGATCCATATCGGGTTCGATTCCATCACGGAATAAAAACCCGTAATTCCGATCAGCCTTGCGATCATGGGAAAGAAAATTCGCTTCGAGATCGTCCGGATTGGGCAAATCCGCCGTCCGTACCCCGGGACTATACTTTCTCAAAACAGCCAAAACGCCGTTGATCGTAAGTCCTTCGCGCATGATGAAAGGAACAAAGCCTTTTCGTGCCGACGGCAGAAGCCTCGCGGCATCAGGAAGCGGAGCCATCCTGAATTTTTCGAAATAGAATGCATTGAGAGTATCAGGATTGAGGGTTTGAAGTTTCTGGTCCCCAAAATGATGAATGATTTTGCGTTCGGACTTCTTTTCAGGGGTAGAGATAGGCGCGGAGGGAGCTTGTTGTATCAGTGTTGCGGACATATCTGTTTGATGATTTGGTGTTGGTATGGGACTGCGCCATGGAAAAGAGCGCTGGCAAAACTATATAACAAAAATACAAAAAGGCAATGGCCTTTGACCACCGAATGCCCCGAAACGATTTACGCAGAAAAACATCGAATTTACTGGATTTTTGGGCGAATTTTAGCTATATTTAAGGTCAAATCAGGACGCCCAGAAGCGCTCTGCATCGGCCCTTAAGCCGATCAAACCCTCATCTCCACCACTACATCGTGCCCCTATTCGCCAATATCTTGACCTATATATTCTCCTTTATCACTGTATATTTTCAGGTCTTTTTGATCATTACCCTTATCGAGCATCAGGAGGAAAAGCGCAAGCTCAAGCGCGCCAATAAGCCCGGCCCGAGCCACGACCCTGTCAGCCCAACTGTCGATCCGAATTATAACTATCCTTCAGTAACCATCTTGGTCCCTGTTTGGAATGAGGAAAAAACGGTCGAGAAGACCATCTATTCCCTGCTCGAACTCGAATATCCCAAGGATAAGCTTTCCATCATGATCGTCGACGATGGCTCGAAGGACAATACATGGAGCCTCGTACAGAAGTTCAAGGATCATCCGCAAATCCTTTTGCATCAGAAGGAAAATGGCGGAAAATATACAGCTCTCAATTACGGCATTACGCATTCGACAAGCGATTTCATAGGCTGCCTCGATGCCGATTCTTTCGTCGACTCAAAGGCTTTGCTCCATATCATTCCCAATTTCGAGAATCCTGAAATCGTGGCAGTCACTCCCTCGATGAAAATCCAGAATCCCGACACCATCCTCGGCATGGTGCAGAATGCCGAATACAATATGGGAATCTTTACGCGCAAGATCTTCTCGCTGCTCGATGCGCAGTATGTGACGCCCGGACCTTTTTCAATATTCAGAAAATCAGTATTCGAAAAAGTCGGACTCTATCGCCATGCTCACAATACCGAGGACCTCGAAATGGCACTCCGGCTCCAGCAGCATCATTTCAAGATCGCCAATGCCGATCGCGCGATCGTATATACCGTCGGACCGCGAACGCTGTATAAGCTCTATCGACAGCGCGTGCGTTGGACCGGCGGCTTCATTCAGAATACTCTCGACTATAAGAAGATGATTTTCAATACGCATTATGGAAATCTCGGATTCTTCGTTCTGCCACTAGCGATGTATACGATTCTCGGCACGCTCTTCTTCCTTTTTTATACTATCTATCAGACCAGCGTGCAGGCTTTCCATTTCTATCAGCGGGTGCAGCTCGTCGGTTTGGATTTCTCAATCGGCAAATTCAATTGGGACAGCTTTGCATACACCTTCCGCACGCCTTTCATCATCGGCATCATCGTGCTCTGCATGCTTATCTTTGCGATCTGGTATGGCAAGCGACTCGCAGGCGTCAAGGATAAAAAAATGATGGATGTCGTCTATTTCCTCCTCCTCTATTCCCTCATCTCGCCGATCTGGCTCGTTGCTTCGGTTTGGAATACGATTCGTCAAAGGGATGCGAGCTGGCGCTAATTGCAATAAATATATTCGCTCTGTTTTATGTTTCTTTTGCCGCTTGCAGCAAAAGAAAATCCGCCCCCAACGGATTTTCGTTGTGAGCGGAGTATGCTGAGGGTCCGCCAGAAGTCATGCTGGCACAGGTTGGCCTTCCAACTTTTCCATAGTCACTTTTAGCCTTTCGCACAGATCACGAAGGGTTTCCTCCTTTTCCTTGAAATCATTCCTGGAAACCCTGTCCGGATAAGACTCGATCAATCCGAGCATCACCGAGCACAGAAGCCTGTATGTGGCGATCGGCTGCTCTGATATGTTTTCAAGCTTACCGCCATTGTGGCGAATTCGATACTCGCCATGGAGAATCTCAAATGTGCAATTCGATATGGAAAGCTTGGAATCCGTAACAACCATGGCACATGATGCCAGGGCATGGAAGAAATCTTCCTGCTTGCGAACCAATTTTCCCTTAACCGAATCATAACCCTTTCTGAGTTCCTTCAATTTGCTCAACAAGTCATCTGAACCGAGACCTGTAACATCAGGAATGCTGCTAACTTCCGTTTCCAAAGCTTTCAGCGACTCGGTGGCCCCGACTATTCTTTCAAGTATTTCTGTCATTGTTCTGGGATTTCTGTGTTGGTTGTTTTTTCTGAATATTAGAACCATATAATTAGTACACGAATATGTCAATAGGTTTCAAATCTGGACGACGAGCCTGTAAAAACCCCTGAAAATACGCTATACTAGCCTCCATATATGCAACCAAATACCCCTTCGAATGGCGCAGCGGGACGGCACCCCATCAACTGGCCGAAGTACATCGTGGCCCTCATTATCACATCCCTTATTTTCGGCTCAGCGCTCTATGTGAATAATATTTTGATGCAAAAAAGGACCGAGAATGTCGAGAACGTCCGAGACCAGATCGCACTCGATCTCCTTTCTTCGGAAACGCAGTTCAATCTTTTGCGAGAGACATCTTGCACGAATCTCGGCTCCAATGCCCTCTCGGAGGAGCTCAACTCACTCGCGGCCAAGCTCGAATTGATGGAGGCCAATGATTCTGGACGAAAAAGCGCCGAGCTCATCTATCTCAAGAAGTATTATTCCCTGCTCGAGATCAAGGACTTCCTCCTTTTGAGCGAGCTCAAGACTAAATGCGCCCAGAAGCCCCTTTCAATCCTTTATTTCTATGGAAATGGATCCGACTGCCCTGCCTGCGCGCAAACAGCCATCGTCCTCAATGCCCTCCGACAGCAATACGAAGATTTGCGCGTATATTCTTTCGACACCACGCTCAATCTCTCCGCCCTCAATACTTTGAAGACCACATACAAGATCGATGCCCAGAACCTCCCGGCCCTCGTCATAAATGACAAGACATATATAGGCTTCAAATCAATCGATGAAATCAAGGAGCTCATCCCTGAACTGAAGAAAATCGACAAGCAAAAGGAAGAAGCTGAAAAAGCAGAAAAGGCCAGCTCTACCAAGGCCTTGAATGCGGAAAAAGCCGCAGCTTCGGCACCATCAACAACCGCAACAGGCACTAAGAAAAGATAAGCGAACAAACTGACAATAAAACAATGAATCAAAAAAGCTCTTTCAATCAAACATTCGATCCGCTGACGAGAATCGCTGCCTCAGCCCTGATCCTCGCGCTGACCGCGACAGCTTTGCCCTTCTCTGCTTTTGCCCAGACTGCGGATACGAGCGCCGTGCGAATTCCCCAGACTTTCCAATTCGGCAAGAACCTCAAAGTCGGCCAGACCATTTCTCCGGATATCATGTATCTGCAGCGCTTTCTCAATCTATCCCCTACTACTCAGATCGCCGAGACGGGCGCCGGATCCAATAGCCAGCTGACGAATTATTTCGGCCTCAAGACAAAGGATGCTGTGATGCGATTTCAGAATATCTATAAGAGCGAGGTGCTCACTCCCGCAGGCCTCACTATGCCTACGGGCAATGTCGGAGAGTATACGAGGAAAAAGATCAATGCCCTGCTCGCACTCGTGCCGGATGGGGGCCAGCCATATGCAAGCCTGCAGAGCGGCGCACAGACAGGCCAGAATCAGCAAGCTGCGAGCCAGCAGGCTATGCAGAATGGATATCAGAGTCAGACTCAATATACGGCTTTGCAATATCAGCAGCAGACCCAGCCATCGCTTGCGGACTATCAGTCGACAGCGGTTGATCCCAGCTCGCTGATCTCCCAGGTTCCTCCGGAATATCAGCAGCAGCTCATGAATGAGCTCAATAGCCAGGTCAATCTCGCCACATACGATACGAGAAATGATCCTACTACAGGTGCGGAGAATTATGTGAAGCCGCAGATATTGGCCGTCACCCCTACCGTCATCAGCTCGCCCGAGCAATGGATAACGATTTATGGACAGGACTTCGAGCCGCGCCTGACAATCTTTAGCAATCTCGGCATGCTCCCTGTCGTATCTCGCGATGGCGGAACGAGAATCGAAGTGCGATTGCAGGACTTCGATGAATACGAGACGTCTCGATTGTATTATTCGAGCAGCACCCAGGATATTTTTTTCCAGGCGGTAAATGCAGGATTCTCGAGCGACAATGCGGCCGTGGTCAAATACCATTTCCCATATTATGTGACGGCAAGCAGCACAAATAATGGCGTCGGCGCGGAAAGCGATACCAAGGCAAGCGATAGCGGCCTCATGAACGGCGTAATCGGCCTAGGAGCCGCCGTAGGCGTAGGATTGCTCGCAGGAGCCGTAGCCAAGGCTTTCGCCACCGGAGCCACTTCTGTGGCCGCTGGCGCAGCAGGAGCGGCAGGAACAGCCGCTGCCGGAGACGTGGCAGGCAGGCTGGTGAATCGCCCATTCGGAGGACGCCTTCTTTTCCTCCATCCTTGCTTAGACAGCCCGAATCTCCTTCTCTATGTTTTGGATACGACGCGAGTGGTTCCTTTGCCAAAGAGACTCGTATACGTCCCCATCCTTTCTAGGCTTTATCAAAATTTCATCTTCCGACCAGGAGGTTTCGTCATGGGCAATTATATCGTCGGCGGCTGGTGCACAGCGAGCGGTACGGGAGTCGTTGCTGGAACGATTCGACAGATTGGTACTTCGTTCTGATGATACAATAGGGCGCATGGAAACAAAAAGAAATATCCCTTTGGTCATAGCTCTCATTTGCGGAGCGCTTCTTATCTGTGCGGGCATATATCTTTTCAAGATAATCGTGCGGCCTGATTATCCCGTGCCCACTCCGCAGATGCCACTGCTAGAAGTAAATGCGGTAGCTTCCACAACGTATTCTGATAGCGACAATGCCGCAACGGGAACGCCGATGAAGATGGTTATCGAAGAGCTCGGCATCTCTTTCTCATTGCCTGCAGGATACGGCGTATTCCGAACTATCGGAGGAGAAGGAGGCTATGGATCATGGACATCGATCGGCAAAGAAGAAAAGCCCGGACAATATGCGGATACGGGAATAAAGATTTCGATCAGCGCAGTGCCAGGCACGGACGGAAATATCTCCCCTATGCCGAATAAGCCGAGCACATACATCGACGCTGTAGAGAAATATTACGCAAAGATTCCGTATGCGAAAGTTGCAATATTCAATGCATTTGGAAATAAGGCGATTCGATACCTAGATCTCGACCAGGCAATGCCGCAATTCGTCGGCTTTCTCAGACCGGATCAGATTTATGGTGACATAGCAGGCTATGGAGATATGGAATATTCTGTTCAGGTAAAAACATCCACATACGGAACGAATGCAAAGTACGATGAGAAGGTATTCAATATGATCTTGGATACGCTGAAGATTGAAAAAAAATAAATTCAAATGCAGCCGTCTGTTTATTGAGGCGGCTCCGACAAAACAAAATGACCTGCAGCTTGCGCTGAGGTCATTTTGTTTTGTCGGAGC
>CAYJDM010000011.1:0-14239 GCA_964368945.1 uncultured Candidatus Saccharibacteria bacterium
TCGGGATGAACATTGAGAGGCGATACGCCAGAAAAATCCAAGGATGGCTTGGATGAATTTTCACCCAGAGAAGTCCAGAGATTAGGGTTTCTTTTGAAAGTTCCGCCAAGCACAAGAGGGCGCTGCGTCCAAAGCGAGAGCACGTTTGTGTCATTTCCGCTGAGTGCGATCTTCCTATTGAGCGCATTCGTCATATGCTCAGCAAGATCTCCTGAATTTTCTGGCGTGCATGTAGGGGTTGTCATTTGAGGCGCTGCAGTCAGTACGGCGGCTGGAAAATTCGTAAGAGAAGCCTTGCCTGGCCTCTGCGCCATTTCAATTAGTGCCGGATTTTCGGCGGCATTTTTGGCGGGAGCAATATCAGCATAGGTGATTGCAGGGAGCATCATGCATGGAATTGCCAAGACGACAGACATGAGGAAAGACGCCTGTGTTTTTTTAAAAGAATAAATGCATCCAAAAATGGTTTTGTTCATGAAAATAGTTGTATTTAATTTTAAGAGGAGTAAGAGAGAAGGGTGGGGGGGGCTAAGCGAAGAAAAATGGGAGGAGTAACAGTGGCATAATGCCTTATATTTTTACCATAAATTTGATAATAAGTCAAATATGGGTTCGGAGTTAGCAGATAATTTGAAATACTGGTAAAATTAACCATCTAGAAAAAAATGGGCAATGCGTCCATCTTTTGAAAGTATTATCGATATTTTTTAATTAATTTTTAGCACATGAAAAAGGAAAAAATTTTGAATTTCATTCTTGCCATCATCCTCGGTACGACCGTGGCGGTCGGCACGGTATCTGCCGCAACCACTGTCGGAACGGATATCGCAACTGATGGAGTACTGACAGTATCAGGTACTGCCTCGAGCAGTTTTCTTGGCGCTGTAGGCATAGGAACAACTACGCCGAAGAGTGCTTTGCAAATTGGTGATGTAGGTAACCTGTTTACGTATGGTCAAGGAATTGTCAATTTCGATATTGCCCGCAATGCATATTATGATGCAGGTTTGCCCGGGTGGAGACGTACGACTGCTGATCCAGAAGCATCAATGATTGAACTTCAGCAGCCTGGTAGCAATAATATTGCGTTCTATGCCTCGACAGATAATTCCAATACGCCGGATAGCGTGATCAGCTGGAGCCAGATGATGGGGCTTAGCATTACGGGTGTCAGATTGCCGAATAAAGCCGTAGTAGGAGGGAGCACATTTGGTAGCTCTAAAATGTGGGTGAATGGCAATATGTCCATAGGTTCGGGATACAGTGCGGCGGCGCCCACAAACGGATTGCTGGTACAGGGAAATGTCGGAATCGGTACAACAACTCCAACAGAAATGCTGGACATCGGCTCAAACAACATTCGAATCCGAACGGCAAAGACGCCTTCAAGCGCATCTGAAGCATGCGATCAGGGAGAAATCTCATGGGATGCGAATTATACATATGTATGTGTCGCTACCAATACGTGGAAGCGCTCAGCATTAACGACTTGGTAATATGCATATGAAAAAAATCATAATCGCAAGCCTCGGATTGCTCTTGCTGCCGAACTTCGCATTTGCTGCCTTCAATGATGTCACCCTGTCTACCGGCACGAATATATTCGTCGGAGGGTATACGCTCAATGTCACCGGTTCGAATGCGGTGATCTCATCTATCGTGGTCAATGTGTCTGATTTTTCCGTTACGCTTGCTTCGGGCTCGTCTATCCAGGTGACTTCGCCGACTCATCAGCGATTGTCGGTCGATGTAGCCTCGTTTACTACTAGTTATGCATGTGCTGACAATACCTCGGTGCTCACGCTGGCTTCATCCGGAGGATCAGGGACCGTGACTGTCACGCCGCAGGCCGCTGTATGCTCGACTCCGATATCTGGAGAGGCGACACCTCCGCCTTCGCCTGGGAGCCAGACAGCTGTTAGCACTACTGATTATGCATGGCTGAATAATAATCGTGCGACCGCGACTCCAAATTTTCAAGCATGTACAGATGGAGCACTGTTCAATGTTATTACAGGGCAAAGGTGTTCTGCGGCAAGCGTATTGCCTGCGAGCATGACAAGCCCTCTTCCTGCAGGATCTACTTTCAATCGAAATCTATCGTCTGGCATGACGCATCCTGATGTGGAAAATCTTCAGAAGTTTCTGAATGCCCAAGGGCTCGCTGTATCTCAGACGGGAGCAGGTTCGCCAGGCAGCGAAACGAATTTCTTCGGCCCGGCCACAAGGATGGCAGTACAGAAGTTCCAGATCCAGAATGGCATCGTAAAAGACTCTCGAGACCCAGGATATGGACTGGTTGGTCCGAAGACGCGGGCATTGATGAATGCGCTTTTTGGAAAAAGATAAAGGCGCGTCTTTGCCAAAGATGTTTTATGTCATCAGATGCGGTATAATATCCGGCATAATATGACAGTTCAGACTAAACCCAAGTCACATGCGTTTTCATTCGGGAAATTTTGCCAAAGAATATGCATAATTATTTTGACAATCGCGATCACATTGCCTTTATCTGTTTCGGCTGCGACTTTTCAATCTGACAAGAGCGGTAACTATGGTAGCAATTCGACATGGCGGCATCAATATGAATTGAAATATGGCTCGTATGGAAGCGGGCCGGGCTTATTCGCAACCCCTCAATTCATCACCACTGACAGTTCTGGCAATGCGTATGTGACAGATTCGACTAACAACAATGTGCAAAAATTCGATTCAAACGGGAATTCATTGGTGCAATTCGGATCTGCGGGTGCTGGCAATGGTCAGTTCGGCGCCCCGTCTGGCATAGCGGTAGATTCATCTGGAAATATCTTCGTTGCTGATTCTAACAATCATAGAATCCAGAAATTCAACTCAAGCGGAGTATATCAGTCGCAATTCGGAACAAATGGAACGGGCAATGGGCAGTTTCAGACACCTGCTGGCATTAAAATAGATTCGTCCGGAAATATATTCGTCGCCGAAAGAGATGGGTCTAGAATCCAGAAATTCAACTCCAGCGGCGTGTATCAGTCGCAATTCGGCAGTTTCGGCTTTGGTCCTAGCGACTTGCTCACACCTAATGACATAGCAATTGATGGTTCGGGAAATATATATGTAGCGGATAATGGGGCAAACAAGATTAAAAAATTCAACTCCAGTGGCGTATATCAGTCCACGCTCATTTCTAACGGTTCGGGCGATGGTGCGGTAACGCTCCCGTTCAGCATAAGCTTTGATTCGACTGGCAATCTATATGTGACTGATCAGCAGCGCGTGCAGATGTTCGATTCTGCCGGCACATTCAGGTATGTGTTCGGCACGCCAGGTGGAAGCGGCAATGGCCAGTATCTTCAGCCGAAGGGCATCAACATTGGACCGACTGGGGAAATATATATCGCCGAAGGCGGCAATGCCCGCATTCAGAAATTCTCAGCGATAACATCGCCTAGTAGCACCTCTGATGTAAGCATTCAGCACAATGTACCGCTATCCTCTGATGCCGAAGTCCATAACCTGACCATCGGAGCGTCCGGAATTTTTGATTTGAATGGCCATACCATTACGGTTACTGGCGATTGGACCAATCTAGGCACATTCAATGCGAATAATGGGACGGTCATCTTCCAAGGATCTGCGAATACTATAATTGGCAATAATACATTCTTTAATTTAACCAAGATAGAAAGCACTCCGTCGTCGCTCTTTCTGCCAAATGCAACGACTACCATTACCAATAATCTCATTCTCCAGGGAACAAGCCTCTCTCCAATAGATGTGGCGAATTCGCCGGTATTTACCGCTCCTTTCATGATCAAATCCGGTTCTGGAGGCACTGGGGACGGCCGGTTTGATAGCCCTCGTGATATCTGGGTCGATGCGGCGGGCTATCTATACGTAACCGATACTCGCAATGATAGAATTCAAAAATTCAATTCTTCTGGCACATATGTCGGCAAATTTGGCTCAAACGGATCGGCAGAAAATCAATTCGATAGGCCTCAAGGCGTCGCAGTAGATGAGGATGGGAATATTTATGTAGCAGATACGAGTAATAGCCGTATTCAAAAATATGATTCGAATTTTACCTTCATAAAAATGTGGGGCTGGGGAGTCGCGACAGGCGCCAGTCAGTTCGAGACATGTACTTCGGGCTGTACTTATGGAAGCGCATCGGATGAAGGTGACTTTGATGGGATGATATGGAGTCCTTCAGAAATCGTCTTTCTTCCGAATGGCAATCTGGCTGTCTCTCAATCAGATTATAACTGGTATCCGCATGACAATGTGATCGAATTCGATCGGAACGGAAACTTCGTCACTCGATGGGGAAGATTCGGCTATGGCGGCAATGAAACTGTCATTGGATCAACGTATGGAATGGATATCGATGCGCAAGGCAATTATTACCTTGCAGATAGTGGCAATCATCGATTGATGAAGTTCGATTCGAATCATGCCTTCCTCAAGATGTGGGGCTGGGGAGTGGCGACAGGCGCCAGCCAATTCGAAGTCTGTACCTCAGGCTGTCACACTGGAATTAGCGGTAACAATGAGGCGCAATTCGAATACATAACTGGCGTCAAAGTTGATCCCGATGGAAATGTGCTGGTTGCTGACGAGGGTGCGGGTATTCAAAGGTTTACTCCTGAAGGGCAATATATCGGGCAGATTGCAGGAAATGGTGGCAATGGTGATGGGGAATTAAGCGGCCCAACCGGCATGGCATTGACTCCCGAAGGTGATTTATGGGTAATGGATCGATATAACAATCGCATGCAGAAATTCGATTTGCCTCGCGAGAATGCGGTTATCGTTCCTCAGGGAACAGTCACTGCAAGCAATGTAAGCGTCGAAGGTATCGTTAATCTGGGATCTGCGCCGATTTCTTGTCTCGAAGGCTGTACAGATGAAGGGGGGGAATAGCGGATGGACATTTCCTGCAGTTCCCATTCCTGCTCCTTCCGCGCCGACTGTGGTTCCTGGCTCTCAAACCGCCGTATCCGGTGGCGCATCATACAGCGAGACGCCTCAGGCCATTCTCGCAGCACAGGGCGTCATACCGAAGCCAACTCCTACAGTTCCTGGAGATCCAGCCGCTCAGCCAATAGTAGGGAATGGATCTTTGGTCATTCCTCCTGTCCTCGCAAACTTCGTCTTTGTCCAGCCTGCCGCTCCCGGATCCCGAAGTCCGGCCATAATTCAGCTTCAACGATTTCTCAATCTCGATCCGCAGACTCGCGTCTCGACATCAGGTGCCGGATCTCCTGGCAGCGAGACGAATTTCTTCGGTCCTGCGACACGTGCAGCGATTCAGAAATTCCAGCTGAAACATGGCATTGTATCGTCATCTCGCAATGGTGGATATGGAGTATTCGGCCCGAAGACGCGAGCATTGATCAATGCCTTTCTGAAAAAATAACAGAGCCACGCTCCGTCGATTTCGAATATAGAAAATAAAATACAGCCCACCCAGCTATCGACATTCAATCTTGAGATTGTTTGTAAAAGCTGGGCGGGCTGTTTGGTTTTTATCGGCGATGCTTCTACGCCGCTTTTGCGGCGGGCGCAGATTGCGGGGCGAAGATCCGAATGTCTTCGCGGTCAAAGTTTCTGACGCGGATCCTCATGACGAGGGTGCCTTTCTTGACTTTGATTCCGTGGATTTCGTTCGGAACGGCTCTGAACGTCTTTCCCACATGAAGCGGGATTTTGATAAGCGAACCGCGACGCTTGGGATCCTCGACGAGGACGAAGCTTTGTTCGGGGCAGTCGCACCGGATGACTTCGAACTCTTCGCTGATGTGGTCATGCTCATGCGCGAGGATTTTGGCAGATGCGTTCTTTTTCGCTTTCATGACGAGGATCCTGATAATCAGGCCGTCAGGCAAGAGCTTGTCGCGCACTGCGCTGACACCGCTATATACTTCGCTATGGAGACGCGGCACGTTGGGCTTTCGTCCTACCAAGCCGGAGAAGAAGCCTGCTATCGGCCAGATCTCAGGCGTCGAATTGAAGAATGCGTTAAGGGAATGGAGCAATGCTGTTTTTACGGGCATAACGGGATGTCGGTATGGAGTTGGTGTTCGTTGGTTGTGAAGGGAACAGTCAGTCGGGATGGAATTGCCAAATGGCGCCTCGAAGCCTTCCTGAATTTCCATCGTCCATTTGACCATATTTGATTTTCTGGGTCAACAGTATTACAATTTCAGACTTCATCCTTAATAATCTTAATAAGCATCTTCATGCAAAGCTTCAAAACGAATTTCTTGGTCCAAATCAGGCAAAACTGGAAGGCGGCCCTAACGGTGGCCCTGGTTTCTATCCCACTTTCAATATCGATCGCAGTCGCCTCGGGCGCATCTCCTGTAAACGGAATCATCACGGCTGTATGGGCGGGACTTATCGCCGCTATGTTCTCAGGAAGCAGATTCAATATTGTAGGCCCTGCAGGAGCGCTCACGGCGATCTTGGCTGCGGCTGCCTTGCAGTTCGGAGCAGCTGCGCTATCGAGCATCGCCATCATTGCCGGAATCATCATCCTCGTTGCCTGGGCATTGAGACTCGACAAATACATCACGTATATTCCATCGAGCGTAGTGCATGGATTCACATTGTCTGTGGCGATCGTCATTGGCCTCAATCAGCTCAACTTCGCATTCGGACTCACCGGCCTCACGAAGCATGCGGAATTTCTCTCGAATGTGATGGAAACTTTTTCTCATATTCAGCTCGCTAGCCCCGCAATCACGGGATTCTTCGTTCTGTCTCTTGCGTTCTTGTTCGCGATGCTCAAGTTCTTTCCTAAACTTCCAGGCGCAGTCCTCCTCGCGCCGATCGCGATCGCGGTGGGGTATTTTGCCCAAAAGGGAATGCTGCCATTCGATCTCATCACTCTTGGAGAAGTATTTCCCAATCTCAAGCTATCTATATTCTCTATTCCTGATCTCGCTCTCACGAATGCATATGTCATGCCTGCAGCGACTGTCGCACTCGTCGCCATTCTCGAGACGGTTCTATCTGCAAAGATCGCAGATCGCATGACGAAGACAAAGCATGATCAGCGCAAGGAAATCCTCGGATTGGGACTTGCGAATATCGGTTCGGGATTTTTCGGCGGACTTCCGGCAACTGGCGTATTCGTGCGAACATCGCTCAATGTGCGCTCGGGCGCGACAAGCAAGATGTCGCAAGGTATCAATGCTGTAGTGGTGGCAATCGTCTCGATCGTGCTGCTTTCTGCTTTCAATTACATTCCTATGGCGGCGATTGCAGCTATCCTCATTTTCGCGGCAATCCGCATGGTGGAGATCAAGCATTTCAAGCGGCTGTATGCTTTTGACAAATTATCATTCGCAATCGCGCTCATCGTGGCTGCCATTTCCGTATATCAGGATGCCATGATCGGAATCCTTGCAGGAACCGTGATCTCGCTCATCGTACTTATCGAGCGCATGTCAAAGGGCCAGTTCGAGCTCATCGTAAACAAGGATCAGAAGATCATCGATCGAATCATCGGCGATGAGACAGGGAAGAAGTCTGACAAAAAGATCGAGATCGCTCCCGACGCTCATGTCTGCGTATATTCGATCAAGGGCCATCTCACATATGCCAATGCGCATATGCATGTGCATCGAATCGAGAAAACGCTGCATTCATGCAATATCATCGTATTGCGACTCAGGGAATTGGCATATATCGATATCGATGGAATAGAGGCGCTGGACGATATATTCGCTGCAATTGCCAAGAAGGGAGGCAGGGCGATCATCACCGGCGTCAGCCCATTCATTGCGAAGCAGCTCAAGCATAGCAATGACTTTGCCAAGGTGGTTCAGGATGGCGATGTCTTCGATCGGTCGCATCAGGCTTTGAATGCGCTCGGATATAATCTCACGGGCAAAAACTAAAACGCATAACGCTGCGATGCAATAAAAGACCGCCGTCGCCGGCGGTCTTTGCATGTGTCTGGGGTGGCCGCTTAGGGCTACTCCCATTCGGTTTCCCATAGCGGGAGAGCAGGCTCTGCGCATTCCTCGAAGATATATCTGTCACCGTATGTCGAGATATTGTACCAGCGTCCTTCGACGGGCACGGGCGTGCCGGGGACCGTTCGCGCCTCGACGATGTCGGATGGCTGCCAGCCATTCTTTTTCAGGATGAATTGGTCGCCATGCATCTCGATGACCAGATACTGTCGGCGGGCGACGCTGCGGATATGCAGCCCGTATGCCTCTACTGGATCGAAGGTGCCGCGCTTGAGCTGTGGCCAATTATTCCAGGCGACGATGCTCAGGAGCCCGATGAAGCAGATGGGGATTGCGATGATGACTGCCTTCAGCAGGAAGATGATGATTTTTTTCATTGGGTAAAATCTGGGTTGGGGTTGGTCGGTTCTGTTCGCCCATGCGAGCGGTTTTGTGCTTTCGGATCTTATATAAACACATTATTTTGATATTGTAAATAAATCATTCCTTTAGGCATCATAAGGGGGTGCTCGGATGGATGCGATCTATTTACATTTTTGTAATTCATGATATGGTATTCATATGCAAAAAAATGCATTACAGCTTAATACATGGCAGCAGCTGCCGCAGAGCCATTTCCAGCCAATTGCTGGCGGTTTTGCCGCGGCCGCGACAGTGCGGAATACCGGATCCGATTGCGCCTTTTCTTATGGGCTCAATACGCAGGCTGGGCATATCGCCATTGCGACACAGGGCGCATATGGCATCGCTCCGAATAGCTGTAATTTTTTGAAACTTTCTCCTTCGACGCATATATCTGAATCAACTCACATATAAGGCAATAGAAAAGACGGACTCGAAAAACTCCAGCTGCTCAGAGCTGGAGTTTTATTTTTAACAAAAACATCCTCCTGACCTGGCAGCCATAGTACAAATCATCCTGCAATTCACCCAACCAAACAACCTGAAAATTCAGCAATTCAACATATAGAAAAAATATGAGCACATTACCACCCGAAACAGCAATTCAAACATCTGCTATCTCGCAATCCGTCATGGATGCCGCTGATAAAAATATCCGCTGGTATAAGATCCATCAGACTTTCAGCGAGCCGTTCTTTTGGGGCCCGATCATATTGGTCTCCCATCAAAAGCTCGCCGGCATGTCGACATCGGATTTCTATCTGGTGGAAGCTTGCGCGGTCGCGACGGTCGTCCTCCTCGATATCCGCATGGGAATCTGGGCGGACAAGATCGGGCATAGGAGGGTGATGATAGCCGGAGAAATCCTGCTGCTTATCAGCTTCATATGCTTTGCGCTGATGTCGTCGCCCTGGCATGCCTGGGCAGCGAACCTCATCTGGGGAATAGGCTTTGCCTGTTCTCATGGCGCCGATCATTCCTACCTGCATGAAAACCTCAAGGCATCGGGCAGGGAAGATGACCATGCCCATCAGAATATATCGTCCGCGCAGCATCGATTCTTGCTGATGGCAGGCTCATGCCTGATTACCGGCTATTTGGCCGAGATCAATATGAGGCTGCCGCTGCTCCTGTCGATTCCGCTGCTTTTCGTATCGATGTTCGCGCTGTCCAAATTGAAAGAGCCTCGCGTATATGCGGAAGGCTCGGGAGATGAAGATAGCGGTGCAAAAGATACGGATGATGCGATGCCAATCAATCCTTTGACTTCACGGGAGGTCTTCAAGGAGGCATGGGGAACGATCCGCGCGAATGGTCTCATGGTATGGGCTGCTGCATTTTTCATCATAACTTCGGTTGGATCAAAAGTGTACTTCTTTACCTATAATGATTATTTCAATCTCGTCGGATTGCCCATATGGGTATTCGGCTGGATATTCTGCCTGATCAATCTTGCCAGCTTCGCCATCGCCAGGTATCCAAAGATATTCCTGCCCAAAGGCAAAGGGATGGGGACCGGCTTGCTGGTGACCGCCTCTCTGGGCCTGATATCGCTAGTGCAAGGCGTTTGGCCGATAGCGATATTCGCCTTCTTGCCGGTATTTCAGGTGTTCAGCCGCTGCCTCGTTTCTCCGATAATGAATCAAATCATCCACCAGGGATCCAAAAGCACTTCGCGCGCCACTGCGCAATCGGTGGTTGCCAGCATCAAAGATATCGTATCCGTTCTGGGCTTGCTGCTCTATTCATGGGCATCGAAATCCATGCGCGTCGACAAGACGCTCATCTTGCTCGGAATCACGATCATGGCCGGCCTGGCCGTGCTCATGTGGATGAGCGCCAGGATCAAGCGCGCACGGCATATGTCACCGAAATAAAATGAACCCGTCCCTGGAAACAGGGACGGGTTTTTCTTCGCTTGATTCTGCGCAAAGCTTCGTTGACAAAGATTTTAAAAAGCGGGATGATTAATGCATCGCGCTCAATCCTGATCGCGATGCGTGCAATTGCACAAATAACTCAACTCCCGCAAAACAGTGCCTCCGCTCCTTCTAATCGCCTTTGTCTTAGCGGCCGTCTGGATCGTATCTGGCCTCGCCGCCTTTTATCGGGATTTTTATCCCGCTGTCCGCCCGAGACGCAGATGGTGGAAAGAATTTTTCACCCGATGGGCTGATTCGCTCAGCGGCATGGCCGTATGGGCCGTGATGGGCCCCTTTGCTCTGAAGCGCAGCAAGTTCAGCCATGCCCGTGACCAACCGCGGCTCACGACTCCTCATTGAGCCTCTGGCTTTCCGTCATTTTGCAAGCTTCTTGCAGAATATCGCGGCTGCCGGCACCTCATCCTATAAGGGATGCGAGGTGCCGGCAGTTTTTTTATATATATAGAAAATTAGAGAAAAAAGAGGTATCATACTGTTCATGAAGGGCTGATCCGAGCAATCGGTGCAGCTCGCAGAAAATTGATCAGAATTTAACCCTTAACCAAAAAAACACTACAATGCCATTCATTATCGGACTCATCGTTCTCATAATCCTCATCTCGATCCGACAGGTCAACCAGTACGAGAAAGGCTTGAAATTCATGTTCGGAAAATTCCACAAGACCATGCAGCCAGGCTGGAGACTTGTTTTCCCAATCATCCAGTCATACCAGAAGATCGATTTGCGAACGAAGGCGGTAGACGTGCCGGATCAGAATGCGATCACCAAGGATAATGTCCCCGTTAACGTGAACGCTGTTATTTATTATAAAGTCGCAGATGCGCAGAAGGCCATTCTCGAAATCGAAAGCTTCCAGTATGCCATCATGCAGTATGCTCAGACGACTATGCGAAATGTCGTAGGAGAAGTGACTCTCGATGAATTGCTGGCGAGCCGGGACAAGGTGGCTGATCGAATCGAGCAGCTTGTCGAAGTCGTAACTGCCGCTTGGGGCATCGATGTATCAAGCGTGGAGCTCAAGGACGTAAAGCTTCCTGAAAGCATGGAGCGAACGATCGCGAAGCAGGCCGAGGCAGAGCGAGAAAAGCGAGCCGTCATCATCACATCAGAAGGAGAGCTTGCCGCATCGCAGAATATGGCAGAAGCCGCAAAGGCTTTGTCTGCGGTTCCGGGCGCATTGCACCTCCGAACATTGCAGTCTATCAACGATATCTCGTCTGATGCATCGAATACAGTCGTATTCACATTGCCTCTCGAGACATTGCAGGCATTCTCTGGATATGCAAATAAGGGCAAGGGAACAAACGGACAGGCTTAATTATGGAAAATATCCAGCGCATAGCTGATACGATCAAGGAATTCGCCTCGAATCCTACGGTTGCAAGCGGAATTGATTTCGCGACTTCGACTCTGGATTTTATCGGCAATTATGTCGGATTGATCATCTTTGCGATTATCGGTCTGGGGGTTTTGCAATGGAGAAAAAAATTCAAAGTCGCGGAGGCGCTCTCGAAAACGGGATTCCAGGGAATGGTGGTCTCTAAGGCTTTCGTCAATAAGAAAAACGGAACGATCAAGGTGATGGGAATGAATATAAATGGACTCGGAATGGGCGATATCGTCGCATTCGACAAGGATCCATTCCAGACAAAATGCAAAGTCGGAGCGCTGAATCTCATCACGGATAATGATGCGGTCAAATACAGCTGGGGCGGCGCGGCATTTCCAACAGGAAAAATCGGCGGTACCAATGCAAAGAGCATGTCATTGACCTATCTATTCAATCTTGCGAAAAAAGGAATTCAGGCGGTTCAGTCGAGTCAGACGAATGCGCCAACTGCCACGATTGAAAATGGCAAAAGCGCCGGAGCAAACGAAAGCGAAGGCATGATGCCATTCACTGCAGCGCGAGATTTTGATGTGAAAATCACCCCGAAGCCTGTTCCCGTATCGAATGAGATGATCGTATTGGAATTCGGCAATCCAACGGAGTTTTCGAGGCTCTTGGAATCTCAGGCGATAGGGCAGGGAAATAGGAAGGTCCTGAAAGCAAAAGATTTGAAATTGGTTTTGAGAGAAAAAGCGAAGAAGACTGCCACAGTCATCCCTGAAATAGTCAGGAATAAGTAAGCGTATGCGGGAAAACCTCACCGCTTAAAGGCCTATCGGAAAAATGCATTCGTCAATTCGAATGCTTTTTCTTTTACCTCGTCGATAGTCATCTGATTGACATCGCTGGTCAAAAGCCAGTTGATTGCCTCATTTCGGCGGAACCATGTGCGCTGGCGCTTGGCATAGTGCCAGATGGCCATATTGAGCCCTTCTTTGAATGCGGCCAAATCCTCTGCATTGGCTGGGGTGGCGAGAAAGTCCGCGATATGGGCATATTCGAGACCCAGCTTCTGCATGCGCTCCAGGGTCAATTTTGAGCCTTCCAGAAGCCTCTGGGACTCCTCGATCATGCCTGCTGCCAGGCGGGAATCGAGGCGGCGGGATATGCGATTCTTGAGGGTTTCATCGTCGGTGTCGATGCCTATCCAAAGCGAATTGAAGCGCTCGTCTTTGACGATCGGCGGGATATGCCCAAGCTCTTTGAGGATTTCGATGGCGCGAATGATGCGCCGCTTATTCTGCATGTCTACGCTATGGAGCTGGTCATTGCCATCCTTGTCTTTGTTCAATGTATTAAAAATCTCTGTCACTTCCTCGAGAGATTTCGGCTCCAGCTCAGCTCGCAATGCATCGTCCGGTTCCACATCCGGGAATGATTGGTTGAAAATGATGGCGTCGATATATTGTCCCGTTCCTCCGCAGAGGATGGGAATATTTCCTCGCTGCAGGATGTCGGCGATGGCGAGCTCCGCATCGCGCTTGTATTCTGCAACCGAATAAGATGATTGGGGTCCGGCAGCGCTTGCTTCGAGTGGGTCAAGAATGTCCAGCATATGGTGCGTAATGCCGCGCATTTCTGCCCGGGTGATTTTGCCTGTGCCGATATCGAGGCCTTTATAAATCTGGCGGGAATCAGCGGAAACTATTTCGCATTTCTGAGGGTTTCCATCGGCGGTCTGGATATTTTTTTCTATATATAAAGCGATATCTACTGCGAGGTCGCTCTTTCCTGTTGCGGTAGGTCCGCAGACCACGAGTATCTTTGACTTGAGAGAATTGAGTGTCATATTGAAATGCCATTATACTCAAATCTTCAGCCTGAAGCTATGCTTTCTGAAGATGTCCCCATACAGGATGCTGATGAGAACGAATGAAAATATGAGCAGCATATACCATGACGTGAACATATGGAATGAAACGGGCTTCCAGCCGGCTGCCTGCGCTGGATAGATCCAGGCGCGCGTCAGGGTTCCGATCTGCTCCGCGATCCAGACGAAGAAGGCGAAGAGGGCATTCGAAACGAGCGGATGGAATGTGAAGATGCGGTCGGTTATTTTGGCATGCAGCTTCGTCTTCCAGAAGATGATTATGAGAAAGGCAAAGATCGCATATCTGAAGTCGATGCCGAAATTGTCTATGAAGAAATTGGCATAGATCAGCGCCCCTGCAATCCATAGCAAGCTGCGGCTCGGCATATTCTCGAATTGGAATTCATTGATGCGCCATGCGCGAGCTATATAAGAGCCTACTGACGAATACATGAATCCGGTAAAGAGAGGCACGGTGCTGATAGCGAAAAAGGCCGGCTCGGGATATGCCCATGCGCCGATGCCCGGCGATGTCTTGAAGACTTCCAAGATCATTGCGGCGATATGAAAGAGGATGATGACCGTGGCTTCTTTCCAATTCTCGAGCCTGAATGCGAACATGAGGATCTGGATAATGACTGCGACAATGAAGAGGAAATCGTAGCGATAGAGGCCGAAGAGGCTTTCGGTATCGATGAATTTGGTCAGTATGAGGAAAAAAAGTAT
>CAYJDM010000012.1:0-8799 GCA_964368945.1 uncultured Candidatus Saccharibacteria bacterium
GCCTTCTGTTCGCGAATGACAGTCCGAGGCGACATATTGGTATGGCCGTTTTTCTCAAAATTGATAGCCAGAGTATCCAGATAATCCTGAATCTTGATCGGAGTCGAAAGCTTGCGGAAGATGGCGATCTCCTCTGCGGTGAGACCGAACTTCTCTTTGGCTAGCTTGGCATCGAATGTCATGCATTGAGTATAGCAAAACCGCCATTTGCTGCCTGTCGTTGATGGCATGGATGATGAAATGGGTAAAAAAGTGCTATCCTTTACGTCATACGATATGGATCCGAATATTGAGCAAAAATTCATAGCCGCTTATGACGCCCATACCGATGCGATCTTCCGCTATTGCTTTTGGAAGACGAATGACCGCGAGCTGGCCAAGGATCTCATGCAGCAGGCTTTCGCCAAGACCTGGGCATATATGCAGGAAAACGATAACGAGAAGGCGGGCGGCAAAGACATAGGCAATATCCGAGCCTTTTTATACAAGATTGCAGGCAACCTCATTATAGACTGGTATCGCAAGCGCAAGGAGCAATCCCTCGATGCATTGCAGGATGACGGGTTCGATCCAGCGGATGCGCCCAACGACATCGACGGCAGCCAATCGATGGTGCCGCACACCGATCGCCTGGCGGAAATCCAATGGATGATGCAAGCACTCGACAAGCTTGATCCTGCCGATAAGGATCTCATCCTCCTTAATTATATGAACGGCATCCCTTATTCCGAGATCGCCGAGGCATATGGAGAAAAGCCCACCACCATTTCAGTGCGAATCCATCGAGCGATGAAGCGGTTGAAAAAAATCCTCCATGCCGACCTGACGATACAGGATGACGAGATGAAATTTTGATCAAATTTTTATGAAAAACAATCCCCTCAACAAATTCATACAGAATCTCAAGGATGAAGATTCCATCAAGCTTACTCATAACGAGAGGCTGAATTTGCGCGCTTCGCTTTTGAAGGACCTCGGGATAGACGCCAGCAAATATGCAGAGAAGCACGCCGAGGGCGCAAAGCGCATCCCTTCTCCTTTCCAGACGCAATGGCAGGCTTTCTTTGCATCCACAAGGATAAAAATCGCATCGGTCGCCATTCTCATATTCACACTCGCAACCGGAGGCATGACATTTGCTGCGGAAAGCTCATTGCCAGGCGATATTCTGTACCCGGTCAAAACCCAAGTGAATGAGAATGTTGTGCGCGTCATCAAGAGCGTCTCTCCTGCCGCAAAGGCGGAATTCGAGGTGCGGATGGTAGATCGCCGCCTCAAAGAAGCCGAGCAAGTCGAAAAGCGCGATATCGAGAAATCAGTCGCTCAGAAACAAAAAACACTGCCAGAGAATTCGAAAAAGCAGGAAGAAAATATCAAAGCCGAAGTCATCATCCAAGCCGTCCGGGCCAAGCAGGCCCTGGAAAAGCAGGCTCGAAGCGAATCCAAATCTCGCAATAATACTGATCGCAAATCCGATACGGCCGATAAGCCCGAGGATTTTTCTACAAATAAAAAAGCATCAGAGAAGAACGAAGACAGGCTCGACCGCGTTCTCGAAGACCATAAGGACATTATCGAGAAATGGAAAGACGATTCATCGAATCGAAAAACAGAACGAGAGGATTCAGACAGTCACAGAGGCAACGGTGGAAACAATGGCCGAAATGGCCGGAATCACCAAAAATAAGAACACGTACTCAATGTTTGTAAAGATGTAGAATCCCGCACCCTCCCCCGTCATATAGAGCGTAAAGGTCATGTTTATTAGCAATACCTAATTAATCATTTACATTAATCTTATGAAAAATCTATATACAAACAATCCTGCAAAGCAGCTCATTATCCTAGGAATCATTGCCGCATTCGTCTTCACGGCCTTGAGCCCTTTGGCTGCGAGCGCCAATGATGGCAGAGGAAAAGATGATCACGGGGCAAAGGCCTCAGCAAAGGTTGAAGCAAAAATCGATAAGCACAATGACAAGGACGATAATGAACGAGGCGAAGGACATGGAAATAATTGGAAGCGATTATTCACTTTCGGATGGTGGAAAAAGAATCACGACAATGGCACGAGCACCCCTCCGAACCCTCAGAATGCTGCGCCGCGAATCACTGATCATTCAGTGGCCCGAGCGACGAGCACGGCAACGATAAGCTTCAAGACAAATGAATCGACTACGGCCGAGCTGCGATATTCGACAAGCAGCGTAGCGGTAGCAAGCAGCTCATGGGTGGTAATGAGCGGAACAATGAATACTATGCATTCATTCCCTCTCACTGGATTGGTTCCTGATACGAAGTACTTCTATGTACTGATCGTCAAGGATGCCCAGGGCATGGTCAAGCAGACTGCGGTAGAGAGCTTTAGTACAAAGCCGATCACCACAGTCGATGCGACAGCACCCGTCATTTACTTCAGCGCATCAGTTGATGTAAAGGCGAATGCAGCAAATATTATCTGGACTACGAATGAGCAGACCAATGGACGACTCTGGATTTCTACTACGAATCCAGCGCCCACTACCGGAACGCCCAATCGAACCGATTCTGGAATGTCATACTTCCACAATCTGCGCGTAGACAGCCTAGCGGCGAATACTCAATATTTCTACGGAGTATCGAGTACCGACAAGGCTGGCAATGTATCCACGACAGCGACAGGATCATTCTTTACGCCATCGATGTAATTTATTGAGGAAAAAGATGCGGGCGCCGAATCTCTCCAGACATCTGCGCCGGCAAACAATAAGCGAAACCCGAATCTCTGTGATTCGGGTTTTGTTTTTTCTTGTTTTGGAAAAATGAAATCGGCGCCGCAGGACTTCTGCGGCGCCGAGGATCTGT
The DNA here is from genome assembly GCA_964368945.1 of uncultured Candidatus Saccharibacteria bacterium. Taxonomy (GTDB): domain Bacteria; phylum Patescibacteriota; class Minisyncoccia; order Phycocordibacterales; family CAIZLB01; genus DALYDD01. The sequence continues at coordinate 2,845 of CAYJDM010000012.1, forward strand.
TTGGAAACAGACGGCTTTGTTTCAGTGTGATGCGCACGACGTGCGCATCGGGCTATTCTTCGTCGACTCCGCCGGCGAGTCGCATTTCCTTGAGAGGGTTCGCTCCTCGAAGCCGAGAATTCTCAGGCTCGTAGACCTTCCCCGGTAATTTGCCGAGAGGCTGCCGGAGGAAAGGACATAGGAGACGCCGACCGCGGAAAATGAGAGGCGGAGGCGGGACGCTGTTGCAGCTTGCAATATAGAACATGGTTTTGGTCAAGTTTGGGTTTGTTGGCGATGCCAGCAAATTCGTTCGCGGCATGCGATCGGTTTGCACAGCGAGAATGGGCCTTATACAAAGCCGATTTTCGCTATGCAAACGATTCCGAGCAAATCCCAGAACATCAAAAAATCTATCTGTCAATATTATATCACGCTCTATTTTTTTGTCCAGTGTTTATACCCATATTCAGAGCCCTGTTCTGCCGACGGTCCACAAACAGCCATTATTCGGCCAAGACGCCCTGCCCGTTCACATCAAGCACCTTTGTCTTCCCTACCGTTGCCGGAGCCGTCATTGGCTCTCCGAGATTTCGATCCGCATAATGCACATAGAATTTGCCGCCTCGGATTTCGCTTGGCTGAGGCGCTATCCTATCGCCGATCAGAACGGTATTTGTAATCCTGTATTCATCCGCCATCCCTATCGCCGCAGAGTCTGCTGAACCGATCGCTCCGGAATTTTTTACCCTCAATGCCACTACAGCATAATAAAACAATCCGCTGCCGCCACTTTCCTGCGTGAGAAGAAAAGCCATATCGCTCATGCCATCGCCATTAAGATCCCCAAGCGCGCCATTGCCGAAATATTTCGTAATGACTTTCGAAGCGGAGCCAGGCGCTGCGGACATTTCTCCTACTCCATTCGTGATGGTAACGTCCATGCCCTCGATTCGATATGTCGCAGAGCGAGGATCAAATGTGATTCCAGTAGAAGTCGCCACGGAAGCTGCTGGCTGATTTTGCGCGGTCGTGGCAATCTGCTGAGCTGGAGGCTGAGCAGCCGGCGCGGGATTAGAACCGGTCCGAGTGGCAGCAACAAGCAAAAAGACTATTCCCAAGAAGCCGACCATATTCGCCGTATCCCATTTTTTCTTATCCATATCCTCATTATACCCTATTTCAAACCATCGATATATATGTGCATAGCCGCCACTTGCTCGAAAAAATCTTGCTATACTATAAGGGTATTCAAAGGTCGAATGGGAATCTTATCAAAAGCATAAACAAATAATTCCATGCATAAACTTACGTTTATTCTCCTCGTTATCGGAGGACTCAACTGGCTTGTATTCGCTCTCGCGGGCGTAGAGGTCGGCTCTCTTCTCGGAGGAATGGATTCTGTCGTGTCTAAGATCGTATACATCCTCGTCGGACTTTCTGCCCTATACGAAATCTTCACGCACAAGAAGAACTGCAAGGCTTGCTCTGGCTCTTCAATGCCGGCTGCACCAAAGATGTAATCAATTCGACACGGTCTCGCGACTTTGTCGGATTTTTTCAAAAATTTTAAGACGACGCTATCCGCAAGGATCGCGCCGTTTTATTTTGCAGGCCTTCTTGCCTGACCGGTTTTATTTTCTCTCCAGGAAATTATATATTTTTGAAAAAAATCTCTCGAATCCTGTGAGGGCGATGATGACCATGAATATGAATGTTGGCTGAGGCAGGAATACGAATAGATATACGACCGTCATTGCGACCCATACTCCGGTGCAGGAATTGCAGCCGAATAATTGCGCCAGGAATCCTTTGAGCCCCTTCGTCGCCATTCGGCGCCCATTGTCAGGCCCATGCTCCGTGAAAAGCAATCGGAACGGCTCGCAGACTTTTTCAAATACGATGATATCAGTCAGGCGGTAGATTCCGAGCGCCAATATCAGCATGGTCAGCCAATCCAGATTGGAAATCGCGAAATCAAGCCGCGTATCAGATAGGCCGACGATAGGATTGGTGGTAGCGGCATAATATATGGCAATGATGTTCACCGCCGCAAATGCAATCATTGCCACTATCGACCAGGGTAATCGTGATGTTTTTTTCATAATTCATTCATCGTTATCTGCCGCTGAATCTTGTCAATCACATCGCGCATGAACAGATTGGATTTGACCAGATAATCAGCTGCTCCCAGCCTCTTGCAGCGCGCGATCGCAGATTCCTCGCTGAGATTCGAGATCATTATCACCGGAACATCCTTATGGGCCGATTTCTTCTTCAGCTCTTCGAGGAATTCATAGCCATTAATGCCAGGCATTATGATGTCCAGAAGGATGATATCCGGATCATGCGCGGCAAGTCGCTTTCTGGCCTCAATGACATTTAGGGCCACATCCACTTCGTATCCAGAGCGTGAGATATAGTGAGCATATGCTTTGGAGATGAAGGGATCGTCCTCCACGAGCAATACCCTTCTTACGATCGCAGAATCAGGCTTGGACTTGGGCTTGGGCTTCGGCTTTTGCCTGCTCGCGACTTTTTTGTTCTTGGCTTTTAATGCTATTGATTTCATGATTATCGATTCGGCGATCATTAATACCCTTTGACGGTTCGCACTATGGCCTTGCCATTCTTGATCGGCAGATGAACGAAGAATGTCGTGCCCTTCTGCACCTCGCTCTTGAATGTGATCTTGCCGCCGAGCACCTCGACCATCATCTTGCAGACATATAAGCCGAGGCCGCTGCTCTCAGTCTTGAACTTAATTGCATTCTCGGCCCGGAAGAATCGATTGAATATCTCTCGCTGAGCGCTCTTCGTTATGCCGATGCCATTGTCCTGAATGCCAATGATGCATTCCTTGTCCTTTTCCCAATTGATTCGCACGAGAACTTTAGAATTCTTTCTCGAATATTCGATGGCATTCGTGATGATATTGCTGAGGATTTGGCGCAAAAGATACGGGTCAGTGCCTATCTCTGCCGCATCCTTCGAAGTCCGCTTATATACGACCTCCACGCCCCTGGATTGAGCGAGCGGCAAAGTCTCCGTGATGACGCTTTCTATCATTTCCGAAGGGGTCAAAAGCGTAGGCTCTACCCACATTCGTCCGGCCTCCATATTCGCGACATCGAGCAGATTGTCCACCAGGCGGATCATTTTCTCATTGGCTCGCTCTATGCTCTCGAGCATATCGCGCTGCTCCATATTCCGTTTCGTCGACTGATCAGCCAGCAGCATCTCCGTAAACAGCTTGACCGCAGTCAAAGGCGTACGCAGCTGATGCGATGCCAGCGATACGAATTCGGTCTTCATCTTGTCGATCTGCGCTTCCCTGCGCGTATTTCGAAAGATGGAGATAGAGCCAATCGCCGCTCCATCCATCAGGATGGGAGATGTCGTAACCGAAGCTGGGAATTTTTTCTTCTTTGACGTTGTGAAATAGTAATTGGTAGCTGTGGCGTTTTTTCCAGATCTCAAGACAGCCGGGATGAGGAAATCTCTCGATGAAATCGCATTGCCGAGCTTATCGTAAATATCGAATGCATCCGAATACATCAGGCCGATCATTTCCTTGCTATTGAGCCCGAACATATCCTCGGCTGATTTATTGGCGAAAATTATGCGCTCGTCCATATCGGTAGCGATGACAGCCTCTCCCAGGCTTTCCATAAGGGCATCGTCCTTTGCCCTATCGATATCCAGGCTGAGCTTTGCGGCAGAAAGCCCTTTTTCAGCCTCCTTCTGAGCATGGATATTCGATGCGCTGCATAGCCATTGCGTCTTTGAACCCTGCAATCCGTCATCCATCTTCGACATTTCCAGCAGATACCATTCATATCCCCCGCTCTTCGATTTGATGCGGATTTCGGCCGTCTTGCTTTTCTTGCCCTTCAAGAAAGCCGACAATGTGCGCAGGTCGTCAGCATGGACATGGCTCGACATGACCGCGCTCCTTTTTTCGCTTGTGCCAGTATGCTCATACCATCTCTTATTGAAGGAAATTATCTTGCCAGAACTGTCCGATACCCACAAGATCAAAGGGATTGAATTGATTATCTCTGGGCATTCCAAGATCAGCCTAGCATTGAAGATCATCTTCTTGATCGGCTTGGCCTTCTTTTGGGTAAGCCAAGTGGCGCGAGTCGGCTTTTCCAGTCTTTTTCTTAGGGCTTCGATTGGCATATATGGTGAATTAGTGTTTGCTTTTTTATAAAAAACCTACGCCTTCAATCTATATCCTACGCCTCGAACCGTCTCCAGCACAACCCCGTCCTTGAGCCCGAGCTTGCTGCGCAGCTTATTGATATGAACGTCGACGATATTGCTCAATGAGGAATATTCGAAATCCCATACATGATCGAGGATATCATCCCGGATGACTATCTGATTCAGATTTCGTATGAAATATTCGAGAACGCCGAATTCCTTGAGGGTGAGAGCGACCACTTTTCCTTTCTTTGTAACCGTTCGACTCGACAGGTCTATGACCAAATCCCCCGCCTGCAATGTCGATGTCTGAGCCACTTGCGGTCGACGAAGCAGGGCTCTCATCCGCGCAATGAGCTCTCGCGCAGAAAAAGGCTTGGTCAGATAATCATCAGCTCCCGAATCCAAAGCCTGTACCTTATCATCGATTGCTGTTCGGCCAGTAAGCATCAGGATCGGTATTTTTATGCCTTTTTCACGAGCATTCCTGCAGATTTCATGTCCCGAGACATTTGGCAGGCCTAAATCAAGGATGGCAAGATCGTATGTAGTTCCATGTATCTCCAATCTCTTTCTTCCATCTAGGCCATCGCGCAGAGCATCCACGGTAAAGCCTTCTTTCTCCAGCGTTGGCTTTAGCGCCGATACGAGATTGGCATCATCTTCCACGAGTAGTACTTTCATAATTTCAATAGGATTAGCAATCTGATAATGTCTGTGAAAATCGCCGTCGAATCACTACGTACTTACAATAGTATACTAACATTAAGTTAAGATTAAGGTAGGCTAATTTATTCCAGCCTTTATATTAGCCATATATTTGATATTGGACTGTAACCACGCATAAAAGCAAAATTCCGCCTTTTATGCGGAATCTAGCCATGCGATTGTTTCAATCTTTTCTTTATTGTGCTTAGTAGTAAATTCCCCCGGTCTTTTCTATAGCTCCTGGATCTCCCAGATATTGCCGAACCGCTCGAATCGATGATGCTTCCTCTTGGCATGATGGCTTGAAACCATGAAGAAGAGCGTTACGGCTATCACGCCGAGTATGAGCAGGAATGGCATCTTTATGAAGAAATCCTTCAGGCTAATCATGGAAGCTGAAAAAATACTCCCACTTTGAGCCTGCGCGAACGCCTGGTCAACTGGTGCAAAGACCTGGAATGCAAGAATCGCGGACATAAGCATCAACATTGTTTTTTTGATCATATGTTTTTATCTTAATTTTTACTTTTTAATAAACTGAGACCTGCGATACGTTCTTTTCTCACAGATATAGTCTAAAACCGCCTCATTAAAGTACTATTAAGAAATCAAAACATCTTCGCGCCATTCGGCACCCTACGCTCAGGCACAGTCAGCACGACATCCCCGTTCTCGTCAGCGAATCCTGTCGTCAGGCATTCCGATACGAAAGGGCCGATCTGCTTTGAAGGAAAATTGATAACCCCTACAACCTGCTTCCCCACCAACTCTTCTTTCGAATAATGCTTGGTGATCTGTGCGCTTGATTTCTTGAGGCCGAATTCGCCAAAATCTATGACGAGCTTATATGCCGGCTTGCGAGCCTCGGGGAAATCGCCGACTTCGACAATAGTGCCGACTCGAAGCTCGACCTTTTCGAAGTCATTCCATGAGATGAGAGGTCCCTGAGAGGCACCAGATAGGGCGTTGTTTTCCATATACATTAGTATATCAAAAGCCTATACTTAGGACATATGACATTTCCCGAATCACCGTTTGAGGACCTTTCAGGCGCCGAGC
>CAYJDM010000012.1:8899-10016 GCA_964368945.1 uncultured Candidatus Saccharibacteria bacterium
TGAATCCTTGATGAAAACGGAAAATGCCGGCCTTGCGGCCAGCATTCTCGAAACGGCAGATGCTTGCAATCCCGATCCATTGGATGCGGAATTGCGCGAGCATTTGGAATCTATCGCTCTACGATAATATCCGGAGAAGCCGTCGTTGTCGTAGTTGCGGTCGTCGCGGCCACAGTTGATTGAGGATCCATTTGATCGAGCTTCGCGGCTGCTTCTGGTGTCGAAACGCTTCTGCCCATGAGAAAGAGCCTGATTATGGCCACCGCGATCAGCCAGTATACGAGCATCGCAAGCAAAGTCGCCCATTCGATAGTTGAGCCTTCGACTCGCGTTATTCTGAAGACGCTGAGGAATGGACCCACGAATGGATATGTCACATTATAGATAAATGCCGTGAATCCCGCTCCCGGATTCGCTCCGAGAAGCTTGAGCACGAATCGGAATGCCATCAATGCTTCCAAAATTCCTAGGATATACCAGACGGTCTGAGCGCCTCGGTATAAGGGCTTTGTTCGGGGTGAAATATATGAGTCCATACTATGTTTTATTTATGAATAATCAATGATCATTACTCTGATCTTTACCCTCTAATACTATATGAAGATCATTAGTATTAGATTAAGAAAAAACGGCCGCATCTTTTGCTTTGCGCCGTTTTTTTCCTATGAGCAATATGGATTCGGTTATCCTACTTCCTTGCCGCAGCCGCCTCCAATTCTGAGACTATCAGCTTTTTCATCTTGAGCATCGCATGCATGACGCGCTTTGCCTGCTCCTTATCGGGCACATTGGCGAGCTCGTCGAGCTGCTTCGGAATGATTTGCCATGAGAGGCCGAATTTATCCTTAACCCAGCCGCATTGCTCTGATTCAGGGTCTGCCGAAAGTTTTTCCCAAAAATAATCAACCTCTGCCTGATCCTCGCAATTGATGCTGAACGAGACGGCCTCATTGAATTTGAAATATGGGCCGGCGCTCATTGCCGAGAATCTCTGGCCATCGAGCTCGAAAGAGCAGGTATATACCGTCTGATTTCCATCCGGACCAGAATTCTCATATATGATCTCCTCGATCACTCGCGAATTCTTGAATATTGAAACGTAGAATTCCATCGCCTC
>CAYJDM010000012.1:10116-14068 GCA_964368945.1 uncultured Candidatus Saccharibacteria bacterium
AAGTATAGCAAAAGCCGCAGCCTCCTCGATAGGGGCTGCGGCGATCTCGTGCGATATGCCAAGATATGACAACTTGTGTGCCGGTTAATTCCGGGCACCGACATTGATCCATCTGGCGATGGCTACCGGTACGGACAGTTCGCCATCGCTGAGACGGCGCACCTCCCAACCCTTGACCATGCAAGGCGAAGGCGGCATCACAGGATCATATCGCATCAATTCATCGCGAAAAAAATCCTGCGCGATATAATCCGGCGTATGCGCCCCGACGAAAAGGGCCGGCCTTTCTCCCAAGGTCCAAGTTCCGCGAAGAAAAAGGATGCGGACGGATCTGGGCATGTCTGTTACCGGCTCGAAGCCGATGAATTCAGCCTGTTCGAAGCCGGTAGCTTCTCTGAGCAGCCGTGCAAAGCCTTGCTGCGTGGCGGCACGACCAACGAGAGTCGTTCTTGGCAATGATGATGAATGCATAGGTATGCGTCTGTGTTGGTTTGGGTGTGTATTGGAAGGGGTTTTTAGCCTGACTGTTTAGGGTAAAAAATATCATGCCGGATCTCCATATGTCAATTTTGATTATTGCAGGATCGCCTTCATTTTGGCTCGCGTCGCAGGTCCGAAATTTCCATTCGCCCCCTTCACATTATTTGCTTTTTGGAATCGGAGCAATGCCGCTTTAGTGGCAGGACCGAATAATTCTGTTTCTTTGCCCGGAGATCCTGCGCCAGCATTCGCGACTCTGAAGCCGAGAGCGTTGAGGATGATCTGGAGGTTTTTAACCTGAATGCCCTTCGCGCCAAGCGCTAGATCGATATTGGGCACAAGCTTCAATAGATTGACGCCGCCATTGCCAGGTGCTATCGGCGGATTCTGCACCGGCGGATTGGGCTGATTGATAGTATTGCCCTTGCCGAGTATGAATGCAGGTGCCTCATTTGGCGTCAGCCTATCCACATATCTGCCCGTTGGAACCCCTGGCATTACCACAGGCCCTTGCGGCTCGACGACTGGCGGCACGATGACAACAGGAGTTTCGGTTGTCATGAATGTCGCATCAGCCGATGTCGAAACATTCCCCAAAACGTCTCGCGATATCACCCGATAATGATATGTAGTGCTGGCCGTGAGGCTATTCAATGTAATGACTGGCGTATTCGTCACCGTATCGGAAATCACTTCGGATCCATAGCCCGTCGTCAGGCCATATTGAACGCTCGATGTGGCGCTTTCATTCAATCCCCACGATATCAATGCCGTCATATCGCTCGGCGTTGCAGATATAGAAGAGATGACAGGCGCAGCATTGTCTATCGCAATCGAGACCGGAGACGATGTCGCGACATTGCCCGCGCCATCTCTGGCAACCGCGATCAATGCATATGTTCCATCCGCAAACCCCGTCGTATCGAGGCTTTCGTCATATGGAGCTGACAGGTCTTCTGATCCGATCAATGCAGCGTCGAGATAGAACCTCACTCCGATTACCCCGATATCATCCGTCGATGTCGCCGAAAGCGGGACAGTTCCCGCATATGATCCAGCTGAGGGCGATGTGATTGCGACAACCGGGACAGCCATATCCGGCAACGAGAGCGTAATGAACGACATCTCGCTCGAAGTAGCCACATTCCCCAATGCATCGGCAGAGACCATTCTATAATAATATGTAGTCGATGCGGTTAAGCCAGACAATGCGATCGTTCGGCTGCTCACCAGCGCGCCGCTTGTCGAGCTGAATGCGTACACGCCAGGCGATGTTCCATAATACACCGCCGAATTCGCCGGCTCACTCGTATCCCAGCCTATGGTCGCCGTCGCATGCGATGTGCTCGTAGAGAAATTGCTCAGGCTTGGCGCAGTTCCATCGGTCGTCGTGAATGTCAGATCGTCGGTAGACGATGCATTGCCGCCCGCATCTCGGGCAGTCACCTGATAATGATATACCGTATTATCAGTCAATCCTGATAGCGAAACAGAATGCGTAGTCGTGCCGCTTGATGTGGCCTGCAATCCATAGCTGGCAGTGAGGCCATAACGCACGGTCGAAGTCGCAGCCTCATTGGTATTCCAGCTGATCGTAGCGGTTGCATTCCCCGTACTCGTCGCAATTCCGGTTATCAGAGGCGCGGTTCCGTCAGTCGTCATGAAAGTCATGTCCGCAGTGGAAGTCGAATTGCCCGCGGCATCCGTAGAAAAGAATCTGAAATGATATAGCGTCGCTTCGCTCAGTCCAGACAATGAAACCGTATGCGTGGTAGTCCCCGACGATGTCGCCTGCGAGCCATAACTCGTGGTAAGGCCATATTGCGCGGTTGATGTCGCGGCTTCATCAGTCGTCCAGTTTATGACAGCTGTCGAAGTCCCGGTAGAGGTAGACGTCAGAATGGCCGTAGGCGGAGTGCCATCAAAGTTCCAGTTCGTATTGTTTCCGGAATTGACCATGGTTCCATCGATGTTGACGGCCGAAGCGTTGATATTATTGCTATCCTGAACATCGACGTATGACAAGGTTCTGGTACCCTGCGGATTGATGAGCCATTGCGTGCCAGGATTGCTCGATCTGAATGACAATAGATTGCCGCTGGCACCGCTCATATTCCAGGTATTGGTTATGATTTGGGTAGTGGTCGCGAATGTAAGCGTCGCTGCCGAAGCAACATTTTTCGTCAAATTATAAAACGTGGTGGCCCCATATATGGCCTGGTTTGTTCCATTGAGCAATACCGTGCTATTTCTCGGCACGAAAGTTCCAGTGTTATACCAATCCCCTGCCACATTCAAGCCATAGCTTCGCGTCGATGATGCATCGAGCGTGCCTGAGACGATATTCATATTTCCTGAGACCGTCGTAGTGCCGAGCATGACCAAGGTATTGCCTCCTGTCTGAACGGTCAGATTGCCATATGGATAGGCCTTTAGCGTAGTCGATGCAGTGCTCGATCCTTCATATGTGACTGTCGAGCTTACAGCGAGCGTGGGCGTCGCCGACAATGTCTCGGTTCCCTGCATGAGCAAAGTACCCGGACCGGAAACTACTACATTGCTGCCGGTGATTCCGAAACCTGCCGTCTTTAATGTGCCAGTCGCCACCGTGATGGGAGCAGTGCTCAATGAGAGAGCGCTTCCCAATACGGCCTGTCCGCTTGTCTTATCCACGAAGAGACCTGCGAATAGTGAGCCCGCTGTCTTCGTGATGGTCTGAGTGGATGCCCCATTGAGCGTGGTGGTTGCATAGCTGCTTAATGAGGAATCCGCCAGGATTAGATTTCCTGCAACATTGATATTGATCTTGTTCGTTGTCGCTACGCCTACTGTGACTACTCCTGTTTGAGATGTGGAAGGTATCAAATAATCTCCCGCAACCGTGATCGTTCTCGGTGTTCCGGAAAGATTCGACTGCAGAGTGAATCCGCCGCTGGCAGCATTGGTATTCTTCATGACGAAATTTCCAGCGACGCTCATATCTCCTGCAAGCGATGCGGTTCCATTGGCACCCGTATTCACAGGATAATCAAATGAGACCGTGCCAAAGTTCGCCGCGCCAGGCGTAACGGTTATCGTACCTGCAGAAGGGGCGATGAAATACATGATGCCGCTATTGTGATTGAATGCTCCGCTTGAAAATGTAAAGGCGGACGTCATGGTTGTGGTTCCCGATCCGGCATTGAACGTTCCGCCATTTATGAGGAGAGTGCCTATCGTGGTGCTGGCGGCTGAGGCGGTGAATGTTCCGCTCGGCAAGTTCAACGTAGTGATGGTATACGAGCCCGCGCCTTCAGGATTAAAAGTAGTCGCAGGCGTAACCGTCGCGCTTCCTGCCGTAAATGTGAAAGGCGTGGAAACGAAATTGAAATCATCCGCACTATCAGTCACCAAGCTCATTGATGCTGAGAAATTGGCTGTCAGGGCAAGGTTTCCGCTGCCCGTATCCGTCCAATCGCTGAAGCTAGAAATG
>CAYJDM010000013.1:0-9625 GCA_964368945.1 uncultured Candidatus Saccharibacteria bacterium
CAAATTACTATTACCATGACTCCTGAAGCAAAGATCAGGTTCGTAAAGAACCGAATTGAAGATAAGGTCACAATAAGTCCAAAAGGTCCTATTGTTTTACCGGTTGCTGACATCTTCACTAAGTCTTTTACTCTGCTCGCCAAAGAGCAATATTTAATACTCAAAAAGCTTCAGGAAGATGGTTTTATAAAGGGTCTCATTCCTCTCGAAGGTAAAGATGTGTGGTTTGAAATGACAGGAAAACCTCTCGATCCATTTGGCCTCGTTGCAAAGAATGCCGGTAAAGCAAAAGTTTCTAAACCAATAAAAGATACTTTACTCCTGACAAAGAACCTCAAACCAGATTTAGATGCAGGTGATCTTAAATCGTACTCCGATGGAACTATCCGTTATAAAGACACCATCCTACCCCTTCGTGGCCAGCTCAAGAACTTGTGCCGCATGTTTATGCGCAATCCCAAGCGCTTGCTTACACGAGACGATATCAAAGAAAACATCATCAGTGCCGACAAGCGCAAAACTATCTCCAAGACATCAATTTCAAAGTATGTCAGTGAGCTTCGTAATTCATTGAAAGTTCATTTCAAGAAAGACGTAATCTACAGCCAGAAAGATGAGGGTTGGTATTTCGACCCAGATAAAAAGAACTAGAAAATCGATTCATTTTTGAATATTGAATGAACACACTCGCAGAAAATGTGGGTGTGTTTTTAATTCGGAAGACACACATTACTAATCTAGCGAAATTACCATGACTAGAAATATAAGATCTCGGTCCGATGATGGCCATGCCTCAGACGACCCGTCTTCATTATTCACCACATATGACCTTGGAGTATCGGCGGCACTTATGTGCCTGGGTTACAAGCTTATCCGCTTGGACCGAGACGATCCTCGCAAGGCTCTTTTCGTATTCAAACGAGAGGCAGACATTGATACGTACGCCAATCAATATTTTTCAGATCAACTGAAAGTCAAAGCTCGGTCGTTCTTTGACAGTATCAAGGCTCTCAAGAACAAACTCTACTCGGAATAGCTATGGTCCTGACCGATGCAGACATTGCAAAGTTTCAGGCACTATATCGAAGCGAATTCGGTAAGGAGATAAGTGCTGAACAAGCCTACGAACAAGGTATCAAACTTGTACGACTTATGTCTGCTGTCTATCGGCCGATGACTAAAGAGCAATTTGAAAAGATTCAAAAGCACAGAGAAGCTACCCTCCCTTTATTAATCAAAAGAATTACCCAAGATGAACTGGAAACCAGACCCAAATTCGTGGAAGGATCGCAAGAGAATAAGAGCGACAAGCCTATTGCGTGATATTCCCTTTGATCGGCTACGCCCAAAAGATAAACCAACTCGTTATTTTGTAGACAACGAGTATGTTGATGGTTGGTATGTAGCGAAGCTCCCCAGACTTTGTGGTGCCGTTTTGGATGTTCTCTTACGACACTGCAACACTGAAACTCAGGGGGCTTTTCCAAGTATCAAACGTCTACTGAAATTTACTGGTGAGAAAAATCCGACCAGTATAAGTAAAGCAATTCAAATTCTTGAAGATCATGGAATTATTATTGTTCAAAGAGGCCAACATGGTTTTGGTCGGTCCAACCTCTATGCATTTCAAAGTTCGATCTTTTGGAAATCTTTGGATGAAAACTCGCCGCGCATTAAGCTATCAAATTGGAAAGGAAGATATCAAAAATCAAGAAATAATGATATCAAACCCGATGATGATTCAGTAAAAAGCAGTGAAATTGATACTCTAACTAACCTAAATAATAACTCTCCTAAAGAGTTAAATAACCGAATGAAGTCCCTGGCTGACCAGATGAGTATCAATAAAAGGCAGAGGCTTGCTATTCCCAATCCTTCCGGCAATATGAACTATAAACCGTATGTACCACCCTGGAGACGAGGTGAGGGAAATTTAGGGACAAATAGGGATAAAAAAGAGCCTGCATACGGAGGAGAAATGCCGGATCAGAGTATTCCCGTAAATACGGGTAAATTACGGGAAACGAATGATATCAATTTTGATAACATTGAGTCCGAAATAGCGGTGGAACAACGGTCAGGAGATGATATCAATTCTGATATCATTCAACCGTTAAAAAACGGTGAAAAAACGGATAGCTTAGATGGAATAGAGGGGAATAAAGCGGAAGAACCGACAAATCCTCTTTACTTAAATCACATTAGGGATGAGGATATAAGTGCAGGCAGTGCCGGATAAATTACCATGAACCAAACTACACCAAGAACACTCTACATATACGCCAGAAAATCCTCTGAAAGTGAGGACCGACAGGTTCAGTCTATCGATGATCAGGTGAACCGACTTAAAGAGCTCGCAAATAGTCTAGGAATCACCATTAAAGAGATTTTGACCGAAGCAAAGTCTGCCAAGAAGCCCTATTGCCGTCCTGTCTTTGATGACATGCTCAAGCGCATTCAACGTGGTGAAGCAGACGGTATCCTTTGTTGGCAACTCAATCGACTTTCTCGAAACCCAGTTGATAGCGGCGCTCTCAGCTGGATGTTGCAGCAAGGAGTTTTAAAATGTATTCAAACCATAGATCGTCAGTACCTACCCGACGATAATGTTCTCCTTTTTAGTGTTGAAAGTGGAATGGCAAATCAATTTATCATTGATCTTAAGAAAAACAGTATGCGTGGAATGGTTGGGAAAGCTGATCGAGGTTGGCTACCCTCCCGAGCTCCTATCGGATATTTAAATGACAAACTTGAGCATACGATTATCGAAGATAAGGACCGTTTTGATTTGGTCCGAAAAATGTGGGACATGATGCTCACAGGCAACTATACTCCTCCACAGATTTTAAAGATTGCGAATGATAAGTGGGGTTTTAGAACTGCAAAAACAAAACGAGGTGGTGGCGGTGAACTCGCTAGTAGCGTGATTTATAAGATGTTCACCAATATCTTCTATGCCGGCATGTTTGAGTGGTCCGGGAAGCTGTATAAGGGCAACCATAAGCCTATGATTAGCCTTGAGGAGTATGATCGGGTCCAGGCTCTTATGGGTCGTAATGGTAAGCCTCGAGCTAAGACCCATGAATTTGCTTACACCGGCCTTATTTATTGTGAAGAATGTGGTTCAATGTATACCGCAAGTGAAAAGATAAAGTTTGTTAAGAAAACAAACACCTTTGAAAAATATGTTTACTACAATTGCACTCGTCGCAAGAAAGGAGTGAAGTGTACTCAAAGAAGTCCCGTCACCCTTAAACAGTTAGAAGACCAGGTTGATATTGAACTTGAACGATATACCATCCTGCCAAAGTTTAAGGACTGGGCACTTGAGATTTTGAACAGAGAAAATAATAAGGAGATTGAGGACCGAACCAAGGTTTACGAAACACAGCATAAAGCAGTCACTGAAACTCAAAAAGAGATCGACGCTCTTACCAAGATGCGTTACCGAGAATTGATTGATGACGAGACCTTCGTAAAAGAGCGTGACGGATTGAAAGATAAAATCACCAAGCTAAAGAGCAACCTCCGAAACACTGAGAACCGAGCCGATAAGTGGTTAGAGCTCACCGAAAAGGCATTTAGCTTTGCTTGCTATGCCCGAGAAAACTTTAATTCTGGGACTCTGGAGAGGAAGCGAGAAATCTTCTCGGCACTTGGTTGGAACTTTTCAATAAAGGACCAAATAGTGAGGATTAAAGCCAACGATTGGTTTGTTCCAATAGAAAAAGCTTATCCAGAGCTTGAAGCTGAATATCGTCGGTTGGAACTACAGAAATACCTTACAGCTGAGGCACGAAATGCCGCTTTCGCTCACCTAATTCTTTCTTGGGGTGCCTAGAGAGGATCGAACTCTCGTTGCCGACGCCACAGGTCGGAGCTTTACCACTAAGCTATAGGCACCATAGTATTCCCAAAATAGTAAGGTTTTAAGCCTTCTAGCCTGGTCGCAAATTTTTGCTTTTCCAGCTTATCATGATGTACCAGGTAATGGCAATTATGACAAAGCCAGGCCAGATTTTCTACAACATTGTTCTTCCTATTCTCGTCAATGTGATGCGCTGCCAAAACCCTCAGATCATCGATCCCGCACAGTACGCACGCTTTGGGAACGGGGTGCTTGAGCAGGAGCAATCTGTATACGTACAAGCCTTCTTTCCATTTAGCGCTTTTTGGACCGCTAAATTCTGCATTTCTCCACTTGAACTGACATGATTTGCTGCAGAAAAATTTCTTGCTTTTTGATCGCTTTATATGTGTCTTAGACCTATAAACCCCTTTGCTGCAGATATGGCATGGAATTGTTTGACCTGTACGACTGGCGGCATGCCGGCATCTTGCTGAGCAATATTTTCCATTTCCCGATTTTATCCAATTGGGTTTAGCGTAAAATTCGTTTGAGCACAAAGTGCATCTTATGTTCGGCATACATTTTATATACCACCGCCTCTGTCTCGCGCATATATTGCGCAATCTCGCTTACCGTTTCCTACTAGCCCTAAAGCGCTCATATGTGTATGATAACCATCATGACAACCAAGCATTCCAGCACTACTCTCTCGTCGCATCCCGTCGCGAAAACTTCCGCGGAACTCAAAGCAACGATCGAAAAGGAGCTCCGATTCGAGCCATTCGATTTCGAATCATTCGAGATTCAGGGCATTACGGTAAAGGCCAAGCATTTCTCATTCGCGCCCTGCATTCATATGGAAGTCGGCTTCCGCTATGGAGCCATCCATGATGAGGCTGGCAAGGAAGGCACAGCGCATTTCCTCGAGCATATGATATTTGACGGATCGAGCATATTTGCGGACGAAAAGGAAACGCAGGAATTCGGCAAGACGGTAATGCTCGATACCCTGAATGCATATACGGGCATGTTCGAGCTTTTCGTCACGGGCAAATGCCTGCCTCATAATTTCAATACGGCGCTCCAGGGAGTTTTTAGCATGATCATTGAGCCAAAGCTTACGAAAAAGAGTTGGGATCATGAGCAGAAGGTAATCACGCAGGAGGCTTGGGGCAAATTCCTCAATGAGAAGCGGGTCTCATATATAAGGAAGGAACGGGAAAATACCATGTTCGATATTCCTGATCGGCTTCGAATGGCAAGCGCCATCGGCTGGCCTGAGACGATCTTACAGATCACTCACGACGATATCGTGAATGCGCATAAGACATATTTCGTAAAGGAAAATATGGAAATTTATATTGCGGGCAATATTGATGCCATTGGTGGCATAGATGCATTGAAGCATGCGCTGGATGAAATTTTGATCAAGATGCCAAGCGGCAAAAACAGCGGCAAAGGCAGCCACAAAGATAGCGATGCGAGAGGTGATGGCCGAGCGCGCGAGCCTTTTATCCCAAAGCATATCGGCAATCCCAAGAAGCCCGTATTCGATCATACATATGAAGAGATCGGCTTATCTTCAAGACAGCAGAGTTCACTATCGCTCTCCACTACCCTGCCTCGAATCAATAAAAAGGCGGAGCAGCCAAATGACGAGATTGAAGATGCGCATCTTGCCGCCCTCGATCTGACGAGCCGTCTTCTCGCGGATCTCGTCTTTCGCAAATTGCGATTAGAGAATAGCTGGTGTTATGGAGCAGGAGCGGGCTCTTGCGTTTGCGCGGACTATCTCGGATTCAATATGGGAGGAAGCATCGATCCGGCTCATGTAGATGAGGCTATCGGCATCCTCTGGGGCATCGTAGACGATGTCCATGCTGGCGGCGATGAGATCCGAAGCGATTTTGATAAAACCAAAAAGCTCGCTGTCGACAATCTGATGGCGCGAGAGCTTACGACCGGATCCATCCTGGAAAGCGTCGTGGAAGGCATCAAGCTCAATGGCGAAATAATGCCACTCAAGAAATGGCTGCTTCTCGTGGCCGATGTCGAATTCGAGGATGTGCAGAAGATTGTCAAAACATATCTCGATAAGGAGAAGGTGTTTACCGAGATCGTGAGGCCTTAGGCATCTCAAGGGTAAACAAAAGAAAAAGACCCTGTTCAACAGGGTCTTTTTCTTTTGTTGTGCTCCGGAGAGGACTCGAACCTCCACGCCCTTGCGGACTACACCACCTCAAGGTGCAATGTCTACCAGTTTCAACACCGGAGCGCTATCGTCCTATCGAATCGATGGACTGGCCTATTATGCACAATATCCCCTCTATTTTCAACCTTTTCCTTGTTAACGACCTTTCCGCGCGCTCATACATGGCTTTTATGAGAATAAGGCTGTCCGCCCTAGCGTATTTTAATTGAAAGTAAGTTACATCCTTATCAGTGGTCATATGTCCCAAAGTGCCCAAACGACATTGAATTTCATGCCTTATCCAATCTATAAAGACCCTGCTCGCTGAGGCGATAGACATATAGAACATGAAGCTGGTTCGCCATCTTTTATCCCAATATGAATACACGCATCCGTCACCATCGAAGCAGCCTCGCAGGAAATCAAAAAAGAATTCGTCTGGAACCAATATCTTTTCGATGACCTTAGACTTATTCGGCATGAGCCCGATAGAAAGCAGGAAGTTGTAAAAAAGCACATCGCCAAGTTGAACCCTATACGCTCGTACATTTTTTCCTGAATATGTGCAGCCAACAGATGTGTCCACACGCAAAGCGCAGCAGAAGTTGGTGATTTGCTCATCATCCTTTGACACGAAAATCACATGCCTTCCATCCTTGGACAGATTGCCATCCGAAGCGATCAGCCCGATCGCATATGCAAAATCCGCAGACCATTCGATCCTTACTGCCCCTCTTGGCTTAGGTCCTCTTTTCTTTTTCTCGGCGAGCATGATCGCATTATCAATCCGATCACGTTTGAGCGCATCTTGATCTATGGTTTGAGATGTTTCCGAATATAAATTTGTTTTTCTCAGAGATCCAACAAAAAAATTCTAAGCCAACCCCTTCAATAAGACCCCTACCCCATATGCAATTGCAGCAGCGACGCCTCCGACCAAAACGGTCTCGAGAGCCGTCTTGAACATATTCTTTTTGATAACCTTCCCGCGGACTATGCCGAGGAAGGTGAATGCCGCGAATGTGGCTACGATGGACCAGATGAATTGGTTGATGGCGCTGATCTCTACGAACAATGCGCATATGAAGGGAGCCAGGGGGATCATGCCGACGCCTACGAATGCTATGAATGTCGCCAATGAAGACCGAAGCGGCGTCAGCTCATCGCCATGAGACTCCGTACCCGCTTTTTCTGACTTCCTCGAAAGATAATTGGATGCCGCCATCGAGAATCCGTCAGCAAAGACATTGGACATGCCAAGGATCAGGACTATGACGGGAGAAAGGTTCGCGCCGTATACGCCTCCGATGATAGCGAATGTCGTGACTATCCCATCCGTCGCCCCATATACCCCGGGAGCAATGTACTTTGCAATTATTGATGAGAATTTCATATTGGTAATGATAAGGCATAAGGGCATCAAAACAAAGAAAAAACCGAGCGATTGCCCGGTTTGATCTTTTTTGCTTGAGGAGATTATTCTGCAGCTTCTGTCTTTGTCTCTTCTGCAGCCGGCTCTTCTGTGACTTCTGGAGCCTCTGTATATGTAGTATCAGCCTTCATCATTTCCATCTTCATTCGCTTGCTGATTTCCTTAGCAGCCTTCTCTCGGATGTAGTAAAGCTTGGCTCGTCGAACCTGAGCTCGCTTAGTAACCTCGATCTTATCGATATTTGGTGAGTAAAGTGGGAAGATTCGCTCTACGCCGAAGCCCATGCTGGACTTTCGAACAGTAAATGTAGCCGAAGGAGTAGTTCCATGCTTTCGCGCGAGAACCATGCCCTCGAAAATCTGAAGTCGAGTCTTTCCTTTTTCCTGGATCTTCTGATACACCTTCACGGTGTCGCCCGCTCGCATGTTTAGATCCTTTCGAGAAGGGATATTTACCTTGGCCAAAACAATCTTCTTGCTTGCCTTAGGTGCTGTTTTTGTAGCAGTTGCCATAGGAGGGTAGTATAGCAGGGGTTTTTGATTTGTAAAGCAGAAAGGCCGCCACAGTCCGTAGACTGCGGCGGCCCTCAATGAACCCTAAGGGAAGGCGGTTTCGCTCAGCAAAATCACCAGAAACATACGGCCCTTCTGTATACCCAATCAGGCACCTCGAATGAACGGTGGGCTCCGGGACCCTCGCGGACGGCCACGATATACGAAGGATGGTATATGAACGTACTGTCAGGGACCTCAGACCAGGCTTCGGGAGATTCGACGGTCAAGACATCTATCCCGACAAGATACTCGTTAAAGAGTCGCGGGTGCGTCCGCTGCCGGATGGCCACTGCCCCACCTTCCGAATCAGCCTCTACGAGAGTAACCAGACCGTTGAGCTTGTATAGCCCGTCGCGGTTCCGATTGAAATCGAACGTTCCAGGGATGCGGTGACGCGCGCAAAGACGAGAGATTATTGCATCGGCCCAGGCCGGCAAGCCGGTGAGAGGACGACGATATTGCATGCAGATACTGAAGAACATGAGGTTTGTGTAGTTGGGGTTGAAACAGCATGGCCCGGAGCGGGCGACGGAAGATGTCTGCCATCTGAATAAACTATACCCTTCGATATAAAAATGTCTATAGGATCCCCTCTTCGGCTAGAAGGCCGTCAATCTTCGCGAAATCCTCAGGCAAAGGCGCCTCAAATTCATGCTCTACCCCACCGACATCGGTCACCTTGATCTTATATGCATGCAAAGCCGTCCTCAAAAACCCGAAAGCCAGCGGGTGATTCGGCGCATATAGCGAATCGCCTAAAATAGGGTGATTTATAGCCTTGAAATGCACGCGAATCTGATGCGTGCGGCCAGTCTTTGGATACGCTTCTAGATATGTGAAATTGTGAGGAATATTTTGCTGGCCTTTTTTCGGCGTCTTTCCTTTTTCTCCAGAGACTGTGCCGCCGCCTTCGATTCTTTTTAGCACCTTATATTCCGTAGTAGCAGGTCGCAATTCCCCGCGCGCGAATCGCTCTGCAGACCATCGACGGAAATCCGTCTTGCTCCTCCCTATCGGCCGGTCGATGACGCCCTTGTCTTCCTTTACCAGGCCCCAGACTACGGCGCGATATGTCTTTTGGATTTCTCTCTCCTGGAATTGTTCTTTGAGAAAAAGGAAGCTCTCCTGCGTCTTTGCCACGATCATTACCCCTGAAGTATCTCGGTCTAGGCGATGCACGATTCCCGGCCGGTCGATGACGAGCTCATTGGCCTGGCCCTTGTTCAAGACCAGAGGCTCGCCTACGCCCTTGATGCTCGGCCATTTTTCCATAATCCAATCGCATAGAGTACGCTCCACGGTCTTGCCATCGCTATGCACGACCAAGCCTGCCGGCTTGTTTACGGCGATGAGGTATTCGTTCTCAAATATGACAGATGGCTGGCCCACGGGATTCGTATTCATATATATGTTTTCTACTCTAGCATACAAACCCCATTCCTGAGCCATGGCTTGAAAAAAACAGGCATATGCGCTATTGTTCATGAGTTCATAGCGAAAGGCTTTGGCAGCAATGCCGAGGGCAAATCAAAAACATATGGGGGATTAGCTCAGTTGGTAGAGCAACTCATTTACACTGAGAAGGTCACAGGTTCGAG
>CAYJDM010000014.1:0-1623 GCA_964368945.1 uncultured Candidatus Saccharibacteria bacterium
ACAAACATATGGACATAACACTAGAACGAACAATCAATGCGCCGGTAGAAAAAGTATGGGATATGTGGACCAATCCAGAGCAGATCAAGAAATGGTGGGGGCCGAAAGACTGGACGGGCTATGTGGTGAAGCAGGATTTCACCGAGGGTGGAACTTTTGTCTACAATATGAATGGCGCAATGGGTCCGGATATGCCGAAGCAGGACAATTGGTCTGGCGGCACATATCAGGAAATCATTCCGATGAAGAAGATCGTTGCGACTGATTATTTCACGGATGCTGAAGGGAATAAGAAAAACGCAAAGGATCTCGGCTTTCCGGGAGAGTGGCCAGATGAGATGCGCGTAACAACTACATTCGAAGATCTCGGCGATGGCCGAACGAAGCTGCATGTTTTCCATCAGGGTCATCCTGCGGATTTCGCGGAGATGGCAAAGATGGGATGGGAACAGACTTTGGATAAGCTCGAAGCAGCGATATAGCCATGGCATCATCAATGGAAAAATTACAGGCTGCAATGAGCTATGCGATGGAGCATCGGCCGGCTGTAGGCGGCTTTCCGTATTTGGCCGAATGTCTGCGACAGGCAGGAATTGAGAAAAATATCTGGTCTCTGCCATCAGCGCAAAGCATCTATATTATGGGCGATCAATCTATCGTAAACCAGGCAACACCGCTCGTATCCGGCATGCATGATATTCCCGCATTCGATGAGAAAGCGCTCATCACTGCATTGCGGACGAATCAGGCGGGCGAAAGCACCTTTCCGGAATTTCTTGTGGCAGCATGGAATGCGGGCATCGTCGAATATATAGTTGATTTTGCGGCTCGCACGGTGGCGTATTATGGCGCGAAGCGAGAATGCTATGTGGAGGAGTATCCAGCCGTCGAAGTGGAAGGGCTCTCGCTCTGATGCTTTTTATCAAATTCATTATTGGATTAAAAAATATATATGGAAATCACAACTTTTCTCATGCAGCTTTGGGGGCCGACATTGCTGGCGATCGGCATCGGGTTTTTTACCAGCAGGAAATATTATATAAAAATCTACCGCGACCTAGAGAAGCAAGCATTCGCATCATTCATCTTTGCAATCATTGCGATACCGGCCGGCATAGCGCAGATCTTGGCGCATAATGTCTGGGGCAGTTTCGCAGAGGGCGTCATCAGCATTTTGGGGTGGGGGCTTTTGATAAAAGGAATCATCTTCGCCATCGCTCCGCGCTTCGCTGACAGCGCAGCTGAAAAGGAATCAAAGACAAAGCTCATTCCAGTCGCGGGCTTCCTCATGATAGTGCTCGGCGCATATCTGACATTGGCGGGGTTTGGTGCATGATGCTGTCAAATTGAGTGGTATAATTAGCGAATGAATAAATCGCTTCCATATAATGCGAATCCGGCTCACAAAGCCTCGGGGTATTTTGCATTGGCCGCATTGCTTGTCCTGCTTTTGCCTCAGATTGTATCAGCGCAGACGACGCGATGGCCATACGATGATGGCTCGACGGAAGCCAGCAGCACGCGACGAGATCGAATACGGGGGTGGCGTCAGCAATCGAATGAGAACCAGCAAAAGATAGATGCTCTTGGAAGCGTCGCAAATCCTGTCGTGACGATTCCTGT
>CAYJDM010000014.1:1723-3399 GCA_964368945.1 uncultured Candidatus Saccharibacteria bacterium
TCACGGGCAATGGCACGGTCATTCTCGCATTCGATCTCAAGAAAGGCATGACGGTTCCAGACGTGGCTCTTTTGCAAAAAGCATTGAATGCTCGCGGTTTCCTCGTGGCATCAAGCGGTGGCGGATCTCCTGGCAATGAGACGAATTATTTTGGTCCGGCGACATTGGCTGCCGTGATCCGATTCCAGATTGCCAAAGGCATCACTCCTGCGGCGGGGTATGTCGGTCCGATTACAAGAGGAGCGTTGAAGGTTTTGTAAAAAAAGACTCTGCTTCTTGAAGATTACTAGATTAATGCTGGGGTTCGGAAATTTTTATCATGCAAAACAACCAGATTAATATTTTCGATAAAGAAGGAAATGTCATCGGCATAAAGCCCAAAAGCGAGATAGACAAGATCGCGGATATTCTAGAGGTCGTCTATGCGAAGGTCTTTGTTGGCGACGGCATTCTTTTATCAAAAATCATTCAAAAGCCTGATGGCTTGAAGAAAGTCTATGAAGGCAAATGGGGCGCTCCGGTCGCAACGATCATGCGAGTGGGTGAATCGACGGAAGATGCTTTCAAAAGAGCGAGTCTCGATGATCTCGGCGTAATCCCAGAAATCGTCCAGAAGCACCCTCGGGTAATGCAAGAATTTGCCAATGGATCAATTCGGCATGTGCATGCATTTGAGGCAAAGCTTGATGTGCTTCCTGCTCGCACTGAAACTGATTTCAAGATAGTCACAATGCAGGAGTTGCGGGAATTAATCGAAGCGGGTACAGTTGCTGAGACATTGGCCAAACTTTTTTAATATGACAAAACAACTCATCGCGCAAACAGCAAACGGACTCGACGTATATATGGATATGGAAAAATGCCATGCCCTGACGCATATCGCCAAAAGCCCGAAGCTTCTGGATTTTATCAAAAAAGTCATCCCGACCATGGATGCCACGCAGGATGTCATCCGTATCGATCGGGATATGGGAGAGACTGCCGGCATGACGGATATGGTTGAGACGGATGAGAATGATGAGATCATCTATGCGATGCGACCATTGCGCAGCATCTATTCGCGCTTCGCAAAGAATAGGCAGGCTCAGCCCACGAACTGGATCACGATTGATTTGCGAAAATCCGAAGATGCCGCTGCTTCATCAGAGAAAGCTGCCTCATACGATCTCTATACCGCTTTCGTAGGGAAGATGACCCCGTCATTCCCAGGCGGAAACTATCTGCCAGAGCAAAGCAAGGAATTCTGGTCCAAGCATGCGCTCGCTTTGGATTCAGTGGAGATAGTGCCGGGGACAGAGACGACGGAATGCCCTTGGTAATGTCTGTCTTTGCTATACTTAGCATATGAAAAAAGACGCCAAATACGCTAACGGCCAAACAATGTTCGAACAGAAAGGCGATGTCCGGACTGTTTTTTATAAAAATGGAAAGCTGCGTGCAAAAGGGAAGCATATCGATGGAAAGATGGAAGGGAAATGGGTCTTTTATCGCGAGGAAGGGCAGCTCTGGGTTGTTGGCAATTTCAAGCATGATAAAAAGCATGGAAAATGGATTCGATACAATCGGGTCTGCGAATTGGAATATCATGAGAATTTCGTCGATGACAAAATCGTGAAGGCGGCCGGCAAGGGTCCTGGCGCTGCAAAAAGCGAATTCCCAAAGATAAGCGCGCCAGC
>CAYJDM010000014.1:3499-4817 GCA_964368945.1 uncultured Candidatus Saccharibacteria bacterium
AACGATACATGGCTGGATCTGATCAGCAATCTGATCGGCAGCATGATTGCGGCGATCTGCCTCATGCCTTTTTTCTCCAAAAACAAAAAGACGGACTGATACCTGTGATAGAATATAAGGCATACAACAAATAAAAAATATATGAACGCTTTTAAAAACACCGTCATCGTATTGCTCATCCTCGCTCTAGGATTCTTTATCTACCTGTATTCCAATCAGGCCAAGGAGCTCACTATCGCGAATGCGGCAATCGCAGCAAAGGATCAGCAGATTGCGGAAAACGATCGAACCATCACGAATCAGAATGCGCAGCTCATGCGGCTCACATCAAACCCTGGCGTGGGTGCCATCACGAATGTGAATCAGCCAGCATCTGGTGCGGCGACAAATGCATCGGGCACAGCGACAGCAACGGGAACTCCAGCCGCTTCTGGCTCTGCGACTGCCGGCACAGGACTTACCGGCTCTACGAATGTAGCAGCTCTCGCTGCCGCACAACAGCAGGCAATCAAGGATTCTACTTCATATGATGCCGCCGTACAGAAGCTCATCAAGCTTCCGCCGAATGAAGGCTTGCCAAACTTCGCGACGATCAAGGATGCTGACGGCCTCAAGAAAATCTATCCATTCTTCAAGGATGCCCAGAACGGCGATCTCACGCTCATCTATAAGGATCAGATGGTCATCTACCGAAAGGCTGCGAATAAGGTCATCAATTTCAAGCTCATTTCTGAGGCGACTATCATGAGCAAGGCGAATTAGGGTTCCATCGGCGCTCAATTCTTATTGACTATGCCTAAGTGGTTTTGTTCTGCTATACTTTCACCATGCTTTTTTATCTCGTATTCGTAGGTGCGGCCATACAGTTTTTTGGAGCCTTGGCATATGCCAGGGATACATGGAAAGGGGAGACTCAGCCCAATAGGGTCAGCTGGCTATTATGGAGCGCGGCGCCTTTGATCGGAACAGCGGCGGCATTGTCGGATGGCGTCACATGGGCAATCTTGCCGGTATTCATGGCGGGCTTTTCTCCGCTTCTCGTTTTATTCGCTTCATTTGCAAACAAGAGAGCCTATTGGAAGCTGACGGGATTTGATTATGTCTGTGGGGTATTTGCCGTTCTCGCCTTGGTGCTTTGGGCCATCACAAAAGAGCCGATGGTCGCTATCGTATTCGCCATTCTCGCTGATCTCTTCGCGGGAATTCCAACCATCGTCAAGGCTTGGCATCATCCGGAAAGCGAATCTGCGAATGCGTATGTCGCATCGCTCATCAGCGTCTGTCTCGGATTATTCGCGGTTAAGGCTTGGGTCCCTGC
>CAYJDM010000014.1:4917-6731 GCA_964368945.1 uncultured Candidatus Saccharibacteria bacterium
TATGATGCCGAAGGCGCAGGCGGTCATGGGCTTTTTCTCATTGCAAAAGGCCGCATACCTCCGAGAATGTGGCATCTGCCAGGCGGAGGAATCGGCAGTGAAATCGCGGAGGAAAATGGGTCAAAAAGGCGCCAAAAAGAGACGCCAGAAAATGCCCTCAGGCGAGAGCTTCTTGAGGAGCTTTGTCTCGGTCGAGACCAGATTGAAAGCCTTGCCTGGGTGGGCCAGAGGGCTTCCAGGGTGGCTTGGGTGCCTCATTTGGAGGAACTCTTTCTCGTGCGGGTCAAGGCTGGCCTAAGCAAGCAGCCTGTACGCAAAAGCTGGGAATTGCTGGATGCGAAATGGGTGGATGCTGCTGAATTTGAACGACTGCTCGGCCCCATGGTTACCGCAGACGGCAAAAACCTGTTTTCATTGACAGGCCTCAAAAACAATATATAAATAATCCCGAAAGCTCATTTCAGCATTCCATGGATCGCGGCGACGCGCTCTATGTCATTCAGCCAACCTTCAACTCCGTTTTACCCATGCCTTCGAGAAAAAAACCAAACAGCGAATCCCAACCTGAATCTCAGCCGGAATCGAATCCCAAATCATTGCTCATCACGCGTCGGCTTCCTGCGCCGCCGGTGGTCATCGTGGACAGGAATATTCCGTTCAACGGAAAAATCGCAGGACCTGCCGCAAGTATCTGGAAAGGGTCGATTACGGGAAAGGGGACGAACGGATCATTGATGGAAGATCCGCGCTCGAAAAAACTGACCGTCATCCAACCCGCGCAATTCGTCAGGATTTACGATCCGGCTCATTACACCGAGCCTGGCAATATCTCTGATTTCCAAATCGAAGAATATCCGGGTCTGCTTAATCATCCGGATTACATCATGCCGGATGCGCTAATCGCGGAGGCGCTGTTCGCGAAAGGGTCGTTGTTCGAATGGCTTCACAGGTATTTGAAAGTATCCAGCCTGCTGATCCCCGGAACTCTTTTCAAAGTATATTCCTTTCAGTCCCTTCTTGAGCTTTGCGTCGAGGACGGAAGGGGGAATGTCGAATCAAGGATGCACAATCTTACTTCGATCAATCGCTACCGTTGGCTCGGCATTCTACCTGTGCCTATGGAAATCGGCGCATGGTATCGGTCCTGGATTCCTAAGCGGTATAGGGAGGAATTCGCGGATATCAAGTTCGGCGCCTGAACCCAGCCTTTCATTGGCGGCGTGATCGGCACCCGAATTGCCATAAAGACCCGGATGCGACAGCGCATCCGGGCTTTCTTTTTTGCCCTGCAAACGCTACTATGGGTGGACAAGACTTATACGGAATTAACCCAATATTATGGAAAACAAAGACAAAAAACTCAAAGAAATGTTCTATGCCTGGACGGATTATCTTCATAAGTTCTATTTCGCTGCCTTGGCATTCTTGGCGGCGACGGGGATCTTTGCCTCATTCAAAGGCCTGCAAGGCACTCGCATGAGCTGGGGCATATACCTCATTTTATCTGGCGTCATGCTCGGATTCGCTTTCCTCTATGCATATATGTATTTCGATAGGGAATCGGTGAAAGGCGAAAGACATATTTCCAAGGTTGCGAAATTGGAAAAAATATTCGGCATTGTCATCGGCATCAGCTTCCTTGCGACAGTCGTAGGTACATTCCTCATCGTGCCGGCATATTCGCGGAAGAATTGCTCAGACTTCGAGAATCGACAGGCTGCGGAATCATTCTTTAGGGATAAGGGAGGAAGCAAGGATAAAAATGTCGGAGGCCTCGATGGCGATCGAGACGGGCGGCCTTGCGAAGGTTTGAC
>CAYJDM010000015.1:0-1953 GCA_964368945.1 uncultured Candidatus Saccharibacteria bacterium
ATTCGAACCCAGTGCGAAGTTCCCGCTTCCTGTATCGAACCAGTCGCTGATGCTATTGATCAAAGTATTGGTGCTGCTTTTCGTTATGGTCTGTGCCGAAGAGCTTGAAAAGATCATATCCGCATACAGAATCGTATTGTTATCGCTTAGCGTCAGATTTCCTTTCAGGTCAAATACCACCCTAAAGTTGTCTGCAGTATTTCCAATAAACAAACCTCCGGACTGAGCAGTGACAGTATCGCTCATATTTCCCGCAACCGATATCGTCCTGGCAGTACCACTGGTATCCGATCTGATCGTGAGATTTCCTCCGACCTGATCCTGGAGGACGAGGTTCCCGGCGATATTCATATCTGATGCCAAGGCATAGATAGCCGAGCCCCCTCCTCCATTGGAGTTATCGAATGTGACATTATTGAAAGTCGTCGTGCTGAGCGTCAGCGTATATGTGGTAAATGTCTGGGCGGACAAAAAAGTCAGGCCCGAATTATGCACTATATTTCCGCCGGTAATCGTCACATTAGCCTTGAGCGTTGTCGTCGCGGACGAGAGGTTGAATATTCCTCCGCCCTGAACGAAGTTGCCGTTCACGGTCATGGTATTCGATCCGGAGGTCAATGTTCCCGCATAGCCGGAATTCATCGTGAAGTTTAAAACCGTAATATTCGTATCTACGGTTACCGACTTCGAAGAAGTCGCATCGAACAATGCATCATCGCTTGTGAGCGGACATGTATCCGCAGACCAGTTTGCACACGTTGACCAATTATTGTCGACTCCGCCTCCGTCCCAGCTGCGGACTACGGCCAATGCGCTAGATGGAAAAGCGAAACATAGAATAAAAAAAGCTCCGACAATCGCAGGCGCCAAAAAACGCCTAAATCCACTGAGCCTTTGACGAAATCCCTGATTAAAATGTGCAGTATCCATTTAGGAATATAGCTATATCGTTTGCCTTGATTATAGCATTTTTGCATATTGGATGCCACCTGTATTGAGGATTGATTTGAAAGCCGGCACAGATGGCAGTTTTCATGAGAAATCACATTAAATTTGCATTAAGATGCCCGCTTTTTTTGCTTGTATTTCATGAAGACAGGCACATACTTAGCATGTATCCAGATGCGGAGTTTTTTAACAATAATTATGAAAAAATATCATGAACAAGACCTCAACCGCCTTAGCGGCGATCATAGTGGTGCTCATTATCATCGGCGGAATTTATTATGCGCAAAACAATAAGATGGCTGATGATGCCATGTATCCAGAACCGGCCGATTCTACTGGAGCAGTAGCCGGCAATTCATCAAATGGGACTGCGGGAACTGTAGCGAATACGCCGCAGCCAGTGGTCAATCGCCCGGCATTGAAAAGCCCAAGCAAGCCCGAAGTCGTTACGGGACAGAAGGCTTTCCCTACCGATACTGCGGTTACGATTACCGGAGGAGTGATTCCAAATGGCGCCCCGACTACATATTGGTTTGAGTACGGAACGACGCCTAGCGCGGGCAGCAGGACCAATGTCCAGACGATCGGAGGAGGATATGTGCTCATCCCTGCCCCTGCGAATATCTCAGGGTTGAAGACCAATACCAAGTATTATTATCAGCTCGTAGCGGAAAATCAGTTCGGAAAAGTAACTGGAGAGCAGTACACCTTCCAGACGACGCAAGGAACGCCTGCGCGAAATGGCAGCATCCCTACAGTGACGACGCGTACAGCAAATGGCATTACGGATTCGGAAGCCAATCTGACAGGAACGATCGATCCGAATAGCGATGCCACATCATACTGGTTCGAATACGGAAAGACTCGAGACCTCGGCGATGCAACGGTTCCGGTATCAGTCGGAGCGGGTACGGTGGCGAAGCCCGTATCAAGCACGGTCATCGGACTCGATAACAATACGACATACTATTATCGAATCAATGCACAGAATGATTTCGGTACGGC
>CAYJDM010000015.1:2053-5261 GCA_964368945.1 uncultured Candidatus Saccharibacteria bacterium
GAGCCGAGGACCTTGAAGATGGCCAATAGCGTTACGAAATAGAGCGGATAGCCGAGGCTGGTGATGCCATCGATCGACATCTGCGTATGCGAAGTAAGGGCAACGAGGACGCCTTCGAAAATGAAGATGATCGTAGTCGCGATCCAGAATAATGTTTTTGCTTTTTTCATATATGTATATGGACAATGCGCGCAATCAAGGCGCTTATTATTTGATAAAAATGCCTATGGCTTCAGTATATCAAAAAGCCCCGGGCGAGAATATATGCCGAAAGCCCACGCAAAAAAACCGCCTTATTTGAGCCAATCCAATGCGATCACTGCAGCATTCGAATATGGCGGCAGATCATAGAATAATTCAGGATCTATTCCCTGTCGCATCGACTCAATGAGTCGCCCCACTCCTGCATGCGCTACCATGAGAATCGTTTCTTCTTTTTTCCCATATTCATCCAAAAAGGATTTGACGCGATCGATGAAATGCTGAATATTCTCGGCATTGGTTGCGGCAATCATTCTTTTCGAGGTTATTTCGAAGGTCGGGGTGCCAGTCAGATCACCCATATCATATTCAGTGATTCGGGGATCTATGAGAATTTCCTTATCATATCCGACGATCCCTGCGACAATCTTTGCGGTATCTGCTGCGCGAATCAGAGGAGAGCTGATAATCGCGCTGATATTCAAATTCATCGCTTTTATCTTTTCGCCTTCTGCCTGCGCTTGCGCAATGCCCTTTTGAGTCAAAGCCGAATCATCGCGCTGCCCTGCGAATACATTCCTCAAATTCGCCTCGCTTTCTCCATGACGGATGAAATACAACATGCCGGACAGTATACCATGAGCGAATATGCGCATGATTTCATACAGTGATCATTCAGCGTCCTCCGTTGTCTTTCCATCAAATTCATCGCTCGTATCGGCTTCTGCTTCGGCCTTGGTCTTGTGCGCGACGCCATCGCGATGATGCGGCGGCGTATAGATCGTATACAGCTTCATGGAATCAGTGCCCGTATTGATGACATTATGCTTGGTTCCTGCGGGCACGATGATTCCGCTACCGTCAGCGAGATCATGCGAGACTCCATTCAGAATGGCTTTGCCTTGCCCTTTCTCTATGCGGAGAAATTGGTCGACA
The DNA here is from genome assembly GCA_964368945.1 of uncultured Candidatus Saccharibacteria bacterium. Lineage (GTDB taxonomy): Bacteria > Patescibacteriota > Minisyncoccia > Phycocordibacterales > CAIZLB01 > DALYDD01. Next base: position 3,191 of record CAYJDM010000015.1, read on the forward strand.
TCATGAACTTCTTCGCCGATCTCTTCCCCGGCCAGGAGGGACATCAGGACAAGCTGACAATTCTTGTCAGTATAGAGAACCTCCCGAAAATTATCGTTTTCCAATGCCTGCTTTTCTATATGCGATACGTATCCTTTCATGTTTTTTTTTGGGGGGGTGATTAGTTTAGGATCCAAATTGAATAATTGAGATATCCTGCGAAGCTGACCCAGAGGATATATGGCAGAAGGAGCCACATGGCCGGCTTTGAGATCTTGTAGAAAAGAGCCATCGTCCATGCGATCGCAAGCCACATCGCGACGAGGTTGACGAAAGCCCAGCCAGCCTGGTGCATGCCAAAGAATACGATGGACCAGAGCGAATTGAGCACGAGCTGAAAGCCGAATGCGTACAGGGCCTTTCGAACGTCTGCCCGATCCCAGCCCTTTTTCCATATGAGAAATGCAGCTATGCCCATGAGCGCATAGAGCGTCGTCCATACCGGGCCAAAGATCCAGCTCGGCGGATTGACGGCAGGCTTGATCAGGCCTGCATACCAATTCGGAATCTCCGAGAATGTGAAGACTGAGCCGATGATTCCTGCCAGTTCACAAACCGCTATCGCAATAATGAGCTTGAGAGTATTGTTCATGGCTTTATTTTATCATGGTTATGATGACTAAATGACTGATCGTCCTTCGCCATTATCATATATGACGAACATTAAGATTGAATTATGCCAAAAACAAATTAGCCTCGAATTAGTTTCGAAACTCAATTACCCACTCGATGCCGTATTTGTCTCGAAACATTCCGGCATATGTGCCCCAAGGGCTATCGCCCATCGGACCTTCCACTGCTCCGCCCTCAGATAGGCCGGTAAATAGTCGGTCGGCCTCTTCCCTGCTTTCTGTCCGGATTGAAATCTTGCTTCTGTTCTCGTTCTCATTCACTCGGCCCATGAATTCAGGGACATCGTTCGCGATCAATTCCTGTCCATTGCCGATCTGCAATGCGATAAACATGATCTTGTTTTCTTCTTTTTCAGGAACCTGAAATTCTGCGTTTGCGAGATCCTTGAAGCGCGTGATCTTCGAGAATTCGCCGCCAAACGTTGATTTGTAAAACTCAAATGCCTCTTCCGCATTGCCATTGAAATTGATCCAGGGATTTATTGATGTCATGCACCTACGATATCAGATTGAGGGGTTTTGATAAAGCAGATGGATAGCTTCGATCAGATTATTTCCGTTTTGCCTTGCTCAGCGCCTTTAGGGCATTTGCGCTTTCTTTGACCAATTTCTTTATGAGCGTTTTGGGCAGCTTTTTGTCAAAATTGAAGCCGACAATGGATTTCGTCAGCTGATATTCACCGACTTCTTTTTTATATTTTTCTATGACCGAAGGAAGAATGTGCAGGCGCACGTAGGGCTTCTTGAAGCTGAACCAGACGAACATGCCATTGTAATAATCGCAATCGTCATACGAGTATCCTGGCATATCGAAATAATCAGTACGCTCAGTAGCCGAAGGGGCGACGGCTCGAATGATGGCCCTCAATTCAGTCAGCGCAGCCTGCATGGCTTCGGGTGCGTCAGCGATATACTTGTCGACATTATTCTCTGGGTGTTTTGTCATTGAATGCATTATATCAAAGACGAGGATTATTTCCCGCAAGCCTTAACCCACGCCTCTGTCACCTCGTTTTTTTTCATGAGCTGCTGCAGATATATTTTTTTGAGACATTAACATCTGATTAAGAACAGGCCCCAGAAAAATTGACATGCCGTATTGGAAGTGGAAAGATTAATGCGAGGCCATTATCAAGATAAATACAAACGCTATGGGAATAATTTTATGGATAGTATTCGGAGCATTGGTAGGATGGGTCGCTTCAATGATAATGAAAACGAATGCTCAGCAGGGCGCATTGCTTAATATCGTCGTAGGTATCGTGGGAGCAGTGCTCGGAGGATGGATAATGAGCAGCTTGGGCGAAACAGGAACGACAGGCTTCAATCTCTATAGCTTCTTGGTAGCACTTTTGGGCGCCATCGTCCTTATTGCTATCGTGAAAGCGATTCGAAGATAA
>CAYJDM010000016.1:0-3015 GCA_964368945.1 uncultured Candidatus Saccharibacteria bacterium
CAAATCATAGGCCTGCAGCACCTGGAAGCGCCGGCCCTCAAGCAAGCGGAAGCTCTGACAATGCTCCGAAATGGACAGAGGATGGCGAAGAGTGGAAAAATGCGGATGACTGACTGCCATCCAACGAAAAGTGCCGGCCCTCAAATCCTTCAATTCAGTTGAAGGAAGGAGGAGCCGGCCTTTTGATTTTGTAGTACTATATTTCCAGACCCGCATGAAAGCCGCATGCGCATTCCGCGCATGATCTTGCGGGCGAGCCCGTCCTTTTTATCATATGAAAAACCTCGCTCCCACACTTGCCCCGCCGACAATGCCCGTTACGCCAGGAGAACTGAAAACCCGCTACCAGAAAGCATTGTTCAGACTGCGCCTGGAACGACTCCTTTTGGTCATCGGCCTCACCATCGCACTGGCAGCGCTTTGCATAGGCTTTTCCCGCGAATGGCAGCCAAGCGTCATGGCCATACCGATCGGCGGCGCCATCTTTCTGGGATTCTTCCTCGTCATGCACCTCACCGTCAAAGGCATGGGATTCGAGGTTGCCTGGCAAGAACAATTCAAGCAGAAACGCAAATAAGCCTTATACATTCGCGCCGGTCTCCGTTCAGGAGCCGGCGCGATTCGCTTTTCTTTATTTGGCCCCATTTCCGCTCAGATATTTTTTCAAAAAAGCCTCCTTGAAGTCCTCATATGTGCCGTCGACGATCGCAGCCCGGATTCGCTTGGACAATTCGATCAGGAAATAGAGATTATGCGCGGATGCTATCATTCCCCCGAGCATCTCCTTTGCATGAAAAAGATGCGCGACATATGCCTTCGTATAATTCGCGAGCGAGGGGCTGCAATAATCATCGTCGAGCGCGGACATATCGTCGCGGTATTTCGTATTCGAAATATTTATTTTTCCTGTTGATGTAAAAAGAGTGCCCGTTCGACCATTGCGAGTCGGCAGAACGCAGTCGAAGGTATCGCAGCCGCGCTCGATGGCCATGAACAAATCCTCCGGCTCCCCTATTCCGAGCAAATGCCGCGGCTTATGTTCAGGCAGGATTTCATTCACCCATTGCACGGCCGTAGACATATCTTCTTTGGCAAAAGATCCGCCGATGCCGAAGCCGTCAAATTCCCGTCGCATCTTTTCGCCATCCGGATTAGCCGGATCAACAACTTCGACAGACATTTCGCTCAGCAATTGCGCGCTTTCCTTGCGCAGCTGCTCGAATCGTCCGCCCTGCACGACGGCGAAAAGAGCCTGGCCTGTGCCATTTGTCTCGCCATGTCGCTTGCCCGTTGATTCGTCGATCGCATGATGATATTCGAGGCAGCGCTTTGCCCATCGATGCGTTCGATCCATGGCCTCCTGCTGATAATGCAGGGGCTCATGCGGCGATGTGCATTCATCGAATGCAAATATGATGTCTGCTCCGATATCGTTCTGGATCTGGATAGATTTTTCAGGAGTAAAATAATGCGCGCTTCCATCGATGATCGATCGGAACATGACGCCATTTGCATCGATCTGAGCAGGTCGGAATGCATTCTCGCTTGAAGCGTCGCCGATATCGTCAGCGCCTTTTTCGCTTCGGAGCGAGCGCGAATTCGATTTCTCCTTTTGCGTAGACTCGGTTTGTTCCGGCATGATGATTTCGCCGAATTCATTTCTGCTGCCGCCATGCCCGCCATTCTTGATAAGCTTGGTTATGTTTTTTCCCAAAGCCATTCCCAAAGAAAAAGCCTGAAATCCACCCGAATCCGTCATCGTCGGACCGTCCCAATTCATCATTTTCCCCAAACCGCCCGATTTCTTGATCATTTCTTCACCTGGCTGCAGATATAGGTGATAGGTATTGGCCAAAACCACCTCCGCGCCCGTCGCCTTGATCATTTCAGGCGTAAGCCCTTTGACAGTCCCTTTCGTCCCTACCGAGACGAAAGCCGGCGTATTGATATCGCCATGAGGCGTAGACAAAATGCCCGTTCGCATGAGGGGGTATTTTTCTGATAGCGATGCATGCTTGCTGATCTGGAATTTAAGCATTGTTTGAAGCCACAATATCATAAACGGCTCGGTATTGCCAGATCTGCGAACGTACCGTATAGTTTCGGCAGATCGCAAAACAGCGATCACAGAAACCCTAACTTCCAAGCCATCCCATGATTACTCTGCCGCACATTCCAAGTATTCCCAGCCCTCTTCAGCGCTTCTGCGCGACTCGCCCTAAAATAGACCCCGACACGCTCAAGTTTTGGCGGAGAGCCTTTGGCGAGACAGCGGGCGATAGCATCCCTCAAGATTCGGCCAAGACTTGCCTGCTGTTCGAAAGCGCTATCCCGACCGGCAACATGCAGGCCAAGCACCGCACGGTTGTTCTCGGCCGCTCTGGCGGAGACGATATCGTAGTCATGAGCACCACACATAATGCGCGTGACGGAATTTTCTCCAATTCGAGATCCTTGTTCGCGACAGCGCCCGCAAGACTATTCGGATCGGATATCCTTTCCACCACGCAGCGTTATGCCCTCGTCGCGCAGATCAATGGACTGATGTCCAGCGAGCGCAGAGAGTTCTGGCAGTATGTTCATGGGTTGGCCAAGAAGAAGAACGGGGTCGTCCCGGACATGCTGTTCGATGCCAAGCTCCTATATGACGGCCCTCGCGAAGACGATCCGAACAGATTCCTGCTCATCGCCGAAGCGTCAGGCCCCAATAGCGGCCACATAGTCCTGACCGTCTCGACAGAAAATGAAGGAAGGAATTTCTGCGGAGATGCCGAACTGCAATTCTCAGCGCCGATCAGCATCATTGGCGATATGCCAAAAGCGAACCTCAAGCAGATCCTTGACTTAGACGCATGGCTGACCGACACGGCCGTCAGGGATCCATTCGCCGCGAGATAGCTCGCCGCGGATGGCTCAATAGAATCACGAATAAGAATCCCGCCTCGCGCACTTGAAGTGCGGGGCGGGATTTTCTCATTTCCGCAATCAGCGATAAGAAACAGGAAGCGGAGCCGG
>CAYJDM010000016.1:3115-4423 GCA_964368945.1 uncultured Candidatus Saccharibacteria bacterium
AGTCGGCTCATTGCCAACTCCTCTCTCCCCAGAGAAGAACTTTATTCGCTTTATGCGCGTTTTATCAGCGATTGTTTTGCCATCATCGACTTGTCGTATGGTGGAACAAACTATCACGTAACGTACAGGTTTCTTCCACCATGTCTGAGGTTCGCGACGAGAAAAATCAAAGTAAAAAGCGCCCACGAGATGGAGCGCTTTTTTTCCGACTAATTGCAGAGGAGAGGCTTCGACAAAGCGCTTCCGTGAGGAGAGACGATCTGTCAAAGATCACATTCATAGTATTGACAATATATTGACATTTGTCAAGGGTGCAGTATAGTTTTGCCAACCCTCATTCAGGGAAACCGGCTAAGGAGCCGCGCAGTTCAACCAAGCCAACCACTGACAATACAGCACCATGGACACACCCAGCAATGCACCTCAGGGTGCAAGCACCGAACGGTTCGCCCTCATTCTAAGGCGGATCAATTTCCCCAAAGGCATGATCGGCATCGACGCCCCTTCCGTTTATCAGGAAACCGCAACTGATAGGCTCGCCGGCATCAGGCCGATGAGATTCATCATCGGAACGATATGCGGCGGATTCCTTGTTGTGAACTTCGAATGGGATTCGAATCTCGGCGAAGCCAACGGGGTGGATTACAAGGTCATAGAGTGCCTGACGGATTGCCCTCTCAGACTGGCGCCTCCGCGCGCCATCGTCGACGCATTGCAGGAATTCGTAACCATGATGGTCGAGAGGCAGGATTTCGAAAAGGCAGCCGCCTTCAGAGACGAGAAAAGGACGCTCGAACGGAGCCTTGGGTGATTTGCCCTCGACAAGAAATCTCAAAGCTTGCGGATGACAGCATCCGCAAGCTTTTTCAATTCACTATTTTCGATAGCCTAGAAACTCCCCGTCTCCGTATAGCTCACATTTTTCTGAATGAAATTGATGATCTTGAATGCATCGCCCTCTCGGTCTCGGCTATAGAGCTCGACGATGCCGATCTGGCGCTTGCCGCCCTTTGCCATAGTGACATCGAAGATCGAAGCAGTAGTCCAGAGCGATTCATCGATATAGCCATTCTTTCCTCCGACGAATAATTCGGAGTTGAGGAAGCGATTCTTATTGAACCAAGTATGCTTGAGGATGGCGAACTGGCGCACGCGAGTCATATCGAGGAGGAATGGCGCCTTGTCTTTGATATATTTCAAAAGCTTGAACTGATCAGCGGCAGTCGACTTATTTCGCGCATCGAGACCGCTCGGATCCTCATAGTACGTATCGTGCATGCCGAGCTCGGCTGCTTTTTTATTCATAAG
>CAYJDM010000017.1:0-4409 GCA_964368945.1 uncultured Candidatus Saccharibacteria bacterium
CTCAAAGTAGTGCTGTCCGTTCGCATATAGGTGATATGTCCTGCTTCATACAATTTCTGAGCGATCATCATGGTTCGAGACGGGCTATATCCGAGGCGCGTGCTGGCAGTCTGCTGCAATGTCGATGTTGAAAAAGGAGCCTTCGGCGTTCGCTTGGCTTCGCTTTCGTCTGTTGCGGCGATATGCCATTTAGATTTCTTGCCGATCTCTACGATTTCATCTGCGCGCTTCTGATTGTCGGGCTGATCGACGCATTCCATTGCGAGGGCGACTTTTTTTGCCGCGTTGGCCTTGTTCGCCTCGAAATTCGCATTGAGCACGAAATACTGAACGGGCTTGAATGCGCGAATTTCTCGCTCGCGCTCCATGATGATTCGAAGAGCAGGGGACTGCACGCGTCCGGCAGAAAGGCCGTATCGGACTTTTTTCCAAATAAGGCCAGACAATTCATAGCCCACGAGACGATCGAGGATTCGCCGAGCTTCTTGCGCCTTGCGAAGATTGTCATCCAGCGGGCGAGGGTGCTGGAGGGCTTCGAGGATGGCCTCCTTGGTGATCTCATGATATGTGACGCGCTTGGTATTCTTGAGATGCGCGGCTTCGCGGACATGCCATGCGATTGCTTCACCTTCTCGGTCGGGATCGGTTGCGAGGAGGATTTCAGATGCATTCTTTGCGAGATGCGCGATTTCGTCTATCACCTTTCCTTTGCCAGGAGAGATTATATATTTCGGAACATAACCAGCCTCGATATCGATGGCGCCCTTATTGGATTTTGGCAAATCGCGAACATGCCCGACGGATGCGATGACGCGATATCCGTCTCCGAGATATTTAGAAATGGTCTTCGCCTTTGACGGAGACTCTACGATGAGAAGCTTATATGACGAATGCGAATTTGCCGACATGAAATAGAGTATTGCATATTTAATTTTTTTCGCAAAATCCGAATTAATCAGGCTATCATTTTTGCACCCCGCGAGAAATCATTTCTGCTCCGTTTTTTGCTTGCCAATAAATGCACCAACAATGAGCGCGATACCTGCAAAAGAGAGGGACCCTCCCAAAAATACAATTCCGTGCAATGCGGCAATTAAACCACCCATTACAGCGGTTATCGCAATAGTGAATCCTAGGAATAGGCTAGCGGTCGAATTGAAATTAATGGTCTTGATGACAGATCTCTCGAGTGACGTTCTGTGGTCAGCTTGTTCCTCAAACTTGCGCAAAATCCTTTCAGCTGCATTTGGTAATATCCGTTCGTATCTTTCCAGAATATCTGGATGCGGCAATGGGCCTGAAAATTGCTGGCTGATTATTATATGCGAATGCTGCTGAGGTTGACCGCTGCGCTTATGCAGGTCGGTTCGATTCGTCATTGTTTTGCATATTAGATTCCGCAGCCTCGATTTCAAGATGATTTTCTTCGGCAAATTCATTTATTGCAAACATGAGGTCTCCGCCAATAGCGGCCCAATCAGACTGAATAGCCTTGTAGTCGGCTTCTGCGCCTGACTCCTTTGGATCGTATAGCTCTGAAGCATCGGACCAGCCTAAAAGAGAGGCGATTCCGCCAGCGAAGCCGTGTTTTCTTTTCAATAATTTGAAGATTGGGGAATCTGGATACATGAGGCCATTATAGCATCCGAGCATATTATTTGAATATCGCAACTGTTTTTCCATAATTTATTTTTTAATTTGATAAAGACAATGCTTTCGCATTGAAAATACTGCTAAAGTCTGAGGATTTTCCCATTCCTTTCCATGATCAATCCCTTGATTTCAAGCATGGTCAAAATGATCTGGAGCTTATTGATCGGATACTCTACGCGCTCCATTATTTCATCGCGATCAAGCGGTTCGGATGCGATGCTTTCAAGTACGGCACGCTCTTCCGGAGACGTTCTTTCGTAGGCGTTCTCCCGCAATGTTTTCTCCCTGATAATCAGCTCCGGCGATTCGAGTCCCAAGATTTCCAATATATGTCCTGGATGCATGAGCGGCGTTGCTCCGGATTCGATTAGCGACAATGGTCCTTGCGATTCGGGAGAGGTGATCGGTCCGGGCACTGCGATGACATCGCGGCCGAATTCGAGTCCGAGCTTGGCAGTAATCAAGGTACCTGATTTATATGTGCCCTCTATGACGATGATTGCATCGGATAATCCTGCCATTATCCTATTGCGGAGAGGGAATGACCATTTGGTTGCGCGCGTCATATCATCATATTCGGATAGGACGAGCCCTCCTTTGTCGACAATCCTATGAACGAGATCGACATTCATCGGCGGATAGATTACCGAATCATCGAGACCGCTTCCTATTACCGCAATTACTGGAATATCGAATTCAAGCGCGGTTTCCAAAGCGACGGTATCGATGCCTGTTGCCAGGCCGGAAATGACGATTATCTGCTGGCCGCGCAAAGCCTTGATGACCTCGCGCGTGACATATCTGCCATATTCCGTATGCCTGCGCGCGCCCACTATACATATATATGTATATGCAGTGCCTGGCACTCCATAGAATCGCCCTGAATCGCCGACCTTTACCAGCTCCATATTGCCTCGGGCATACAAAAATGACGGGGGTTTATGAATATGCCGAAGCTTGCTTCGGGTGTCCTTGATCCACAAATGCTTGGACCTGCCGTCCAGTTTGCCGCTCTGTTCGCCATTTGGCCTGCTTATTTCGTTCATTGCCACGATTATGCCTCGTCTGATATGATGAACCCATCAATTTTCTATAAAGAAAATGAAGTCCGTCACTAGACAATGGCCATGGCCATATATCAAGCCGGCCAAGGATCTTGCGGAATTCCAGCTAGATTTTTGCCCATATAAACCCCATTTAAAAAAGCCACTAATCAATTCATATGCTCGACATCAAGTTCATCAGGGACAATAAGGAAGTAATCCAAGCAGGCGCTCAGAAGAAGCGAATGTCCTTCAATGTCGACGCTCTGATCGAGGTGGACGATCAGCGACGAGCATTGCTCACGGCAATCGAGGAAAAGAAGGCCGCGCAGAACGAAGCAAGCCAGAAGATGACATCTACGTCTTCTCCCATCACGCCAGAAGAGCGAGCGTCTTTGATCGAGGAAATGAAGACACTGAAAGAAGGCCTCAAGATAAAAGAGGAAGAATATGCGACGGTACTCGCTGAATGGCAGAAGCTCATGCTTTCCGTTCCAAATATCCCTGACATTTCAGTCCCAGAAGGCGAGGATGATAGCGGCAATGTCGAGACCAAGGCTTGGGGCGAAAAAAAGAATTTCGATTTCCCGCTCAAGAGCCATATCGAAATCATGGAAGCCCTCGATGCCGCTGATTTCGCAAAAGGCGCAGAGGTGGCAGGCTTCCGAGGTTATTATCTCAAGAATGGAGGCGCAGAGCTGAGCTTTGCGGTCTGGCAGTATGCAAAAGACTTCTGGATGAAGCGCGGATTCCAATTCATGATCGTGCCTTCGCTCGTTCGCAAGCAGACGCTCATGGGTACTGGCTATCTTCCTGGAGGCGAGGACGATCTCTATGTCACGCAGGATGAAGAATATCTCGCTGGTACCGGAGAAGTGGGCGCAATGGCATATTTCTCTGATTCAGTCATCGACAAGACTAAATTTCCAATCAAGGTATTGGCTTTTTCTCCATGCTTCAGACGAGAAGCGGGAAGCCATAGCAAGGATGTAAAGGGATTGATCCGCGTTCATGAATTCTTCAAGCTCGAGCAGATCGTTCTATGCGAGGCGAATCATGAGGATAGCGTCAAATATCATGAGGAAATCAATCGAAATACCGAGGAATTCATCGAGTCTTTGCAGATTCCATATCACACTGTCGTCAATTGCGGCGGTGATCTCGGCCTCGGTCAGGTCAAGAAATACGATATCGAGCTTTGGGTTCCCGGCGAAAATAAATATCGAGAAATCAGCTCGGCTTCATACTTTCATGATTTCCAGACTCGGCGCCTCAATATCAAGTACCGAGATACGGAAGACAAGCTGCGATTCGCGCATTCATTGAACTGTACCGCGATTCCTACGCCGCGAATCCTCGTTTCTCTCATCGAGAATTATCAGCAGGCGGATGGATCGGTTCAGATTCCTGAGGCATTGCGGCCGTATATGATGGGGAAGGATACGATTAGATAATGATAAAAAAAAGACAGAAGAAAAGCACGGGTAAGCACGTGTCCTCATATCTGCAGACAAGCCAGCTACGCAAAAAGCGAAGGCGTCAGAGGCTATGGCTCAGGGTCTTTTGGCTTATCGTTTTGCTCGGGCTGATCTTCGGCGGAATTTCTTTATTGAAACTTAATGCCTTTCAGGTGGATGCGGTCGAAGTCGAAGGGGCGGTCCAGCTTCCAGCGGCAGATGTGCAGAAAGAAGTAATGGATTCGATTCTGTCATC
>CAYJDM010000018.1:0-4270 GCA_964368945.1 uncultured Candidatus Saccharibacteria bacterium
CCGACGTCGTGGCCAAGCGCGCTTGCGCAGCGGGATCCGATGCGCCCTGCTGCGCTATCTGCTCAGGCAGCGTATCGGCAAGCTGAGGATCTCCTCCCTGCGGGCGCGGATATGTCTGACCATAATACAGGTTAGGATCGAGAGAAGGGTCTAGTTCGGGATTCTGATTCAGATCCACCCCTGCGACTTCATATCTGTCTGCGACGGGATCGCTTATGGCAAGTTCATTCGATGGGATTTTTTTCCCGATATAATACGCGCATGCGACGATGAGAAAAGCGAGGCAGCTGAAAAAAATATAGATCTTGATGAAGCCGCCTGAGCCTGAGATTGATGAAGTCGAGGTTTTTTTTGACACTTTTTGCATGGATGATTATTTTCTCAAAAGCTCGTTCATCTTGGCGCGGGTTTTCGGACCGACGACCCCATAGCCTTGTTCAGCAGGACTCTTCACTATTCCGAATTTGAGCTGGAATTTCTGGACGGCGGCACGAGTGGCTGGTCCGAAATAATTGGTTTCCCTGCCAATCGAACCCACGCCGCTAAGCGCGACGCGTGTATCGGCAAATGAATTCAATAGCCTCTGGATCGTGCGAATATCAGCGGAAGTCGCGCCAAATGACCTGATATTGCTGATCACGAGACCCGAGCTAACCGCGCCTCCAGGAAGCCATATCGGCTGATTAAGTGCAGGCACGCCTAGAACAGGAGCATTTGGAATTGGTTGCGCTCGATTGCCAAAAATTGCCTGAAGCTCTGAAGCCGACATCGAAGGGCCCGAAACCCCGGTCTGGCTGCCAGGCGCAGGTGCGGGCGAAGCGTTTGGATCAGTCACTGAGACGCCAGCCGATGCGCTTGTCGTGAATGTTCCATCGGATGTATTCTGCACATTTCCCGCAGCGTCTATCGCGGTAATCTTATAGTGATAGAGAGTCGATTCGCTCAAGCCGGACAGCGTGACCGAATGATTCGTGCTGTCAGAAGAAGTCGATACGCTGCCATAACTCGTCGTCAGGCCATATGATACCGAAGAAGACGCATTCTCATTAGTCGTCCATGGAATCGTCGCGCCCGATGATGTCACGGATACGGCTCCTGGAGTGATAGTAGGCGCAGTCACATCCGTATTGACCGTGAATGCCCTATCCTGCGAGGCGGATGTCACGCCATTCGTATCGACGAATGATGATTTGAGCACATAGCCCCCATCACTCAATCCTGAGAATATCGCCTGCGAAGAAAATGCATTCGTGCGATATTTTGTAAAAAAGCTCGCCTCGCCGATCACATAGAGATAATCTCCGGTAGGATCCCATGTTACTCCTTCAGCCTGATCGGTTACCCCGACAGAGATAGGCGTCAGATAGTCGCCCGTATCATTCGTGACATTGCTATCGCCATCGCTATCCACGAAGGCGCACGTCGAGGTGCTCGTAATATTGACCGCGATCAATGAGCTCGGATTTGTATTCTCGCTCAATATATACAGGATGCCATTGTTATATGCGAGATCCGAGAAATCGGTAACCGAGGCCGGCCATGTGAGGTTCGTACAGATCGAAGAAGTGGCGGCCGTATGATTTGAACCCAATCTCACTTCATACAATGCCTGCGTGCTCAATTCCTTTGCGACATAGAAAAGGTCTGACTGCGGATTATATGCGATTCCTTCCATTCCTCCATTAGACGCATGCGATATCCCGAGGTTGAAGAAATCGCTTCCATTGACCGTCACGCTGCCCGTCGAAGGAATGGTGACGCGGAATATCGTGCTGCTCGCGGTATTGTTTTCCGTAGAAACCATGAATGTATGGTCGAATGTTCCAGGATTCGTAGTGCTTGCAACGCTGGATATGAGAGCCATGCCTTCTATGTCTCCGCAGGCAGTACACGTAATCGTTCTTGCTATCTTTGCGCCATTTCTATCGATTTCGCTTATCGTCGTATCAAGCCCGGTAGCGATATTGTGCGGAATGAAAATGGTATTCGTGGTCGGAACATATGATGCGCCTGAGGAATTCGCCGGTACGCTGCTGCCGGCATTCATATCCAAGCCCGCTACGATATTCGTCAGATGGCTGAGATTATAATCGCCATATCGGGTTGTCGTCGCCGTCTGCGATACCAGCGATCCGAGAGCTGTTTCCAATCGCAATATCTGTGTCGATGATGCAAAGGAAGCAGAAGGCAGACTCGTCGAAGCATTTGCAGTTATCGTCGATACCGAGATAGTCGATCCATCAGCCGGCGTAGGTGAGATAAATGCGATGCGATATCCAGGGGTTGCCGTCACGGTCGACGAAGGCGTACCCAATGTCGCACCGTTCTTTGAGGTCACTCTGAAATCATAGGATTGGCCATTGACCAGCCCGGTTACGATGGCCGTAGTGCTCGTAGATACCCCATCAACGAATGTCGTCCAGGTAGTCGGCTCTGAAGACAGCTTGTATTCGATCACATAATCGGTCACGACACCGGATGACCCCCATGATAGGTATGCCATATTTCCATACGGCGTCACAGCGAGGCTTGAAATCGTGCCGGCAGGCTGTCCAGCATTATAGATATCCGTCACATCTGATGCTGACAATGCGCGATTGTAGATCGCTACTTCATCGATATACGCCCCGGCTCCTTCTGTGATCGATCCCGCGCCAACATCATTGAAGTTTCCTACGAAGAATTGACCTGGCAGCAAGAAAGAAGTATATGCGGCGCCAGCGGCTTGGAGGGTTCCGTTTATATAAAAGAATGCCTTGGGCGTAGTCGACGCATCGGCGATAAGCGCTATATGATCCCATGTCGTCGTAGAGACTGGGTTCGTCGAATACACATCGGAATTGGTCTGTATTCTATAATCCCATTTGTTTGTCGTACTGTTCTTGCAGCGAATATAAAAACGGCTGGTAGAGTTTCCAACTCCGAATACATGATCGTCATCAGATGTACAGTTGTTCGTTCCCTTATACACCCAGAAGCTGACGGAAACCGGAGTGGATGTGAGATTGGTGCTGGACCCGAAATATGTCCTCATATAATCGCCGGATTCCGCGAATGAGGCGCTGCGCGATCCGAATTTGCTCCTCGTCGCCGTGGTGCTTGCCGTTCCAACGAATGTACCATTGTAGGTCGCGCCAGCTGTTCCGCTATTCGTGGATGTCGCCGTTGCCGCATCTTCGAAATGATACAGAACGACTTCGTCTCCAAAAGGATATGTCGCAGCCGATGCTTGCCCCGCCCCGAAAAGAAGGATGCCTGCGACCGCCAGCATTGTTAGATAGAGACGCTTTTTCATAGGAACAATTTTACCACGATCCGCCAATCAAGGGACCGGCTTTACCCACATGCCAACCACCCTCCGCGATGCTATACTTTCACATATATAGCCTATGGACATCATCGATCCCACATTGCAATCTTCGGTAAAGCGCGCGGAAATGGATGCTACCAGCCTCAAGGCTTCGTATGGATATATCCTGCTCGTGATCGGCATCGTCTTTCTCATTGGCGTCGGATTCGCGATCTATTCTGCGCGGCTCGATACTCGCCCGGACAAAAGCATCGAGATCAATCCGAATTTGAGGGAGCCGAGCACTACGGGCAGCACTCGACAGGCGCCGATTTCGGAGACGCTCTAGCACTGATCGCGCATTTCAATTTCACATCACAGACCTTATTCATGGTGTATCAAACTATGACGTAACGTGATAGTTTGATACACCAATGGAAATGTCCGAGTGCCTAGATTTAGAGAGCGTAGAAGAAACTCGGACGTTACGTTCGAGTTTCTTTCTCCCTCCCCTCCCTATTTACCTTAAATACTTCTTGCCGCGCAGCTTTTCGGGCAAAAGATCTTCCTTCGTATATTTCTCATAGCCTTTGCCATAATCGAGCTCTTTCATGAGCTTGGTCGGCGCATTGCGGATCTTGAGCGGGATCGGCAGATTGCCATGCTCTTTGACATCGGCAGTCGCTGCGGCGAGCGCATCATTGACTGCGCGGCTCTTGGTAGCGGTCGCGAGATATGCGACGCCATGCGCGAGATTGAGCTGGCATTCCGGCAGCCCGATGACTTCGACCGCGCGAAAGACCTCATTTGCGACGACGAGCGCTGTCGGCACCGCAAGGCCGATATCCTCGCTGGCAAAAATCACCATCCTCCTAGCGATGAACTTCGGGTCTTCTCCCGCATCAAGCATGCGCGCCATATAATACAGAGCGGCGTCGGGCTGCGAAGCGCGCATCGATTTGATGAAAGCGGAAATCGTAT
>CAYJDM010000019.1:0-3625 GCA_964368945.1 uncultured Candidatus Saccharibacteria bacterium
AAAATGTCGGAGGCCTCGATGGCGATCGAGACGGGCGGCCTTGCGAAGGTTTGACTCGATAAAGAAGTAAAAAATGGACCAAACAATACAAAACTTAATCAATCGCGCATCCCAAGAATCGAAGGGGATAGCGGTGCTCAATACGGCTGATCAGCTCGAGGGTTTTTATCTATCAAACCTAGACAAATATAAGACATGGCGCGCGATTGCCAGCATCGAGGACTGGCTGCCCGTCAATCCGGAATTCCTGCAATCATTCCGCAAGAAGCTCAGCGAGAAAGGCGTCGACACCAAAGTCATCATCAAGGAAAGCGGGCTCAAATATGAGGTTGCCGGCGAAAACGGCGAGCCTGGCGCCTTGCCGCATCGGCAGGTCAAAACCGTGCCGAGCTCGTATTCATTCAAGAGCAGCATCGACATTCTCGACGATAAGATCCTCATCATGAATCCGCACCAGACGGTGCTTGGCCTGGTGATCGAGAGTCCGGTGCTCGTTGATGTTTTCATCGACATGTTCGATATGCTGTGGAGTCAGCTGCCGGAACATACTAATTAAATTAAATAATATATGCAAAACAAAATTCGAATCTTTATATATGCAGGAATCCTATTGATCGTCCTTGGAATCGGTCTCATGTACGTCAATGTCGTGAAGCTCGGGAACACCGACGCTCTGATGATCTCAGTCTTGGCATTGCCAATCGTCCTTGGCATCGCATACCTTTTTGTCGGCCTAAAGAAACTGAAGCGAAACCCCACGATTGATTGGTCTATGTATATCAGCTTGGGAATCGTATTCATTGGAGGAACGAAGTGGGGCCAGAATGTCGTCTTCCTCGCGATTCCATTCGTGATGCTTATCGTTGGATTGTTTTTGCCTGCGAAGAATGATGCCGATACCTTGCTTGCTTAGGGCTTTATCAAAACTTAATCACATATGAGACATATCGTCGTTCATCTAATCCGAGGCGAGGCGCAGACCGCCCATGAGAATATAACAAAGGACCTTGCTGAAAAGTTCGATTCTTTTCCTATTCACGATCGCATTCAGCCTCATCTGACCCTCAAGCGTTGGTTCGAATTGGAGCTGGCAGATATGGAGGTTTTGCACAAGACGCTCGATGCATATGCCGAATCGCATACGCAAAGCGACTATGAGCTCAAGGGCTTTGATCATTACCGCGCGGATGTCATTTTTGTAGATGCTATTCCATCGCAAGAGACATTGGCAAATGTGCGGGATCTGCATGTCGCTTTGCGCACGGTCCCAAATCTGACATTCGATGAATTCGATGGCATCGAAGATGATTTGCATGCGACTGTCGCTTTCGGCGCGCTCAAGGCTTTTGATTATGAAAAGGTCTGGAATTATCTCCAGGAACAGCCTCAGCCTCATTTCAATCTGAAATTCGATAATGTCGCTTTGATGAGAAGGGAGACGGACAAATGGGAAATCGTCAAAGTCTGGGAGCTCAACCCTTAGGTGGGCTGCAATCATATCATTACTATGCACGAATACGGCAAAACAAATTGGGAGCATCTCTGGGAAAAGCTCGAGCAAAGCGGAAATGTCGGATTGGACCATGTCATCAATCCGCTGCTGTATGCGCGCATCTTGAATTTCCTTGCGAATCATCCGAAGGCCATCGTCGCGGATTTCGGCTGTGGCACGAATCTCATGGGCATTCAGCTCTTGTTCGGTTATGAGCAGTCGATTCCCGCATTATTGGATAATCCCGATGTCGGGCATGCGCGTTTCAATACGCTCTTATATATAGGAGTCGAGGGCTCAGAGGAGCTGGTAGATCAGTCGAATCGATATCTCGCGGATATCGGTCAGCCCAAGAATATCGCGACGGTGCAGAGTCATATTGATAAAAATATCCGGCTCTTCGACGAGCATTCGATCGACCTCTGCGTTTCGAGGAATTTTCTCATGCATCTCTCTGCCGAAGAACTCGATGCGCATTTCGCATATGTCGCCAGCATTCTCAAGCCTGGCGGAGCATATATTTTCGCCACATTGAATCCGGCATATGAGCTGAAGAAAATTGCTGAGCTGAGAGGGCGGGGAGGCGACGCGGCGCATGCGGATGGTGTCGATGGCGAGGGCGCGGCTGCGCCGAGCAAAGTCAAAAACGGCGATCACTATGACTTCATGCATGGCAAAGCAGGTGAGTACGGTACGTTTTATCATTACTATAAGACGCCTGAATTCTGGCAGGAAACCATCGAGAAATATTTCACCATTGTGAGCAAGCAGGCATGCCGGCCGATTTCAGATACGTTCAGGGAGAGTCATGGGCGTTATTATGAAGGCGAGGCGATGGCGGATGTGTGGGTTCTCATTCGCACTGTCTAAACATTCAGAGTTATCAACAATTTATAAACATCTTCGACACTTTTTCGGCGTTTTACCGGGTTGCAAATGTGATTTAAAGGAGCAAAATTAAGTAGGTCGAAAAGAATTATTAGGAAGTAGATATAAAAGATAATGGCATTACAAGTACTGGTGTTGTCTCACGGACAAGGATGGGAAGTAAGGTGTAAGGGGTACAAAAGCGCTTTTCCCGATACTCAAGAAAAATCCATCCGTATTGCGAGGGCGCATGTAGAAAGGCTTGGTAAAGGGATTGTCAGTCAAATTTTGGTGCAAAGGCCTAACGGCGTTTTCCGTACCGAGTGGACATATGGCACCGACCCTTTTCCTCCGCGTGGATAAATTATGCAGTTCATATGGTGAGGGCCTATTAGTAGGAGAAATTCAGAATTCTTGTTGATCAGGGCTGTAAACTGAGAACGGTGCACCGGCAACGCATTCTAAACAAAAATCACCCATCCGGGTGATTTTTGATTTAGTAAAGTGTTACTTACTCTCTGGCACTCTTCCAAGCAACCTCAAAAATCATCTTCATCATATCGTGAATCATCTTGTCCTCGATGATGACGCCGATGATATTCTCTTCGCTGAGCTTGGTGATTGATACTTTATTATTGCCATAGACCGTGAGCTCCACTTCGTAGGGGAATTGCTCCGACGGGATATAGCGGCAGACAGGCCAGATTTTTTTCTTTATATTTTTGAAAACGACCGGGCTATATGATCGGTCCTCCTTGGTATCGGGCAGGATGGCGCGGAGGGTGATATTTTTCTTCTCCTTGGCTTTGATGAATTTCTTCAGCTCATTGACGGGGTAAAGCTCCTTGAACTTCTTGGCATTGGAAATGGCGACCATTTCATAATTGCTTGGTCCGCTTATCATATCCGTACAGACATTGAGCACCGTATCTGGTCCCTCGAAAAAAAGCACCTTGGGCTTATTGGCTACCATTGAGAAAATTCCTTCGAGCTCTGGCAATGCTTTCTCGGCTTTTTCCAATTGATCTTTGGCCATCTCTACGCGATCCTTTGCATATCGGATAAGCTTCTGCGGCTTTTCGATCTGATAGTAGAGCTTGTTTTTCTTTTTGATTTCATTGACGAGTCCTTTGACCGAGAGATCGAGAAGGATCTTGTATGTGGTGCTTCGATTGAGCTTGGTTTCTTCGGCGATGCGGGAAGGGAAGGCGCCTCCTAGGGCTGCAAGGACCGTATATACCTGCGCTTCCTTATCAGAAAGGCCGA
>CAYJDM010000020.1:0-3416 GCA_964368945.1 uncultured Candidatus Saccharibacteria bacterium
GGGGATATCGCGGAGAGATAATGCCTAACCAACATTGTCTGTCCGAATATCCCGAGTGGGAGAACGGAATCATCTGATTCCGGCAAGATATTTGAAAATTTCATATCCATCGAGACTGCAATGGCGCCATATGCGCTGCTGCTGACTCGATGCCTGAATTGCGTGATGCACCAAAGAGATGCTAAGCGGGATTCAGGATCTTGTTCGCCTCATGAATATCGAAAAAATTCGTGAGGCGATTAGTTACTTGATAAAACCGCAATCATTCGACAGGTGAAGGGTAGGGATACTAGTGCCTACCGCTCCACCTGTTGAAGACTTTGGAAAAGAATGACAATGGCCAAAAGCGCCCATGTCAGCGTCCGAGTGGCGCTGATATTTTCTTTTTCAATTTCCCTTTGATGGTGGGTTTACCAATGAAAAAAATCGTTAATCTTACACCCCACGCCATCGTGCTCCGCATCAATGCTTCCAACATGGCGGCCGAGCCTGATGCGACAGACATCGTCATTCCGCCCCAAGCTGGGGCAGATGGCAGGGCGACGCCCGCAAGGGTGACGTCCAAGGCGGGTCCGCCCGTCGGAGATGTTAATGGCATCCCGATCTACGGCTCCCCGGTATGGGGACCTATCGAGGGGCTACTCGCTCCGGCAGAGGACACGATTTACATCGTGTCCTTCGTGGTTCTCGGCCGGCCCGAAGTGGCCGGCCGCGGAGACCTCGTTCAGCCGGGCACTGGCCCGGCTGACGGAGCAATCCGGTATGGAGACGGCCCACAGAAGGGCCAGGTCTTCGCCGTCACTCGCCTTGTGCGAGGCTGATGGCAATGAGTTTCCTCTTTCTCATGAATAGAAAAAAGAGGATGGCCAGAACGAGATTTCTGGTTGGGCGCTGAAATGCGCTTCGTAAAAACCCGA
Source organism: uncultured Candidatus Saccharibacteria bacterium (assembly GCA_964368945.1). GTDB lineage: Bacteria > Patescibacteriota > Minisyncoccia > Phycocordibacterales > CAIZLB01 > DALYDD01. The sequence continues at coordinate 918 of CAYJDM010000020.1, forward strand.
TGGAATCGGTGCTTTCCGGAGGATTCAAGAAATCCTCCTACTTATTCGGCACGTATATTCCATATATATGTCGATAATGTAAAAAGGAGAAGAAACCTAACAAACTTGCTCGACCACGCGGAGCTTCAACAATCGCGAGTGCCAAGGGGAAGATCCTTGAACGAACATGTCAAGAAAAACGCAGTCCGGCCCATCATGGGGCGGACAGAACTGGAGGCCAGGCAGAGAAGCTGGCACTTGGTTCAGGCACAGCTCCCTTTTTGGACCCTTGGTCCATTACGGAGATGTTATTCTGATCGTCAATCGCAAGAAGCGGGTGACGAAAGATGAATGGAGCATCTTGCTGACAGAGGAAAAGAATGCCGAGTTGGAACAACGGCAAGAAGCCATGAAAAAGCTGGATGAAGAAAGCCAACAAAAGGAAGTGGCGCGAAAATCAGCGCTTGTCAGAAAGCTGACCGCAGAAGTGGCGCCGTTTCTTGCAGAAGAGGGATGGTCGCTAACCCACCATAAGGGCATCTGTGACAATGTTCCCGGCATTCAGATATCGCTGTATGGCAGATATCGGAATCCCCGCGGCGGCGGGGATTGGTTCGATGAAATCAAATGGACATTGTCCTGGAAAGGGCAGCCCGTTTGGATTTATTGGGCTGGAGGCTGGAGGGCGTATCACGAAATGCCCGAATGGACTCAGGCGACTGGGTCTACCGTTGAGCAGTTGCTCGGCGCTTCGCTGGATAATATCAAAGCGAAATGCGTCGCTGGCTGCGTCTTGCGCGATGGTGATAGCGTCAAATCGGAAGAGCCAATACAGGTTCATCCGCATCGCTGGATCGAGCCGCCAGAATATATCCCTGGCGGACCTGTCGAGGCATATCCTTTGCAGGTCATTCTGAAAGGGAAGGAGCATGACTACTGCTTCTCGGTCAGTGTCGTCGGTGCTTGCCCTGTCTTCGTGAAGAGCGAAAAACCTCAGCGTCCCTACGACGCTTGGGAGCCTCATACGAAATATGACGGCAATGACTGGTAGCCGTTGAGGCTGCTGATCAAGCAAAACAAACCCGCACCTATGCGGGCAACATATTAGGAAGGTAAATTTCTCAGCCTTTGAAAATGAGAAAAAATTCTTGCTCCGGCAACGGAGCGAAACGGTTACAAAGGGATCCGGCGTATGGTTACGCCGGATCCCTTCCCAATTGGATTCGCGATGCATTTGATTTTTATCATGAGCATCGTTGATCCATAGGAGAAAACCTAATCACAAAATCAATCCGATTTCTGCGCGGAAAAAATGTCGCAGGTAACTTCCGGAAAGGAGGTGAAAAGATGGAAATGCTTAAGTGCGGGAGAGTTGAGATCGGGAGAACTAGCCGGATTTTTCCATTGTTGGAAGAAATGGAGGAAGGCAAAGTCTCGAGTCTTGTGTATGGCACTTGCGTCGATAGCTACATCATTGATGCGTTCTGGATACGCAGAGATGCTGAGCAGGAGGATGCGAGCGAGCAAAGCACACAGATGGCGATCTCCTTGGCAGCGCTTCTCGACGAAGATCCAGTCTATGCAGGCTGGAGAGATCTCGATTATCTCGAGGTCCGTTGGGATGGCAATGCCACTCCGCAAGCTGCGTCATAAGAACGCGGGGTTGTCGCATAACCTGTCAACAGAATGATGCGAATGCTTCATGGTTGAAGCAAGGCAGCCATGCCGCAAAATGGTGCGTAGCTCGATCGCGCAATATCGAGCAACTTATTCGCCTCGTGAAAATGTCGCACGCGTATGCGTGGCCCGATTCATGGGACGATAGGTAATGTTATCATTAGACACGTTCCCGAATTAAAATCTAATTCTAAAGCCTTGGAAAAAATAATTAACAATGAACCGGTTCAGCATGAACTGGAACCAGTCCTGGAATCTTCGGAGCAGCGCCTGTCGATGCTTCCTTATGAAGAACTTGGAACCCAGCTGGATGAATTGCGCGCGCAGATCAATGATGAATATGAATGGGCTAATGTGCTTCAGGTTTTTGCAGGAGCGCTGAATGCGAGATCGGGTCATGTTTATGAATTAAAAATTGGTCAAGAAATTTCCGGGTTATGCGCTTCAAGCCTGCATGATTCCACTGCCTCGCTCGAGGCACTATATGTCCCGTTAAAATATAGAGGGCTAGGCAACGGGCTGCTGCTTGCCGAATCATGCATTCGAAGCTTGCAAGGACAGGGTATCGAAAAAGTCCGCATGACGGTCATATCCAAAGGTTCACGTGCGATCGCTGAAAAGCTCAGGGGTGATTACGGAAACATTCTCGAGATAAAGGATGAAGGCGATCATATTCTCGATTAGCAAATTCAAACCCGGCACAGGGGAAATCTTTTTTACATGCGCATCGTTCGCGAGGAATCGCGAAAGGGATTGCGGCAATCTGCGAAAGCAGAGAACCGCGCCTGATCGATGCGCATGCGAATCTCTCTCCTCGAGAAGATTTCTCCTGTATTGCGTTTG
>CAYJDM010000021.1:0-2572 GCA_964368945.1 uncultured Candidatus Saccharibacteria bacterium
GGTCTTTTTTTATATAAAAAATAATTCGCGCATATCTTGCCCATGCGCGAACTCTACCTCATGACATATGAAATTCTGATCAAGAAAACCCCGCCTTCTCACTAAGCCTGCCCTCCCGCCTCCTTCTGAATTTTTTCCAATCTATATCGTCGCACATATAGAAGCAGCGATATCAAAACGATGACGCCCAGCAAGACGCTGAAATTCGACAGCCATTTCTCCACGGCCTGCCATTTTTGCCCTACGAAATACCCAAGCGAAATCAATAAGCCGGACCAAAACAATGCGCTCAATATATTCAGTGCCAAAAACCGCTTCCATGCCATGGTAGTAGCGCCCGCCACAAGAGGCACAATCGGTCGGATCGGGCCCACGAATCGGCCGACGAAAATGCTCAGCCCGCCATGCTTATTGAAAAATGCCCGCCCCATATCCAGATGCGAAATGCGCAGCAAGCCCTTATGCTCTTTGAAAAATCTCTGGCCATATTTGCCAAGCAGATATCCCAGGCCGTCTCCCAGCACCGCGCCCAGGGTCGTCAGCAATATGCAAAGCGGCAAGCTCAGATCCGTCACCGAAACCAAAAATCCGAAAAATAGCAAAAACAAAGTTCCGGGAGTAAAGGTCCCGAATACCGGCGTCGACTCGAAAACAGCGATCCCGAAGATGATCAGATACATCCATCCGCCTATCGAATCAGCAATCGGCACGAGATGAAAAACATATGACGAAATCGCCTGAATCAGATGCGACGGAAATGAGAGAATTGTTTGCAGCATGATGGCTAGAAGCAGACCCCCCCATCGCATCTTTTCGGATCGAAGATCATCGGCTCTACGTCCTCGCCGGCGATATACCGAGCGATGCGCGTTGCCCCAAAGATGCTTGGCAGGATGCCCACCCCATTGCACCCTAGATTATACAGCAAAACGGGGTTCAGCGGTTCCGGCCCAATGAGGCGGATTCCATTGGTCGTATACCCCATCAGGCCATGCCATTTGAATTTGAATTCGAGGCTGTCCTTGGGCGTATGGCGATAATTCTTTTTGAGAAAAGCATCGATCTCCTTTGCAGACTTTTCATCGAATGCCGCAATCGGATCATAGGTCGATGAATCAGAAATCAGGAGCTGAGGCCCGCCCACGCAGACGAGATTATGGCGCTCGTTTTTTTCAATCTCATATGGACGACGCGTCATATAAAAATATTCGTCATAATAGCCCTCGAATAGCTCCGGCTCGGCATCCTTGTCCTTTTTCTTATGCTTTGCTTTCCTCACGCGATCATAGTAAAAAGCCAATGCCGTCGGCTGCTGATTGAGCTCCTCCAAATAGCCGGCCATATAGCCGATATTTCCATGGAGCTGATGATGGAAAAGATTATTTATATTTTCTCCAGAATTATTCGTGATGACGAATTTCGAAAACCCATTCGTGCACAGAATCACCTTCTCAGCCTCGATCGTATATGCATCGCAGACCAGGCTTGCCGAATGAGACTCGAGGACGATTTCCTTTATCGGCGTATGCTCGACGAGCATGATCCTGTCAGCGAATTCGGCAAGCATATACCCCACTATCTCTTCGCAAAGCATGGCGCCATTCAGACAGCCCTTCCTGATCGAAAGCGCGGCCTGATAATCCTTATTGTCCGTCTCGAGCAGATCCAAGATATCCTTATGCGGAATGACGCTATACAGCGTGCGATATGATACCGGAATATCCGCGAGGCCTGGCGCATCCTCAGAAATGAAGATCGGATAGACCTTTTCGTCCGCCTGCTCCCTGATGGCATTGTTCTTGAGCTCATCCATGAGCCGATCGACGCTCTGAAATCCCTTATATCCCGTGAACGTCGAATACGGCGTCGTCAGATTCGCATCCTGAAAGACCTGCTCTATCGTAATCCAGGCCGAGTTCAGGGCTTTTTCCGCAGCGACAGTGTCCGGCACGCCGAATTCCTGCGCGATATCATGCAATTCCCGCTCGAATTCCGCGATGAGCTGCCCCGCATTGTGACCCGTCGCGCCATGTGCGACTTTTCCCCCTTCTACGAGCAGGATTTTTTTATTTGTGTTTTTTAGTAAAAAATATGACGTCATCACGCCGGCAATTCCCGCTCCGATGATAGCGATTTCCGTTTTCGTATTGTCATTCAGAATCGAGACCGGCCTTTTGTGAACGAGCTGATACAGCCAAGGCGACATATTATTGTTCATCGAATGCATTTTAGCACAGAAGGCATGCGCGGCGCACGTCATACGCGCAATTCGCGCGCGGTTGACGCGCGATTCATACGCAGTTCGCATACGATTTCGCGCGGTTCACAGATGATTTCGCGCGGTTCGCAGACTTCATTCATGGTGTATCAAACTATGACGCAACGTGATAGTTTGATACACCAATGGAAATGTCCAAGTGCATGGATTTAGAGAGCGTAAAAGAAACCGGAACGTTACGTCCGAGTTTCTTCTACGCATGGTTAGATCAAAGCCCTCATCGAGATCGCGAACAGACAAAAGCGCCGCCGACTTTCGTCGGCGGCGCCTTCTTTCTTTTTTATCAAAATTTCA
>CAYJDM010000022.1:0-2418 GCA_964368945.1 uncultured Candidatus Saccharibacteria bacterium
TTTCCCTGCGTCAGGAAATGATAGCCGTCATCGTCGAGAGCAGGGAAATGGCGACGGGTCAGATGGCCATGTTCGATAGTTTGTGGAAGACCTTGCCGGCTTATACAATCTCTTAAGATTGGGCAAGCCTCACCGCCCATTTCTTCAAATACTCATTGAGATCAACTTTTTGACCATATCCCTTGGCCAGTCGGAATAGTTCGTGCAGCAAATCCACGATGTCTCGATTCTCGATTTTGATGCCGACTTCGCTTTCCCAATTCATGAGGAATGCCGATCTTGAGTTCAATATCAGATCAGCGTTATTCTGCAGAAAATTATTCTTGACCATGGTCGTATCCGCGGCACGGCCGACGAAGCTTTTGAGTATCTGCCTTTGGATTTCCTTTTTTCCTTTATAAAAATTCATATATGTAGGGAAAGAATTCTCATTCATTATCGTCTCCATTATCACTTTGTTTTTCTTTATCGCATTGTTTATCGGAATGAACGTTTTCTGGTCGTATTTATTAAGAACGGTTTCGAGGGATTTCGTGGGCTGAATCATCTGGAATCTGTTTTTGGTTGATCTTGCCATCTGTTGCCAGACATCAAGCATTGCTCCCTTTCCATATATGTATGTCATTGAATTCCGGGCCCGATCTTCGAGTTTGTGATTTTTTGCATGTATGGTAAAAGCCCCGCTCTCGATCATCTGTGCCGATTCGCCTTGAAGTCGTTCTGCCAGCTCATTAGTGGAAATAGGGGAGAGGACGGTGCTTTTGCCTTCCTTCCGCGAGCTGATCATATTTCTTTGGGCCAGAGAATCAATAGCTGTATACAGAGTCGTTCGGGGGATGCGCGATATTTTCGCAATTTCACTCACGTTCAGATCCTTATGTCTTATGGATGATAAAACCATCCGCTCGATGTCGGTAAGGTTGAGGAGTCTGATGAGGCCATTGCTGAAGACGCTGTTTTTCATCTTGGTGCAATAAGCATATTATATGACGATATTTTCGTCAATAGAAAATTCTCGTGCATGGCTGTGTGTGGCCGTAGTATCATCGTTCGATTGGCAAATCTGCCTCATTGATGACCTTTGTGATTGATAATGGTTGAATGGCCATATGAAAAGCAAAAAAATATGGATATCTCTAGTCGTTCTGATCGTGCTGGCCGTAGCAGTGAATGGGTGGGTGAATCGGCCCGCGACTAATATTTCGAATGAGATTCACATAGGAGTAATCGTGCCCCTCAGCGGTCAATATGCATTTCTCGGAGAAAGCGAGCGCAATGCGATCCTGCTAGCACAGAAGGAATTGCATGCAGACAATATCACATTTCATTTTGAGGATGATGCATACGATCCAAAGAAGGCTGTTTCCGCATATCAGAATCTGAAAAGCCTGCATAATATCGATGCGGTCATCGTAATGGGCGCCCCATCGATCCAGTCAATCAAGCCATTGACTGATAAGGACAATATTCCTCTTCTAGGCATGGGCGTGACCTTGGTATATGAAAAGGATTCCGTATTTCAGCTCATGCCATCGGGCGACACCTTGAATGTCGAGCTTGGCAAGATCTATGGCAAAACCGCCAAGAAGATCGCGATTGCGCATTCCAATGCCGATCTATTCCAATTAAGTGCGGCGAGGTTCAAGGACGGCTTGGGTGCTGCAGTGCAGACAGAAGATTTTATCCTTCCATCCTCTAATGATTATCGGACGATGGTTCAAAAGATAGTCGCGGCGAATCCTGATGCCGTCACGGTCTTTTTGCCAAAAGATGATGGCATAAAATTCCTAAAGGCGCTCAGGGTACAGGACAGGGCTGGCCAGATAAAGATAGTCTGCGATTTTCAGACGGAAATTGCCGTGAAAGAATATACCGAAGCGATTGGCGCTGAAAGACTCGAAGGATGCATTTCAACGAATCTGGCGAATACTGCCGCTGACGAATTCAAGCGATCATATAAATCCGCATACGGATCAGATCCGCAAATTACCGCCGACTTCGCATACGATGCTGTTGGCCTCATTCAGTCTCTCGCATCAAAACCGACGAATGTATGGATCGACGAACTCGCTTCGCCCGCTTTCAAATTTAAGGGAAATGCTTCAGGGGATATTTTCTTTAGCGCAGATGGGACGAGGATAGACCTGCCGCCTACCGTTCATATATATAAGAGTGGAGAATTTGTGGACTATAAATAGACTGCGAATATTTGATATACTGAAGCCATGACATCAGTATCCGCTTCTTCGCTTATGGACGCAACGAATCTCCTCACCGTCCAAAACGTCCACGTCAATTTCGGCGGCGTCAAAGCGCTCAATGGCGCGAATATAGAAATCGGCGAAGGAGAGATCGTCGCGCTCATGGGTCCGAATGGCGCGGGCAAGTCTACCGTCCTCAAGGCGATCTTTGGCCTCG
>CAYJDM010000023.1:0-2098 GCA_964368945.1 uncultured Candidatus Saccharibacteria bacterium
CGCCGCATCAGTCTGCGGCTGGTTTGTTTCATTGTTCATGCGTAGCATTTTAGCATGCCTGTGCAGCTAATTCACTTTCTCAAAGTTCATAGGAATGTTGAAATCCCCTGGTGCGATTTGCTTTGCACTACCAGCTACGCCTGCATATTCCTGTACGGATCGTATGCAGATTTGAATATCCGATGCGCGGTCCTTGCATGCATATACGAGATTGATGACATCATATCCGAAGGCGGCCGCGAAATTTGGATCGGATCCGTATGCTTGTTTATATTTCCTTTTGAATTCGATAGCGTTGCCAGGCGCAGAGAAATCATATGAATTGGAATAGAAAGTGGCTCCTTCGGCTTGTGTCCTGGTATTCATGTCGGCAAATACATTTGATGCTTCGACGAGCGGGATTGCCAATCCGATTTGCTTTGATGCTTTGAGTATGCCGACGGCTTCTCCTGGCGTGACCGGCACGAATATGAGCGCGTCCGCTCCTGAATTTTTTATTTTGAGGATTACGGTAGAAAAATCAGTCGTTCCTGGCGCGAATGAATCCTTGAATACGATTTCTTTTTTCGATGCGGACTGCGATCGCGTAGTCAGAGACTCTATCTTTGTCATGACAGATGCTCCCAGCTCGTCATTTCTATAGAGGACGGCAATCTTCTTTGCTTTTGAGATCGGGGAAGTGGTCGAGGCGAACGACGGCTCCGCGAAATTCTGGGCATTGCTGTAATACCTCGTCGCATATTCATTGACGATGCCGTTTGCGGCAGTGAGAGTGGCGAGGAGCGGAACTTTTTCATCAGCTGCGACTTTTGATACCGGGACGCTGACTGCCGAAAGGGCAGAAAGCATGAGGTCTGCCTTTTTTCCTTTGAGAATATGAAAGGCGCTTACTCCATCGGCAGGGGTTCCTTTGCTGTCCTCGATTAGAACTCTCAGCTCTGGCTTATCAGCTAGCGCCATATCCATGCCTTTTTTGACATTCTCTCCCCAGATAGCCGCAGGTCCAGATAGCGGCAGTATGGCTCCGATTGTCAGGGTAGGGGGTATCGAATTCTCTGTGTCTGCGGTATTGTCCGCAGGTTTTTCCTTTGCCGAGATGGCGAATCCGGCCAATAGGATGATTATGATAATGATGGCCGGGAACGATGATTTTTTGTTCATAGTATATATGGTTAAAAATGTTGACGATTGCCATTTTATTCTCTATATTGAAGATGTACATATGCCCACAAAAATTGGACAACTGAAAAATAATGCTGAGATATTGAACAAGATAGGGCTCAATGAGATGGAACAGGGCATGTATTTATACGGCATAACGGTAACGCCATTGCCCGTAAGCGCCTTGGCAAAGCAGATTCGAATCACGAGATCGAATGCTTATAATGTCATCCAGTCTCTGCAGTCTAAAGGGCTGTGCTGGAACTTGGGAGGGGAATATGGCCGAAAGATCATGTTTGCTGGACCCGAGAAGCTGCTCGAGCTATATAATGAGACCGTATCTGGGCTCAAGGATCTCGGTCCTCAACTCAAGTCCTTAAGCGATGATTTGAAAAAACATAAGTATTCCGGTCCGGTCGTTCAGCCCCGAGTTCAATACTTCGAAGGAAATGAGGGGGTGAAGAAGCTGTACTCCGATAGCCTGTCTACCAAAGACGGATTGATTAGAACCGCAGTATATCAGGGTATTTATGAAAGATTCGGCGAGGAATATGTCGACAATTATATAAAGGAAAGATATCGAAGGCGCATCAAAAACAAGATCCTCTATGCGCATCCCTTGGAAGTTTTTAATAAAAATTATGAGCCGGATCCTACGAACAATCGAGAAGTGCGCATACCTCCAAAGAGCATAAACTTCGATTCGATGATCATGATCTATGATTCCCGCGTCGCCATCATCACCATGTCCAATGAGATCTTTGGGACATTGATCGAGAGCGTAGACTATAGCAATACGATGAAGGGCTGGTTCGATACCATCTGGGGAATCAGCAAGGACAAATAGTGACACCTCCACATGCCTGCTATATAATTACGGGCATGACATCGCATGAGAAAAAACTCTGGTTCAAGCGCAAGACATACGGCTATGGCT
>CAYJDM010000024.1:0-1978 GCA_964368945.1 uncultured Candidatus Saccharibacteria bacterium
GTCGCCATTTCCCTGCTCTCGACGATGACGGCTATCATTTCCTGACGCAGGGAAAAAGAAGCGACCTTGTCATTCCATATGAAAACGAGGCTGGAAACATCCAGGGTATCGTCGCCAAGTAGCCGCACCTCGCGCAATTCCTGAGGACCCATTTTCTGCCTTTGACGCGCCTTTGCGGTATTGCGGAGAATCATTCTTGCCGGAATTTTCTTTTGGATGCGACGCTTGCGAAATTCCGGAAATGTCTCGCCAAGCGCATCATAGAGATCATCGGCTGAACCGAAGCCATGCAGAACCTTGGCCTCAGCAAGAATCTCTTCGAGAATGGATTCCATTGCCTTTTTGCCCTCATAGAGACGCACGCTTGGTATGGTTTTATTTTTGAGAAAAATCCCGGTCAGATCTGGCAAAGCATTGATGAGCCCTCCGACTTTCTGTTCGGCAACCTTCACGATCTGCCGAGGATCTACCGGCGAGAATTTGCGCACGGTCTTATGCTGATACGAAGTGACAAAGCCGCGCTCGAGCAGCTGATTGATCGTCGCCTCGCAAGAGCTGCGCGCTATATGTACCTTGCGGCTGATTTCCTGAACCGAAGCCACGCCCAATTCGAGGCAAGCGATATACACCTTGGCCTGGCGGTCAGTGAGGCCGTATTGGGTAAGGGTCTGGAGGGTTTGTGGTATTTTCATTGGAAAAAGCGCAATTTGCGCGGATTTTGCAAATTATGCGGATTATGCCGACTTTTACGGCGGCTTTAATATGCAAAAACAATACCATATAAAGCCATATTTACAATAGTTCCAATATATTGCCGAAAAGTATGGCCTATATATGCCCTTTTCCCTACCATACCCAATATGAAAAACCAATCAAATAAGGCAGCAAAATGGCTCTGGTTTGCGATCATTATTATCATCGTGCTATCGGGTATCAGCTGGGCAAACCGAGACAATGGCTCGCGAGACGAAGCGGCCGCGGATAACAAAATCCGTATCGGAGTGGTCCTCCCTTCTACAGGAAAGTTCGCAAGCATAAGCGAAGATGCGCTCGGCGGACTTTTATTGGCTCAAGAAGATCTAAAGAAGGACTTTGACTCGGATATAGAATTCTCAATAGAGGATTCTGCGGGCGAAAGCCAGAAATCCGTTTCCGCCATCACTCATCTCATTGGCAATAAAAAGAGCGAAATCATTTTGGCCGGACCAGGAAGCACGGCAAATATAGCGATGTCTGTCATTGCCAATAATTCCAAGGTTCCTTTTTTCGCCATAACATCCACGCCAGAACTGATGAAAAAAGACGACTTCGCCTTCACCATCCTCCCAAGCATAACAGGCGAAGCCAGAACCATGAGCGAGACCCTGATCGCTCGCAATGTAAAGACAGCATCCGTCATTTTTGACTCAACGAGCGATACCTTGAAAACGGCTTCAAAGATATTTGCCACAACCTACGAAGCGAATGACGGAAAAGTCTTGTCCTCCGAGGGATATGGCCAACAGGATATCGATTATAAGACCATCGCAACGAAAGCAGTTGCCGCAAAGCCAGAGATCATATATTTGCTTGCGCAAGACAAGGTCGCCGCCCCATTCTTGAAGCAATTGCGAGAACTCGGATATGAAGGATTGATTGCCGGATTCTCAGCGGCAGAAAGCGATGAATTCCTGCGCAATACGGAATCGATCAATGAAGGATTCTTTGTAACCGCCATCCCCTTCTCATGCGATTCAAGCGAATACAATAAAGCGTATTGCACCCGGTATCGCGCGAAATTCAATCGAGAGCCGATATTCTATAGCGCATATATGTATGACACGGTGCGATGGATCATTGAAGCGAAAAAGAATTGCCCTGCACATGCAAAGAATGGGGATTTGAAAAATTGCCTCCTGAAGCAGGCTCCGCTGCAGAATTCTTTGACCGACTCATTCAAGTTCGATCAGTTCGGAGATTTGCCTGATGATTTGCCGAT
>CAYJDM010000025.1:0-1735 GCA_964368945.1 uncultured Candidatus Saccharibacteria bacterium
GGCACCTGCAACGGCAATCAGGCAGGCATTCTGATGGGATTGGTCCCTGGAGCGTCGTTCTTGGAAAAACACCCGGACGTCTGTTTCGATATGGTGATGGATCACAATGATTCTGGCCGTTTCGAGGCTCGCATCGTATGGGTTCGAGTAGAGAAATCGCCATCGATACTGTTTGCGGGCATGGAGAGATCGGTGCTTCCTGCTGTCGCGGCGCATGGCGAAGGAAAATTCCGATTCGCGAGCGCCGAGGCTTTGCAGGCAATCGAAAAAGCCGGTCTCGTTGCCATGCGCTATTGCTTGCCGAATGGCGAGCTCGCGCAAGGACGTTACCCTTGGAATCCCAATGGTTCGCCGAACGATATCGCCGGACTGACCGATGAGGCAGGGGGCGTAACCCTAACCATGCCGCATATCGAGCGGTTCGTGAGCAAGGAAACGATTCCTTGGATACCGAATCATCTCAAGAGAATGCTCAAGGAATCGCCTTGGCTGCCGTCCTTTGAAAATGCCACTCAGTATATGCGGCAATCGCTCGTCAGCGCATCATAATGGCAGGCGTGGATCGCAGAGACTATTGAGCAATCGGTAAAACCACCGACAAAAACGCTCCCGCTGTGCCTTCATTGGCGCAGCGGGAGTTATTTTTTCATAACTTAAACTTAATCTAGAAATGCTATAATCCCTGCATGGAAACAAATAATATGAACGGCTCAATGAGCCAGGCAAATAATGTCAGCGGCGGGATGCCGAAGGCGAGGGTCGGGGCGACGGATTTCTTCCTCCACCTCGGCTTCATCGCGGCGCTGTATACGTTTTTAGGGACGCTTATTCAGTTTGTTTTTTCGATTATCAATACGATTTTCCCGGATCGGCAGTATAACTATTTCGATCCGTATGCGAGCGGCATGCGATTCTCGGTATCGATGCTGATTGTAGTGACGCCCTTGATGCTTTTTCTATTAAAAAAAATCTATGCGCATCTACGCGCTGAGCCTGCAAAGAAAGACCTTTGGGTTCGACGATGGGGTCTCTATCTCACATTGACGCTGGCGATCATCGCGCTAGCCATCGACCTTGTTGTTTTGATCAATACATTCCTCGGCGGAGAGATCACTGCGCGATTCACTTGGAAGGTCGCGACAGTGCTCATCGTAGGCGGCCTCGTCTGGTGGTTCACACGACGAGAAATCAAGAATACGCTTGCCGACGAGCCAAAGAAAGCGACAGGCCTTGGCTGGGGCGTAATCGCGGTGGTTGTCATCCTGCTCGTGACCGGCTTCGCATATACCGGTTCGCCGACTCTCTTGCGAAATATCCGAGACGATAATCAGCGAGAAACGGATCTTCAGAATTTGAAGTATCAGGTCTTGAATTTTTATCAGTCTAAAAACGCCCAGCTTCCTGCAACGCTCGACGAAATGAATGTCGGCAATCCATACGCCATGAAATTGCCTGTGGATCCAAAGACAGAGCAGCCTTATGAGTACAAGGTTCTTCCTGCAAAGACCGTCATGGCATCAAGCACGACTGTTGGACGAAATGGCGTCAGAGCTACGGTGGCGGTCAAATATCCCGTATTCGCGCTCTGCGCAACATTTGCAGAGGACGGCAAGGTAGATGAGCGGGTTCAGAATGCAGGCGAAGGCAAGGGTGGCGTAGGAATCGCGATGCCAGCAACATCATATGATATGTCGTATCCGTATTATTCTGACAACGAGCAGTTCAGCGATCATCC
>CAYJDM010000026.1:0-1675 GCA_964368945.1 uncultured Candidatus Saccharibacteria bacterium
CGGCGCAGCGGTGCCTGCATCGGTCCAGAGCTCATCTGACGGAAAGGAATCGATCGACTCACCTGATGCGCCAGCCAAAAAAGCAAAAGCGCCTGCGAAAACGAAAAAGAAAGCGAAGAAATAGACAAAGTAACAAGCCCCTGATCCATTCGGACCAGGGGCTTTGCTTCGCGTAAACGCCAAGCGATCAGTCGCACATGACGGGCGATCAAGAAAACGGATACATTCTCTCGCCGCCCGGAAGTTCGTATTTCAATGCCTTCACCTCAAAAAACAGAATGATGCCAGGACCAGTGCCTTCACCGATTTCCAGAATGCGAGCCATATCCATAAACAGAGAAGCATTTTCCTGTACCCAGACCCCTTTCATCCTATTGACTTCATCAAACGATTTACATGACCTGGCCATCTCTAGTGCAGCGGTAGGAAGCTGCTTTTGCATCGCAGCAATGACCGGAGACATATCTGCCACTTTCTTTCCGCCAAAGTACTTGATGCCCTCGGCAAGATGTGTATGCAAACTCTGCCATTCCATCGCCCTTGCATACAGCTTCATGAGCCTATGGTGATTATTTATTGCCGCTGCGCGGCGCTGTCTCAGTTCTACGGGAAATGCCTTGAGCGGAAATTCGTAACCGCACCAGACGCCTCCACCGCTGCCATTATTGTAACCAACGGGAGGTGACTTTAAGGCCGCTGTCAATTCACCATTCGACACCACCGATCTGGTGCGTGGCTTCATGGAAATACTCATCTGGCCGTCGGCGTGATCTGCCAAATGACATTCGATTTGATTGAGATACGTGAATCGTCCCCCATGCGCAATAGCAGCGGCATGGATGAAAGCTCGGAGCGTCTGAAGGTCTTTTTTTGGGTCCATTGTCGATGTTTCTTTCTGGTTTGATGTATTGTTCCGATGCAATGAATATCATTTATAACGGATGTTGTCAATATGTTATTTTTGGCCGAAGACAAAAGCCCTCGGATTCTGTCCTTGGGCTTTTCGTCTGTCCACTTCTATTTATTATTTAAATCAACGGTTTATTGTTTTACGATTATTTAATTGGAACAATCGTGCTCGACACATCCCAACCGCAGAAGGAGTTGCCGAACTTTTTCTTAAGCTGATCAGTCGTGGAATCGAAGAATGCATCGTATGTCGATTCATTGTCTTCTGATCCTCGGTCATCGTACATGAAGCAGATGCCATACTGATCCTTTGAGACTTTTCTGATAAAGAGGCTGGTAAACTTTGGATCCGCAGCCCATTCCTTGGCCACAGCTTCCAATTCAGACATTGGAACCTCGTCTTTGAATTTCCAGATGCCTGCTATGAACTGCTCTCGGTGGACCGGGTTTTCAGTCTCCGAGTTTTTTGTGATGTCTTTCATGATATTGAGTGAAATAATGAAGGTGAATAATTGAAGTAAATAATGAAATATTGAAGGGAACGAATAAACTGTACCACTTAATGCTTACATTGTCTATATAGCCTGAATCCCCTGCGCAATCTGCTTAATCCATTCTTAACCTCTCCTTCATACACTTAAGCCGTCTGGAGATTATCAAGTAATACAAAAAAACGTATGAGAAAAAATAATACCCAAAGAAACAAGCTAGGCAAATTGAACCGAGGCGTCACATTCTTGGCTGGAGCGGCAATGATATTTTCATT
>CAYJDM010000027.1:0-1618 GCA_964368945.1 uncultured Candidatus Saccharibacteria bacterium
AGCCTGAAAATTCCTGTTCCGAAGACCGTTCCTCGACGGCCTCTTGCGCCGGAGCCGCATCGAATCTGCTGATCGGAAATTCTTTCATGTACCAGAAGTATACAAGCCTGCGTCCTAAAAGAAAAATGCCTAGAAACAAGAAAGACGCCTTTTGGCGTCTTTTATTTCCAACCATTCGCTCCATCTTGGAGCATGGCAGTTGGCCTGCCATTGTATTTTTTTAAGCGGGCTGCTGGCGCAGCTTCTCACGAAGCCCGGCGCGTTCATCTTCGGGCAATTGCCCGAAGATAGCAGTGATCGCATCGACGGTTCCGGCGCGGCCGGCGCTGATTAGCGGTGTCAGAATGGAGCTCAGCGCATGGAGATGATCAGCTTCAATGGACTTATGCCGATTCGGCCTGAGCACTTTGAGTTTCCCTACCTGAGGCCTCGGACCGCTATCATCGAATGCGAACGTGAACTTGACCGCGAGGACCACCACGCTGTCGCCGATTTCCCCGCGTCTATTGACGCGGATTTCGATATCACCTGACGGTGATATCGTCCAGCTGAGGCGCTTCGATCCGGTCTCGCCCACAATCGTATTCATATTGTGAGAAGGGGCCGTGATCCCTTTTGGATCGGCTTCGATACCCAGAGTCCGTACCTCTGCGATGGACACATTATTCCATCCCCAGCCGCCTTTGGCACCTGATAGCGTACCGATTTCATCGGCACCCACATTCCCCCATCCATGCCCGAGGGCAATGGCAATAATCCAGGAAGCATAGAGCTGACTGGCTGTCGGGGTGAAGTCGACCAAAGTACGACCTTCTGTAACTACATACGAATGCATTTTCATTTTCGTTTGGGTCTCCCTGGGTACTAGCTGCGACAACCGCAAGCCGGATCCAGAAGAGGTTTTTGAACCCGAAGGCTTATATTAGCCATAATTCAGGATAAAAAATCTCTTCTGGAACGCTCGCTTATATCAATGTGCTTATATGCATATCATACCATAATATGGTATATTGTCAATATACCCGTCATTCCGCTATGTTTTTTTGACATAAGAAAAAACGACCATTTAAGGCCGTTTTTTCTTATGTCTGACAGTCTCGGGTATTAGCCCTTAACTTCAACTCCCAATGATCGGCATGTTCCTTCGATCATCTTCATTGCGCCTTCGATGTCCTTGGCGTTCATGTCCACCATCTTTCGCTCAGCGATTTCTCGAACCTGAGCCTTGGTGATCTTTCCAGCCTTCTTCGTATTAGGCGTTCCTGAACCTGTCTCGAGGCCGATCGCCTTCTTGATGAGGTTTGCAGCAGGAGGAGTCTTGAGGACGAAGTCGAATGATCGGTCTTCGTAGACTGAGATGACTACAGGGATAACGTCTCCCATCATTGACTGAGTGGCATCGTTGAATCGCTTTACGAAATCACCGATGTTCACGCCAGCCTGACCGAGAGCCGGACCTACTGGAGGAGCCGGGTTTGCCTTTCCTGCAGGGATCTGCAGCTTGAGCGATTTTAGTACTTTTTTAGCCATATATATGCGTTTTTTTGATAAAAATTGTCATTCGCCCCGCTGATACTGAGGTCTTCCGACTAGAGCTTTACGCGTCGGCAACGTACTT